>JAAVCL010000008.1 GCA_014802335.1 Bacteroides sp. | reverse complement strand
GGATTTCCGCTTTCCCGCGTCGCCCTCGGGGCTTCGCTTTCGGCGTTGTCATTTCCGATTTGCGATTGCAAAATTAGTGCAAAATCTTCCGCTGTGCAAGTTTTGTTCAAAAAAAGTTGTCGGATATGGGTAATTTTTGTTGTAAATTATTATGGTATAGTGCAATCAAGAAATGTTAAAATATCTTTCATTTTGTTAAGGCTATTTGAAAGATGGGATTAATTGGGGGTGGGAGCTTGGGAATTTTGGGAAATTTGGGAGGTTTGGGGAGATGGGAAAGCTTGGGAAATTTGAGAGAATTGCGAAATTTGAGAGAATTGGGAAGTTTGGGGAGGATTGGGAAGATTGGGAGGGATGGGAATTCCGGGAGAGTTGGGGGATGGGGATGGGGCTTGGTTTATTTGTTGATCAGGGTTGGCAGTTTGGGCAGGAATATTATCAGGGCTGTGATGAGGGTGGCGATCGCGAATAGGAGTACCGCGGCTGCACCTAAGTCTTTTGCTTCTCCTATTAGAGGATCGTTTTCTTTTGTTATTTTATCTGCGAGTCGTTCTATGGCTGAATTGAAGGCTTCGGCCATGAATACGCCTCCAATGCATATTGTGACTGCCACCCATTCCCATGCACATATTTTGAATATAAATCCGGCTGTCACGACAAGTATCGTGGCTATGATGTGTAATTTGGCGTGGGCCTCCTTTTTAACAAGCCCGGCTATGCCTTTGAAGGCATAGCCGAACGCTTTCTTTCTTTTATTCAGGTATGACATTATTTCAGTTTTTGGTATAATGTTATATTGATCGGTATCGGGAAAAGTTGTGTAACCATTAGAAATCGAACGATGCGTAGATACCTACCGATCGTCCGTCAGACACGGGTGAAATCTGGAGATTGTGTTCGCGTGCAAAGGGTTTTGTAAATATATATGCGCTTCCGGCTCCGATTGCGGCCCCGGCTACAACATCATACCAGTGATGTCGTTTGGCGAAACATCTCCCCCACCCCACGTAGGTTGCCAATGCATAAGCGGGTCCTCCCACCGCCCATCCATATCGACGTTGTATATAGGCGGCTGAGGCAAACGACACTGATGTATGGCCGGATGGAAATGAGTGGTAGTCGGATCCATCGGGTCTTTTTTCCTTTATACTATACTTTAATATATAAGTAGCGGCCGTGGTTACAGCGGCAGTTTCGACTCCTTGCAGTAATCCTTTCCAGTCTTTCATGCATAATGTTCCAATTAAAGCTGAGGCCGGAAGAGCGACAAGCAGAACATCGGTTGAAGTCTTTACAGCCTTCTGGGCTTTGGAGCGGTGAAAAGGTTCGGGTTGCGGAGGGAGATATTGAGCATTTGAGGTAAAAATGCCAAACATTAATATCACGCACACCAGGGAAGTGTGAATTTTAAATTTGAATTCAGTCATAATCCTAAAGTTATCAATAATCCCAAAGTTATCAATAATCCCAATCAAAACTTAATTGATCAACATAAAGCAGTGATCCGTTTCCACCGGTGAAGTAATCACCATACTTGGAAGCAGTGCAGGTAATCTGTAAATATGACGGGATTCTGTCAGTTGCGCGATAATTCAGCTCAATTTCGAAGGGCACATAATTATCTTGCTTGCCACTGAAAGTAAGTTCACCATAAGCGATGACAGAGCTTGAATTGGGGTCGAAGAGTTGACGGTTGGATGGCCTTGTTCTGATTTCGAATGGTTCTGTCCAATCGGTAAGAGCAACATATATCTGACAAGAGTCCGGACGGCCCTTTAAATCTCCATATCCATTTCCGGCATTAGATATCGTAGCAGCCTGGTATTGCATATAACCCTTTAACTTGGTTGGCCGTAATTTCCAGGGGCGGCCAAAACCGAGAACACCATCCGTGACATCAGTTCTAAGATATTCACCGGTATAAATTGAGCCTGCAGCCAACTTGATGAGGATGTTTATAGATTCCATTCTGGCAGCACGGCCGGACCCCGTAGGCGTATAATCGGTAGGCGTAGTTAGATTTGTGCGCACCGTATAAGAGCCGGTGTTTCCGGTATCCCAGAAACGTTCGCCATTCGTATTCCAAGGCAGCCACATACCATTTTCAGTTTGCGACCATTGCTCAAAGTCGCCATTAGGGATATCGGCAGTGGCTTGTGTAGTTACAGAAATGATCTCGCCTTCCGACTTGTCGGAGACTGCACGCACCTCATATTCCGTGAGCGGTTCGAGATGACTAATGCAACAGGAGAAAGTTCCCTGATTACTATTCACAAGATTGTCGGGGACATCAATCCAATTTTCGTCTCCGGCTTTTCTGTATTGGAATCCGTTTTTATCACCGGCTTTCCCACTGCCGTAAACCCATATAACTTTAGACCACGCATCAGCAGCGGAAGTTACGACACCTTGCTCGGTGAGTTCGGCATAAATTGTCCAGATTTCTGTTCTTCCCCAAGCGGTCACCGCAACTCTCAAGGGATATTCAAGATTGAGTTTACCAGGCTTGAGTTCGGGGGTGTAAGTAGTGATGTCGGCCGGGCCGAGCTTTACACGGACAAGATTCAGATTTGCGAGATCCGTTCCCTCCATCATATTCACCACCACGCGTTTTGCGACAGGGTCGACCACGCTTTGTCCGACTTCATCCTCCACCTCAAAATAACGTTCTATTGTTTGACTGGCTCTTATTTCCCATACATAATCCTGGTATAGAGAAAGGGTGACGAAAAGAGGGGAAGACAAGTTATATTCACCTTCCAGAAGATTAATGTCAGATTTTCCTCCTCCGCTTATGGCGAATTGAGTAAACTTAACTTTCTCAATATCCGTCTGCTCGTCAAGATAAAGTTGCACCACTTGATCAACCGAATCTATAGATGCCGACTTTGATTCACCTTCGATAGCGATATCCGAAATATTCTGCTGTATCTTCGGAAAAGGCAAATCATTTTTAATACAAGACGCGACTGTAAAAAACAGGAGCAAAAGGGTGAGACTCAGGAATGGATGGTTAAATTTACGCATGACAGAATTAGCAGATTAGTGAAGATGATAAGAATCTCGAGAGGGAAATAAGGGTGAACCCGAAGGTAATTATTTAAAATTTTTATCTTTAATCGTATTGCACACTCTTTTTAATATTATCTGACTCGGGGATAATGAAATTTTAAATAAAGATACCGATTCCGAAATTAATATTAAAAATATTAAAGCGGAAATTACCACCCGACGAGAACCGAGAACCGATTTTTTCACCGTTCTCGGTTTGTTTCTCATTACGCAGATAGAAACCAAAGACACCGAACGAAACGTGGAATGCCACATTCTTCATAATGAACACTTGCAGACCGGGAGAAAAATTCAATTGAGCTTCTGTCCAACCGGTGTGAGTGTTCCTGATTTCTGAACCAAAAGGACGAGTAAAATCACTGCTTCCGGAAGCAAACGCAAGCTCGACTTCATTATACACTCCAAATCTGCCGTTTCTCGACAGCCCCACATAACTGCTGAGGAAAGCGGAAGCTGAATACGATTCGGCTTTATAACCTATGTCGTGGAGATTGAAATTAAAACTATCGGCCATATCCACATTAAAAGAATCCAGATCTCCGCGAGCATTATAATACTTGAAGCGCAAGCCCACGGAAAGATTATTTTTAATAAAATATGCGAAATATGGCTTTATGGAAAAGGCATGAGCCGTAATGTCGACATCGGTAAGAAGCCCGAATAATTCAAGATTATCGGTACTGATTTCCCCATACGAAGCCGTGAGACCGAACGTCCATTGCCCTTTGGGGACATATAGCAAATTGGTAAGACCTCGATCAAATCTTCCCAAATTTCTATCCCTCAATGCAATTGGCACCGTATCGCCATTCACAAGGACTTTTTCATCTAAATCCAGATTAAGATCATCGTCTACCACGCGGGAATGGCCTCTGAGCAATGTTTCAACATCATTAGCCAGCGAATCGGGTATATAATAATACTTACCGTCGGGCACGGTTCCTACTGAATCGGGACGTGCGACATCGGCCTTGGAGTTTAATGCAAAGCAGAAAAGCGCGAGTACGATAAGCTTAAAAGAAAGATTAATCCTGCACATTATTCTTATAAATAGAAAGTAGCACCAAAAGTGATAGAGAAAAGATTGATCTTGAAGTTGGCGAAAGAGGATTTCCTATGAGCCACATAGATGCGGTCGGTAATAGTCTTGGTGTTATGATAAGAAAAACCCAGCACCCCGATATTCACTTCGAGAGCCGAATAATTACTAAGGAATGCCACAAGCCCCGGCACAATACCGATATCCATTTGGAAATTCCGCTCGTATGCACCCGTTAGAGACTCGCCTTGACCGGTTGTAATCTTCGATTGTCCACCTCCGAACTGCGCCTGGATTTCATTGAAGAAACCAAATCTTTTGGAACGTCCTAAAGAGAAATAGTTTCTATATAGCATAGTTCCATAAAAATTATGTGCCAGTGAGTATAGGTAATTCACGTCAAAATTTGTGTCTTCACCCAGCACAATATCAGCATTCTCCAATTTGGTGAGACCTCTCTGATAAGAAAACGCCACGCCGATTGCCATATCGTCTTTAATGGCATAGAGTACCTTCGGACTCAGTCTGAAAGAATAAGTGTCTCCGGTAATTTTTTCGAATACCAGAAACTGGTAATTATTCTGATTCGACTGGGTATAAGATACCGAGAGGCCTGTGATCCATTGGCCCTTGGGCACAAAAGTAACAGCCTCCAGCTTGCGCTCAAAAGGCTTTACAGTTCTGTCGGCCCGCAACGAATCGACCATAGCCGGGGTGAACTTAAGGGTATCGCGCACCTCCTGATATGACGGAGTTTGACTTCGGGCAATAAGGCCCGAAGTCAAACTCACGAAAAGAAGGATAATCGAAATTGATTTATTCATAGACTAATTCAAAGTCGTCAACATACATCACACTTGAGGAACTTCCGGAGAAATAATCGCCGTATTTTGATGCACAGCACACAATAACGATATGCGTGGGACGTGCTGATTTTGCGCGATTATTATATTCAATCGGAATTTCGACCATCTGCAGGCTGCCGTCAGGACCGAAATTATCAGTCCACGACACTTGTCCGTAGCCAATCACCTGATCATCGTCGGCCGAGAATAACTTCTGATTACTCGGATTCGTTCTGATATCTACCGCACCGACAGTAAGGGCGACATATATTTGCCCATGATCCTTCTCACCGGAGACAATAGGAAGGCTGTTATCTTTCATTATATCCACCACACCGGGGCGATAATTGGCCCACACACGCAGCTTGGTGGGATGAGAAGAATTATATTCGCGACCGAAAGACAGAACCCCGTTTGTGCCGTCAGTTTTCACATAATCACCCACAAAGAGGTTTCCGGCGGCCAACATTCCCAGTGCGCTGGTGGAAGCCAGACGGGCACTAAAGGTTCCTGAATGGACCATATCGGTGGACTTATCGGTCAAGACCTTATTCGCAGTCGCACCACCTTCATTACCGGAATCCCAGAACGAGGGTGCGTCTCCACTGCCCGGGAATATTACGGTCTTGGTTCCCAACATGGTTGAGGCTTTATATGTGCCCCACTCTTCCAACGACCAGTTGGGAAGAATAAATTTACTTTCGGTTGTAAAGGACTGCACTGTTGAGGATTCAAAGTTATCGGCATAGGCAATATACTCATAGGTTGTGCCGGGGGTAAGACCTTTGATCGTAACCGAATAGTCCGCTCCCTGAGCTCTTGTAGGTTTAGCGGAAGCTGCCTTTGCAGAAACAGAAGTCCAATTTGAGGTGCCTTGAGCGCGATACTTGATACCATAATCGGCAGCATCTTCCTTAAAGACACGTCCGGTAAGAGTTGCCGTTGTTCCGGTTATAGCCATCGGAGAACGAGAGGTATCGGGAGCCGGATCGACAACGATATCATCAATTTTAGTTATTGCACTCTCGGTATTAGCGAAACCGACACTACCCGTAGATGTCACATCGCGTTCGTCGGTGCAGGTGAACGACACTCTATACTCGTGCACGCTTGCAGGGAGATTGTTGAGGAAGTCGGCGCTGAACGTAACGTAAAGCTCCTCTACATCCACTCCTGTCTCAGAGTCAACGGAAGTTGTTGATTCCACATTAATTCCCTTTGCAGAGAGCTGGCTTATGACAATCGGGTCAATAATATTACTGCCGTTATTGATATCGGTGAAATTATCGCTGACATTCATTATCACTGATTTCAGGCCCTGATAACCCAAAATCGAGACAGTGACGTCAGAGAAAGAAGATGTTGTATTCACCACCTGCTCGTTAATGTCGAACCCGACACCTTGCACGGTAGGACCTGCGAAAACATTAATTGTGTCCTCAATGATTGGAATATCCTTAATAGTGAGGGCAATTAAAGCACCACCCTGATCGAAGGGACGTTCTTCCTTACTGAGCTGAACGGTATATTCATGGGCACGCTGAACATTATTCAAGACATGTTGCTTGGAATAAGGAGATCCATCCTCCTGAGTACCGGAAATGGTAATTGTCATTTTAGTTTTCTCAGCATAAGCCGCAGCATCGGCACCCTGGGTTTCGGGTGAAGGGGTCATGAAATAACCCTTGTCGGAACGTATATTCGAATCATCGAAATCAAGCTCACCGGCCGTCATCGAGAACTTTACCTTCAAGTCTGAAAGACCGATATTCAGAGATTCCGGATCTACCGATACAACAACATTTGCGATGTTACATTTCAAACGCAGAGAAGTGCGCTGATTTCTGGTAATCTCGAAGTGTTCCTGACCACGGTAAAACTTGCTGCTGAAAGAGGCACCGACCGAGTCGCCCGACCAGGCATTACACACATAATTACCGGTGGAGAGAACTATATCGGAGGGGATATTGTCAACACCTTTGTACTTACGCATCACACCGCGTGAATTTTCGATATAAATCACGCAATTTTCGCGAAGGTAATCGTTATTTTCAGGAACCGCGCGCGTCTTGATGGTCTCGCCATTCATTTCCGCAATCACATTAAGAGTTCCTTCTCCACTGCCGAAAGGGTCGTCCATCGCACAGCTCTGAACCAAAGCGGCTAAAGCAAAGGAAGCGATACCGAAGGCAGCATATTTTAATATATTGTTCATAGCTGTTTTCAGAATTGAAGAATTAATACAACATCTTTAACACCATTCGCATCCTTGGCGTGAAGGTGAAACTCTTGTCTCTCACCGGGGAATTGAACTGCCATCAGCCCCATAAAACCCGTGATGTCAAATACCGCCTCAGATTTGCCGCCCATATTCACCGGGAAACCGAGACTGGAAAGCTGGTCATTAATCGAGGCACCATCCTCGGGTCTGATACCCGACACAAGATCGAGGTGAGAAGAAAGGCCAAGATCAAACAGTGAAGAAGGAGTGAGCGAATTTGAAACGATGTCGCAAGTGAGTTCGGTGAAACCTCCTTCGGCGGTGCTTACAGCTTTGAACTTGCAGGGCGTATCGCCAGAGACATTCCAAGGCGTATCGAAAATGAGGCCTGAGGATACAGCTATAAATTGAGGATCGTTTCCGGTGTCAGGAGGAGTTGGCGGCGTTGGATCATCACCACTTCCGGGACGCTCGTTATCATCAAGGGGTTCATCATCAGCGATAGTGACATCACCATTCACATCATCCACGTCAACACTTGCATCGACGCTGACCGAACCGGCAGCCGCACCCAATGCAGACCCATTCGGGCCATGATATTTAAATGTCAGCTTATACCAGCATCCTTTCTGAACGCCTTTATAAGATTTTGTTTCCACCACATTGGCGCCATTAATCTCACCGTGGAAAGTGGCGACAAGTGTCGTTTCTTCGGTGTGGCGGAAATATCCGGCACGACGTTCGCTTTTTGAAAAATTAAGCCCGCTATTATCGCCCACTTTCACTTCAACATAAGCATCGCTGCCCATCATTGCGAGGAGTTCGGAGTTATACTCAACAGTTACCTTAATATTCTGGAGCGAACACTCGATAGGTTCAATAAATGAAGTAATTTCCATCGGTGCGACTTCAAACACCTCAGAAACACCGGAAAAATAAGGATTTTCCCATTCGGCCACACGCTCCTCACCATAAGAGGCAGTCACAGTGTACTTGCCTGCGGGGAGATTCACCACATCGGGCATTTCTCCATATTTAAAAGACTTCAAGGAAGTTGAATTGCCATCGGGCACAAATGCAATATTGAAATCATTTAAATTATAATCTGCCGAAGCGGCACGAGTGATCTGAATATTCTCATTTGATGCAGAAACATCGAGAGCAGTTTTAAGCACCTGCCCTTCTGAAGTATTATCCGGAATAAAGGGATGTTCCTTCGAGCATGCGCCCATCAGCAATGAGGCCGCAGCCAAAGCAAACATGCAATATCTGATTTTCATGATTTCTTATCTTTTTGATTTATTGTTAGGTATATTCTTCACCCCAGTCACTTCATCATATCCTAATGAAACGTTATCAATTGTAAGCACCGATCCCTTGGCAACCGCATGGAAAGTGAGGTCATCAATAGTATGATTTCCCAAACCTTGCCCCTCGTTCAAAGCACTTCCGGTGGGGATGTTGACAGAAGGAGTGACACCAGCCTTAGTGGAACGGAAACCGACATATATCTTTGCAGCTTTCTTCCCGAAGGGGTAAGCCGGAAGATTCACAGTATAAGATGTCATATCAGGGGTTGCCGAAAGATATGCAACCTCGCTTGAAAGAGTAGTGCCTGTAGCATCATACACCGAGATTTCAACCTGAGCTTGCTCGCCATTAACAGGCGAATAAGAGTAATCAAATGAAAGAGAAGATGGCCTGCTTGAGAATGTTATGCCATTAGATCTTGAGCCGCCCTGAGGATAGGAGCCGAGGAAAAGCTCACCGGCCGCTTTCAGAAGCTCACTGTCGGAAGGAGAGTTTGTGCAATAATAAGTTGTGCTGAACGCTCCCCCTGTTCGAGCCGGGGTTTTCCCATCGGGGTTGTAACCAACCGATTCAATAACAACGGTCTCCCCACTGATATAAGACGACGGTACATAGAACCATGTATTCATGTTTCTTGTTGCACTTGATGCTGTCAAAGCATTTACAGTGGCCCAACCGGAAGGTTCATAGCGGTTAATATTTGTTTTAATGGTATAACTGGCAGGCGACACCAGATACTGACCTCCTACTTGAACACCGTCTTGTTTTATATTGACTCCACGACTTCTGAAATTACCATTAGTTGCGTCATCGTCACTTTCAGTAGCGAAAGCCGGCAATAATTTCTCAAATTGGCCCAATACGGTTTTTATATTTTTATATTCAATACCTGACTCCGTTTTACTGATCGTGATTATGTTGGCATTCCGGTCACGGCTAATTCTGCTTTCGTCAACCTTTCGAGTACCGTTATAAATACTAAGGTTATCAACGAGATCATTCTGAAGATCAGGATCATCAGTGGTGATATGCAACACAACATTCTTGGCAAATGCATCTATTTCAACGGAATATTCAGGATCTACAACATCCACCAAGAGTTCTTTGGTCATACGGCCGCAATTAACGGAAGCTTTAAATTCGGCTGTTGCGATGGGATCTGTGCTGAGCACACATTTTTGCGCCGAAGCAAAGCCGGGCAACGTGATATCAGTAATACTATTCACTTCGCAAGCAATGGGATAGCCATCCTTATCGGTCAACTCGAAAGAAAGCTGATTACCAAGGCTTTTAGAGTTTGAAGCAACCACAATTGTGACTTCGTGAGCCCGGTAAGGAACATCTTCAGCAAGCGAAAGCTCCATCTGGAGAGGAGCCACCGAAGCCTTTAACGCCACCGGCTCGCTGAGACGGGTCTGAACATCTTTAGCCTGAAGGGTGATTGTATAATCGCCGGGAGGCACCTGTTCGAGATACTTCTTCACATTTACCACGGCCATAAGACCTTCTACCGGATATAAACCGGAAACCTTCACACCGGCTGCTTCGAGCTGACGACGGGTCAGCGACTCGGAAGAAATGAATTCAACCGGATTTCCGAAAGATGGATTATATGTGGAAGGGCCGGAAACTGTCATGGTCACTTCGCTGAAACCTCCGAATCCGAAAATATCGAATTGGGGATTTTCCGCTAATTCCTCGTACGCAATAAAAGAAAGGGGCTGCCCGGGTGTGAATTCTTTAGCCTTGATTTCGGGAGCGGGAGAATTGAACAGTTCATCAGAAAGTGAAATGTTTACCGTTTCGTTCACCACATCCTCTTCAAACTCAACTTCAAGAGTCATGTCTCCGGAAGTGACGTTTCCGACGGCATTGATAGTCACGATATAATGACGACGGGCAACTGTCTGGAATTTTGCAGGTTCAACCGTGACACGCTGTCCATTTTTATTTGTCATCGTTACGCTTACCTTCGTATAATCCGAAGAAGCGGGCGATATATATGCCGGTCGGGTTTCGGTTTGCGTGAATACAACCCAATCGTGACCCGGAGTCTGAACAGCAGCACTATACTCAGGGAAATTAGCGATAAAATCGTCTGTAAACCTCACAGACACCATTGAATTGGCAAGAGTGGCAACAATTTCAGTTTCCGTCACCTCTCCGGGAGAAACATGCACATCCATTTCTCCTTTGAAATGAGGAAGTTCGAAACCTTCCCTATCCATATCACCATAGGAAGCACCAATTTTATAATCACCAATAGGGAAACCCTCTTCCTTATTGAATGATTCCATGTTTGTCCAGGTCTTCGAATAAGAACCGTCATGACTGTCTAAAGAAATGGCAAACGCATTACCATCCGGAACAATAGGACTTGAATAATCATCAGCCCTTGAAGCGTGACGAGAAATTCGCCCATCGGCCGTGAGGGTAAGATTGATTCCACCCTCCGTGTCAGATCCTCGCCATGGAGAATCATCACTACAACCAACAAGGCCTCCTGCAAGAAGGATAGTTGCCAAAAGGGAAAATCCTTTACAAAAATTTTTCATTGTTATGTTTGTTTAATATAATCTTTAAAATCCGGAAATGGAATTGGAATCGTCGATATCAATGAAGAATAAAGGATATATTCTTGATTAAAAGATATACAACCAAATACATAGTTATTTCCGGGATGTTTCTTCAATCAAAAGGAAAATGATGTCAGGTTTAAAACTTTATAAGCAAAAAGTGAGTTAATAAAAGAGATAACCATACGGCTTATAAAAGCGTACAGAAATCCGGTTACAAAATTAATAATTTTCCCAATAGGAAAAGAAAAAAGTGCCAATTAGGTCACAAATGTACCAAATCAACCAAAAAAATTATATGAAAATTAGAAGAATTATCGTTTTGACAGCAATTTTGACCATTTTTGGTCTGACTCAGGGACGTGCACAGAGTCTTGGAGATTTGCTGGGAGGTGGGAATACAGGAAGCACACTTGGAAATATAATTGAAGGTGTATTTTCAAGTTCGAATATAAAAATTGCCGACATGGTAGGTGAATGGGACGCCACCGGCCCCGCGGTGTGTTTTCAAGGAGAGGGATTCCTGAAAAAGGCAGGTGGAGTGGCCGCAGCCGCAGCCGTAGAAACAAAACTTGCGCCTTATTACGAACAATATGGCCTGAATAATGCAAAACTCACAATTACCGACGATGCAAAGTTCACTCTGACATGCAAACTTATAAAACTGAGCGGAACCATAACCAGAGACGACAGCGCAGAACCGGGAGTTTTTGAATTCAACTTCACTGCTTTAGGCATGAAACTGGCCGGAGTGACCACATACGTTCAGAAAACATCAAACTCTATGGACATTATGTTTGATGCCACCAAACTTAAAAAACTTCTTTCGGCAGTAGCCTCATTCACCGGAATCCAAATAGTTCAGACAGTGTCGGGAATTCTTGATTCTTACGACGGACTCGCAATCGGAAGTAACTATAAGAAAATTTCTACTGACAAAGACAGTGGCTCGGGTTTAAGCCTTGGCAATATTCTGGACGGCCTCACGAAAGGGAGTGGCAACAAACAACAAACCGACGATACAACCCCAACAACTCAGGGAAACAATAATTCCGGAACAAATTCAGAATCTTCCAACTCCAACGGGAGCCAAGGAAACAGCAATGTTTCCACAGGTCTTGATCTGCTTCGCGGAGTGCTGGGGGGAAACAAAAAGAAATAATCGTTCTTAAGTAACCCGAAAATATTTACAAAATAAAGTGACGTTCTCCCGTGGGAAAACGTCACTTTATTTTGTAATAGCCTCATTTTACAAATAATACCAATTTGTAAAATAGCCTCAAACCTCCTATAAGAGATTATAGAGCTGCCAAACGGGCGAGATACTTACCGATTATGTCAAATTCAAGATTGACAGTACTCCCCTCGCGGATATCCTTGAAATTCGTATGTTCGTGAGTATAAGGTATTATGGCCACCTGGAAAGTTCCCTGCAACATGGATTCATCACCCTCCACCGGAAAAGATTCAGGAGAAACAACGGTAAGACTCACACCGTTCACAGTCACCGAGCCCTTATCAACAGTGAAATAACCCTTACGGGCCAGCTCGCGCTCCACTTTATATTCAAACTTGTAATACCAGCTGCCATCAGCCTCGTCAACGCCACGGCACACAGCTGTCTGGTCAACATGGCCTTGAACAATGTGACCATCCAGACGGCCATCGATGCGCATGCTGCGCTCCACGTTAACTTCGTCACCAACTTTCAACAGACCCAGATTGGAACGATCCAACGTCTCGCGGATTGCAGTTACAGTATATGTCTGATCACCCGGGAGAGCTACAACCGTGAGACACACACCGTTGTGCGACACACTTTGGTCTATTTTTAACTCATCTGTAAAATCACACTTAAGCGAGATATGAAGATTATCTCCTTCCTTGACAAGCGACACCACCTTGGCGGTGCCTTCAACTATACCGGAAAACATAATTAAAAGTATTTGTCAAATTATTTTTTCTGAATTATAGGCGACTTTTCAAACCGTTATACAGTTAAAACGCCAGACCCTCATATCAAATTAACGAGTTGAAATCTCATCCGCATGTATCACCAACAACAAAATATGTTTATGATACATACTCAGAATTTTTCATACATCATTACAAAATTACATTTTTTTTTGTAAATTTACAATTTTCAAAGCGCACCCCTAAATTAAGACAGAATTGGACTCCATCAAACTCCCCGCCCCCCTTACTCCTGAAGAAAGACAAGACACCGGTGAATTGCGCCAGTTGACTATATTAGGAGCCAACGGTGCCGGAAAATCTTTGTTTATGGAGGAGATGATTTCTCTTAATGGTGATCGGGCCTATTGTATCAATGTGTTGTCGGCATTTTTCCCTCAACTTGAAACGTCGACAAGCAGCTTATCGATAGATGCGCGGTATCGTGAGGCCATAAGGCAGCAGAGCTACATGCGCACGGATGCCATAACGGAATTAGACAAACTTCTATACCTTCTGTTCAATGATGAGTTGCAAAATTTAATTGAGCTGAAAAGAAGCATTAATAAGAAGAGGCCAGGGAAGATAAAGAAATCGAGGCTCGATATAGTAATGTCGCATTGGGAATCCCTGCTTCCGGGCAACCGGGTGATACTCTCGAACGGCAGGTTAATGTTCGCGACCAATGCCGGGAGCGACTTTATAAGCGCAGGCTCTCTGAGCCAAGGGGAAAAGGCTGTGTTGTATTATCTGGGAGCCGTAATGTTCGCCCCCGAAAATGCAGTTATCTTTATAGATTCCCCTTCGATGTTCATACACCCCGGGTTGCTGAGCCGTCTTTGGAATACTATCGAGAGTATAAGGGCCGACTGTATATTCGTATATAATTCTGTGGATGAAGACTTTGTGGGCACCCGTACAGGAAACGTGAGTATTCTGGTGAAACGATATGACTCATCTCTCAAAGCGTGGGATTATAAGATTATACCACCCGGGAAATTTACCGACGAAATTCGAGCTGAATTTTCAGGCAATCGTCGCCCGGTGTTATTCATAGAGGGCGACAGCGAACATTCTATCGATAAGAAATTATATAGTCTTGTTTTTCCGGAGATGTACATTCGGCCTTTAGGTTCGTGCAACAAAGTGATCGAGACAACGCGCACTCTTGGCGAACAGACACAGATGCACCGTCTCCGCCCGCTGGGGATAGTGGATCGCGACAGACGAACCGAAGAAGAAGTTGCTTACCTGCGTAAGAAAGATATAATGGTGCCGGATGTTGCAGAAATAGAGAACTTATTTATGCTTCCGGGGGTTATCAAATTGATGGGGTACCGACGCGGCCGGGACGGAGAAAAAATAAAGAATCGTGTGGTTCGCGACGTGATCCGCATGTTCAAAGCTCATTCGGAGGAACAGGCTCTTCAGCACGTCCGTCACAAAGTGAAGCGCGAAGTAGAGTGCCGCATTGATGCGAGGTTCAGTTGCATAACGGCCCTCGAGACGCACCTGCGCGGACTGGCAGCCAAACTACAACCCCGGCGATACTATAATCGTCTTCGGGAACAATTCAGCGGAATGGTGGTAAGAAATGATTATGAAGGAATATTGAAAGTGTTCAACCACAAGCCCATGCTTGCGGAGTGCGGGATACACCGCATGCTGGGATACGGAACTAAGGAGGAATATATCTCCGGCGTTCTCGAAACAATGAAGAGTGAAACAAAAGACGGACACACCCTTCGGGAAATTATCAGACATAATTTGCATGCTCCCGTCATGGAGAGGCTTGAATCATCCGGACCGGAGTGATAGAAAATGATTACTAAAACCCTAAAAACCCAAAATAGAAAATGAAAAAACAGCTTGCAATATTACGCAATGACCCTTGGCTCGAACCCTATACCGATGCAATTGAAGGGCGTCATCAGGATGTACTGAGGAAACTTGATGAAATAACAGCAAACACCGATGGCAGTCTGAAAAAATTTGCCAATGCCTATAATTATTTTGGCCTTCACCGTGAAAAAAACGGGGAATGGATATTTCGTGAATATGCACCCAATGCCACAAAAATATTGCTGATAGGCACGTTTACAGATTGGAAAGATGATGAGCGTTTTGCCCTTCAGCGACTTGCAGACGGCACATGGGAGGGAAAATTTCCGGCCGACTGGATTCATAACGGAGATTTATTCAAGATGCGCGTGTTCTGGGACGGTGGAGAAGGAGAACGAATCCCGGCATACGCCCGCAGAGTTGTTCAGGATGATAACACCAAAATATTTTCAGCCGAAGTATATGCTCCAGAACATCCGTATAAATTTAAAGTTACCAAATTCAGTCCCGACACAAAACCCCTTTTGATTTATGAAGCCCACATCGGCATGGCTGAAAATAAAGAAGGCGTCGGGACCTACGATGAATTCCGCCGCAATATCCTGCCGCGCATAGCTAAAGATGGATACAACACCATTCAGTTAATGGCCATTCAGGAACACCCATATTATGGCTCGTTCGGTTATCATGTCAGCAATTTCTATGCCGCCTCCTCAAGATTCGGCACTCCCGACGACCTGAAACGGCTCATTGATGAAGCTCATGAAATGGGGATAGCCGTTATTATGGACATCGTTCATTCGCATGCAGTGAAAAATGAATTGGAAGGTCTGGGCCGCATTGACGGAAGTTATGATCTCTATTTTTACGGAGATTCAAGACGCGAGCATCCGGCGTGGGATTCTCTTTGCTTTGACTATGGCAAGAACAGTGTGCTTCATTTCTTGCTTTCCAATTGTAAATTCTGGCTTGAGGAATACAAATTCGACGGCTTCCGTTTTGACGGTGTAACCTCGATGCTTTATTATAACCACGGGCTTGGCAAAGCCTTCGGCGGATATGGAGACTACTACGACGGCAACGAAGATACGAATGCTCTGGTTTATCTCACGCTTGCCAATCTTCTGATTCACGAAGTCAACCCCAAAGCCATCACAATAGCCGAAGAAATGAGCGGTATGCCCGGTCTGGCAACAAAATTTGAAGACGGTGGCATGGGCTTCGATTATCGTCTTGCAATGGGAATTCCCGATTACTGGATAAAGATGATCAAAGAGAAAAAAGATGAAGACTGGCATCCGACCTCAATATTCTGGGAACTCACCAACCGCCGCGCAGATGAAAAAACAGTAAGTTACTGTGAAAGTCATGACCAGGCGCTTGTGGGCGACAAAACAATTATTTTCCGTCTGATCGATAAGGAAATGTACTGGCACATGATGGTTGGCGACAACAATGGAGTTGTTGAACGAGGCATGGCACTCCACAAGATGATACGTCTGGTGACACTTGCATCAATCAACGGCGGCTATCTTAACTTCATGGGCAATGAATTCGGCCACCCCGAATGGATTGATTTCCCACGCGAAGGGAATGGCTGGAGCTATAAGTATGCACGTCGCCAATGGGACCTTGTGGACCGTGAAGACCTGAAATATAAATTCCTGAACGGCTTTGACAACGCCATGATCGAAACCGTTTCGAAAGTATATGATTTTCAGGCACTCCCCGTTGAAAAACTTTGGGAAAAAGACGACGATCAAGTGTTGGCATTCCGTCGCGGCGATTTGATATTTGTGTTCAACTGGAGCCCGACACGTTCATTCAGCGACTATGGCTTCCTTGCACCTGCCGGAGAATATGAAGTTGTGCTTAACTCTGATGATCCTGCGTTTGGAGGAAACGGACTTGTTGACGACAGTGTTCATCATTTCACACAGCCGGATCCTCTATACAGCCCGTCGGGAAAAGGTTGGCTTAAAATGTACATACCTGCGCGGACAGCCCAGGTGCTTCGCATGGTAAGACCCAAACCCCGGAACAAAGCTTCCAGAACAAAGTCGACAGCCAAGTCCACACCAAAAGCAAAAAGTGTGGATAGTGAAAAGAAAGCTCCCGTGAAGAAAGCCTCAACAAAAAAGGCTTCGACCACCAAAAAAGCTTCGACCACCAAAAAAGCCAGCGCAAAAAAGACGACCGCAACCAAGAATACAAAAACCGAAAATAAATAAATGAGACGGATAACAGTTGCTATTGACGGATACTCATCCTCGGGCAAATCGACAATGGCTCGCGAACTGGCTCGCCGTGTGGGCTATGTGTATGTGGATTCAGGCGCAATGTATCGCGCAGTGACACTCTATGCACTTGAACACGGCCTGATCCACAATAATACCATTGACCGCGAGGGACTGATTAAACTCCTGGATAATATCCGCATAAACTTTGCACCGGCAGGAGAAGACGGCACCCAACACACCCTGCTCAACGGCAGGGATGTTGAACGCGAAATTCGCGACATGCAGGTGAGCTCGATGGTGAGTCCGATTGCAGAAATAAAAGAAGTTCGCGAACACCTTGTGCGCCTTCAGCAGGAGCTGGGAAAAGAAAAGGGTATCATCATGGATGGGCGCGACATCGGCACGACCGTGTTTCCCGACGCAGAGATGAAAGTATTTGTCGATGCATCGGCCGACGTGCGTGCACACCGCCGACAGAAGGAAATGGAAGTCCGTGGTGAAAAAGTGAAATATGAAGATATTCTTGAAAATATCAAGAATCGAGACCATATAGATTCCACCCGCGCGATCTCTCCGCTTCGGAAGGCACAGGACGCACACGTGCTGAACAATGATAATTTGGACCATACCCAACAAATGGAATGGCTTATCAATCTTTTTAACGTAATCACCCACGAATGAGCGGCGATATGAACAATCAATCCGGAGTTTCAAATGAGACTCCGGATAATTTCTCTCAACCCGTCATAGAGATTGACAATAACTCCGGCTTCTGCTTCGGGGTTGTAACGGCTATCGAGAAGGCAGAAGCCGAACTTTCCGAAGGCCGGAGCCTACTATGTCTTGGAGACATCGTGCATAATGCATCGGAAGTGGAGCGTCTTCGCCTGCGCGGACTCCGCACCATCACCCACTCCGACCTCAAAAACCTTTCTGATTCCACAGTCTTGCTGCGGGCTCATGGCGAGCCACCCTCAACTTACGAATTGCTGGAGCGCCACCACAATCGCGTGATCGATGCAACATGTCCGGTGGTGCTCAGGCTTCAACAACGCATTAAACAAGCATACGACAAGGCAGTTGAAGAATGCAGACAAGGCGTAAGATCGGAAATGCCTCTTATTCTTATTTATGGCAAGCAGGGACACGCGGAAGTTAACGGACTCGTGGGTCAAACCGAAGGAAATGCCATAGTGATTCAGGATGCCAAGGCTCTTGATCATCTCGACATTGACCGCGATATTCTCTTGTATTCACAGACCACCAAAAGTCTTGATGGATTCAGAGCTATCGTTGAAGTCATAAAATCACGTAAAAAGAGAGGCACATTTGAGTATTTCGATACAATATGCCGGCAAGTGGCAACCCGCTCGGAAAAAATTAAGGGATTTGCGGCCACCCACGACACCATATTGTTTGTGAGCGGCGCCAAAAGTTCAAACGGGAAAGTTCTCCTGGAGGAATGTCGGAAAGTCAATCCACGGACCTTTGCGGTGACAGACACCGATGATCTGCGTTCGGAATGGCTTGCCGGTGCCAAACGAATAGGAATCTGCGGAGCCACCTCCACACCGGCCTGGCTGATGCAGGAAGTTGCCGACAAGGCACGGGAAATAACCGCGGCGCTAAATAAAAATCAATGATATGACTCAACAGGAAAAAGATGAAAAATACATGCGTCTCGCTCTTGAAGAGGCGCAGGAAGCGGGCCGTTGCGGCGAAGTACCCATCGGGGCGGTGATAGTCTGCCGCGACCGGGTGATAGGCCGCGGGCACAACCAGACAGAGACTCTGACGGATGTCACGGCCCACGCAGAAATGCTGGCAATTACCGCAGCCGAAAACCACACAGGGGGGAAATACCTTCCCGACTGCACACTCTATGTCACAGTGGAGCCGTGCCCGATGTGTGCCGGGGCTCTCGGATGGTCGCATATAGGCCGAATAGTCTACGGAACGGAAGATCCCAAAAGGGGTTACTTCTCATATCTGAAACCTGAAAAAAGTGCATTGCATCCCCGCACCATAATAGAAGGAGGCATACTTGAAAGCGAATGTAAAGAATTAATGACAGAATTCTTTAAAAAAATCAGAAAGAAAAGCACATTTTAAAAAAGATTTAGTATATTTGCAAAAAATAAAAAAGGGTAATATAAAACACCCTAAAAAGCACTAAAGAACTAATCTAACATCAATAATCGTGCAAAGACACGAAAATCTATCACTGTACTTTTATGAAACTTAATGACAAAATCAGGGGAGCCATAGTTGGCTACGCCTTCGGTGATGCCATAGGCGTAGGCACCGAATTTATGACCCGAAATGAAGTAAGATCCTACTACCCCGAAGGGCTTCGCACCTTCAGTCAGATCATCCGCGACGCACATCGCATCCAATGGAAACGGGGAGAATGGACAAACGACACCGTCTTGATGACACGTTTTCTGGAATGTATTCTTGAAAACGGAAGGTTCAAGCTGCATGCGCTGGCACGCAATTTCAAGGAATGGTTTGACACTCAGGACGTAGATGTTGCCTCTGTTTTTCATGTGATGTGCCACAACCCGGCATGGATTGAAAATCCCATTGTGATAGCCCACCAAAGCTGGTCAACATCACATTACGCCGAAGCATCCAACGATTCGCTGCATCGATCGCTCGTAACAGCCCTGACAAGTTCACGCGAAGAACTGATGGAACATGTGCGCCGAATCACCCTGATGACTCACGACGATTCCCGGTGTGTCACAACCTCAAAGATCATGGCCCGGATGTTCTTCCGTCTTCTGCACGATGAAGAAGAGCCAAGCATTGACGAATTGAAGAGCGTTTGTCTTGAAAATGATCCACGCACCCTCCCCTATTTGCAAAAAGCATACGAGGGAAACATGGAAGGCCTCGGGATTGATGATGAGAATTCGATGACATGGACACGCGTCTCGATGGGAGCCGCACTGTGTAGCTTCTGGCATTCAGATAACGCTTATGACACGATATATAAAGTTGTGGATATGGGCGGAGATGCCGACACAAATGCCTCTCTGGCAGGAGCATTAGCCGGACTCAAATATGGCTATGATGCCCTACCGGAAGAGGTAAAAAAGATGCCGCGACTTGATTATCTTCTCGATTTGGCCGACCGCGTTACCGAACATGTAGAAAAGAATAACATCAAATAATTTTACAACCACCTGGTAAGAATTTAAATAAGCATTAAAAATTTTTAATGCTTATTTGTTTTTTTGAGCTGCCTGTGCCCACTGATTAAAATATCAAAGTGCGTGGTGACGTTGATTATAAGAACTTCAAAAGAGAAAATCCAATTTATCAAAATATATGATCTCAAAACCAAAAGCATGGATTGAGGCAATGCGACTTCACACGCTTCCTGTCTCGGTGGCAGGGGTAATTTCGGGTGCCGGTTGCGCTGCCTATTACAAGTCTTTTCATTGGCTGCCTTTCACTATCTGCCTTGTGTTTGCTATCGGCGCTCAAATAGTGTCAAACTTTGCTAATGAGTATTTCGATTATAAGAATGGTCTTGACCGTAAAGGTCGAGAGGGATTTCGTCGTGGAGTTACCGAAGGAGATATCACACCCCGAGCCATGCGAAATGCCACTTTCGCGTTACTGTTGGCTGTATCCATATTGGGCTGCACTCTCATATATTGGGGAGGATGGTGGCTTATAGCAGTAGGCATCGCTGTTGCTATTTTTGCCATGGGATATTCCGCCGGACCCTATCCGTTATCTCATCACGGACTTGGAGAAATTGCGGTCGTGATTTTTTTCGGACTTGTTCCGGTGATAATGACCACTTACGTACAGACACTGTCGTGGGCCATGTTGCCTCTGACTTTCTGGATTGCGCTGGCGATAGGTTTGATGGGTGCAAACGTTCTGATAGTCAATAATTACAGAGATATAGAAGATGACCGGGCTGCCGGAAAAAGCACGTTGGCCGTGAAATTCGGTGCCAAAGCAATGGAGCGCCTTTATTTCATAAATGGCATCTTAGCCCTGATTTTCATCGAAATCGGTATTTTCGGACGCATAAATCTGATAGGGCAACTTGGAGGCTTGATATATATAAATATTCATTATCTTCTTACGCAACAACTCCGTAACTCATCGGGAGCGGAGCTGAATCCGTTGCTTGGAAAAACCGCAATGACCATGTTCGGATATTCAATATGGTTGGTCTGTGCCCTCACGTTGGGACGCATTTAAACGACTTCAATGATTTTTTTGTAAATTTGCAGCATGGCAGAACAAAGAAAACTAAAGAAACCTGCTTTCCAACCTATAAAAGAGGATCCTACCGGAAAGCTACCACCTCACGATACAGACCTTGAAGAAGTTGTGCTCGGAGCCTTGATGCTCGAAAAGGATGCATATATGAATGTGGCCGATTTTCTGACGCCCGATGCATTCTATGATCCGCGACATGCCAAGATTTATGATGCAATCAGCACACTGGGCTTCAATCAGCGCCCCATAGATATGATTACCGTAACCGAACAACTTCGTGTGAACGGCACACTTGAAGAAGTTGGGGGCGCGGTTCATATAATGGAACTGACATCTCGTGTTTACTCAGCAGCCAATGTGGAGTATCACGCAAAAATCGTGTCACAGAAATTTTTGGCGCGGAGGCTGATTTCTTTTGCATCAAAAATATCGACAGATGCATTCGATGAAAGCAATGATGTTGACGACCTTTTACAAGAAGCGGAGGGCCAGCTGTTTGAAATCTCACAGACACATCTTAAAAGAGAGGTTACCCAAATCGACCCGGTCTTGAACCTTGCCCTTGAGCAAATACAGACTGCCGCCAATACCACGACCGGTCTGTCGGGACTCAAAACCGGATATGATGAACTTGACCGTATGACGTCGGGGTGGCAAAATTCTGATCTTATAATCATCGCGGCGCGCCCGGCAATGGGAAAAACGGCATTTGTTTTATCAATGGCTAAAAATATGGCCATAGATTATGGCACTCCGGTCGCAATCTTTACTCTCGAGATGGCAAATGTTCAACTTGTTAAACGTCTGATAAGTAATGTTGCCAATCTGGAGGGTGAGAAAATAAAGAGTGGCCAGCTGTCGCAGGAAGAATGGGACAGGCTAAACACACGTATCGCCTCTGTATATACGGCGCCGATGTATCTTGACGAAACTCCGGGGTTATCAATCACCGAATTGCGTACAAAAGCCCGTCGTCTGGTTCGCGAGCATGGCGTTAAGCTAATAATGATCGACTATCTGCAGCTGATGAATGCCACAGGACTGAAACTTGGCAGCCGCGAACAGGAAGTGTCGACCATATCACGCTCTCTTAAAGCACTTGCCAAAGAGCTGAACATTCCTATAATAGCACTCTCCCAGCTGAACCGAAGCACCGAAACGCGCGAAGATAAACGACCCGTACTATCAGACCTTCGTGAATCGGGTGCAATCGAACAGGATGCAGATATCGTCTGCTTCATTCACCGTCCGGAATATTATACCAAAAGTTCGGAGGATGCAAATGGCAATGATATCCGGGGATTGGCCGAGCTGATTGTGGCCAAACACCGAAGCGGCGCAGTGGGCGATGTTAAATTAAGATTTGTGAATAGATTTGCCCGATTCGAGAATTGGAATGACAATGCCGATATGATAAACGCGGCTTTCGGGGCGCTTGAAACTCGCCGCGAAGACTCGCGAATGAATAATGATTCTTCAGCTGTCAATACCGAAGGATTTGCATTTTCAAACAATCTTTCAGGAGGTCCCGACCTCTCCCCTCTGCCCGGTGAAGATGTGGCTCCATTCTGAGCCGTTAAGACAAAAACATTATAATTTTCAAAACTATTTGGCATTGTATTATGTTTAATTAATAAACGGATGCAACAACGATTGCATCAACGGAGTGACACACTCCGACTATTAACTGTACGTCTAAACTAAACAACAAAAAGCTATGAGCAATAAAGATAACGAAATTCGCCGCGAAGAAGAAAGAGCCAGCGAAGCTGCCCGCGCCAATCAAAAAGCAAGATATAACGAGAATGCCAGAAAGAATAATAAACTCTGGTTGTGGCTTGGTGTTCTTATTCTTGTGTTTATTCTTCTCTACTGGTTATTCTCAATCGGTATGTTTGAGGATTTGGCAGGCACTATCAACGGCTAATTAGCTCTTTAAAATTTTTGTGCTGACGCACTAAACAAAGTGCATGTCACACTAAACTTGAATAAAAAATTTTTTATTGTGAACTTTCTTCCTGCTGAAGATGTTTTATAGATAAAGAATTTAAATTACGAATTGCACAAGCCTGATTAATTATTCTTTTTTTGAGAGTGCAGGCTTCTACATAAACTTAAAACCGGCCGTTCAAGGTCCTTATAAAGGGTCAAAATTATAATTATTACGTGACCGGGTGAAAGTCTCAGGTGGTATCCACCGGAGACTTTTTTTAATGTAAATAAAGATTTTGATAATTTTTGCGTGGGATTAAGCCCGAAATTAGTTCATTATTGTTGAACTGTCGGCATAAGAGTAGAAGCCCTCTGTTGTAACAACAATATGATCGAGCATTCTTAACTCAATTGCCTCACATGCAGACTTCAGCTTCCTGGTTATCATATCGTCTTGCGGAGATGTGCGAAGATTGCCCGAAGGATGATTATGACAAAGAATAATGGCTTGCGAACGGGCAAGAATGGCCTGACGCAAAATTTTCTTAGCATCAAAGACCGTTGCGGCGTGCCCTCCTTCACTGGCTTTGTATTTACCAATCACCGCATTGCGCTGGTCGAGAAATACTACCCACATTTCCTCGTGCGGCAGATTTGCAATTTCGGGCTTCATCATTTCATAAATGTCCCGTGAAGTCCGGATACATATACGGTCGCCTATTTTCTCACGACTGTAACGCCTCACGATTTCCATCACAGCCTCAATTTGCATAGCTTTCGTTTCTCCGATCCCGTTTATTGAAATTATTTCTTCTATGCTTTTTCTTTCGAGGTTTAAAAATAAATTGTCGTTTGCTTTCATCAAGTCCCGACATAAAGTTGTGATCGGATACCCTCTGACTCCGGTTCTGAGAATTATTGCAAACAGCTCAGCATTTGTCAATGAAGAAACCCCATATTTTTTCAATTTCTCACGGGGTTGGTCATCAACATCCATTTCCTTGACGGTGAGGATTTGAGAATTATTCTGATATTGTGTAAAGGTCTGAGATACTGTTCTGTCAGCATCAGTCAGAGTGTGTTTTTCCATCCGTAGTTAGAGAGTCTGCTACAATTTTTCGTTTTTTCCCTTTCTAATCTCTATTTCTTCCTGAACATTGCGTCCCCGTTTCAGGATTATCTTATCTACGTAAGCCTTTATGAATCCGGTTCCATAACCGAATAACTGCGTAAAAGAGGCCGCCACAGCAAGCAAGGATATTTTAAAGTTATTCACTTCGCACAGTGCGGATATCCAGAGAGCAACAATATAAACACCAAGAGGAATAAGCAACCAGGGATAGAATATCGAACCCAAAACCAGAAGGGCCACTCCGATAGTGAAAATTGCCGGCAACCAATGCACGATTTTCATTGAGCCCGGGTAAAGGAGCTGAAGTGTAATTCTCGACATTCCGAACACATGCACCTGTCGCCAGAATTTGGCAAGATTGCCGCGTCTTTTGTGATAAACATACACGTCCGGATATAAAGATATCGAATAGCCGGCAAGCCGAATCCTCGTAGACATGTCGATATCTTCACTGAACATTTCCCTAAAACCTCCGACTTTATCGAACACTTCTTTCGAAAAGCCCATATTGAAAGTACGCGGAGTGAATTTTTCCATCGAGACCTTTCCGCCTCTGATTCCACCGGTGGTGAGAAATGCAGTCATTGCAAAGTTGATGGCCTTTTGAGTCGGGGTAAAAGAATCATGAGCCGCATCCGGACCACCGAAACAGTCCACCGGGTTTACCTTCAGGCAATCTCGAAGTCTTTCGATATACTCCGGGGGTAAAATACAATCAGAGTCAACGAAGACAAAATAATCTCCGTTGGCTCTGTTCATACCGTAGTTACGGGCGATGCTTCGCCCTTCATTTTCTTTACGAAAATACTGTATTCTTATATTGTCATGTCCCTGCACTTTCAACGTACCGTCACGACCCACTTCCGAGTTTAGACAAGGTTGCGTTGAACCGTCTTCGACAATAACAACTTCAAATCCGGAATCCGTCTGAACCTCAAGACTTTTAAGAAGATCGGCAATTTCATCGGGCCTGTTATAAACAGGCACTATAATGGAAAAGAGGAGGGTATCCGGATTTTTCATAATGATCTGAGAGGAAAATTAAGCCTTCACGCGGCCAACATAGCTGCCATCGCGAGTGTCAACTTCGATAAGTTCGCCTTCATTGATGAAAAGAGGAACTTTAACTGTTGCACCGGTTTCTACAGTAGCGGGCTTGAGTGTATTGGTTGCAGTGTCGCCTTTAAGTCCGGGTTCGGTATAAGTAATCTTAAGAACGGTCTTAAGGGGCATTTCAGCATAGAGCACTGTATTTGTTGAAGCATCAGACACAACTTCCACAGTATCGCCTTCTTTCATGAAAGCAGAACCGGTTACGAGATCCTTGCTGATAGGAATTTGTTCGAATGTTTCATTGTTCATGAAGATGTCATCCTGACCATCAGCATAGAGATACTGATAAGGGCGACGTTCAACACGTACGTCCTCAAGCTTTTCACCAATATTGAAACGGCGTTCAATCACACGGCCATCAACCACGTCTTTGAGTTTGGTACGCATGAAAGTGTTTCCTTTACCGGGCTTTACGTGGAGAAATTCCACACAGAAATAGAGACGATTATCAAGACGGATACAAGTTCCGTTCTTGATGTCCTGAGCATTCATCATTGCTTTTAAGTCTTTTATTAGTTTATGTTTTTATCAAGTAATTCTAATAATGCAAACATAATTCTATGCAACTGCACTATCCTAAAATATGAATCGGGAACAGCAGAATAAGAGTCGTTTAACCTTTTATGAATCTAAAAGAGTGTCTTTATGCCAACTATCAAGATTAACTTAAACAAGATCAATCGGCAACCGACTTCTATTACCTTACCAATTCTATTGCAAAATTACAAAAAAACTTTTATTAACGAAATAGATAGACCTTATCCGCTATAAAAAATGAGAATTAAAAAATGAAAAAAGTGCTATATAACATATTGAAATTTGGTAATGTTAAAAATTTTGATTAATTTTGCACCCGAATGTCAAAAATATATGTAAGGCCAAGACATTCAGAAATTTGCAAATTTAAAAATTCAATAAAATGAAAAGGACTTATCAACCCTCACGCCGCAGAAGAATCAACAAGCACGGCTTCCGTCTGAGAATGGCTACTAAAAACGGCCGTAAAGTTCTCGCACGCCGTCGCGCCAAAGGTCGTCTGAATCTTTCAGTTTCAGACCACATGTCGGGCAAATAATCGATTTTTGCTGATTGGCAAAAGAAATAAACTCCGCAGGCACCTGCGGAGTTATTTTTTTCTTATTAACCTTTTTGAAATCGTATCTGTGATTGGATTGGAGAGTTTCTGGCCCATTTTTCCGACTTTCTTGTTTATGCCCGGTTCGAAGAGACATTTATAGAATAAGATTCTCCTTACATGCGTGTCGATTTCGCCCACAGATATATAACCCTCCTGAATTTTTTCTATCACACTGTCAATTTCTTCAAATGTGTTTAGAGGAGCAAGCACAATATCCGCGCCCGCTTTTATGGCATCGGCTGCCCCATAACCTTCGGCTCCTTTCATGTTTAGAGCATCAGTCAGAACAAGCCCCTTGAATCCAAGATCATCTCTGAGCAAATCGCCGATAACGGCCTTCGAGACAGCAGCCGGCAACATCTCCGGGTCGACTGACGGAACTGCAAGATGCCCGACCATTATTCCGCTTAAATCATTTTGAATCCATTGACGGAAAGGATATATATCGGTTGAATCCATCTGATTCAAACTCCTGGCTATTATCCCTTTTTTCTTATGAGAGTCTACAGTGACAGACCCATGACCGGGAAAATGCTTCGCCACGCTGATCACACAACCATCCTCCAGCCCTCTTGCGTAGGCGACCGCCATGTCGGCAACCCTGGCTGGATTTCCCCCAAATGATCTGCGTTTCATATAACTGTCGGGAGTGCTGACATCAACAACCGGACCCAAAACCATATTGATTCCCAAGATTCTGCACTCCCGGGCAAGTTCCGTGCCATAGTCGTACATTAATTGATCGTCCACCGACTCACTTATCGAACTATTGTCGGGGAATTCCGGTGCATCAACAAGTCTCATTGCCAACCCCCACTCTGCATCTATTGCCACAAAGGGGGCAATCTTCACAAGGTGCCTAACAGTGTCGGCTATTACGCGCGCTCCCGATACATCCCCTTTGAGAAGGATTAAGCCTCCTATACAACTGTCTGCATATTCGCGAGCTTGTCTTATTGTCCAATAGTCGCCTGTGGCATAGAGAGCCGGCATGAACATTTGCGCCACTTTCTGTCTTAGCGTAAATGTATGCAGAATTGAATCTGCACGCTTCCAGGCCTCTTCACTCAAATCCGCAAGTTCAATTTCGGGCGCAGGGGCAGTCTGTGTGAGTGGGGGGCGCCTTTCACATGAAAGAAATCCCACCATACTCAGCAGCAACAGTATCCCCCACTTCATCATTGCGCAGCTTTAACTAAATTGAGCGTGAATAAATCCGGCTTTATTCATCTATAAGAACTTGATTGCGAATTCCTACTTTACTTTATCGGCTATTGTCTCAATGAATCTCGGATTTTCATCGGCCGATAAACCAATCCCCTGAGACGTAAGATGATAAATATATTCAAGTATGCGCACGGAAACTTCCTTATCATCACGCCATATTTCGCGATGTCTCTTCATCGGAGTCATATCATCGTTTCCGTTCGCTACATAGTCGATAGTTGAGACAACATATTTTTTTTCAGGATCAATTGCCACTCCATCTATTGCCATATTAAGATAATTACCCACGGAATCGACCACAACTTTCACTTCCGAACTAACGGCCTCTCCCCCCTTGGGTGCAATTATTTTCATTGTCTCAATTATGTCTTTCCCATTCAATTCAATGAGTCTCATTCGGTTTGAGAAGGGAAATGTAGCCAGAATCTGCCCTTCTGTCACAGGGCCTTGATACATAGGTTGCCTGATACCGCCGACATTCATAAGTCCAAATGCAAGAGAAGGAACTTCAACACCGTTTTTACGCAGGCTGTCAATAATTTGGCGACCATACCAAGCCCCGAAGTCGCCCGCCCAATTTGCATAAGCACCTTTAGACTTACCATTCGGCATATTAATTTCCGACCATCCTATAACATGATTATTTACGGAATCAACTTTAATCTTAAACGGTTTGATGAATTCCTGCATCTTTACAGAATACGTGTCGGGAGCAAAACGGTCGGTAACGGGTATATAGCGATAATTTATCTTTCCTGAATGAAAATCATTCAAATCAAGTGAAATATATCCGACGTTATTGCCATATTTACCGGTCTGCGTCACAAGCACATCTTCTCCTACAGAGTTCTTGAACCAGTAAGGAGTTTTNTCGGGAGTGTCNGGATTAACATAGGTGTGTGAATGGCCTCCGNTAATAATATCTNTATCCTTAGAGGCTTTGNCCAACGAGACATCATCNGTTTTACCGTTTGGAACCTCGTATCCTATATGGGTNACGGCNACCACAAGGTCGCAGCCTTTTTTCTTCAACTNGGAAGCAGTGGCATTAGCAGTCTCAATAATATCCTTAAATTCCATGCCNGTATAGTTTTCTTCCGATATAAGACTTTGAGGATCAACATTAAGGCCCATGATACCAACNTTTTTCTTNCCGAATTTCTTTATAGTATAAGGGATGAANAAATCCTTGGCCGGAGTTTTAGAAAAGTCATAATTTGCCGAAAGACGCGCTCCTTTTACATCTTTCCAATAACGGGCCAAATCATCAAGNCCATTATCAAATTCATGGTTTCCGAGGATTCTTACGTCATAATCCATCATATTGAACAGGGGGTATTCCACATCGCCTTTGAAGAACTTGAAATAGAGAGTACCTTGCACGGCATCACCTGCATCAATAAGCAGAACGTTCTTTTCCTTACTTCTCACCGAATCAATTATTGCCATACGTGGAAGTATTCCACCTTTGCCGTCAGGTGAAATATCTATATTGGAATGAGTGTCATTGGTGTGCAGAATCACCAATTTTTGGGCACCGGCAGGAGCCGAGACCAAAACAAGCAATAAAATTGCTAAACAAACTGAAGAAAATTTTCTATATATATGGTTCATCGATTAAGAAATTTTTTATAGTNGTTAAAATTTATGATATAAGAATTTAAGGAGCAGATATTTAAGATTAGTCTATCCGGAAGCAACTTTTAGAGGCTATGCTTTTACTCAGGTTATATCTTTTTCATCGGCAAATGTAGGGACGTGGCGTGCCACGTCTGATTGTTACGATGNGGTAAANCGATGNTGTTTACCCAGACGTGGCACGCCACGTCCCTACACTCGTCCGGTNATGGGACGTCCCGGAACTCGTCCGGTNATGGGACATCCCTACACTCGGCCAATTATGCGTNGTCCCTACACTCGTCCGGTAATGCGGCTCGGTTTATCCAGACGTGGCACGCCACGCCCTACATTTGCCAACGATTTTTTGATGTCTTTGAAATTNTTCAGGAGTGGTTTAGTCGGCTAAACTCCTTCTTGTCAATTCCTGATACATTCAAAAAAATACCCGAANATAAGTCANAGCTAATTTCTTANAGCTACTCATTGCAAAAATAGTAAAAAAAATTGAATTTACTAACTGAGTTTACTTTAAGAAANAGACTCANTTAGCAAATTCAATTTTTATACGGATAGTCAACATTTCTTCCTAATGGAGAGGAAAAGTCTCGTTATCCGGACGTATTTCAAAAATTTTTTATCAACNGTTCACAGACGGTAACAAAAAACATTTATCAAAGAGTGGGNGCCACAAATTGACGCTGAGCAAGTTCACGGTCAAGTTGGAAGAGACCCACACCATCGTTTCCAACCAGNTTCAGATCATCAATAATCTGCCTTACGGTATCTTCTTCTTCAACTTGNTCGGCAACAAAAGTATTTAGNTTCTGGCGGGTTGCAAAGTCTTTTTCATCTTCGGCCATTGCATAAAGATTATGAATGAGAGAAGTGACTTTCCTTTCGTGAACGAGAGTCTGGTTGAANGCTTCGCGAGCATCNGCCCATTCGGTGGGNACTTCTGCTATTGGTTTTAACACGACGCGGCCGCCACGGGCAATCAGATAATCTATCAGCGCCAGTGCGTGTGCCTGCTCCTCCTGATATTGAACACGGAACCAGTTGGCAACTCCCTTAAGGCCTTTGTTGTCAAAATCGAGCGACATTGCGAGATATAGGTAAGATGACCACATCTCAGCATTAATCTGCTCATTGAGAGCATCTTCTATTTTTTTGTTTAGCATTTCTATTTCCTTTCTTTAAAATTCAATAAGATTTTCGCCTGTCATGTCAGCGGGTTGTTCCAAGCCCATGAGATGAAGCAAAGATGGAGCCACATCGGCAAGACGTCCATTCTTGGTTTTCGCATCCTTGTGTTCNCCAATGTAAATGAAGGGCACAGGATTGAGAGAGTGAGCGGTATTTGGCGAGCCATCTTCATTCATGGCGTGGTCGGCATTNCCATGGTCGGCTATAATAATAGTCTCATATCCATNAGATTTAGCAGCTTCCACNACCTTTTCCACACACTTGTCNAGCGTAGCCACGGCTTTTTGAATAGCNTCGTAGACTCCGGTGTGGCCAACCATATCACCGTTGGCAAAATTCACNACAATAAAATCATANTTCTCAGAATCNATTGCGTCAACAAGTTTTTCGGTCACTTCAGGAGCGCTCATTTCCGGCTGAAGATCGTAAGTCGCAACTTTTGGTGAAGGCACAAGAATACGGTCTTCACCACCGAATGGAGCTTCCCTACCACCATTAAAGAAGAACGTTACGTGTGCATACTTCTCTGTTTCGGCAATGTGAAGCTGTTTTTTATCAAGTTTTGAAAGATATTCTCCCAATGTGTCGGGCACATCCTGCTTATCGAAAAGAATATGCACGTCTTTGAACGAATTATCATAGGGCGTCATGCAGTAATACTGAAGATCAGGAATAGGATTCATGCCGTCTTCAGAGTGCTGAGTAAGCACCGTGGTAAGTTCTTTTGCACGGTCGTTACGATAGTTAAAGAATATCACAACATGGCCCGCACCGATGCGGCCGTCAACCGTGTCATTAACTATCGGCTTGATAAATTCATCTGTCACGCCTTCGCTATATGACTCTTCAACGGCTTTAACCACATTATCGGTATGCTTTCCTTCTCCATACACAAGGAGATTGTAAGCTTCCTTTAGACGTTCCCAACGTTTGTCACGATCCATTGCATAATAGCGCCCCACAACCGAAGCAATTACCCCGGCGCTTTGTTTACAATGGTCTTCAACCTCAGCGAGGAATCCGGCACCGCTCTTCGGGTCGGTGTCACGTCCATCCATGAAAGCATGGATAAATACTTTTTGCAGGCCGTAAGCCTTTGCAGTGTCGCAGAGGGCATAGAGATGATCGAGCGATGAGTGCACTCCGCCTGAAGATGTAAGACCCATAAAGTGAATGGGCACATTATGATCGCGGGCGTAAGAGAAGGCTGACACAATCTCAGGATTTTTTGCAAATGAACCGTCTGCAATGGCACGGTTAATCTTTACAAGGTCCTGATATACAACTCGCCCGGCACCGATATTGAGGTGTCCAACTTCAGAGTTACCCATCTGGCCGTCGGGCAAACCTACGTTTTCACCGCTGGCTTCCAACTGAGAATTGGGATAGTTTGCCACGAGCGAATCCATATAAGGAGTCGGAGTGTTGAAAATTGCATCGTCTTTTTTATGATCACCGATGCCATATCCATCAAGGATAATCAATAACGCTTTTTTTGACATTGTATGTAGAATTCAGTTTATAATCGTGAAAGTTCTGACGATAGATTTCCATCGTCTTTATATATTTAACACTCGAAAGAGTAAAAAAATCATTACAAAGCAAGCTTAAATTTAATCTGAATGCAAAATTAACAAAAATAGTTTAAAAAAACGACCCGACATAAATAGCCGGGTCGAAATTTTAACAGTGGATGAAAACAAATATTATTTTGCTTTCTTAACAAAACGTTCTTTGATACGAGCCTTTTTACCGGTAAGATTACGGAGGTAATAAAGTTTAGCGCGACGCACCTTACCATATTTGTTTACAGTGATAGACTCGATAAAGGGAGATTCCATCGGGAAAATACGTTCCACACCAATACCGTCAGAAATCTTGCGGACAGTGAAACGCTTCTTATCACCGTGACCGTTGATTTTAATAACAACGCCACGATATTGCTGGATACGTTCTTTGTTACCCTCTTTGATGCGATAAGCTACAGTGATAGTATCGCCAGGGCCGAATTCATCACATTTCTTTTTGGGAGTAGCAAAAGCCTCCTCTGCGATCTTAATTAAGTCCATTGCTTATATTTATTTAATTATTTGCAATTTAATAAGCTTCCACGTCTTACCAGAGATTGCAAAACCGANTGCAAAGTTAATTAAAATTTTTCATATAAACAAAAAAAGTGCTAAATTCGCGACATGAAGAATGAAAGTAACTTCCTAAGCCTTAATATTCGAGGAGAACTGCATACCTGGACTGAGCCCATAGTTATGGGAATTGTCAATGTCACGCCTGATAGTTTTTATGCTTCCAGTCGTGTAGCGCTTGATGAACTGTGCAACCGGGTTGCCGAAATGATCAGCAGCGGCGCGCAAATAATTGACATCGGGGGTTATTCCTCACGTCCCGGAGCTGAGAATATTTCTGCGGAAGTGGAGTTGGGCCGTCTTTTACCGGCTTTGAACGAATTGAGACATTCGTTTCCCGAGTGCATTATTTCAGTTGATACATTTCGCGCGGATGTGGCGCGAAAATGTGTTGAGGCAGGTGCAGATATCATAAACGACATCGGCGGGGGGGTGCTTGATAACCGGATGTTTGAAACTATTGCCGATCTAAAAGTGCCTTACGTTTTAATGCACACACGCGGCACCCCGGCCACAATGCAGAGTCTCACAGATTATGCTGATGTTACGGCGGAAGTTTTGTCAGATCTCGCTTTTAAGGCAGACACCCTTCACAGTCTCGGAGTATGCGATGTGATAGTGGATCCGGGATTCGGCTTTGCCAAAACCACTCAACAAAATTTCGAGTTGCTTTCCCACTTGCATGCGTTTAAGGAAATAGGCCCGGTACTGGCGGGCATGTCGAGAAAGAGCATGATTACCAAAACCCTGGATGTAAAGGCAGATGAAGCTCTTAACGGCACCACCGCCCTCAATATGGTCGCATTAATGAACGGAGCCTCTATCCTTAGAGTACACGATGTGAAGGAAGCTGTGGAAACCGTGAAGCTTTTCATCGCTTTGCAACAGGCGCATTCTCCCGGGCAACAAGTGATCAGCACAACCTATTCAGACAATACGCGAAACACCACAATTTTTTGAATTTCTCACATCTTCACTCCCTCTTATGATTCATTTCGGCATTAAAGACATAATCGACATTCTGATTGTCGCCCTGTTGCTGTTCTATCTCTACCGATTGATGAAGAACAGCGGAACCTTGTCATTATTCTATGGAGTGCTCGGGTTTATAGTTGTGTGGGTGGTGGCTTACGAGATTTTCGATATGCGCCTCACAGGAACTATCGTTGATAAGTTTATGAGTATTGGCCTGATAGTGCTTGTGATTCTGTTTCAAGATCAGATAAAACGGGTATTAACCGATCTTGGAGCCCGGGGAAATTTAAAGAATTTCATGCGCTTGTTCCGACACCACAAGAGCAACGACAGCAATCATGGCGAAATAATGAGCGTAGTTTATGCCTGCATGTCCATGTCGAAATCAAAGACGGGAGCCCTAATTGTTTTTCAAAGAAAAATACCGCTTACTGATTTTGAAAAAACGGGCGACATGATTGATGCAGCTATAAACGTTCGTCTTATCGAGAATATCTTTTTTAAGAATTCACCCCTTCACGACGGAGCCATGATAATTGCCAATCACCGCATTGCGGCGGCAGGTTGCATCTTGCCCGTAAGCCATGACATGAATATCCCAAAGAATCTGGGCTTGCGACATCGCGCAGCTTTGGGAATGAGTCAGGTTACGGATGCCGTGTGCGTTATTGTATCTGAAGAAACCGGCAGCATTTCTGTGGCTCAAGGGGGAAGAATAACAGTAAAAGTATCAGCCCCCGATCTGGAGAGAATACTTAGCGACGCTCTGGAATAAAACCTGACAACTCCCCCGCCCCGCGGCGTTAAATAATTATTGTGGCCGGAGCCTGAATTGTGGCTTTAGTGGCTAGAGCCTGAATTTTGGCCTTAGTGGCCGGGACCTTATAGTAATTCTCCAATCGAGCAACTCAAGTTAATCATAAGGCTTGAGGCTGATTTATGTGGCATTGCATAAGACGCACCAACCGAGAAGCCACGGGTTCTGAAACCAAGGCCAAGAGAAAATCCTGAAAAGAATGAGCTTTTGAAAGCGCTCATGTCTGAGTGCGTTTTGTAATTATAAGCAAGGGCAGCATAAAATTTCTCAGACGGCTCATATTGAAGACCGAAAATAAGATGTCTGAAGAAATTTGTAAAGAAGCCTTTTTTCTCGTGCAAAAGCTGGCCCGACTCATCATCCTTGTATTCGTAATAGGGAATATTCCAACGGGTCAGGTTATTGGCGGTAATCGAAACTTGAAATGGAGACGTTCCGATGCCCTGCATATAACCAAACTGAATATCGAATGGAACTCTCACATAGCGTTCATGAAAGCGTTTCACCTGCCCACCCATATTTTTAAGAACTACTGAAAACGACAGGTCTTTTTCGTCATCATAGTAATTCACGCCAAGATCTGCAGCAATTGCAAAAGCTGAATATTGTTCGTATGAACTATACGCCATTTTAAGGTTCACTCCCCCACGCCAGCGGTCGGTTATATCGCGGGAATAGGTGCCCTCAAAAACAAGATCGGACGGAGTGAATTGGCCGGTAGACGAACCAAACTCGTCATAACCATCAAACTTTCCATAATTTAAATATCGCATACCTATGGCCCAGGCACTATGCTCGCCGGCTCCGTTGCCAAAACGAATCCCCGCGAAGTTGCCGGAACTCATATAATACATGTAATTGACAGCTATCTGCTTTTCCAGTTCAGGGCCAATCAGGGCCGGATTCTGGTCGGCCAGCGTAACGTCATCATCTATAATTGCAATATTATTGCCGCCCAATGCGAACACATGGGAGGACGTCGGAATATTCAGAAAGTTATAACCATCACTCGTATTCTCGGCTTTTAAGACAGGTGTAAATAAAAGCAGCAGTGGAATCACTACGATACGTAGCAACTTATGGCATGTATGCACGAACTTATAACACATAATATTTAAACGAAGAGTAGTTGCGTATATTATCCGGACATCAGAGGAGATTCAGCAACAATCTTTAACTATTATTAAACATTGAGCTTTGCAAAATTCAGAATAAGAATTTAAATTTGCATACGCAAGTAGAAATGTCCATGAAGAGCTGACTCATAACTTCGCTAATTTTCTGAGGCTTGCTTTAAAACAACAAATAATGATACGACCTATCCATAAAACCTTACTCATTTTAGGACTTGGAGCTGCTATATATTCCACGCCGGCCTTATCGCAAACCTGCAGGGTCAATATCGGCACGAATCAAACCGGATGCATCAGCTACATAGAAGTCTATGAATACGATTATGTAACAGAAAAACCAAGTTTTCCGGGCGGAGATTCCTCTCTTATGAAATTTATAAATCAACACAGGGAATATCCCCGCGCAGCTTACGAACGTGGTATTCAAGGCCGCGTCACCTGCTCGTTCGTTGTGAATGCCGATGGCTCCATAAGCCACATATCCATCATTCGGGGGGTTGAGGCCAGCCTGAATAAAGAAGCAATCCGCATATTAAGCACCATGCCCGAATGGCAACCCGGAAAAATAGACGGCAAGAACGTGCCCACAAGGGTGATTTGGTCTGTGCCTTTCCGAAAATAATTGAGATCGTTTAAACGACTTCATTAAGAGTTTATAAAACATAACATCAGGGGCGCCTCATTCGAGTCGCCCCTGATGTTATGTTTAGAAATAGGCTTGCATATTTGCAAACCAAGAATTTCTGATCATCAGCTGCATTTACTTAAGCAGCGTTGACAATGATTATACAAGTTTTACTTCAACAGCCTCATCATTCTCGGCAAGAAGGATTTTACCTTCACGTGCAAGCCAACCGAGAGCGGCCATCAATTCATCTTTCTTGAGCTTGGTAACTTTTTTAAGTTCTTTCATGCTGAGCACCTTTGTCTCTGTGCTTTCAAGAGCTTTATATACTTCACCAGCCCATGTTCCAATTGATTCAATGTTCATTTTAAAATAATTTTAGTTAAACTTATCGCATTTCGAATGCAAAATTGAGAAAAATTTAACATTTATCAAAATTTTTATACCACAATTTCACATTTTTTTATTAAAACGACCGGGATTTTTGATAAATCACCTGATCTTTATCATCTATTTCTTAATTTCTAATGGATCTACTGAATTCTCTTCAAAGTTGNCTTTGAATTATATTTACTCCCTATAATAGTCTTATATAAAGAAGATTCTTTTAAGAAATTTAGAATAAGTATGTGTTAGAAATTATTTATTATTTTAACAAATGAAATTAAAAATAGTTAGAAACAAAACAATTTAAAACATTTAACATTAACTTTGACCCCAACCCACAAGAAAAGAAAAAACCAAGCCCGATTTTCATATTAAAACACTTTAGTATTTATTAATCATACTTTAATCACCAATTATTGTTTTAGTTATAAAGCCGGTGAGATGGATTACGGAAATCATAATAAATCAGNATTGCATCTTTCCGGCGAATAAAATAATTTATAAAAACATTAATACTATGGAAGAAAAGAAAAGTTATTATGTAAACATGATCGAGGCCAAGGATGGAAAAATGGCCGAAGTACTTAATTTTAANTTTGGCGGTCATCATGACATTGCAGCCATGGTGGAACGTGCAAAAGGTCTGGGATTTGCTAAAGACAAACATGCAAAAGAGTTTGTGCTTGCAATGCGCTTCCTTCACCACGTAATCAAGAAGAATTCTGACAATGCTCTGTTTGCAGAATTCGGACCTCAATTTGAAGCNTTTAAGAAGAGCTTGAAAGAAAAGGTTGGATGTGGCTGCGGTTGCAATAAATAATTGTTATAAAACAGACTTTAGAAGGTGTTTCCATGTAGGAACACCTTTTTTTAGTGTCCTTACTTTTAGTGTTTTAATTTTTGGGGGATAAAGTTTCAGAACAAGATTAGATGATACATGTTAATATATTAAGTAGCGCTCGGAAATTAGCTATGACACATTCCGAGGATTTTGAACGGATATGGAATTGTTCATCAATGTAGACGTGCCATACATTTTGCCACCACCTACCCGACGAGGGAATGGACGTGGCGTCTGGGTAATATTACCCGACAAATGTAGGGACGTGGCGTGCCACGTCTGGGCAAACGATTACGCGCCGCAACGTTCAGACGTGGCACGCCACGTCCCTACATTTGCCGACGTATCACCCGGATATGGAACGCATACATTTGCCGACGAAATTTTTCGTATTTTATACTAAAAATCGGATGCTACTGAAGACGTTTAAACAACATCATAAACGGAACAAAGAGTATGGGTAAACGAAAACAAAATAATGAGCAAAAAAAAGACGAGATTGTAGGTAAAGGAATCGTCATCCGCAACACGGGAAGCAGTTATATAGTTCGTCTCTCCGAAAATGGAGAATGTGTAAACTGCCGTGTGAAGGGAAATTTCAGAATCAAAGGCATCCGCACCACCAATCCCGTGGCTGTGGGAGATATAGTGTCTGTTTCGAAGGCAGCCGATGATGCCGACTATATCACAGCAATAGAACCGCGAAGAAATTATATCATCCGCAGGGCCTCCAACCTGTCAAAAGAATCTCATATATTAGCCGCCAATCTCGATTTAGCCGCATTGGTTATATCTCTGCGTGAACCGGAAACTCCGACAACATTTATCGATCGCTTTTTGGCCACGGCCGAAGCATATTCCGTGCCCGGCATGCTTATACTTAATAAATGTGACATCTGGGATGACGATGACCGAGAATTAGCGGAGGGGATGACATATCTTTATGATTCGATTGGTTATCCGGTTTATACTGTTTCCGCCCAAACCGGTGAGGGAATAGCCGAGCTGCGGGATGTTTTGAAAGATAAGGTTACACTACTTGCAGGCAACAGTGGCGTTGGAAAATCCTCATTAATAAACGCACTTGTGCCCGGAACGGAGTTAAAGACGGGAAAAATTTCAGATATTCATCATCAGGGCATGCACACCACAACGTTTTCGGAAATGGTTTCAATTCCGGGAGGAGGAGAACTTATTGATGTTCCCGGCATCCGAGGATTCGGCACTATTGATTTTGAAGCGGAAGAAGTGTCGCATTATTTTCCTGAAATTTTCAAAATGTCTGAAAACTGCAAGTATGGCAATTGTCAGCACATCGGAGAACCCGGTTGCGCTGTAATCCCGGCGGTTGAAGATCATCTTATCTCGGAAAGCCGTTATGCATCCTATCTCTCGATTCTTGATGAAATTAAAAATCCCGAGAAATATCGAAAGCCATTTTAAAGAGTTATAAACGTCCTCGAAATGAACTCAAATAATCTGAGTGATGTTATAATTAAAACAAATTAACTTCATAAGGCAATTTTAACTTTTCGATTTGGAAGGAGTTTTGGCCTTTGCTATGAAACAACACACACATTTACCCGCCTATGGATTGGATTATCGACACATTCCGCACCTACCCCTCAATTCCGATATTTCTCACAGTTGGATTGGGCTTCCTCATTGGGAAATTACATTACAAGACGTTATCATTAGGCACCGTGACCTCAGTTTTATTGGTGGGCGTATTGGTGGGCCAGATGAATATTCCAATCGGAGCGCCTTTGAAATCACTTTTTTTCCTTCTGTTTCTTTTTGCCATAGGCTATAAATGCGGTCCGCAGTTTGCAAGCGCGTTAAAAGGTCAAGGAATAAAACAAGTTATTTTCGCGTGTGTGGTCTGCGTGTTGTGTCTTGCAGTGACATGGGGCTGCGCCAAGATAATGAATTATAATGCAGCCATTGCCACCGGTCTCTTTTCCGGAGCCCAGACCATATCTGCAGTCATCGGAATAGGCACGGATACGATCGGAACGCTTGGTCTTGACGAGGCTACAAAAAAGGCTTGGATAGATCTTATCCCGGTGTGTTACGCAGTGACCTACGTATTTGGCACCATCGGTTCGGCGTGGATATTAGGCAACATCGGCCCCGCAATGCTCGGTGGCCTTAAAAAAGTGCGTGAGCGCACCAAAGAGCTGGAAAAAGAACTTAACCAATCAGACGAAAGTGCCGATCCTGCATTTATCAATGCAAATAACCCCATCGAATTCAGAGCCTATCAGGCTGACTCCGACCACTTCAACACTCCGTTGAAAGTATCGGAAATAGAAAAACATTTCTCGGACAATGGTTCAAGAGTATTCGTTGAACGCATCCGAACCTCTTCGGGGATTGAGACAATGCCAAAAGCCGACAGCGTTGTCAGTCGCGGTGACAAACTCGTTTTGAGTGGACGTCATGAATTTATATTAGGAGACGAGACATGGATCGGTAAGGAAATTGACGACCCCGAACTCTTGACTTTTAGCGTTGAGAAAACGAAAGTCATGGTTATGAAGAAGGCCGCCGGTTTAACAGTAGACCAGTTGCGTAAACAACCCTACATGTATGGCGTAATAATTCAAAGCATAGTGCGCCAAGGGGGGATTTCGATTCCGGTATTGGCACAGACCAAACTTATGCAGGGAGATATGCTGACCCTCGAAGGACTGCCTCAGGAAATTAACACCGCTATTCCTCATATCGGTTATGAAGAGCACCCCACAACAGCCACCGACATGGTGTTTGTCTGTCTGGCAATTGTAATCGGTGCAATAGTCGGTGCACTCACATTACATGTCGGGAACGTGCCGGTAAGCCTTTCAACCAGTGGCGGCGCACTTATCGCAGGTCTCTTCTTCGGCTGGCTTCGCACCAAGCACCCATCTGTCGGAATTATTCCCGATTCCTCACTTTGGCTGATGAACAACATGGGCCTCAACATGTTCATAGCCGTAATAGGAATTCAAAGCGGACCGACATTCGTGTCGGGTATTCAGGAAGTCGGCTGGATGCTTTTTGTGATGGGTATAGTTGCCACTTCGGTTCCGTTACTTCTTTCAATCTGGATAGGAGATAAGATCTTCAAATTTCACCCTGCCATAAATCTGGGATGCTGTGCAGGCTCAAGGACCACCACGGCTGCCTTGGGAGCCATTACTTCTTCTCTTAACAGTTCGGTTCCGGCCATGGGATACACCGTGACTTACGCGATAGGAAACACACTGCTGATTCTTATGGGCGTTGCAATGGTTCTTCTGTTCATTTAGTCTTAAATGCAATTAAGGAATATAGATTGGCACGGGGTTACTTCACACCTGCCTTATAAACTGAATAATAAATTAAAGAAATTCTTATAATTATGGAAAACGCACAACAATTTAATCAAATACCCTCCAATCCTCAGGATCCGGAGTTTATCAAAGCTTTGTCGGGGATGAGTCCTTTTGAAATCAAAAGCACACTGATAAAACTTGCAGATAAACGGGCTCAGAAAAGCACCGCCACCATGCTCAATGCAGGTCGTGGCAATCCGAACTGGATTCTGACACGTCCTCGCAAGGCATTTTTCTTATTAGGTGAGTTTGCAATGAAGGATGCTGAGTCCTTAATGACATTCGACAAGGAACTGGGCATTGCCGGTTCGCCCGAACAAGAAGGCATTGCCGAGCGCTTTGAAAAGTTCTTAGATGACAACAAGGATCGCGAAGGTGCCCCCGAACTGCGTGAGTTCTATGAATATGCCACCAAACAGCTTAAAGCAGATCCCGATGAATTTGTATTTGAAATCACTGACGGTATCACCGGTGACCACTACCCTACTCCCCCACGTATATTAAAATATACTGAGCAAATCACAGCCGAATATTTGCGTTGGGCAATGGGAGGCGGCGATGACCAAACCAAATATGACCTGTTTGCCACCGAAGGAAGCACCGCCGGAATGTGCTATGCCTTTAAATCTCTGAAGCAAAATTATCTACTGAACAAGGGTGATAAAATCGCGCTTTTCACCCCTATATTCACACCCTATCTTGAAATTCCGCTTCTTAGGGAATTTAATCTTGATGTGGTGAAAATCAGCGCTAATGATGACGAGACCAATGGCTATCATAACTGGCAGTATCCCAAGGAAGAGCTGGATAAACTGCGTGATCCGTCGATAAAAGTTGTATGCATCACCAATCCTTCCAATCCGCCAAGCGTTTGCTTCTCGCCTGAGGTTCTTGACGAACTGGTAGACATTGTTAAGAATGATAACCCAAATCTGATGATCATCACCGATGATGTGTATGGTACGTTTGTAGAGGGTTTCCGCTCGTTGATGTATGAACTTCCCTATAACACATTGTGCCTATATTCATTCTCGAAATATTTCGGAGCCACCGGCTGGCGCGTGGCCGCCATGGCATTGAAGCAAGGACCAAATGTTTTTGACGATCTGATTGCAGCGCTTCCAGAAGAACGCAAGAAGGAGCTTAACGAACGCTATTCGAGCATGACTCTTGATGTCGAGGGGTTAAGATTCATTGACCGTCTGGTGGCCGACAGTCGCCTTGTTGCCATGAACCACACTGCGGGCTTGTCAACACCTCAGCAAATCCAGATGGCTCTATTCGCAGCTTATGCATATCTGCACCGCGAAGAATTGCAACCCAAACTGATAACGATGATACAGAATCGATTGCATAACTTGTGGAGCACTACCGGATTCAAGCTTCTTCCCGACCCATACAGAGCAGGGTATTACAGCGAGATTGACATGATGGTTTGGGCGCGTAAAATCTATAGCGATGACTTCGCGAAGTGGATTGACAAAACCTATCAACCACTTGACTTGGTGATCAGACTCGCATCGCGCACTGCAATCGTATTGCTGAACGGTGATGGATTTGACGGTCCGAAATGGTCAGTTCGAGTATCACTCGCCAATCTCGATAACGATGCATACCTGAAGATTGGCTCCGCAATCCGTGAGATTTTGGATTCATATTATGCCAAATATCTGGAATCCAAAAAGTAATGACAAACCCAAGTAAACCATTTACCTGTGTATTAAGAAATTACATTGACAAAATGTAGGGACGTGGCGTGCCACGTCTGAGCAAACACCGTCCGTAATACAGCTTCGCTACATTCAGACGTGGCACGCCTACATTTTGCCGCCCCCATTCGTCTCCGGGGCGTTTCAGGGACAATATTGGTCAAAAGGCTTAAGAGGGTCGGTTCTTGACGAACCGGCCCTCTTATGCTTTTTTTGTTTCTCTTTTCTTTTCTGAACCCAATCAGCGGTTGGCGCGTTTGCGTTCAGTTTCGTCGAGTATTATCTTGCGCAGACGGATATGATTGGGTGTTACTTCCACATATTCGTCTTCTTTTATGTATTCCAATGCCTCTTCAAGTGAGAATACAACCGGTGGAACAATGCGCGCCTTGTCGTCGGCTCCGGAAGCACGCATATTTGTAAGCTTCTTTGACTTGGTGACATTAACGGGGATGTCCTTGTCTTTGGCATTCTCCCCTACCACCTGGCCTACATATACTTCTTCCTGCGGGAAGATAAAGAATTTGCCACGGTCTTGAAGTTTATCAATTGCATAAGCATAGGCTGTGCCTGCCTCCATTGCTATCAACGAACCGTTTGTGCGCCTTTCTATATCTCCTTTCCAGGGTTGGTACTCAAGGAATCGGTGAGCCATAATGGCCTCTCCGGCAGTGGCGGTCAGGATATTGTTTCGCAGACCGATGATTCCCCTTGAGGGAATTTGGAATTCTATGTCAATGCGGTCGTTACGAGTCTCCATTGACAGAATTTCTCCTTTACGGCGTGTCACGAGGTCGATCACCTTCGAACTGTATTCTTCGGGAACGTTTATGCTGAGAGATTCAATCGGTTCGCACTTCACTCCGTCTATTTCCTTGACAATAACCTGTGGTTGTCCAACCTGAAGTTCGTAACCTTCACGACGCATTGTCTCAATAAGGATTGAAAGGTGAAGAACGCCACGGCCGAATACGCGCCACATATCTTCTCTATCGCCCTTTTCAACACGAAGCGCCAGGTCTTTATCCAACTCACGGTCCAAGCGTTCCTGTATGTGACGAGACGTTACATATTTACCATCTTTTCCAAAAAATGGAGAGTCATTTATGGTAAAGGTCATAGACATGGTGGGCTCGTCGATAGCGATTCGCGGAAGAGGCTCCGGCTTGTCATAGAGTGTAATCGTATCACCGATCTCAAAATTATCAAGACCGACAATTGCACAGATATCACCACTGCCTACTTCCTGAACTTTTTTACGGCCCATACCTTCGAAAGTGTGAAGTTCCTTAATCTTATGTTTCGTTACAGAACCATCTTTCTTAGAAAGGCCTATTTCCATACCTTCTCTCAGAGTGCCGCGATGCACGCGTCCCACAGCAATTCGTCCCACATAATTGCTATAATCAAGGCTGGTGATAAGCATCTGAGGGTCACCTTCTATTTTGCGCGGTGCGGGTATATATTCAATAATTGCATCAAGCAATGGAGTGATATTATCAGTCGGATTTTGCCAATCCGTGCTCATCCAGTTCTGCTTGGCCGAACCGTATATAGTGGGGAAATCAAGTTGATCTTCAGTGGCATCGAGATTGAACATAAGATCAAACACCATCTCGTTAACCTCATCGGGGCGGCAATTGGGCTTATCAACCTTATTGATGACCACCACCGGTTTGAGCCCCATGCTTATAGCTTTCTGCAACACAAACCGAGTCTGTGGCATCGGCCCCTCAAAAGCATCCACAAGCAGCAGACAACCGTCTGCCATGTTCAGCACACGTTCCACTTCGCCTCCGAAGTCTGCGTGTCCGGGAGTGTCGATTATATTAATTTTTGTATCCTTGTAATTTATTGATACGTTTTTCGAGAGGATGGTTATGCCTCGTTCACGTTCAAGGTCATTATTATCAAGAATTAATTCTCCGGCATTCTGATTCTCGCGGAAGAGATGTCCGGCAAGAAGCATTTTGTCAACCAGTGTTGTTTTGCCATGGTCCACATGGGCAATTATGGCAATGTTGCGTATGTTCTGCATATCTTTGATTGCTTTGGAAATGCAAATTTACAAAAAATAAATTGAAGATACCAACTCACTTTCAATTATGTGAATTTTTGAAGGAGTCACAACAAGAGCCTAAGGCTCTTATAAATAAGAGTTTCAGTTGTTTTTTATAAGAGTTTCAGTTGTTTTTTAAGGGAATGGGGTCATTGAGCGGATTACCTCTGCGACCATTAGATGCTTCTGTTTTATCTGCTTCGCTTTTCTTTCCCTTTTTTGAATTCTTGCTCTTCTTCTTTTTTATTTTAATATCGTCAGTGTCCTTTTTATTGTTCAATTTTTTAGTTTCATTCCCAGTTGAGTCAGACGATTGTTCAACGACTGTTATCACCGGAAGATCGTAATCATCTGCAGACTTTTTGCTTTCACGCATTATAAAAGAGACTCCGATGATAGCAATCGCCACAAGGGCCAGCACAATCATACCGTTTCTTTCACCGGGGTTGATATTCCTCATATCGCAGAATTTACAGGTGATCAGAAAGGATAACCAATGGCGAGATGGAAAGCAAATGCCTTTTTTCCGAACGGTATATTGAAATAACCGGAATGTCCTGTATTATACGGAGCATGGAGGCCGTAACCAAGGTCACCGCGAATCACCATCATGCCTATGTCGACACGAAGTCCCACACCGGTTCCGAGCGCGATGTCTCTAAGGAAAGATCGGGCTTCCAAAGTGCCACCCGGGCGCAGGGGGTCGTTTTTAAGCAACCAAATATTACCGGCATCAAGGAACGCCGCTCCGTGCAGCAAGCTGATTATCGGGAAACGATATTCCGTGTTCAACTCCAGTTTAAATGTACCGGTCTGGTCAAAATATCCATTTTTGTCGGATGAGGGAGCACGATAACTTCCCGGCCCGAGAGAACGAACCGTGAATGCACGGATTGAGTTTGCACCGCCTATATAGAATTGCTCGGCGTAGGGCACGGTTGAGGAGTTGCCGTAAGCATGTTCGGCACCAATCATAACACGTGAAACAAGCCATTGCTCTGTGCCCGGTTTGAGCCGACGTGAATAAACCACCTGAGCCTGGCCTTTAATAAACTGAGAGAAGGGCATGCCGAACAGAGTTTTCCTTCCTTTCACTCCGCACATTCTCCAGAGTGCCCAGAAAACATTGCCGCCTTCCTTAACGGTCGCCGTGAAATTAAAGCCATTGATTCTGGCCCGTTCCAACCAACGCTCGTAGGTGTAGGTATAACTCATTTCGGGGATGAACTGATTCTCGAAGCTGAGTGCGACTGCCGGATTTTCCGCCATAATTGAATCGAATTCATGAGTGGTGCGCATCAGCTTGGTATAGGTCAGTTTGAACGGAGTGAAGCTGTTTGACACTCGGCGGCTATAATTCCAGTCGTATGTAATTCCGGCTGACATCTCACCCATCCGGAAATAATGAGGACGATTCAAAAGATTACCACTTAAAGTGATTGTAGTCCAGTTGATTTCTCTGTTGGTTCTTCGAACAAAAGCCGGAGCCAGAAGCCGAGGGAATGCCAATGAGCTTGAGATTCCAAATTCATAACTATTGAACACGGAACTTCTATCCCCGCCGGTCTGCCATTCATAGTTGCCTGAAAGATTAATACTGAATCTTTCAGCTCCTCCGAAAAGATTGTTGTTGGTGAGACCTAAAATAAGACCGGGGCCAAGATATGAATTCGATTTAGAAGTCACGTTTGCCTCGATTGAAGCCTCCATTGGCTGTTCAAACTGGGTAGATATATAGACATCGAGAGTGGCATTGTCGGGATTCGTATCAACCGGCACGGGCTGAATCTGAATATTACCGAAAATACCGAGACGCGCCAACCGCTGCTGGGTGCGATCCATATCGCGCACGGAGAAATATTTACCTTTCCTGAAAGATATGCAGGAAGGAATCATATTGGGCCTTAATTTGGCCGGACGATAAACAATAAGATCACCCTTTTTAGTCTGGATGGTATCGGGCGTGCCGGGGCGACGCGTACTTCTTCGCAACACATCCGTCTGAATATTCCCTGTTTTAAATCTTAATAGCGAAATATCGGGAATATTGTCGGCAATAGTCATCTTGAGTGCAATCCTCTTGGGAGTTATAAGCGAGTCGGCAAGAAATTCAATAAATTCCGGCTTGAAATAATAATATCCGCGGTTTCGGAGGGAATTGGTTATTCTAACCCGTTCGGAAGCAAGCGAATCGACACAGAATTGAGAGCCGACTTTCAGATATGATCCTCTACGTGCAATCGAATCTATGAAGTGATAAAGGCCCGAGCCGGGATCGTTAAGAAAGATTACACTGTCAATCAGATATGGTTCGCCGGTTTCTACTTTATAGTCTATATTGGCAATCTTAGGATTTTTCTTTGGTTTTATTTCATATTCAACCGATGAAGAGAAATAGCCGTTGTCGTTCAAAATAGACTTAAGCATCTTTGCCCGTGTTTCCGGCTTAACATCACTCACAAGAACAGGGTCGGCCACCCACTGGCGATAGAGCCACCCTTTCAGACCCCGCGCCGAATCATTCCAGTTATTATAGACCCAAAGGCCCAGAGGAAATGGAGATCTTCTGTAAGGAGTGATCATCGGCAGCGGATTGTTGGGCTTGACGTTGATAGCCTTCATCAGGTCTGATTTCACTTCAGAAGGAAATTTCTGTCCGGCCGGTGACTCAACATCAAGATTAAGCCCGTTATATAGCATTTCTCCGTCGGGTATGCGCTTGGTTGTGGAGCATGATGCGAGAATCAGCACAAACATTGCGGCAAACATCCCGCTCCTGATTGTATATATGATAGACTTCACTATTTTCTGTTTTGATGTGAAAATGTTAATATAGTTCGCTTATCTTTCGGCCTTTGCCAATGAGTCGGTAAGATTAGCCACCGTGTCGGAGGTCTGTTTCCTTTGGGAATCGCCGGAAGGAGTCTCCATTCCGCTGTTGGCTTTATTTCTGTTTCTATTTCTTCTGAATCGGAAAAGACTTCTGAGTGAACTCAAGCGTCTTTTCATAACGAAGCCGGCTCCCATTTCGGTTATTTCGCCTTCAAGAATACTTTCGTAACCGGTGTGGCGGAATAGTTTCACAGCCATGTTGGTTGACTGTGTTTGTTTGAGAATATATTCAAAAGAGACATCACTCACAAGATTCTGAGCTATTTCATCATCGGCCGAGTCGGTTGAATAATTTCCACCCACCTGTATCTTGAACCTATTGTTGAAAAGAGATTTGGAGACCTGATAACTGTAACTTGTTTCTGTATTTGAAACACCGTCTGTTGTCTTTTCATATTGATTCACACCAAATGAGAGATCCACCCCACGAATATTTTTTGCAGCCCAGGAATTGAGTTCTGATTCCAGAAAACTGTAAAGAATATTTCCGCTTGCTGCTTTGGCCTTCGTGTTCATGCCCGAATATTGCCCGTAAAGCAGAAGGTTCATAGCCTGCGTCTGCCGTTGGTCGGCACTCATTGATGAAAGCTCGTTCTGAATTGTAATATCATCGTTGGTTGAGAGATCAAACAGGACTCGCGGATTATTCAGAGTTCCGTTAGCGTTCAGTGTCACAAAGAAGTTAACAAGTCGGGAAGTATTGCCGCTTGTCACATTGGCCTTCACCTCATCGCTGGCTTTGACGTTAAGTATAGGATCGAGCAGATTTCCGTTCCAGGAGATGGTGCTTTTCGGATCGAAAATAAAAGTTTTCTCACCGATTACCGGAATCGAATATCGTGCCATACCATTGCCGAGAGTCAACACTCCGTTTAATGTCATATCTCCCATATAGTTCTGGAAATAATTCAGATTGGCCGTAGGAGTGATCTCGACCTTGTCGGTTCCTGAATCTGTGAGCAACACTTCTATTTGAGTTCCCGGAGAAATGCGAAGTTGAGCATCAATTCTCATATTAAGGTTTGAAACAGCTACTGTATCAGCTTCCACAGTCTGCACCGTATCATTGAAATTCACGAATTTCACAATGTCTTCATCCGTCCCGTTTTGCAGCTGAGCCGGCTCCATATTCAAACGATAGGTGGCATCGGTGGTGCCAAGCACGTTGACATTACCATCAATATTCAACAGTTGCATCGGCCCTTTAACGGTCGCTCCCATCGAAAGAAATATTTTACCGTATATGTCTCCTTTGGAGCGTTTGTCGCTTTTAATCAGCTGGAAATTATTTGCATTAGCCGACAAGTCGAACAAAATGGATGAGAATTTCTTTGCATTGACCGTGCCGTTTATTGTCAACGGGTTGTCATTAGCACCAAAAATATCGAACTGATTTAAGGAAATGACGTTATCGGTGACATCGATATGATCCTGTCCGAATTTTAGGCTTGCATCAAGAATTGGAATTCTCGTTGCCACTGAATCGAAGGCTAATGTGCCGTTGATTCGAGGGGCCGAGAACGAACCGTCCATCCTTACATGACCGTTTAAATAACCTTCCAGAGTCAACATGTCTCCCAGGAACGGATTCACGACATTAAGAGGGAATTTTGATAATGACACTCCAATCGAGTCTGATTTCATGGCCTCACCGTCGGGCCTTAAATTGGCCGAAGCAAACAGAGCCGGATGATTATTTATTTTAAGAGCAGCCGTTACGTCGGTAGTTGCATCCAAACCGTATCCGGCGTCGAGTTCGAGATCGAAATTACCCAAGGGTGTTTTTTCGTAAACAAAGTTGTTAAGGCCTAGTGTTCCGGCACCGATAAATCTTCGGTTATCATAGATTACATGAAGATCCGTGTTCAGGTCTCCGGTCATATCCGGAGCGTAAGCCCACATGCGCAGGAAATCCTGAATGTGCAGATTCTCTATCTTTACGTTCAATTCTTCCTGCCCGTCGGGGCGGAATTGGGTTTTGGCCATAATACTTGACTCCGCACTTTGGGCCGCAAGATTGGCCTCAATGTGCTTATTCACAAGATTAATGTCAACAAAGTTGTCGTCGTTAAAGGTCCAGGGCATATAAGCAATGGTTGACCGTAAGGGGGTGATGTGGGTGGTTACAATTGAATCGTTCAAGGCGGCGGTAAGACCGATTCTATAACCCTGTTCCCCCTTCAGATTCCATTGATTGAGGAATGCACTTATACGATTATTACCGAGATAACCGTTAAGATTTACTTTTGCAAATTCATCAAGTGTACCGGGACGGTTCCCGACATGCGCTTTGTAATCGAGCAGTTTGCCACGTTGCGAAAGTGCAAGTGTAATTGTATCAAGCTGCATACTTCCGGTCGAGAAGTTGCTGACCATTACATCTCCACGCACAAGTGAATCCTTACCCAAAGAAACAAACATTGTGTCTATTGCCATTCCCGAAGGTTCGAGAATCTGATTGGCAAGACCCCTTCCGGATGCTCTGACCTCGAGTGCGAACTGAGGCAGACGGTCGTTTATAGTCTCCATGTCAAGATTTTTGTCTGCAATCTGCTTGCCGACAAGAGTCCCGATTTCCGAGAAATTATCTATAAGTGTTTTAAGGTTGGCCTCGGCCGAAAAGTCGAGTATCGTAAGCAGGGAGTTCACATACAAAGTTGTAGCGAGCCTGTCTGATCTGAAATTAGCCGCTATTCCATCGGGGAGATGTATAAACATATCATTAACGGCCCATTCCAATGAATTTGCATTCATCTGCACGTCATAGAGCCATTTGCCGGGACTCACCTCCCCTTGCAAAGTAAGGATGCCCGAACCGGCACAAACACTGTCGGTAAGGCCGTATCTACGCAAATCCACATCATTAAGATGAGCAACTATATCAAAGATATAATCGTCGGGTTGGATAGTTGCCGTACCATCTATTGAGAAATCCAAGCCGGGATTGGGTGAATTGGCTGATAATGTCAGGTTGCCTTCCCGGTTCAGAAGGGCATCAATATGGATATTACTTAACAACTGCTTGTTGTATTCTATTTTCGAGATATCAATTATAGCATCCGTAACAGCCCTGCCGCTCAAAGGATTGAATCCTTGTCCTCGGGCTTGAACAATGGCCGACACACGACCCACACCGAGATCGGGCACAAATCTCGCCACATCAATTTCGGTTGCCTTGATATCAGCCGTATAGTTCTCCGGGGTCAGAGCCACGTGTCCTTTAGCTGCCAAATCACCGGCATCACTGAGCAAAGTAAAATCAGCCCCGTATGACAGGCCGTCGGCCTGAGCCTCACCCTTTATTGTAAAGGCCGGAATCTTCATATCGGGCATCGCAATGAACTTATCTGCAAGCGTGGGGTCGCTCAAGGTGCCGTCAAAATTAACCTTAGCCTTCATTTTCTTATAATCCAATGGATTTTTTGCAAATCCATCAGCCTTGAGGTCTATCACGCCGGTCATGGAGGCGTTAAGTTTGTCAATAATAAGATCTGAAAGCGATCCGGCAGCCTTAATATCAAAATCAAGTGGTTTACGCCCCGGCACCATTGCAGTCATACTTTTAACCGAGGGCATAAATGCATCAACGTCAGGAAGGCCGATTCGGCCTTCTGCCGATATTTCCATAGGCGACTTGGGATCCATCGACATCATTGCGAAAGGAACATTGGCCGTTGCCTTTATGTTTGAGAAAAGCGTGCGGACAGCGAGGTCTTTTAGTGTTAACCCCACTGAATCTATTCCCACAAGCCCCGAGCCGGATGTGATCTGAAGTCCACTGCGTTCGCGGGCTTTCAGACGCGTAAGAGGAAGTCTGACAGTTGACGATTCGTTATAGAAATTGCTCATTCCGATTTCAACCCCATCCACTTTCAGATAGGATGCATCAAATCCGGGAAGCGGCTTGGCATTCCTGACTGCATACAGTGCTGAAACCGAATCAACAGCAATACTGTCGCCCATTATTCTCATGGGGGGCCCGGTGGATGGTTGCGACGGAGGAGCCGGATGAGTCTTTATATATTCGGCGGTAGGAGTAAGATATTCTATATTTCCTCCATTAATGGCTGCAAGTTTCCATTTTACAAGATTTTCACCTAAGTCAACTTTCGCTCCCTTTATATCAACATGTTTCAGAGCAACATCCATTGTGTCGATAGTTGGAAGCATGGACATTCCAAACTTGAAGTTTTCCAAGCTCAGGTCATTGGCCAAAATAACTATCGGTGTTGACGAAGTGACTGAATCCTCCGGAGTCTGTTCTTTTTTCCACACATCCATATAAAGCGACAAGCTCCCGTCTTTGAGTTTGGCCCTGTTCAGGTTGATGTGCATATCCGCAAGATTTGCCGAACTCTTGTCGTCTACTTCCAAAAATCCGGCATTTACTTTAAGCAGCATCGACGAGTCGGGAGACAACATCCGATAATACCCGTCGAGAAGTTGCAATCTGTTGAGCTGAACATCAAGTTTAAGAAGTGGTAATAATTTAACATCGGCTATCAGATTTCGCGCTTTTACCATTGTGTCGCCTTGCGCCTCGACAACATACACATCGTTTAATTTGACATCTAATGGGAAACCAAGACGAAATTGACCGATCCCGATATCCATCCCGGTCTTATCTTTTACAATCTTGGTGGCGGTTTTTACAGCGAAATCCTGAATAAAAGGCACATATAATAAAACAGGCACTAAAAGAATAACGATAATTATTCCAAGGAGTGTCTTGAGGGTTCTTCTTAGCCATGTAGTCTTAATGAGATGACGTTTCGGTTTGCGCCCTGTATCAGAATCGCCTTCTTTTGGTTCAATATCTTTGATTGTATCTTGATTCAGCTTATTGTCTGACATTGATGTTGGAAGTTTTAGATTACAAATTTAGTGCAATTTAAAAGACTTTCCAATAATAACTATTAAAAAATAAATAGATGTTAAAATTTAAGTATTTTAGTAGCTCTTTGAAATTAGTTATATTGCAGAAATTATTTCATAATTTCGTTGGCAAATGTCGTGGCGTGCCAATACATTCCTCCGGAAGCGAATGGGGGCGGCAAAATGTAGGGACGTGGCGCAAAAATCGACGTATTACCGGACGAGAGTAGGGACGTGGCGTGCCACGTCTTAGTAAACGCCGCCAGTAATGCATTGTTGCAACACTCAGACGTGGCACGCCACGTCCCTACTCTCGTCCGGTAATGAATGATGTCTATACTTGCTGATGTATACACCGAAAAAAATAAAGTCATCCCGATTGGGATGACTTTATTTAATTTCGCAAAATTGATTTGAACTGAAATTCTTATTAATTTGCCTGATGAGGCTGCACGTTGATGAACTTGCGGCCTTCTTTGCCGGTGGTGAATACGACAACACCATCAATAAGAGCGAAAAGAGTGTGATCTTTACCCATGCCTACATTGAGACCGGGATGATGCACTGTGCCACGCTGGCGCTTGATGATATTACCGGCTTTACAGCTCGAACCACCAAAAATTTTCACTCCAAGTCGTTTGCTTTCTGATTCGCGGCCGTTCTTAGAACTACCGACACCTTTTTTATGTGCCATTTCTTTTTTGGTTTATGCGGTTACGATTTTCTTAATAATTACTTTAGAGAACTGCTGACGGTGACCGTTGAGACGACGATAACCTTTGCGACGTTTCTTCTTGAAGACGATTACTTTGTCTCCTTTTACGAGAGGTGCTACAATTTCACATTCAACTTTAGCGCCTTCCACAGTGGGAACACCAACTTTAACGCTTCCTTCGTTGTCGAGAAGAAGAACTTTATCGAATGAAACTGTTTCACCCTCTTTTACCTCGTCACCGAGGTGATGAACATACAGATATTTGCCTTCTTCGGCTTTGAACTGCTGTCCTTTGATTTCTACGATTGCGTACATTTCTTATTTCTATGTTTTAATCGAACCGGCAGGCGCCCCCTTCGCGAGAGTCTTAATCGGCCTTTCCGGCATTTGCGACTGCAAATTTAATCATTTATTTTGTGGTTTGCAAATATTTTTGTATTTTTGCACTGCTTTTCGCAGAAAAGTGCCCGAAGGCTGAGAGTGCCTCCGCCGGATTCCGGTTTTAACTTGAAATCCATGGTTGCTTTTCTATCTGAAAAGTTTTATTGTTTAATTAATTAAATCTCTCAAAAAAATGCATCTTTCAGCAGAAGACAAGAAGAAAATCTTCGAAACTTACGGCACAGGCCCCGGCGACACCGGTAGCCCCGAAAGCCAAATCGCTCTTTTCTCAATCCGCATCAAGCACCTCACCGAGCACCTTAAGAACAACCACAAGGACTATACAACAGCCCGCGCTCTTAAAGCTCTCGTAGGTCAGCGCCGCAGCCTTCTCGACTATCTGATCCGCAAAGACATCAACCGTTACCGCGCGATCATCGCCAAGAAAGAACTTGGTATCCGTAAGTAATTCGGTTTTTCTCAAGAATTATGGAAGTTTCGCAAAATTTGCGAAACTTCTTTTTTATATACAAGAGTGGGGTATAAAATTAATTTCCGAGTTTTCTATTTTGATGTCACCTCTGTCTGTCAATACTGCATGCTGCAGGACCGGAACATGCCAATTGGTATTCAGGATGACGTTTGAGCCATGCGACAGCGTATGAGCATGTCGCCGCTATTTTGTTGCCTTCTGCCATGATTTTGTCAGCCTCGAGTTTCTCTATATTGGAAGCCGACTGGAATCCCCTGTCAATAATCGCTACACCTCTGCGCAATCCCGAATCCTCGACACAGACCTTGAATGCACTGACATCCTTGCTGCCAGACATGAGCCGGTAATACACGGGCAGATACTTTGCGCAGTTAATATCCACATTATATTAACCGTCGTATCAAACGCGCCTTTCTTGGTCTTTGTAAGCTGAAAAATCATCTCGACGCTCATATATTACGTCGTTTTATGGGATTTTATAGTTTAATACCCCTTTGATGTTGAGTTTATTTAGTTAATAAATAATTGAATAATAATATACTATCTTCTGGACCATTACTGGCGAATGAGGTGGATAGGGGAAGAGTTTTTAAATGCTATCGAAAGGGCAGTTCCTGTGAGTTCACATATTCGAATAATCAATGTTTCCCCTTTTTGAGAGGTAAGAGTGATGATTCCGGCTTGTGGGTTATTAAGAGACAAAGTGCATGATTCACCATTATAAACTGACTGGTCAACTCCGGATTGTAAGACCAATGCAATACTATTGTCTTCCGATTTCCAAGACCCAAAGATTGAACAATTATTTGACCCCGATGGTGTTCCGTCTTCCCCAATGAATGAGACCATAGAGAAAGACCGATTCTTTTTAAAAACAGGATTAGTAGCGGCTATCGGCATGATGTTACCGATGATCAGAGATGTTTCATCATTTCCCTTGTTACCGATAATTGGTGCTCCACCGACTCCGAAAGAACTTCCGTTCACGCCACTCCAAAAAATATTATTTAGCGCGGCTCCTTCCAAAGGAGACACCGGAGCGCAAACAATGGTTTTGTCAGTATATTTCAGTATAGGCTGCGCAACAATATTTTCTATACTCCCTGAATATGAGAGCTTTTTGTTAAAACCTTGTATGGCATCAGAATTTCCTTGTATAGAACTATCGGTAAACTCAGATTTTATACATTTCCCAGAGTTTTTATCACTGATTTGAAATCCTATCTCAAGTTCTTTAATAATATTGTCGTTTGTTGTGGATGCTATGTCAATGGCCGGTGTCTGAATNCCGAAAGATCTGTCGTCCCTAACATCGTTTACCCTTACAGCCTTAGTATGGAATTCCGGTAAGAGCTGAACGGTATGTTCCCAGAAGCGAGTTTCGGATTTAAACGGGAGCGGTGTTTCAATACGATTACCCAGAACAATATTTTCAAGATGATAAATGTATGTATCCATCGTGGCCANCATAGCCGTGGTTATATTGGCTTTCGCAAAGTATTCAGGATTATACTCCTCTTGCATTTTGGAGATCATTCCGGCACCAAATTCTCCTGAGAATTCCGGACCGATCTTAGCTTTTATACCGGTTCCAACCCTATTAAAGAGAGTATTTAGAGAGAGGTCAGCTTTGAGTCCAAGATGAAGAGAACCCTCTAAAAGTATGTCAAGAGTTGCTTCATCGGTGTCGTTTAATGAACTTTCCTGTTCATCATTAATCAAACTAAATGTATTTTCTCCGTTTTCTCTTGTCCANTTATAATGTATTGAAGGAGAACGGTAAAGTTTTAAACCCAAAGAAAGCATAGCTTCAAGGTCGGAAAAAAGACTTAAATCGAGCTGAGGGTAAAGTATACCTGCTATTGTNCCTTTAGCGACTGTCAGGGCNGGGGATTCAAGTTCTATTAGACCACTGTCCTCGGAATGGATATTTATATCGAGGCCTATTTCATTTCCGATATAAATATCAGCACTATAGTAATCGCGGGTTGGAGAGCCCACGAAATTCCTAAAACTTAAAGTGCCTTTGACCTCTGACTTCAATCTGACAGGCGACATATCAAATTCGGAATCGTATGAAAAGCCCCCGTTAAATTCAGCTCTGGTAAGTCTATCCGGAACATAATCAAAATTACCCGAGACTATATATTCATCGAATATTTCCGAAGGAGGGATCTCTGTAATAGTAAATGTGGAACCGTTGGAGGTATTTGTTTTGCTTTTCACCATACCGCATAATCCAAATGGGAATTGCTTGCAAAAGCCGTCGTAATATATTTTCTCTCCTTCGTGTGGTAGAATTGATGAGGAAGCGGATGAGGAATACGTAAGGGTAGTGCCGTCGTATGCTGAAATGAATGGCAGATCTTCATCATGAATCTTTCTCGCTCCAGGTTTTGGAAGAATGACATTTTTATCCCCAAAAACTACGCTGTCAATGTCAGCAACGGGAATAAAAACAGATTTATCATCAAAATTAAAAACCTGGTTAAGTTTACCCACTTTGATAATTCCATTCTCGTCTTCTTCGGATAATTCGATAGAAGATATCATATCCGCATCAAAAGATTCAATTTTCCCTGACTTCTGGAAAATCAAAAGATGTTGGGGTTCGGCAAACGTCGGACAACACAAATAAATTCCGAGAGTAAGCAAAAAGTATATAATTTGAATGCGTTTCATTTCTTCGTGAATTTTATTGCTCGGTTGGCAAGAGTCAAGATATAAGTATTTGTCGGAAGCAGGTTTAGGTCTATCTCAGTTTTGCCCGCAGAGGGATGTGTGAGAATTAGTGGATAAGAAATACCCATTATATCTGTGATATGACAGTTATTCTCATTGACATTGGAAGCCACTATTATTTTTCCATTATGATAGGAGAGTATTTCGGACTCTTCCATTATTGTGACGACACTGGAATCTAGAGGGTTGGTAAATGTATATTTTGAAATGTCAGAAAAGGTATATTTATCATCACCGACATTCACTTCATTATCGTTGAATGTTATAACCGGCATATCGCTCAGCCTATAAGTAATAATTCCTCCTGATTTTGTATGTAGAAAAAGGGAGGTTGTTGATTCGGAGTTTTCTATCTCTGCTGCTTGGCTAATAGAAGTAGAAAGAAGAATGAGTAGGAATAATAAAAAGTGATTGAATATACCGGAGATATTGACGTGAAAGAATCTTTTCATTAAATTCATTATTAATATGAGGAAATCAAAGTATTAACTTAAAACTTTTCTCTCACCCAATATTATACATATAAATTTATCAATTTCAGGGATATAGATTAAAAAATCTCCGTCAGATCCGTTAACAATGCATACGGTATCTGCGTTAATATACCAATTAAATGAGAAGTCAGATTCCTCCCATAGTTCTCCCTTATTCCCAATAAATCGATAAGAATAATGTCCAGAACCATTTGAGTTGAATGTATAACTCACATAAACTACCGAACTTTCCCTTGAAAATTGAATCGAATAAGTTTTCCCATTAAGTTTTTCAGGTGTTAAGTGGCCTATATGATTGGCATGTTCTGCCACCGGTACACTGAGGATCTGAGTCTTCCCTATCAGAATACCGTCCACCTCTGCAGAGATGAAAAAAGGGAGTTTGGTCCAGTCCACATTCTTGAATGTATTAGCGTCACCGACACTAAGGGAGAGTATCCCAAAATCGTTTGTGGTTGCGGATTGGGCACCTGAATAGATCGTCTTACCTTCACTGTTGGTGATGGATAGGCTGACGTTAACCGTTTCCAATGCTCTTGGCTCACCCGTTGCATTGTTTATTAAAGCCACTTGATAACCTATCTGAGCATTTGAAGACAATATCCCTGTGACACTGAATAACAAAAACATGATGAGGGAAATATAAGAATGGGAGAATTTTTTAAATGTATAAGTCATGATGAAGGTGTGAAAAGTTTAATCAAATGAATAGATTTACAAAGGTAAATTTTTCGCGAAAGGCTGAAACCCGGCGCACTGTTAGCAAGGTTGGATGTGGATATAACAAAATACGGATTCGAGTTTTCGAATCCGTTTTTTGCGCTTCAGGATGGGCTTGAACCAACGACCCCCTGATTAACAGTCAGGTGCTCTAACCAACTGAGCTACTGAAGCAGTAGTTTTTCTTCGACTCTACGAAGATTGTTTTATTGGCGCTTCAGGATGGGCTTGAACCAACGACCCCCTGATTAACAGTCAGGTGCTCTAACCAACTGAGCTACTGAAGCTTAATGTCTCTTGCGAGTTATTTCCCCTTAAGACGTTGCAAAATTAGTAATTATTTTTGAATCTACAAAATTTATTTACATTTTTTCTTAAAAAAGTTTTATTCAAAATTTTTATTACGGTAAGCTTCAATGCGTTTACCTATATTTTCTTTAAGACAGTCGCTGTATATCCAGGGTTCGGCACCATGATAATCGCCCACATTCAGCACCCCGAGGATGTTGGGCAGATAGCTTCCGTCGAATCCTTTTAAAACAAGTACTTTCTCCTTGGGGTCGAGAGTCACGGTTATCGTATCGTTCAATATGGCCGGTGTGTCATCTGTTGTCCAGTTTACAGGATTAATACTCATCACGTTGGGGGCAGCCACAATCGGCTTTACATATTTTACGTCGGATACTGAATTATAACAGATCGTAACCCCGGTGTCAGATTCTTTCACCGCACCCTTTATCCAGGGCGCTGCGACAGTGTCGGCCGGTGTAATCTTATATCCCATAACGTATGCCGCCACAAGCCGTTCGCGTTCTTCGGGGCGCAAGGTCTTCATCAACTCCACCACCGATTTTCCTCCTTGACTAAATCCGGCAAGTATGAATGGGCGTCCGTTGTTCCACCTTTCCAAGAAGTGACGGAAAGCGTTCCTGACGTCTTCTAATGAGACTGACGAATATCGAGCTGTAATTGTATCTTCATTGAGGGTTGCCCAGGTGTCGAGTGTGATGTGGCGATAAAAAGGGGAATAGAAATTATTGTTTTCTGCCATATAATCCGCAACCCCTGTTATCTCTATTTCCATATCATCACGATGCTTCGGATTCCAGACATCAGCATAGTGGCATATCCGGCCGTCGGGGGTTGTCCAATCGTATTCCCATGTTGACGGAATATAGAACACGTCGGCTGTTTTATCAGAGTGATCGTTTTTATAGATTGTCCACATCACCGGATTTTCATAATCGGGAGCTTCAGGGATGTATGTTTCCGCATTTTGTGCGGACCCGTTTGTGTCATCAGCACAAGCACATGTGAGGCAAATGGCAAGACAGATGTTAATAAATATATTTTTTATCTTCATTGTCTAAATATAAAGAATTCGATGAAATTATAAAAGGTTATTAAGAAACGAATCATCAAATCTTTATATTGTCTGATGATAAAGGCACCAACACACCGAAGTGCAGCCCGGAAGTTTTTGTATTCGACTTCCGGGCTGCACTTTATATTTTGTGTGGCGCTGTGGCTTATTTCATAATCTCAGTGGAAGGGATGCAGCTTATCCCCATGTTGCGAATATCATAAATATTGGCTTTTGCCACTTCTTCCGAGGCAGCCGAGCAACAATCGGTAACTACTGTTGTATTGTAGTCCAACCCCATAGAGTCAACTGCGGTTGAGCGGATACAGTTGGGATATTGCGTACCTGTTATGTAAACATTCTTTGCGCCTAAGCCGCGAAGCACAATGTCGAGGTCGGTTTGAAAGAATGCACTGAACCGCTGTTTGGTAATGCTGATGTCTCCGGGCTGCGGCTTGATTTCGTCGGGGATCGCAGCTCCGGGCGTTCCGGCGATGCAAATTGGATTGCCCTCTTCAAAATAATGACGGCGGAATAATTCGGCATCTATTCCCGAGGGGCGATGAATACGGTATACATAAATTACCGCCCAATCATTTTTCCGGCCGTAATCAAGGAATTTCGCAATTGTCGGCATGGTTGCGTATGCCCCGGCCACGTGCACGGGAGAAGAGGGAAGCACCCAATCATTTTGCATGTCTACTACAAGGATAACATTATCGGCTTGAGTCAGCATGCCATCAATTTTCTTTTTCATATTTTCTTTATTTAAGTTTATCGGCCAATGATTGTGCCTTGTCTGAAAGTTCATCAAGAAGGTCACTACCCTTGTCAAGTGCATTGGCCGCAAAAGATTGAGCCTTATCTTTTAAATCATCAATCTTATCTCCATATTGGTCTTTTAAATCTGCAATCTTATCTCCGGCATCGTCTTTCAACTGTGCTATTTTCTCTGAGGCCTGATCCTTAAGCTCATTCGCTTTTTCCGAAACAGACTGAGCTGCATTTTGAACTGATTCTTCTGCCGCTGCTTTTGCTATTTCGGCATCCATTTTTGCTTGTTCAGCAGATTTCGTGTAATTCATAGTCTTTTCTTTTTTAGTCTTTAATTATAAACATTTTTAGTTTTTACTTATTAACGTTCCAACAATTAAATGTGTTTGGACTTAATATGAATATTGGTTAACTTTGTGATTAGTTTTTTTCAAGCAGTTGCCGAGTATGAAATCTAAAGTATCTTATAGCCGTTTTGTCATAATCTTGACGTCAGCCATATCGATCATGCTTTTTGCGGGTTGCATCGCAACCGTTCACGACCAACACGCCTTTTTTATATTATTAATAATCTATCTCGCTCTGTTTATTTCATCTCTTTTCTATGCCCCCTTCTATATAAAGGCCGATTCCCGAGATATTACTTTGGGAAGCATTTTTAAAAGCCGTAAACTACGGTTGTACGGAGTGGAAAGTGTGGAATTATTTCAACCCACAATGGGTGCGATAAAAATATTTGCCTCCGGAGGTTTTATGGGATATTGGGGTTTATTCCGCGAGGGGGATATCGGAAGCTATTACGCCTTTTACGGCAAATCATCCGAATGTTTCCTTGTTCGTATGAAGAATGGCAACAAATATGTGCTTGGTTGCAACAATCCCGGAGAAATGGTAGAATACATCAATTCTCAGCTGGAGTTGCTGAACCAACCGAAGTAATTTTCAAGATAGAGTAGACTTGTATAGAATCATTAAGGAGGTGAAGACTATGAGACTAACATTGCTCCGGACGTTATATATTTTGCTGGGTGTCATCGCGTTGTGCCTGTCTTCTTGCATGGATTCTGCTTCCCGATACGGCAAGGCTATGAATGATGCGGAACGGCTGTTGCAAACCAACACCGACAGTGCAATGGCTATTTTAGATGACATTGAGCTCTCGAACCTTAAAGCCGACTCGTTGCGAGCCAAGTATCATTATCTGCGAGCTTTCGGCCACATGCGTCAGAACCGTTCGATGATTGGCGATTCGCTCGTATCTTTGGCTCACAAATATTATAGTGGCAAAGATGCTGTCAGAGATGTACGCAGCGGCACCGCTTACGCATGGTATAAATTTTGGGTGGGAGATACACCGGGAGCAAGCGCTATGCTTGACTCTATCGTAAGCCTATCGAATTTGCCTGATTCCTTGATCGCGCCAACGCTCCGTGTTCGAGTGCTTCTCGGGACATCGGAGTATCAGGGTGAAATTCTGATTCCGTATGCGAAAAGACTTGTAGCTATAGAATCTGATACCCTCAGACAAATCGAAGCCAAATATATGCTTTTGAGCGCATATGAATATGCTGAAAAACTTGATTCAGCATTATTGCTCTCAGAAGAATTGATTGATTATGCCCGTTCCCACAAGTGGGGTGAAAAACATTTTATGTTTGAATTGGAGCAAGCTCAGATTTTAGGGGAGCTGGGGCGCACTGATGAGAGCAATAAAGTTGTGGAGGGTATATTCAAGACATCTTCGCCGGATAACGGAGCAGCCGACTTACTGCACATGCAGCTTGCCATGAACGCACTGAACTCCGGGAATTTAAGCCTCGCCGGTAAAGAACTTGCAATTGCAGACAGTTTCGCTGTTAAATACCGCAAAGAGGAATATACCTACTATCAAAGTTACAGTAATCTTCTGCGAGCAATGATTGACTTCAAGCAGAATGGCAAGATGAAAGTGGGGCATGTCAACGGTTTTAATAATCGTCAGCAGGAGCGTTACAACCGTGCTAAGGCGTCACAATGGGAGAGTGAGCGCAGTGCCTTACAACAGCAGAGCCGTGCTTTGGCCCTAAAAGCAGAGAGTCAGCAGAAGACAGTAGTTATTCTTGTTATTGCCCTGTTTGCTTTTATTATTGTTGTGTCCGCTGCTTGGATTATCAGACAACGCAGACTGCGTGAACGGGAAAATGAGGAACGCGCCGAAGCTTTGCAGAAAATGGTTGAAGAACTGAAATCCTCCCCTGTCCCGATGCAGCCGGAAGTCCATACTCCGGAAGCTTTGCGTCGCGCAATGCTTCAGCAACTCGGCATCATCAAAATGGTAGCCGAAACTCCCACAGAGCAGAACCGTGAGATGCTTCGCAAAATATCCTCCATAGAAAGTGATACGGATGGGGAACTCGTCAATTGGAATAACGTGTTTGAACTTATCAATACTCTTTATGACGGTTTTTATGACAAACTGATGACCGCACACGGCGAGCTGCTTACTGATAAAGAGAAGCAGATAATTGTGCTGATGGTTGCCGGTTTCTCTACCAAAGAAATCAGTGTCATAACCGGACAGACCACATCCACGATATATGTGCGTAAATCTTCTATCCGCAAGAAACTCGGAGTGCCGGAAAAGGAGGATATTGTAACATTTCTCCGAGAGAAGACTTCCGATTAAGACCGATTAAGACCCGGCAATTCCAAATTAAGACTTTTAAGAAATGCAACCGCTGATTTTCAGCAGGTTGCATTTCTTGTATTAAGACTTTTATATTTGGCATTAAGATGCCTTTAGACATAATTTTGCATCAGAAAATTAAAAATATGACGCAAATGAAAAGGAAATTCTTTATGCTCGCCATTGCTGTAATAATGGTTCAAGCCATACTGTCATCATGTGGCCGGGTGGTCGGTCATGGCGACAAACGCGACCGCAATATCGAAGCGGCTACCCTCAATTATCTTGATTCAATCCCTGATGTCGAATACATTGGCCTGGCAGATACGCACAACCTTGAAGACGGGAAGTTCCAGGCAGTAATCATTTTTAATGTAACCGATGCTGCCGGAAACAAAACAGAGCATAATGCTCGTGTAACAACTAACAGAGACGGTTCCGAAATCCTATCATGGGAAGACCTCGACAGCAACGTTCTCAGTGACACCAAACAGAAAATAACTGATAAGATGGAGGAAAAAGGTATTAACCTGGATGGAAGCCTTATCGACGCATTAATAAAAATCAAAAAACAAACACGATGAAAAATATTACCATACTTCTGACTACATTCTTAGCAGTCCTCCCGGCTTTTAGTCGTGACGTGAAAGGTCGCGTCCTTGATGAAAACAATGCACCGCTCGACTTTGTGAATGTGGTTCTCTACTGCGACTCTACATTCATAACCGGCGGCATATCGGATACAGAAGGCTTCTTCACCATTCCCACATATACTGACTGTAATCTGACAGCCAAGGTGTCTTTTACAGGTTATGAAACTCTTGATAAAAAGGTTCCTCCATCGGGCGATTTGGGGATTATAACACTTCATCCTTCCGCTGTGGAACTTGGCGAATTCGTTGTAAAAGCTTCTCGCCCTGCCACAACGATGAAAGGAAACGCCTTGGTGACTAATGTAGAGGGGAGTTCGCTCGCAGTTGCCGGCACGGCCAATGATGTGCTTGTGCAGGTGCCTATGGTTGTTGATAATGGAGGCTCTCTCGAAGTATTCGGTAAAGGCAGCCCCGCAATCTATATCAATGGCCGTAAAGTCAATGACCTTCAGGAACTCTCCCAACTCAACTCCGGAGACATCAAAAATGTGGAAGTCATAACCAATCCCGGAGCAGCTTACGCCGCGGATGTGAAGTCGGTGATTCGTATCCGCACCAAACCACCTAAGGGAGATGGTTTTAGCGGAACGCTGCGAACCGATAACGGATTTCAACATTATTTCCGCACAGGCAACTCTATTGATCTCAAATACCGTACAGGTGGACTTGAAGTTTTCGCCAACTATGGCTGGTGGAGAGGAAACACCCGTTTTGACCGCCTGAATGATATGAATACCACAACTTCCATGGGAACCTATCGCCAGTATGTGGGCACCATCGGCAAAGAGTCGTATAATGACATGACCGGAAAACTGGGTTTTTCATATATGATCAACGACCGCCACAGTATAGGTGCTTACTATCAAAACAGCTGGAACCGTCACCACACCGACGGGATTATACCGAGTGAAATATGGCAGGACGGTAACTTGCTTGACAGTTATAACTCGGATGTGCATAACCGGGCAACTGCGGTTCCTCGGCACAATGCCAATCTCTACTATAATGGAATTATCGGCAATCTTAACATCGACTTTAATGCAGATTATATTTGGTATAAGAGCAGTGAAACGACCCTTAACAATGAACTCAGCGAAGTGGGAAATGACCGAGAGGTAAACACTGCATCAACCAACCGCAACCGAATGTTTGCCGAAAAACTGGTGATGACCTACCCGGTATGGCAAGGAGAGATTCAGGTCGGTGAAGAATACACTAATACGCGGACCTCAAATCTTTTCTTAGCCAATATACCTGAAACTCCTGATGCCGATAATCGTGTTGACGAGAATAACATGGCCGTGTTTTTAGAATTAGGACAGCAATTCGGACGCTTTATGGTAGGAGTCGGTTTGCGTTATGAACATGTTAATTTCAAGTATTATGAGATGGAAGTGCTTCAGGACGGGCAAAGCAAAACTTATAACAATGTCTTTCCTTCTGTCAATATTGCAACGCAGGTCGGGAAAGTAAGAATGGGACTTAACTACTCCGGAAAGACTATTCGCCCCGGATATGGCGAACTTGACGGTGCAATAAGTTATATCAATCGTCTGACATACGAAACAGGAAATCCCTATCTGAAACCGACGAAGTTGCAGACGGTGGAATATATGGCCCAGTGGCGCCGTTTCTTCGCACAACTCTCCTACTCCTATTTCAAAGATGGCGTATACCACATCACCGAGCCTTACGGACCCGACGGCGAGGCTGCAATTATACGCACAGCAAATCTTGACCACCGTCACTATTTACAAGCCTTCATAGGCGGGAACTTCCAGGTTGGAGTGTGGCAACCCAAAGTGAATATCGGCATGATGAAGCAATGGCTTACTCTGCCCGTAAATGGCGAACATGTGAATATGAACACTCCCATGTTCTTATTCCAATGGCAGAACGCAGTTCATCTTCCTTTTGATATCTGGCTTAATGTGGATGCACAACTCATGACTCGCGGGTGGGATAACAATACCAGACTGACAAATACCCCGTGGTATGTCAACACCAAAATCTACAAAGGATTCTTTAACGACTCTTTCAGTGTGACACTCGAGGCTAAAGATCTTTTCAACTCTGCTAAAAACAACTTCTACCTGTGCAGTGATGCCGTTCAGATACAGCAGAAAAATTACTCGCCGGGCCGCTCGGTAATGCTTACACTTCAGTATCGCTTCAACTCTACACGCGACCGCTATCGCGGAACAGGGGCAGGAAATACCGAAAAATCTCGTTTTTAATTTATGAGTATTCTGCGTATGTTGGAGTGATACACGGGAGGGTGTGTTGGTTAAAAAGAAGGTTTTTTGTATTTTTGCAACTATCTAACTCATCTTCTTTTATGAAATTTGAAAAAATAAAGGTAGGCGAAGGTGATTATATAATGGTTCCTTCTGCTGAATGTTATAAGGATTGTGTGGAGTTGATTAAGAGTGATATGTATCGACATCGCGGCAGAAAGGCTTCTGCATTCAGGGTGTTGATCCATGTTTTGGCTCATCCCTTTTCGCTGCTTGTGTGGCAACGATTCAGTGGTTACAGAGGTGTGTTTTATTATCCGTCGAAATGGATGCACGAGTTGTGCTGTAATCTGCGACAGATTGATCTTCCAACCGAAACAAAAATTGGTTTCGGGCTCTATTTAGGACACAAACGATGCATGGTGATCAATGGCGGAACGATTATCGGCAATAATGTGGATCTGTTTCAGTTCCTGAATATTGGCACTAACCATTACACTCCGGCCGTAATTGGCGATGAAGTGTATGTCGGGCCGAACGTATGCATTGTTGAGGATGTGCATATCGGTTCAAGATCAAGTATCGGGGCCGGAGCAGTGGTTACAAAGGATGTACCGCCGGGCAGCACCTGTGCCGGAGTGCCCGCAAAAGTACTCAATTATAATAATCCGGGGAGATTTGTCAAGTATCGCTGGAAACTGCCGGAAGTGCCGGTAAATCACAAAAAAGTTTCCGAAAGTACACTCTGAGCTGATGGCGCAACACACCTCAAACCATCTGTTCAACCGGAATAACAAAATGGAAACAAACGGTTACATTTTCCGCCCAATCTCCCCCTCCTACCCCTCTTTCCACTAACCGGGCTTTTGACTCGGTCAATCCTCGCCGAGCCAAAAGTTCCGACAGGAAAGACTCTTTTTTATTTAATTACAATCCAACGACCTCTATTTCTATCACCTTCTCTAATTAACTCTTTATTCTCTTGTAATTTAGCTATATCTCGTTCAATAGTTCTATCCGACACTGCTAATTTCTTTGAGAGTTGGACTGCAGTAATATGGGGATTACTCTTAATCAATTCCTTAATTGCATTATATCTCTCTGCAATTTTCTTTTGAGAAGGATTCCCGACATCATTTCCGACATCATTTCCGACATCATTTCCGACATCATTTCCGACATCATTTCCGACATCGTTTCCGACATCATTTCCGACATCGTTTCCGACATCGTTTCCACTAAGATGCTTAAAATAAGTACGTTCAATTACTATTTGAACACCTCCGAAATGATCCGACACTGTCGGAATTGGTAAACCATTCTTCTCAAATCCAGTGTATATCTTATTATATCCGCGCCCCCAAGTATCAATAAATCCTGCCTTAAACATTGCACCGGCAATCTTCGGATTACGAGGCCGCGACGGATGATTGGCGTATATTGTATCCGCTGTGTAGCCTTCCGGGAGAGTGCCATCATTCTATATCTCTATGCGGTCATCATATACGTGCATTTGAATAGCCGGTCCCATATAATTCTTATGAGCTATGGCATTGAAAATTATCTCTCGCAATGCCTCAATAGGTATTTCAAGGGTCTCGTAACGTTGCATACCCTCAAACCGCACAGGCGAAACAAGATACTTCGCTTTTAATATATCTACAACCTT
>JAAVCL010000007.1 GCA_014802335.1 Bacteroides sp. | reverse complement strand
TGAGTAAGCACCGACAGTAATACATTGTCGCAGGTTCAGACGTGGCGCGCCACGTCCCTACATTTTGCCGCCCCAATTTTTTTCTGGTGAATGTATTGGCGCGCCACGTCTGGGTAACCACCGACACTTTACTCGCCTCAACGGTAAGACGTGGCGCGCCACGTCCCTACACTTTGCCGACACCGTTCTGTGGTGTTGAATCCACTTTCTTATACTTTGGACACTTTTTGTCGAACTTGTGTTACTCTATTANTACCTTTTCCTATTTTATTTTGNAGAGATTGGGGTATNGGAGCGTAAGCGATTATNGGTATTTGACCNGGGACCGGGGAGTGATATTCTTGAGCCATACTTTAATTTATTAAGNNTTATTATTTTATTGAAATATTTATTTGCAAATATAAATTAATGTNTTTATATTTGCAAATAAATAATACGTACTTTTTTAAATANATTTGAAGTTAANNATAAATCTGAATAATATGCGTAATTCTACATTNATTAGACCGGTTAAAATTGTTTTGGGTATTATGATTCTTTTACTCACTTCACATTTTTATAATTTCGTATGCGTGGCGGCCCCCTATTTTGAGGATAATGAAATTTATGTAAANTGTGTTAATCAATCNTACGACTGGAAACAGNTGCCGCCTCAGACATCCGACTCAACAAATATGCAGTGCCTTATTTCATATTGGGATCCATATCGTTTTGGNTTAGACAATCAAAAAGATGACAAGACTATGTTTTATGTGAGATCAATGAATATTCCCGTGGTGCGCGANGATGAAAATGTNTATCTNAAAATGGTTNGTTTTTCCCAACCGAAANATGGTCCGGACTCGGACAAGAGGGATATNTATGAAGGCTGGATAAAGGNNGTAATAGAGGGGNATTCACTTCGCTTCCCAAANAACGAATTGATCGCNTATTCNANCTATGATATGATACGTCGTCAGTATTTTACCTATGATATCTANTCCCGNATGGACACAATATTAGACTATAAAGATACCGTTGTTTCGTATTCAATAAAAATAGGCGAAGAAATCCAGATGGNACCTTANGCATTGCCATGTTACCAAGCAGTNCCTATGCNGGAGATCGAATATCTCAACCGGGATATGAANNCATATTATAATCCGCANACCGGATTAATATCAAATCCTGACGCAGGGTTATTTATCACCAATGAGCGCCCTCCTTATCTGAAAAACTGGTATTTAAAAGATGGAATGGCTATCAANAAACTCCTNATAGGCCCCNTAGCTGATGACGAAGAAGTGACTTCCATTCACCCGGTGGTTACCTATACTTTTGAGAAAAATGGACAATATAGTGATCTGACTCTTTATACAGATCTTGATATTATAACTGATAATGGAAAACTATTGGATGTAAATAAGATTCACGTAGATATTTCCGCTGCNTATGAAAAGTATTCTTACACGCCGATGTCGGGGGGTATAGATTCATATTATTGGGATGATACGGATCATAAGGATTTTCTATCCGTTGCAAGTCCTTTTAATGATAATTCCAATTATTTCTTTAGAAGTAATATTATAACATTAGACAGACTTGAAGTGATGGTCTATTACGAGAAAGATGATGGAACCAAAGTCGGGACTCCGTGGTTTGTGCCTACTAATGTAACAGGCATCAACAATATATATGACGACCGGGGCAATGATGTCTTAGAAAGTGGAAGCGACCGGACGGGCAGATTTGCAGATAAAGTCTTCGACTTGACGGGCCGCGAAGTCAACNCCGAAAATCTGACACCGGGCATATACATTAAAAACGGCCGCAAGTTTGCGGTCGGAGCAAAATAAATATTCGCAAATAAGAGAGGCTGTGCGTTGAATGAACGCACGGCCCTTTTTATTGAATGGCACTCCCCTATNTTTNNCGACACTTNTATTGATGTCTTNNAAANTGNTNATCAGTCGTNAGCCCGCTAACCCTCTACTTNACAGTTCCAAATCCTTTAAAAATCNTATAAAATAAGTCATAACTGATTTATAAGAGCTACTTATTTGCAAATAAATAATTTGTGAATTATATTTGTAAGCGCAAATTAAGCGTGCCTTGAATCNNGACAAGCGTAAAAACAACTGTATTTTATGGAAGAACTTCTTGATCCTAAATATGACACCGGCTTCAAACTTATTTTTGGCAGGGAGGATGTGTCTGAAGATATACTCAGGGAATTTTTAAATTCTCTGTTTGAGAATGATCCGGAGTTGTCGGATATAAAATCAGTAGTATACATGAATACTGAAAANACCGGAAATTATTCCGGNGCAAAAGGAATTCGTTATGATATACTGTGTGAGACCGGTTCGGGCCATAGATTTATAGTTGAAATGCAAAAATCGTGGCAACGTTATTTTTTGAAACGCGCAGAATACTATTATGCCCGGGCTGTTTCCGAACAAGGCTATAGAGGTAAGAACCGCGATGCAATTGAATGGGATTATAATTTTGTGCCGGTTGTCGGAGTTTACATCTGTCAGTCGAGAATAAAAGGTTTACCGGAAAAGGCAATTACCAGATGCAGGCTTGTTGATGAAGAGAATATGCAACCGATAGATTCATCGCTTCGATTTGTGTATATACAATTGCCCTTTTTTGAAATGGAAGAGGCAGAATGTAAGAATTATTCAGACCAGTGGATTTATAACATAAAGAATATGGGATCTAAGCAAAGTGTGGCATTCAAAAGCCATAGAGATATATTCCGGCGTCTGGCGGAAATAGGGAAAGTCTCCATGCTTTCACCTGAAGAACGCAGAAGTTATGAAGCCGATGTGAAAAATGCACGCGATTACCGCAATGAGTTGGAAGGAGCCCGAATAGAAGGACATGAGCAAGGACTTGAGGAGGGTCGTGCCGAGGGCCGCGCTGANGGNCGTGCCGAGGGNCGTGCCGAAGGAGCTCTACAAAAGCTTAGAGAAATTGTTAAAAATTTGAGATCAAAAGGATTAGACAACATCTCAATCGCCGAATTGCTTGGCGAGTCAGATGAGTTCATAGCATCCATTATCTAATCTGCGAATACTTTAATAATCTAATCTTCCGATATATGAAATTCAAACAATTACTATTAGCCGGCTTTCTGGTCTCCACGATTCTAAGTGCCGAAGCCGCCGATATTTATTCCCCCGGTGGCGAGCTGAAATTGAATGTGGATGTGAATGCTGCCGGGCAACCGGTGTATTCTCTGATTTACAAGGGAAAAGAATTGGTATCACCAAGCCGATTGGGCATTCAGGCCGACGAAACAAAATTTAGCGACGGGTTCCGTATCGAACAGGTGGATACTGTCACTGTGGATCGCAGTTGGGAGCCGGTTTGGGGCGAATATTCCACCGTGCGCGATCATTTCCGTGAAATGGCGGTTAAGTTTGTGGCCGAAGATCCTGCACGCGAAATGACCGTAAGGTTTCGCCTCTTTGACGACGGATTGGGTTTCAGATATGAATTACCGGTTCAAAAAGGCCCTAATTACCTGACAGTCAAGGATGAACTGACAGAATTTAATTTCACCGGCAATCATAAGTTGTATTGTATCCCCGGCGACTATGATACAGACGAATATCTATGGTCGGAGACAACATTCACCGATCTGCCCCAGGCGTTATCTTCCTATAAAAGACACTCGGAAGCTCAACGCACCGGTGGCACCACCATTCAGACCCCTATGCTGATCAAGACCGCAGACGGTGTCTATGTAAATATGCATGAAGCTGCTCTCGACGGGTATCCGGCAATGTTGCTTGATGTGGAACCGGATAAGTTTTCTATGAAATCTCATCTCGTGCCCGATAGATTAGGTGTGAGTGCATATCTTCAATTGCCTTTTGCAACTCCATGGCGCACACTTATAGTAAGCGACGATGCGCGTGATATTCTTGCCTCTCAGCTTGTACTCAATCTAAATGAACCTTCCAAAATAGAAGATACATCTTGGATAAAGCCTATGAAGTTTATGGGTGTATGGTGGGAAATGTTTACCGGCAACCAAAAGACCTGGGCTTATTCTGATGATGCGCTTGCAAAACCCGGCATCACTGATTATTCAAAGCTTAAACCCAACGGACGTCATCCGGCAAATACGGAAAATGTAAAAAAATATATTGACTTCGCCTCAGCCAATGGAATCGACGGAGTGCTCGTAGAAGGCTGGAACGAAGGTTGGGAAGACTGGGCCAGCTATCGTAAAAACCGACAATTCCTCTTCGACAAGCCCTATCCGGATTTCGACCTTCCCTATTTGCGCGATTACGCAAAGGAAAAGGGTGTTAAGCTCATAATGCACCATGAGACTGCGGCCAACGCCTCAGATTATGAGAAACAGCTTGACCGTGCGTTTCAATTCATGAAAGATAATAACTATGATGCCGTAAAAACGGGATATGTAGGAGCCATTATACCCCGCTCGGAGCATCACACCTCCCAATGGATGGTGGATCATGCACGCCACGTGATTGAAAGAGCTGCCGAGTATAAGATTATGGTCGATAGCCATGAAGCACCGCGTCCCACCGGACTATGCCGCACTTATCCCAACTGGCTGGCTCAAGAATCTGCCCGCGGAGGTGAATTTGAATCAATGGGTGGAAATCCCCCCTCTCATACTTGTATTCTGCCATTCACACGCCTTAAGGGGGGGCCGATGGACTATACTCCGGGCCTGTTTGAAACTCGCATGAGTTACTATGGCGAAGGCAAAGATTCCCAGGCCGGAACAACTCTTGCGCGCCAGCTCGCTCTCTATCTCACCATGCCCTCTCCGATGCAGATGGTGTGTGACCTTCCTGAAAATTACGAACGTTTCTACGACGCTTTCCAATTTATTAAGGATGTTCCGGTTGACTGGGCCGATTCACGCTATCTCGAAGCCGAACCCAACCGCTACATCACCGTGGCTCGCCGTGATAAAAACTCCGACGACTGGTTTGTGGGTGCGATAACCGATGAAAATGCACGCACCGCTGAAATAGATCTCTCATTCCTCCCCAAAAATGAGAAATTCATAGCCACTATCTATGAAGACGCGCCCGATGCAGATTGGAAAGAGAATCCCCAGGCCTATAGAATACGCAATGTCGATGTAAAATCAGGAATGAAACTGAAACAGAAACTCGCACCCGGTGGCGGTGCGGCCATACGCATCACCAAAAAGAAGTAATACCCCTGCCAAGGCCCCGACAGGCCTAAAAGGATACAGTGACGGCTCGTTCTTCTACGAGTCGGTGTCTGAACCCTAAAGTAAAAGCTGTGACGTAATCATTATTATGGCACAGCTTTTACTGTATAAATAGGGTTTAGAAATGTCCCACCCCCTTTGATAAAAGTAATATAAATTGGTGGTTTGACTATTTTGTTGTAAATTTGTGCTATGTTTCAACCCACGTTTTATTATTCCGTTATCGTCACCATGCTTTTTCTGGCAATAATCGTGTTTGTGGTGCTTCACCGCATCACGGCAGGTTATGGCATGATGTATAACTCCAAGTGGGGCTTGAGCATCAATAATCGCCTCGGGTGGATTCTGATGGAGGCTCCTTCATTTGTCACCATGCTGCTGTTGTGGATTCTGAGTGAACGTGCATCTGCAACCGTGCCTGCGATAATGGCCATTCTCTTTGAGGTTCACTACTTTCAACGCACATTTATTTTTCCTCTTCTTATCAGAGGAAAAAGCCGGATGCCGCTGGCCATAATGATCATGGGCATGATTTTTAATGTTGTGAATGCGTATATGATAGGTGGGTGGCTTTTTTACGTGAGCCCCCCTGACTATTATAATATAAATTGGCTCTATTCACCAACTTTTATTATCGGTACAATCATTTTCTTTGCAGGAATGTGGATAAACCTGCGCTCCGATTCCATTGTGAGACATCTGCGCAAACCCGGCGACAATCGCCACTACATTCCACGTGGAGGAATGTACCGCTACGTCACATCTGCCAATTATTTCGGAGAAATTACCGAATGGGTCGGTTATGCAATTCTCACATGGAGTCTTGGGGGTCTGACTTTTGCAATTTGGACCTTTGCCAATCTTGCTCCACGTGCGCGTTCGATACATTATCGTTATATAAATGAGTTTGGAAAGGAATATAAAGATTTGAATCGACGCTACATTATTCCTTTTATATACTGACATCATGACAAAGGAATCAAAGTTATTTTCTCCGGGACGTCTGGGACCCGTGGAACTCCGTAACCGCACCATCCGTTCAGCAGCATTTGAAGGCATGGGTAAAGACAACGGTCCGACAGAAATGCTGCGCGACTATCATTTATCTGTGGCAAAAGGCGGAGTCGGCATGACAACGCTTGCCTATGCCGGAATATGCAGATCGGCCCTCTCTTTCACCACGCAACTTTGGCTTCGTCCCGAAATTGTGGTGCCTTTGAGAGAAATAACAGATGGCATTCACGCAGCCGGTGCCAAAGCGTCAATTCAATTGGGACACTGCGGAAACATGACCCACCGCTCCACCTCCGGAGGAACCCCCGTGGGGGCCTCGACAGGTTTCAACCTGTATTCCCCTACATTTTGCCGTGGCCTGCGCAAAGATGAATTAAAGGAAATTGCCCGATATTTCGGCGACGCTGTGCGTAACGCCCGTGATGCCGGCTTTGATTGCGTCGAGATACACGCCGGGCACGGTTATCTCATTTCACAATTCCTTTCGCCCTATACAAATCATCGTCGCGATGAATTTGGAGGCACACTCGCCAACAGAATGAAATTCATGAATATGTGTCTTGAAGAATCTCTGAAAGCTGCAGGTTCGGATATGGCCGTAATTGTGAAAACAAATATGCGCGATGGTTTCAAAGGAGGGCTCGAAATTGATGATTGTCTTGAAGTTGCCCGTGAGATTGAACGGGCCGGAGTTCATGGAATCGTTTTGTCGGGGGGATTTGTCAGCAAAGCCCCGATGTATGTGATGCGCGGAAGCATGCCCATTCACTCTATGACCCATTATATGAAACAGTGGTGGTTGAAATATGGCGTGCGCATGGTTGGCAAATATATGATTCCGTCTGTGCCGTTTGAACCGTTATATTTTTTAGACGACGCCCGCCTGTTCCGTAAAGAACTGAAACTCCCGCTGATATATGTAGGTGGAGTTATAGACCGCGAGGGTGCTGATAAAGTGCTTGATGACGAAGGATTTGATTTTGTCCAGATGGGACGTGCCCTGTTGAATGAACCCGATTTCGTGAACCGCATACGCCGGGCCGGAAGCGAAAATCACAGATGCGGATGCGACCATGTGAACTATTGCATAGCGAGAATGTACTCGCGTGAAATGGCATGTCACAAGCACTGCGCCGACCTGCCGGCATCGATTCGCAAGGAAATAGATAAAATAAAAAAGAGAGATGGCATTGTCGACTGAAACATTACGCGGGCGACTGGCCGTGGTGACCGGAGCCGGCAGAGGTATCGGACTTTGCTTCTGCCATGCGCTGGCCGAAAGAGGCTGCAATCTGGTGATGATATCAAATCAGAGAGACGAGATAGCCGACAATGCTGCCCTGATTTCAGAAAAATATGGAGTGCAGGCGCGTCCGTTTTACTGTGATCTGACTTCTGCAGATGCCTCAGGTTCAATCCTTTCTTTTATGGATTCACTCGGACTGGAAACAGATATTCTCATCAATAATGCCGGGGTCTTTTCATTTGCACCATTAATGGAGACAAGCGAAGCACGAATAAATTGCTTTGTCGACCTTCATGTGCGTGCGGTCACTTGCCTCACACGGGATTTTGGCAGAAGAATGGCAGAACGTAAACATGGTTATATACTTAACATGTCTTCAATGTCGTGCTGGATGCCGATGCCGGGAATCGCACTCTATGCTGCAACCAAATCATACATAAGGGTATTGACACGAGCCTTCCATTATGAAATGCGCGACAGTGGTGTAAAAGTCATGGCTGCATGCCCCGGAGGAATTGCAACCGATCTCTTCGGATTGCCTCCGCGATTAATGAAACTCGCCGTGAAATTAGGTGTTATTCAAACCCCTGAAAAATTTGCCGGGAAAGCCATAGACAAGCTTCTGAAAGGCCGCATGCAGTATATAAACGGGTGGCTGAACCGAATTTCGATTTTCTTTGTAGCAATCACCCCCACACCTCTCCGAATGATGATAAAACACCGCATGCTCGATAAGAACATCAAGCGCATTTAAAACGTTTAATTATAAGTAAGTATTAAACCTTGAATACTTGATTATCGAAATTATACTAAGGTTGTAATAACTCCAAAAGATGCACATTCATTATGGCAAATCGTTTAGTCGAAATAATAGATATCACAGGTGCAAAGAAGCCCGATCATGAGGCTTATAGATTCTGTTGGCGCAAAGATGGAGATTGGATGTCGACCACCTGGAGCGAATTTGCATCTCAAGTAAAAGTGGCCGCAAGGGCTTTATGTGCTATGGGGCTGCTGGAAAAAGACACCATAGCTATCTGTTCGCCCAATACGCCCCAGATACTTATCACCGAATTCGGAGCGTTTCGCAACCGAATCGCTTGCATACCAATTTATTCAAGCAGTGTTCAATCGCAGTTCGACTATATCGTGCGCGACGGCGGCGCAAAAGTTTTGTTTGTCGGCGATAAGCATCAGTATCCCATGGCCTACAACCATTGGAAAAGCAATCCTGAAATAAAAAAGATAGTTATTTTCAAGAACGACGGTCTTGAGTTGTTTGACGATGACACCGTGTCTATTTTCTGGGATGACTTTGTGCGTCTCGGCATGGAGGTTCCGGATGAGGTGGAAGAGACTGTTAACCAAAGGATGCAGCGCGGTTTGCCCGAAGATATGGCCACACTTATCTACACATCGGGCACTACGGGAGAACCGAAGGGTGTGGTTATAACTCACTCGAATTATGATGCCACCATAAGCGAGCATAAAAAATTACTCTCCTCTTCCATACGCGACACGGATATTTCAATGGCATTCCTCCCAATGTCTCATATCCTCGAAAAGGCATGGTGCTTTTTCTGCTTATCAACCGGAATTGCTATTGCTGTAAATTATGATCCGCGTGTCATTTCCGATACTATTCACGATGTGCATCCCAACTTAATGTGTTGCGTGCCACGATTTTGGGAAAAAGTATATGCCGGAGTGCGCGAAAAGTTAGAAGAGATGACTCGCATGCAGCGACTTATGGTGGCCCGCGCGTTGCGAATTGGAAAAGCACGAAATCTGAAATATCGACGCACCGGCCGGAAGGTGCCCTGGAGAATTGAAAAAGAATATAAGTTATGGGATCGCCTGCTTTTCTCGCGTATGAAGAAAGCTGTCGGGATTCCCGATCCTAATTTTTATCCCACTGCCGGAGCCCCTCTTTCAGGAAAGATTTGTGAATTCTTCATAGCAATGGGAATTGATATAATAATTGGCTACGGATTGTCGGAAACAACCGCCACCGTGTCATGCTTCCCTAAAGTCGGATATGAGATAGGAACCGTCGGGAAACCGTTGCCGGGCATAAAAGTCAAAATAGACTCGAATGGCGAAATCCTTGTAAAAGGCCCGACTGTCACTCCCGGATATTATAACAACCCTGATGCCAATCAGAGTGCTTTTACCGAAGACGGATACTTCCGCACCGGCGATGCCGGCTATATAACCGACGACGGGGCAATAGTCCTTACAGAAAGAGTGAAAGATCTCTTCAAAACATCAAATGGAAAATATATAGCTCCGCAGATGATGGAGAGTCGACTTGCCGAAAACAAATATATCGATGAAGTGGCTGTGATTGGCGACCAAAGGAAATTTGTTACCGCACTTGTCGTGCCTAATCTTTCGCAACTTCGTGCCTGGGCTCAAAGTAAAGGCATTCCTATCGACGACACGGTGAAGCTCATGAAGAATCCTCAGGTGATCGAATTTATTATGAAGCAAATCGAAACCTATCAGAAAGATATTGCTTCCTACGAAAAAATCAAGCGCATAACGTTGCTTCCCAATCATTTCTCAATAATGAACGGAGAGGTGACAAATACCATGAAGGTGCGTCGACCGATTGTGGCCCGTAATTATGCTGATATCATCGAGAAAATGTATGCTGATACTTAAACCCGGCATTGACAGCCGTCACCTGACGGTATCGGCTGAGATCATCTCCAACTTTAATAATAGTAACTAAGAAACTTTCGATAATTATAAATCATGATAACCACCGATCAATTCAAAAATATCGAGACACGCGTTTCCGATCTGAAACGTTATCTTGATATAGACTCAAAGAAAATTGAAGTAGAGGAGGAAGAACTTCGCACGCATGTTTCCGATTTCTGGGACGACCGCGAGAAGGCGGAAGCCCAGATGCGAAAAATAAAAGGAATTCATTTCTGGATAGATTCATACAACGAAGTTGAAAAACAGCTCGAAGAACTTCGTCTCGGTCTGGAATTCCTGAAAGATGAACTCGTAACTGAGCAAGAGATTGACGACCAGTATGAGGCACTTATAAAAAAAGTGGAGAATCTGGAATTACGCAACATGTTGCGCAGGGAAGAAGATAAACTCGGAGTCGTTCTTAAGATCAACTCCGGAGCAGGCGGTACGGAATCTCAGGACTGGGCTTCGATGCTGATGCGTCTATATCTGAGATATGCCGAAAGACATGGATATAAAACCTCGATTGCTCAGATATTGGACGGAGATGAAGCCGGAATTAAATCGGTGACAATAAATATTGAAGGAGATTACGCTTACGGATTCTTGAAATCGGAAAACGGTGTGCACCGCCTTGTACGTGTAAGTCCGTATAATGCTCAAGGAAAGCGCATGACCTCATTTGCATCGGTTTTTGTGACTCCTCTTGTTGACGACACGATAGATATCCAGATAGAGAATGCACGCGTTTCCTGGGATACATTCCGCTCGGGTGGTGCCGGCGGTCAGAACGTGAATAAAGTGGAATCGGGTGTCCGCCTCCGTTATCAGTTCAAAGATCCTTACACAGGAGAAGAAGAAGAAATTCTCATAGAAAATACTGAGACCCGCGACCAGCCTAAAAATAAGGAAAATGCCATGAGGCAACTCAAGTCTATTCTTTATGAAAAAGAGCTTAGACACCGAATGGAGGAACAGGCAAAAGTGGAAGCCGGCAAAAAGAAAATTGAATGGGGAAGTCAGATCCGGAGTTATGTATTCGACGACCGTCGTGTAAAAGACCACAGAACGAATCATCAGACTTCAGATGTAAACAGCGTGATGGATGGAGAAATCGATGACTTCATCAAGGCATACCTGATGGAGTTCAGCGAATAATACATTCCCAGACTCCCCCAAGTTTATCTACCACAACAATGAACACCGGATGCGCCCCGCGGCACATCCGGTGTTTTAACATTTCACGTAGATTTACGGCTAATTACGCGGTCGGTAATTGTTAAATTAAGACTGTAAATGTTGTTTTTGATTTTGATTTTTAGTTATAAATAATTTTATTAATTATCTAATAATAAATAAGATGATACTTTAAAATATTTTGATTTTTGTTTGATAGTCTTGCAATGACGTAAAAAATATACGAACTTTGCATCGGAAATCACATCCCCCCGGTTGCATTGCCAACCATTCAACATCTGCGTTTTCCAAACAATCTCAATCATGACCTAACTTATCATCCTGCAATCGGGGGATTGCTTTCCAAGGAAATTGAACAAGCGAATAAACACACGAAATAGGCCGCTGATTTATCTGTGAAGATCGATTCCCGGTCAGAAACCATACTGATTGATTAAAAGGATAAATGATGTACATTTGGGTTTGAAAACACAAATGTTTTCAAACCCAAAAACAAACAGTTAGCTGATGTAATCCAAATTACACATATAATTAATGCAAGAGCAAAAGGCGTGGAATTGTGAAATTCCGCGCCTTTAAGTTTAGCATTATTTAGGATTATCTTAAAGTCAATCTTTAGTATTAAGTAAGTCAGGCCCGAAGTCAGGCTTCAAGTTCAAAAAATCTTTTTGCCGGCTTCTTGCCGGTTTCGAAGCTATTATGGTTCTTTCTATTACAGTAGTACAGATCCGGATACTGATAACAGATACTGGATGTGGGCGATTAGGAGAGTTAGCCAAGGCGGCGGTTTATATGATAACGGGGGCGGTGTTTGGTTTCAATATAAACTTTACCCACATAAAGACCCACCAGCCCGACTGAAATCATTATGATGCCGCCAACAAGCCAAATACTCAGCATCAGCGACGACCACCCGGGCACAACCGAACCCTTCAGCAGAGACACTGTGACATAGATCGCTATGCAAAGGGCAATTAAAATAAAACTTGCTCCAAGTCCGAGGATAAAATATATCGGAGTAATTGAGAATGAAGTGATTCCGTCGAAAGCCAGCCGCAACATTTTGCGAAGGGTATACTTGGTGGTGCCGGCTTCTCGTTCGGCTCTGACTTCATTAACAGTTGTCGAGGGGAAACCAATCATTGGAATTATCCCCCTCAGATAAAGATTACGCTCCTCATATTTTTCAAGTTCAAGCACAACTCTGCGAGTCATAAATCTGAAATCGGCATGATTATATATGGTTTTCAGACCGAGAGTGGCTTGAAGTTTATAAAAAGATTCAGCAGTGAAACGTTTCAGGAAAGAATCAGATTCTCTTGAAGACCTGACGCCATACACCACATCGAATCCCTTGTAATAATCATCAATCATCTGCGGAATACATTCCAAAGGATCCTGTAAGTCCACATCGATAGTTATTACTCCATCGGCGCGGTCGGAGCCTTCCACGGCCGTCTGCATTCCGGCCATTATGGCATTTTGGTGTCCTACGTTACGGGAAAGATCAAGGCCGTGGCACATTGGATTTTTTTGATGCAACTCCTCGATAATCTGCCATGTGCGGTCGCGACTTCCATCATTTACGAAAAGCAGAAAGCTATCGTGCGCAATGCGTCCGTCGGCTTTCAGACTCTCCATCAGATCAATAAGGCGAGGGGCCGACAGCGGGAGCATATCTTCTTCGTTATAACATGGTGCCACAATGGCAAGTTTCAAGGTTTTCATGGGGGTTAGCTGTAATGATTCAATTGCAAATATAACCAAAATCGCCCGATTGACAAATGTAAAACCGTGTGAAAACATTGAAAAGAGAGGGTGTATAACAAAAAGAAAAGTAATCAAAGGGTAAAAATGAGTTAAAAAAAGAGGGCTAACCAGCGGATTTTTTGTTTATTTCAATAGTTTTAGCTAATTTTGCACACTCGTTGCAGGGTCCCGACAATCGGGGCGCGCTTAGCGGTGTGTCCTGTAACGGACAAAAAAGAGAAGCAGAGCCTCTGTAGTTCAACGGATAGAATAGAAGTTTCCTAAACTTTAGATAGGGGTTCGATTCCCCTCGGAGGTACAGAATAAATAAACAAGTATACCAAAGCAAACAGACAATCAATGTCGACAAAACACAACGAATACACAATCGACCTGCTTCAGCTTCAGGAGAACCGGGACTATGAATATGACTTCCGGATAGGTAAGGATTTTTTCGCAAGCCGAGAAAATTCTGATGTGCTCGATTGTGATGTTGATGTGCATCTGGTGGTGCGCAGGCATCATGAAAGTTATGAGCTTGAGTTCGCCTGCGATGGCGAGCTTTCCGCTCCGTGCGATCGTTGTCTTGACCCGGTGTCTATTCCTGTCGGTGTTGATTATGATGTCAAGTTGAAGTATGGTGAGGAATATGACGATACTTCCTCAGACGATCTGATCATAATCCCCTACGGAATGACCGGATTTGATGTATCACCACTGATATATGACACACTCTTGCTGACAATCCCGCTCCGATGCGTTCATCCGGAAGGAGAATGTAACATCGAGATGTCGGAAGTGCTTCGCCGACACAATAATGAAGCCTCTGACGAAAGCGACGAAGAATAAATAAAAAAATAACTTTTAAAATAGAAAAAGAAAATGGCACATCCCAAACGCAGACAATCGCACACCCGCACCGCGAAACGTCGCACTCACGACAAAGCACTCATCCCCACACTGGCACTTTGCCCGAACTGTGGAGCGTGGCATCTTTATCACACTGTATGCGGTGAATGTGGTTACTACCGCGGCCGTCAGGTGATTAACAAATAATAAAATGTCCGAACCGGTTCTCTCGGAGTGAATACGCCGGGAGTCCGGCCGACATAGGGCAGATGACGCCCCCGGCCCTCAGACTCCGGGGTATGCGTCTTTTGCTTTATACCCACACACCAACGATGCACCGTTCACGCGGTTGCTTTTTAATTATTGAAGATTATGGCTAATGCTAAGATAAGCGGTATCGCCTCCTTTGTGCCCGACGATATCCTCGATAATGAAATGCTATCGAAGATGGTAGATACCAACGATGAATGGATCACTACCCGCGTCGGTATTAAAGAACGGCGCATACTCAAAGATGAGTCGAAGGGATCAAGTTATCTTGGAATCAAGGCCGTCGAGAAACTTCTCGCTGAAACCGGAACTCCAAAAGAGGAAATTGATCTGCTCATCTGCGCTACATCAAATCCCGACTACCGTTTCCCCTCCACGGCATCCGTAATAGCTTATGGAGTGGGGCTTCCGAATGCATACGCATACGATGTGCAGGCTGCTTGTGCCGGATTTCTGGTTACTATGCAAGATGCGCGCGGTTATATACAGTCAGGCCTTTACAAGAAAATAATTGTAGTGGCAGCCGAAAAAATGTCGAGCATGACAGATTATCAGGATCGTGCCACATGTCCCCTTTTCGGTGACGCAGCTGCTGCTGTGCTCGTTGAGCCAACCGAGGACGGAACCGGTGTTATCGACGGTGAATTCCACATTGACGGTTCCGGTCTTAACAATCTCCTTATGAAGGCCGGTGGCTCGGCTCGTCCGGCTTCTCACGAAACTGTTGATGCTCGCGAACACTATATTTATCAGGAGGGCCGTGTTGTTTATAAGAACGCGGTGACAGATATGCTCACTTCTTCACAATCTGTGATGAAGCGTAATGACCTGTCGGTCGACGACATTGACTGGTTCGTGCCTCATCAGGCTAATTTGCGTATCATTGAGGCTGTTGGCGGCCGTATCCGAATTCCTCAGGAAAAGACCCTGGTCAATATCCAGCACTACGGTAACACCTCGGCAGCATCAATCCCTTTGTGTCTTGACGAATACAAAAATAAGCTTAAAAAGGGCGATAAGATTATCATGACTGCCTTCGGAGCCGGATTTACATGGGGTGCGATGTATTTGATATGGTCGATCGATCCAAAATGATCTCCTTTCAATATACTCCCCTATTCCCGTCTCAACAGTCTAAACCGCGGTTTCAGATTTAATCATCATATTCCTCCGTTTTCAGCAAAATGTCTGGAAACGGAGGAATACGTATTTCATCGATATATATGTTAGCGATATCAGTCTGCCCGCAGTGCTTTTCACCATTTAGATAAGGCGCTTTATGAACTATTCGGGGGTTGAAAGGGTTGATTCTATACAACCCTTAATTATGATATTATGAAAGAGAATGAATTGGACGCTGCAGAAACAATGACAAATGGCAACTCCGGCAGCAATGAAATAGAAGTAAATACCAAATCGGCAGCCATTCCTTCGGGAGCGGATCAAGAAATCAAGGAAGGCCATAAAGCCGGATTTGTAAATATAGTAGGCAACCCGAACGTCGGCAAGTCAACTCTTATGAATGACCTTGTGGGCGAGCGGATCTCCATTATAACCCAAAAAGCCCAGACCACACGTCACCGTATAATGGGTATAGTCAACACTCCGGAATATCAGATTGTATATTCCGACACTCCCGGCGTGCTCAAACCTAAGTATAAACTTCAGGAATCAATGCTTGAGTTTTCCGAAGGTGCTTTGACAGACGCTGATGTGCTTATCTATGTTACGGATGTGGTGGAAGAGCCTGAAAAAAATAAAGACTTTCTGGACAGAGTGGCCAAAGAGAATATCCCTGTTCTGCTTGTGATAAATAAGATTGACCTTGTGAAGAATCAAGATGATCTTAATGCTATTGTCGACAAATGGCACGAACGTCTTCCCAAGGCAGAAATATTCCCCACCAGTGCGCTCGAACATTTCAATGTGGAGAATCTGAAAAACCGAATTGTTGAACTTCTCCCTGTCTCAGCACCGTTCTTTGGTAAGGACGCTCTTACAGATAAACCTGCACGTTTCTTCGTAACTGAAATAATCCGCGAGAAACTTCTGTTGATGTATGATAAGGAAATACCTTACAGCACTGAAGTTATCGTTGAAAAATTCGATGAAAAAGAGGGTGCGATCCATATTATGGCCGTCATATATGTGGAGCGAGACTCCCAAAAGGGTATAATCATCGGAAAAGGTGGAGAAAAAATCAAGAAAGTCGGAATATCCTCGCGTGAAGATATCGAAAAATTCTTCGGAAAGAAAGTATATCTTGAACTCTTTGTCAAAGTAGAAAAAGATTGGAGAAACCGCGAGAATAAACTTCGGGAGTTCGGTTATCGCGAATAAAAAGTTAAACCGACTTCAAACTCTATAATCAAACTCTATTAAGAGATACATAAGTATGTGTTCGAAATTATTTAATGCATTGCCTCATAAATTATGAGGCGAACTTTAGAATTCGGCTTCTGTTGCTATGGAACCCCATAGCGCCTTCAGCCGAATCCAAAATTTCATCCACATACTTCATAACTCAATACGATAAATAATTTCGAACACATACTTAAAAAAATATAATGAGCAAATTAATAGCAATAGTAGGGCGGCCCAATGTCGGGAAATCGACGTTGTTCAACCGCTTGACGCAGACAAGAAGTGCCATAGTAGACAATACTGCCGGCACCACTCGCGACCGCCAGTATGGTAAAGTAGACTGGAACGGTCAGGAATTCTCAATCGTCGATACCGGCGGTTGGGTGGTAAATTCAGATGATGTTTTTGAAGAGGAGATAAACAAACAGGTTGAAATCGCTATTGAAGAGGCTGATGTGATTCTCTTCGTTGTCGATTCCACCACGGGGGTTACCGACCTTGATGACAAGGTGGCTCAGATACTTCGCCGTTCAAAAAAGCCGGTGATTGTTGTGGCCAATAAAGAAGATGTTGGAGACGCCCATTTCAATTCCTCGGAATTTTATTCTTTCGGTCTGGGAGATCCTATCGAAGTGTCATCGGCCAACGGGTCGGGCACCGGCGATCTGCTCGACGAGATTGTAAAAGATATGCCCGAAAAAGATGATGATGACAAGCCTGAGGAGAATGTGGCCAAGTTTGCCATTGTGGGGCGTCCGAATGCCGGAAAATCATCGCTTATCAATGCTTTCATAGGCGAGGAACGCCACATCGTGACAGACATTGCCGGAACCACACGCGATTCAATCTATCATCGTTACAATAAATTCGGCTTCGACTTTTACCTTGTCGACACGGCGGGTATCCGCAAGAAGCAGAAAGTAAACGAGGATATCGAATATTACAGTGTTATCCGCTCGATACGTGCCATCGAGGCTTCCGATGTGTGTATTCTTATGATCGACGCAACAAGAGGAATCGAGGGGCAGGATGCAAATATTTTCAGCTTGATTCAGCGTAACAAAAAGGGCCTGGTGGTATGTGTTAATAAATGGGACCTGGTGGAAGACAAATCCGTAACAGCTCAGAAAAGATATGAAGAGGCAATCAGGAGCCGTTTTGCACCATTCACAGACTTCCCTATCATTTTCACATCGGCTCTTACAAAGCAGCGCATTTTCAAAGTGCTTGAAACGGCAATAGAGGTCTACAACAACCGTCGCCGCGTCATCCCCACTTCTCAGCTTAACACTTACATGCTCGAGCAAATTGCCGTGACTCCCCCGCCAAGCAATAAGGGCAAATTTGTAAAAATCAAATATGTCACAATGCTGAAAGAGGCGATAATTCCCACGTTCGTATTCTTCTGTAACCTGCCTCAATGGGTAAAGGAACCCTACCGGCGTTTCCTTGAGAATAAGATTAGGGAGAAATGGGATTTCCACGGAACTCCGATTCAGATATTCATGCGCGAGAAATAATCGTAAGTATCTGTTAGATATATAGACAAAGACGTTATTAAGAATTCACCCGCTTAGAGAAATAAGAAGGTGCAAAAGAATAAGGTTATCCGCATCCTGTTTTGTCGGCATGGTTGCGCTCGTCTCAATCTTGGGCTGGTACAGTTCAAGTGTCAGGAATAAGCGTAATGAGCTGCTTAAAGTTGAATGACTCTACCGATTGGAGCGAACCCAATGCTCCAATCAGAAATCGAATCTGACACCGGGAGAGATTGAGGCAATAAAGGCTCTGCGAGCCGACCCCAACATCCCCGAAGACGCAAAACCACCTTTACCCGAAGGGGTATGAATGATTAGAATCACAGAGTCTCCTACAACATTTCTTGTAGGGGACTCTGTCGTTATAACATACAATTAGCTTACATAATTAAACAATGAATAAGGCTATAAAAAGTTTCCTAAACGATTTTTATATAATCAATGCATTAAATTTTGGTAATATCAGAAAAATTCGTTAATTTGCGGTCGCATATCGTCTGCCGAAGTCCGATATGGGCTCGTGGGCGGGTGTAGTTATCGTTACGTCACTTTGACGTAACATAGACATAGTGACAAGCGTTTACTTCGCTTATTCTTGATTCATAGGAATCTCGCAAATTCTAATCGTAGTCAAGAAAAGCAACGGTAGATGTCTTATGGTATGATTAAGTAGACAAGGGATGCTTATAAAGCATTCTTTGTATTCGTATATATCATACAGCGTGAGACTTCGGCGTTGCTCTTTCTACTACGATGGGCAATGCGAGAGCCTCTATGAATGGAAAGAGCAGCAGGTAAAGATTCTCGCGCTTTTTTCTTTTAATTACCCGAATTTGAGAGTCTATAGGGGATATAACACTAAGGATAGTGGTTATCCGCCCTGTAATGACACATTCGGTCATCGCCACTTTAACCGATCAGGAAATTGTCAAGGCAATTCTTGACAGGGACACCTACATCACGAAGGAGTTCCTGTATAGGAAGTGCTATCCGCTGTTCAAAGCTATTTATGATAAATACTATACCGACTGCGAAACCTGCTTCGAGCTTATAAATGAGATATATGTCTATATCATGATTCCGCAGAAGAATACCGGTATATCGAAACTTGCTGCATTTGGTTTCCGTTGCACATTAACTATGTGGTTAAAGGTGGTCGCAGAGAACTACTGCCACCAACTCTATGCCCGGCGTATGGAGATTGATAGAGATTCTGACGTTGGCAGTGATAGAAAGATGCCCGATGATGACTCTCTAACGGAGAATACCCATCGCATCGACATGGAAGACGTACGCAAAATACTCAACATGATGCCCAATCAACGCTACCGCAAGCTGATTGAGTATCGCTATGTCGATGATAAAACCAATGAGGAAACAGCGATGTTGTTAGCCGTCACAATGCCCAATTACTATAATATGCACAAACGAGCCAAAGCTCAGTATTGTGAAGTTTTAAGAAAGGAGGGTCTGCTATGATAGATGACGAACTCATGAAAAAATTCGACAGTATCGAAGAGCTCCCCATCTCCGAAGAAATGCTCGGCGCATATTTGGAAGGGAATCTTGATCTGCAAGACGTGTTAGCAGTACAAGACGCAGTAATTTTCAACTCGGATATATCTGAACTAATTGAAGCTGGATCCCAACTGGCTCTGGAAGAAGAGGTTCTTTTTGATCTTTCTACCGATAATTTTGAACTACCTTCAATCCCAGAATTACAAGAAATCAACACTATAAATTACATGCCAAATAACTTCCAATTTGACGACTTATCGGACTTGAAGATTTTTGGAGAACCAGGCTCTTCGGATAATCTCTCACATCCACTTATAAATCAATTTTATCCTGACACGTGTGCAATACGTAGCCAGCAAATCATTCTTCGTGATTATGGCATAGATATTTCTCAAGAAAATCTCATTCAAATAGCGAATGAGAATGGATGGTATATGCCAGGCGAAGGAACACCCATAGAAAATATCGGTAATCTTTTAAATATTGCTGGCGTAGATTGCCATCAGAGTATAAATAATACAATATTTGACCTGACCCATGAATTAGCTCAAGGCCATAGAATAATTGTAGGTGTTGATTCAGGAGAACTTTGGGCTAAATCATTTTGGGACAAAATGTCTGAAAAATTTGAGGATTTAACAGGTCAAGGTGGTGCTGATCACGCTCTTATAGTTGCTGGAGTAGAGGTAAATCCAAACAATCCGAATGATGTAAAAGTAGTTTTAACTGACCCGGGTAATGGTGACTTGAGAGTTGAGTATTCTTTAGAAGAATTTGTTGATGCATGGAAAGATAGCAATTGTTTTATGGTAAGCACCGAAGAACCTGCACCATATCAATTTGATCCCACAACCAATTCAGAGATTCCCTCAGGTTTTTCTACTGAATTTGCCTTTAATGGGTTTATTATAGACCATGGGTATCAATTGTCTCCGGATAATTTCACCATGCCTGAATTTATAGCTAATACATACTCAGAAGAGGATACAATACATTTTCCTGATTTAGAAACCTTAGTGTCAAACGACTTATCATCAATACATGGGCTTGATTTTGGTCTTGACCTTGATGATGATCTAATATAACAATACTCTCTTATGGACTGGAATCTAATAGAACCTAAAATAAGCGATTTACAGCAGGAGATAGTTAAGACGATGTCCGAAGTAGAACGTCTAACGAAACTTGAAGGTAAGTTTCCCGAGATTTCTGCTACATTTTCAACAAGTAAGACTATGGTCGAATCACCAGAGTTTAATGTGGTTGTTTGTGGCGAAGTAAAAAAAGGTAAGAGTTCTCTTCTAAATGCAATTATTGGGGCAGAGTATTTGCCTGTTAATAATGAGATTGCAACATCACAGGTATTCCGTATATCAAATAGTATCGAAGAATCGTTCTATTTGGTTTTTACGGATGGGACAAGTCAGGAGATAACGAAGGAGGAACTGTCAAAATACGGTTCTCAGGTTGACGCAAATCTTAATGGTGAGCCAATTTTTAAAAATAGGAAGCTGTCATATATTCAGGTTAACGTACCTATTGCATTCTTGCCTAAAGGCGTAAATTTAGTAGATACTCCAGGACTTGGGGCGCTATATAAATCACATGAATGGATTACCCAATCTTATGTAAAGAATGCATCTGCTGTGATTTTTGTTCTTGACCCCGAAAGACCAATCGTTGATAAAGAGAAAGATTTTATCAAGAAGGTCCTTTCAGTTACACCCCACATCCTATTTGTCCTAACCAAAATTGATCAGTATTCCGAGGAGAAATGTCAAGAGATACTTAACCGAGATGAGGAACTCTTAGCGCTGATTTATGCCGAGCATAAATTAGATTCTCCTGAAATTTATCCCATTTCCAGCAAGGCTCTAAATAAGGCGTCAAATTCTAAAGTAGAAGCACTAAAGAATGCTAACTTAAAGAATAGTAAATTCCCTCAGGTAAAAAATCAATTAATGTTGATGGTTTACCGTGCAATTGGTCTTATGCGTACGGGAGTCGCTTTACGTGAAGTAGCAGAACAAACTTCAAAGGCAAAAAAAACCGTAGATGAAATACTTCAAGTAACTGCGCAAGACAATCTTCAAGCACAAATGAAGTTGAATCAGGAGAAAGAGTCAAGAGCGAAGGAACTTTCTCAGACGTTTAACGAAGAAAGTGCAAAATCAAAAGAATATATTTCAGAGATTCGCGATATATGCAATAGCTTGACAAGTCGAGTGCAACAGATTGTAATATCATCGGGTATAGTGTATAAAGAATATGAGGCTAAAATTGATGCACTCTGCGATTTGGAATCAGCAAAACGATTGGGAGAAACAATGCCTCAGGACGTGACTAACGATGTGCTTTCCCAGTGGGAAAATATTTCTCTTGAAGCCCAGGATAAAGTAATTGCGGTATTAGGTGAAGTCGGAGCAGAGATGGATCGAATCACCTATGGCGTAAATGGGGACATTGATACCCATAAGTTGGAATTAGCTGAATTATCAATGAAAGATAAGATTCAGTGCTACCGTAATCAGTATTTCACTGGCACTTGGATCTCAGGAATTGGTGCCGGCATATTAGCTGGTCTCGGGGTAATCAGTTTCCCCATTGTTGCACCGATAGCGGCTGTTTTGGGCGCAGTATGGTGCTTCTTTACCGGTGGTGATGATAGTAAAGAGAAGGCTCTAAACAAAACCAAAGCGAATTTCAGGTCGGAACTTTCAAAACTTCTTTCCGAACTTGGAGTGAAACTTCTTCAGGTAAGCCCCAACTCGAATCAATCCGTCGTAGCAGATTATGCGAAAAATCTGTGTAAAATGGGAGAATCAGCCATAATAAAGATGCTCGAAAATAGGAAAGCTATCCTTCAGAAGCAACTTCAAGAATTACAGGCTCAGGCTTCTTTAGATTCAGAACAACGCAAAAAGAATGAGGCAGTATGGCTGGGATATAAGAAAGAATGGGATAAAGTCGTAGCAGAAATAAAGAAAGAAGTAGGTATGCGTAATGAAATCGCCACCCTACTCAAGACTAAATAGTATGGCAAAATTAGGAATCGACTTTGGAACGTCTAATACAACCGTCTCTTTGGTTGACCACCAATCCGGGCAACCAAAGACTTTGCGTATAGATGGGGAGGAAAAAATTCCGTCAGTATTGTATTTCTCTAATGATGAAGGAGAGCCAATTGTAGGGACTCAGGCTTTGGCTACTTTTGAGATAGCTAAAGACCTCGTTGATCCAAATGAGGTAAGACAAATACTTTCTGGCGTATTTTCCGGCATCAAGCGAGATATGAATAGCTCCGCTACCATTTATCTCCCTAATGGGGAATCACTAAGTTATGCCCAATTGCTTGCTAAGTTCTTTAAATATATAAAATATCAAGCAGAAGAATCCATTAATAACTCGACAATAACAGATGTATGTATAACTCATCCTGTTATTTTTGAGAATGACAAAAAGAAGGTTTTACTCGAAGCTGCACATCTCGCTGGATTTACAAATGTCAAGTTGTTAATGGAGCCAGTAGCGGCCTCCATAGGTTACGAATCAATTCCAGATTATAAAAATAAAGGGATACTTGTCTATGATTTCGGTGGTGGAACATTCGATCTCGCTTTTGTAAAATTTGATGCGAATGGTGACAAACGAATGTTACCTCCAGTCGGAGATAATAATTGTGGAGGTGAAGATATAGACAAAATTCTCTATTCCGAATGGGATAAGGCCATATTTCAACAATGTGGTAAACACATAGCGAATAATGAATACGACCTCGATTTGCCATTTCTTAAGAAAACATGCGAACATCATAAATGTTTTCTTTCATCATACTTTGCACATAAGGATGTCAAGTCTTATACACTTAAGACGTATCGTCATGGGAAACAAGTCGAATTGAATATGAGCAAAGAACGATGGGAAGAACTAATAAGTCCCATTGTAGATCAAACAATTGATTTGACACAGAAGATGCTTTCCATCATCCGTGATGAAGGTTTTAGTGTTGATAAAGTTTTGCTAATCGGTGGAAGCTCAAAACTTCCACTCGTGATTGAGCGGCTAAAAGAGATTTTACCTATTCCGATTGGAAAGGTTCCAGAATATGATGTCGCAGTTGCGTTAGGTGCCGCTGTTTATATCAATGCCCCGGAAACTACTCCTAAAAAATGTTTCTGCAGAAAGGATGGCAAAGAGTTAACTACAGCCATAAAATTCTGTCCGGTATGCGGTACAAATAATGTTAGATATGACTATAAATTTGACCAATAATGAACGCTGTTGAAAAAACAAAACATATTATTGACCAAGTATTAGGCTACATCGACAATAGCCCTTGGCGTGGATTATATTCAGATCGTATTAAAATGTTGTCTGAACGATTGAACTATCCATGTGAACTTGCCATAGTCGGTCGAGTAAAAGCTGGTAAGAGCTCATTTCTCAATGCTTTACTTGGGGAAAATCTTGCATTAGTTGGAACTACTGAAACTACTGCGACTATTAATTTCTTTAAGTATGGAACTTCTTTAGATAATGAACATCCAGTTAAAGTTGTTTGGACAGATGGAAGAGAAGAATGGCAAACAAAAATGTTTCTTGACTCTCTCCAAGGTAATGATAAGGAAACACTTGAGAAGGCCAATAATATTGACCATTTAGAGTACTTCGTTCTCAATCCTATTCTGTCAAATATTACACTTGTTGATACTCCAGGTACCGGCGCTTTGGTAGATGAGCATGAACAAAGAACTTCCGACTATCTTTCAGGTGATTATGATAAACTTAGAAAAAAGCATGAACAGCAATCGATTGCATTAAAATCGAGAGCCGATGCTGTAGTTGTTATAACTGAAAGGGTTCCCACATCTTCTACTAATGAGTTAGTAGGTAGGTTTAGCAATGATACTTCAGCGTTTAATACGCTTGGCGTCATGACTAAAATAGATATGGAGCATAACACCAGTGAACGGGACTGGAGTAGGCGATGTGAAAAGTATTCTCAATTGTTGAGAGACCAATTAAACACAATTTTACCCGTCTCAGCTGGGGTTTACCATGCAGTCAATGAATTAAAGAGCTCTAACAAACTTTCATTAATTCAAGAAAAAATTCGGCTCATACCATCCGATGTTTTTGATGAACTTTTTGATGGCGATAGATTGGCATTCCTAACAAAAGGAGATGAATACGATGAAGTTTATACTGAATATGGATTGACATATTCTGATCGTGTAAGCATTGTCGGAACATTAGAATGGGAAGTCTTTTATATTATTGCGCGCGAATTATATAATAGTTCCATTGAACAAGCTATTATAAATCTTATTGCTTATTCCGGTATGGAGAAAGTTCGTACCGTATTAGAACGCCAGTTCTTCAATCGTTCGAGAATTATTCGATGTGCAAAAATCGCTGACAACTTACATAAAATCCTTAGCGAAATATCAATACGGCACTTATATAATCTTCGTTTTAATGCGATTAACAGAAAGGATTATTTACGCATAATCAATGACAGCACAGCGAATGCTGACATTAAGAATGCGTTCAAAGAGTTTGTCCAATCTAATATTGTTAGTATGGACGATTATAAATCGCATGAAAATCGCATTCAATCTTTAACCTTTGCTGTAGAGGAGTTGCTTCTTGAATTTAAAAAAGTTGACAACGATGTGGAAGCATTATTGCTATTAGATAAGCACCATAAAGCTTTTAATGAACAAGAAATATCTGAAATAGAGTATATTTTAGGTAAACGTACAGGAAGTGATAAACATCTAAGCAGAGAAGAACTTGCTACAAGGCAGATTTATTGGCGTGGGCGTCGTAATATGGCCTTTAATAAGGAAATAAAACGAATTATAGAAATAGTATTATCGGAATACGAATTTAGAGCAACAAATATATGAAGAAAATTTCCTTAAAATATATTGTGAACGCGCTTTTTTCAAGATCCGACCACGACATTGAAGAACCTACCACATTAAATGTCGCATACGACACGACATTTGACAGCAATCAAAAGGTAGTTGAAGAAACGTATGATTCTGAAATGCAGTCTGAAAATATAAATGTGATCAATACTGAGGATAATAATATCCTCATGAAAACAGATATTACAGAAGCCAAAGTAATGGAACATCATACAAAAACTTCTGAAGAAGCTGAGGATATCCCTGGTAATTCGTATGATAATATCTCGAATGATAATACTTTTGATACAATCAATCAGAATAATAAATCTTTTAATGAAGGTTCTGATAATGGTTCTGTGTTGAGTAATTCCAAATTTACGACCTTAATTGATTGTTGTCTTGATATCATGTCATTCCTTGATGACGCAAGTGTTGAAGGCGATATAACAGGTATCAAGGAGCATATACGAAATAGCATTTTTGAGAATTTTGTAATAATAGGAGGAGAACCTATTGTAAACGACACAAAATTTAATGCAGCCCGTCACTTACCATCGACTCCAATATTTATCAAGCCCGGGGCTTTAATAGAAATCGTTCATCCCGGGATAACTCTGGAGAAAAAGGTTCTTATAAAAGCTATCGTTAAGGAGAAAGTATAGTATTGAAATTTCATTAAATAAATCATATGATTTGTCCAAACTGTAATAATGAAATACCCGATGATTCTATTTTCTGCGTGGATTGCGGAAAGAAATTAAGAGATAATGGAACAGAGTCACTTTCTGCTCCAGAATGTGAATGTAATGAAAATTCATTTACAGAAGCTGGGATTCTTTATTATTCATTAAATCCTTCCGACGAATGTCCGGCAGATATAGATGAACGGTGGATTCACGGCAACAATTGCGGAGGAACAATATATATAGGGAATAATGCCATTTGTGTCTGTGGGAAATGCCACAAGAGTTCAGACATTAAATATTGGCACAAAACTGGTGAAATAAAGGACAACATCATACAAGTTGATGTTTCGAGTGAGGAACAACCTCTTCAAGATATTCTTAAAATTTTACCTGTAAATCGTGCAGGCCTTAAGTGGCTGAATGAAATTACTTCACGACTAATAACAAAAAATTAAATACAATAAACAATGATTTTCGGTTCAAATAAACGAAAAAAGGAGCAAGACGTTATTCAAGCCATGCTCCAGGCCGAGGACGATGCTTTCCACCGCACATTAGTGTCGTTAGAGCGATTAGAAGCGCATCTTCTTCCAAATGACCGGGTATATCCGCAACTGAAGCAAACAGCTGCCGGAACACCCCGCGATCATCATGACAATTCATCTCCTGTCGCACATGAATCAATGTACTATCTTGAGCTTTCCTTGGATTGCAAAGGATTGTATATGTGTGCTCACTATGACAACCCTGAGGTCTTTAAAATTGCAGTGGAGGCCTTTATGAAGGATCTCCTTGAATGGTATGGCGGTCGAAGCCTTTTAGACTTCTATGATGCAGTTGACACAGCCATCATACCGATAATGGCAGCGGTGTCATATAAGACTAATCAGATTGATGATTTGTTTGATAAATATGTCTATGACACCCCAATTCTTACAAACGATACAACTGAAGAGAAGTATCGTGCCGTAAATGAAGGTATGCTGGCGTGGATTGAAGGTCAGCATATTTATGAACATGAATCCAAGGAGGCAACTGAACTTGTTACAAGTCACTACAGAGGAACCGCTTTAGATGGTTATAAACGCATCATTGCAGCCCTTTCATATGTTTGTGATAATAGTGCACCTCTTAAGATGTTTGTTAAAATGGTTAATGAATATCTCCCATCGGTTGCAGCTCAGCTTCCGAGTATAAACGAAGAATCCATTGATCAAATGTACGACCGACGGAACAATCCTCAAACGGCTCCGGCGGTTGAAACGGCATCAATAATTGATTCGACCGCAGAACCGTTTGATATTGATTTTGGTCCAGACAACAATCTAAGTATCAGCAAATACGAGAATGCCAAATCTGATTCAGGGGTTAAACCAGAGCCTTGCAAACATGAAGATGTAAAGACGGGCATGTCTAAAGATGAAAAATATGCTCGTATTCAGAAGCTTGCAAAAGAAATCATTGAATTGGTACAATCTCTTGATAAAGACTAATACGCAATAAAAAACATGGAATTAAAGCATTTCTGTAAAGAAGGAGCTGAGTACTTCCAACTCCATATAAAGTGCCCGGTGTGTCTCGAACACAATCTTCCAACAACACCTACCTATTGGACCCATGGCCAAAAGGCTGATGGGACAGAATGTGGCGGAGATATGTACATTGGTGACAATGGTTACTATTACTGCGAACGCTGCGGTAATAAAGACCTGATTGTCAATTGGGCATATAAGTGTCCGAATCCTATCCATGGCCAAAACGGGATGGAGGAATACTTAAGTATTACTGATGGTAAATATCTTGCTAATGCTCTTATCGTAGCTGGTGAGATTACCACTGGACCCGCCGGCCTGAAATGGCTCAATAGACTAACAACAGCTCTGATGGATCAAAAATTTGGTGTAAAATAATTTTCGCCTTATTACATTGCTATATCATATGCAGTTTAAGATATTTAAATATCGCGCTCTCAACAACCACTTTGAGCTCCATCCATATACGATGTGTGCATGGGTGCTTGAAGATGATTGGAATAAACTATTAGAAGATTATCCAATTTATCGCGAAGGCAGAGAAGAATTCTTTGTTAAAATAGAGTGCGATAACCCTGCGGAATTTAGTGATTTCGTAATTTACACTCGATTAGCCAAACTCCCTTCTGACTCGATTTATTCACGCGAGGGAGAAGGATTGGTCTGGCTGTCTCAGGAGATAATGCCAGAGAGAGACTGTACGACTAATAAGCGTTCTACGGTAGAAGTATCTGTTGTTCAAACAACAGATATTCCTACGGCGGATGTCATTACTATTAAAATTCCTGAGGAAGAAGTTGAGCGATGGTCAGAAAAGGACTTTGAATCTGCTGAAAAGCATTTGCGCAAGCAGCTTAAGCTATTTTGTGCTCAGCAGAGATTCTTTTATAATAAGACTTATACGGATGCTGTGGTTGGAACTATTATAAAAACCTCGCCATATAATGGTGATGATGAACAGCCATATTGGATAAGTGCAGATACACAAATTGTTACAGAAGGTAAACCGGCAAATCCGCAACAAATTATCGACTTCACGCAAATTGGCGGTCAGAAAAAGGTTATCGATGAATTAAGACGTATCATACAACTTCCGATGAATTATCCCGAATATTTTACAAAATTTGGGATAAGACCGCCTAAAGGGGTTTTGTTATATGGACCTCCGGGAAATGGTAAGACTATGATAGCCAGAGCTGTTGCTCAATCTTTTGGAGCTGCTTTTATTGAAATTGATTTATCTGATGCCCTACAGAAGTTCAAAGGTGTGGGAGAATATAATCTTGGGAAAAAATTTGAGGAGGCAGAGAGAAAGAAGAATGCAGTTATTTTCATAGATGAAATAGATGCAATTGCATCCATCCGAGAGGTTGACAGTGCTAACCATGAAGTATCTTTGGTGGGTCAATTATTGTCACTAATGGATGGAATAAAATCAAGTCATCGTGTCTTTGTTATTGGAGCCACCAATAGATTGAATGTTATTGATCCGGCGTTAAGAAGACCCGGGCGATTTGATAAAGAGATTGAAGTGCCACAACCTGATTTAGAAGCTCGTTATGATATTCTTCAGAAATATGTAAAACTTGACGCGGCAAATCTTTTCTCAGATTCTGTGAATGATGAGTTCCTGTATCAATTGGCAAAAAAAATTGATGGATATTCTGGTGCCGATATTTCAGCACTTTATACAGAGAGTGTAATGTCCGCAATACGTAGGCATCTCGTAATTGATAAAAACGGAAAAGCGACAATGACGGAAGTAGCGGAAAATATCAGAATTGACAGAGAAGACTTTGATTCTGCATTTAAGGTTATTAAACCCACTCAGGTGCGTTCAGAAGAAGCGAGCCAATGGAAATCATCCATGAATCATGAATGAATACAGTTGGCAAAAGATAAATATGCCGTGCCCAAAATGTGCTAAGGATCAAAATTATAATCCTGAGCTTTGGGTTCATGGAGATATTTGTAAAGGCCTTTTGATGATTAACAGCAGTGGTATGGTTCGGTGTTCTAAGTGTGGTAAGACTGCTCACATTTCCCAAATGCGTATGTCATGTGATAGTCTAACGCATACGAAATATTCGCCAAATACTAAGGAAATAGCATCATCTCTTGCTATAATGAGTGGTATATCAAAGGTATCAATCCATTGGTTTAAACGGTTATTGGATAACCTATAGAGAGTTATGGCTAATTTTTCTACGTTAATTCTTCCAGATGGCGGGCTGTATATTGGAGAACTTAATGACGATGGCTTGCCAGAGTCCCAGGAGGCGTCCTGTGCATGGGATAATGGGCAATCATATATAGGAGCATGGGCAAATGGTTCTATGTGTGGTGTCGGGACTCTTTATGATAGAGGTGAAATTGTAAAGTATGGATATTGGTGGAAAGGAGAATTATTGCATGATTTCTCAATGCCCACTAATGAAGAGTTGCCATATGGTAACAATCAACCTATCCCTCCAGAATATCCAGAATCACAACCCATAACTGCTCATAAAATAACCGCTTTAGTTATTGGTAATAACGATTACCCTACAAGTCCGCTGAATAACTGTATAAAAGATGCTGAAGCTATAGCCAAGCAGCTTAGAGCAATGAAGGTCGATGTGACAATTCTAAAGAATGCTACTAAATCACAGATGATAGATGCGATACAAGCTTTAGAATTAAAAGCACGTGTCTATGATCATGTTTTCTTCTATTTCTCCGGGCATGGACATTCCAACCAGGGAAGGCATTACATAACCTCAATAGATGAATCCACTTCAGATAAAAATCCTTTATGTCTAGAAGAGATTGATGAGTTTTTGTCTGGTACCGATTACAAAAATATAATTTTAGCATCGGATGCATGCTCTGTAATCGTTAATGGCGAAGGTAATCCCGAAATGGTTAAAAGTGCTGGACGAACTCTTATGGCTTTTTCTTCTTCACTTGGTGCGGTTGCCTATGACGGAATCCCGACTGAACATAGTCCATTCGCTTTTGGGCTGCTTCAATATATTAGTAAGCCTATTAGCGTGGTTCAAATGTTTCAAGAGACTAATAAGTTTGCTATGTCGTATGCTATTGACCATTCGTTCTATCAACAACCAATTTTGATTATATCTCCTTATTTTCCAATAGATTTTAAATTAATATCAATTTGAACCATTATGGGTAAAATGTATTTTCCCGATGAAACTGCCGGTATCACTGGAGAATTTAAGGTTGTTTGGATTGAGCATAATGTGTATAACGGTAGAGTTAAAGGCATGAAAATTCATACTGATTTTTCAGTCCATAATGCTTTTTACAAAACAGGAGCTTTAGCAGTATATTTCTATTATAGGAATGGAAATGCAATCCAAGACATAAATGGTAGATTTTGTGCCTCAGACCAACAAGTGGCAACCCATGAATCCTTCTTTTGTAATAAAGACAATAAAAGATTTAGCGATTTAGTAATCTTTATGCCGTATAATGAGTTGCATGTTATTAGTGGATCATTGCTTGATTTTCAACTTGTTATATGGATAGAAAATGTCGTGATTGCTCGATCGGAGCTATATCATTTCTCTTACAAATAATTATTTTGTCAGAAATTTAAGCTCCGTGTGATATAAAATAATATGGCTCAACTCTTTTAGTAAAAAAAACCGTATATGAACGAAGACTTTATACCGGGACAGGATGCTCCCGAAGGGACACCTAATATCACCCCCACGATTTCAAATTCCCCAACGTATGCCCCGATAGAAGGAACAAATCTATGTGAGGTAACTGACATCTTTGGTGGCACACATATTTGTGACCCCATGGACGTAGATATCATGAGTGGCTTGCCATCCAGTAGTTTTGGCGGAGTAACCCCTCATGCAGACAATTCGACTTCTTTTACTGGAGCTGAAGTAGAGAGTTATGATCAAATGCGTCTTGATAAAAGCAATGAGATAGAAGCTATGCGAGATACCGCAGTTGAACATTATAAGGATGCGAAGGCTTCTGGAAACATTGAAGAAATGCTCAAATGGGAGGCCGAGGCAAACAAACAGCAGGGACGTCTTTATGACCACTGGGGAACACCAACATACGGACTGCCTCCGAAAGCACCCGGTATAAGCTGAATTATAAACACTAATATATTTAGGACAGTGACCACAAAATGGTCACGATTATGAGTAAAAATGAAATTCTTATCAATACCATATTAATGGTTTGGGCTAATGTTGTTTCAAGAATGCTCAATGACATCATTGACGAGATGAAAAAACTTCCACAAATGAATTTCACCGATTTTCATGAGTTGACTGTCTTGGTGATTATTATACTATACGTAATCGGAATTTACCTACTTCCTTAGGATAACAGTATTAATCGGTCACTGTCCTTTTTTATTTTGCGGTGGAGATATCCATCGCTTTTTTGATGCTTTACACGATAGATTTTGATGTTGCTCTACTCATTACATATAGAAACCACAAACTATATCATTTATGAGCAACAAAATTACTTTCAAGAACTGGCTTGCAAACCTTTGGCAAGGTATTTGGCAAGCAATGTGTTGGGTTGGTCGTGCCTTCAATCCCAAGTACAAGTCCAAATTCTGGCGCGTTATTTGGTCGGTCATCACTATCTGCATTGTAGCTGTCTCCGGTTGCTTGGTTCACTCGTATCTCACTTACAAGTTGCGTGAACATCGTGGCTACGCCGATATACAACGCATTAGCCACAACTACAAGTTCGTTAAACCTTATAACGGATTAGGTTCTATCGTTCACATCAGTACCGGAGAGGTAGTTCAAAAAGGGATAGAATGGATTGCTATGCCTCATGATGAAGACAGCCTGATGGTCTATTCGAAGAGTGGTAAACGCGGTTACATCAATCGTTTCAGTGGCGAAGTTTCGATCCCTGCCAAATACACTAAAGCATGGTTGTTTTCAAGTGGTGTGGCCGGAGTCGCAGAAGGCGACAGCGTGTATTTCATTGACCATTCCGGGAAACCAGTCAACAATAAGAAACTACGTTACAATCCTAAGAATAGCGGTTATGTTTTCCACGGCGATTACTGTGCACTCGCTGCCGACAACGGTATGATGGGTCTGATAGACCGTAATTTCAATTGGGCAATCGAGCCTACCTACGATTGGATAATCGCTGAAAAGCACAATTTCTGGAATATGCGCAAAGGCGATAACGAAACCGGGCTATGGTATGCATTCAATGACAAAGCCGAGCCCGTCTTTGACACCGGCTATTCCGAATTGAACTTTACCGATGATCTTGGCATCGTTGCCACTCTGCCAAACCATCTTCAGCTCTCTTATAGCTACGATGGTGTTAAGTCCGAAAAGTTCCTGATCCGCGATGTTGAAAAGATGTACTACGACAAAGACGAGTGGGATGAAGAAGGCAACAAACTCATCGATGCTACGACTCTGATGCGCTATCGTATGCCAGATGGATACGAGGGACTCTGTACTGTCAACGGCGACATCGTTACCGAACCCCTATATTGGGAAGTCTTACCGCTTACCAAAGACACATATCTATGCCGATATAAGGATGCAAATGCCGGAGTAATAATCAACTCCAAGGGGGAAATCGTCAAACATTAAAATTCATATAACTATGATGACGACTCATTATCTTCTAATCTGCGCGCTTTTCTGCGCGAAACTGCCGGCACATGAAATCCGTAAATGGTGGATTGAACGTAAAGATAAGTAATCTCGTTTTTAAGTCAGCGTACCATTGAGCATGACTTAGCTGCCATGCAGAATATTGGAGTATTAAATAATAGGCAAAGACCTCATCTGCGGGATTTAAAATCCGAGATGAGGTCTTTGATTATGTCATTCTCCTGAAAGAAGAACAGTCATCGGGTCTTAATCTATTTCGATATCAAAATCGTCACCAAACAGATCTGTGTCTGATTCAGCTTCCGAAGTCATATCCATCTCGGCCACTTCCTGGTCGGGGGCATCCTCCGTGTCAGACTTCACATTATCTTTGCTCGGCAGGAAAGGGTTGACCGGTTTCTTTCCTTGCTCTTTCTCGGCTTTCATCTTTTCGAGAATCTGCTGTTCGAGTTCTTCGGCAAGTTCCGGATTTTCAGCAATTACTTTCTTCACCGCGTCACGTCCCTGACCAAGTTTTGCATTATTATAAGAGAACCAGGAGCCTGATTTCTTTACGATTCCTTGAGCCACAGCCATGTCAATGATTTCTCCGGCTTTTGAAATACCTTCGCCATACATTATTTCGAATTCGGCTTTCATGAAAGGAGGAGCCATCTTGTTTTTTACAACCTTCACCTTGGCCACACGTCCGATAGTGGTGTCGCCATCCTTGATGTAAGAAGAAGGACGGATATCAATGCGGACGGAAGCATAGAATTTAAGGGCGTTACCGCCGGTGGTGGTTTCCGGATTGCCAAACATCACGCCGATCTTTTCGCGGAGCTGGTTGATGAAAATGCAGCAAGTGCGCGTGCGCGAGATTGTGCCCGTGAGCTTACGCATGGCCTGCGACATGAGACGTGCATGAAGACCCATGTTCTTATCGCCCATCTCACCTTCGATTTCGGCTTTGGGCGTGAGGGCAGCCACCGAGTCAATGACCAATACGTCAATTGCGCCCGAGTTGATAAGCTGTTCGGCAATGTCTAAAGCTTGCTCGCCGTTGTCGGGCTGAGCGAGCCACAGGTTGTTGACATCTACCCCCAATTTCTCGGCATAGAAACGGTCGAATGCATGCTCGGCATCAATGATGGCACAGATACCTCCGCGCTTCTGAGCCTCTGCGATAACGTGGATTGCCAGAGTTGTCTTACCCGACGATTCAGGACCATAGATTTCGGTGATTCGGCCACGCGGAAGCCCTCCGATGCCAAGTGCATAGTCGAGTCCGAGAGAGCCGGTGGATATTGCCTCAACGTTCTGGTTGGCATTATCTCCGAGACGCATCACTGTGCCCGCGCCAAAATCTTTCTCAAGGTGTTGCATCGTTACATTCAACGCCTTCAGTTTCTCTGCTTTATCTGATATGCGCGTCGGCGCTGCGGCCGCCGCTTTCTTTTTTACTGCCATATTTGTAGTGTTTCTAATTTTTTTACAAAAGTAATACAATTAAACGCTGATTCCTAATTTATGGCTAAAATAAAGAATTAAAAAAATTTAAGCCACTGCAAAAAAGTTGCAGTGGCTTGTGGGGAATGGAAATAATTCCTGCGTCACTCGTTGAAAAGTGGTGTTGAGAGATAGCGTTCGCCCGTATCGGGGAGGACAACAACTATTGTCTTTCCCTCATTCTCAGACAACTTTGCAATAGAAATTGCAGCCGAAATTGCGGCTCCGCTTGAGATTCCGGCCAAAATTCCTTCCTTACGTATCAGAAGGCGCGCACCTTTCACTGCGTCTTCATCAGTGACCGCCATAACCTTGTCGATAACCGTCTCATCATAATTCCGGGGCACGAATCCGGCACCGATACCCTGAATTTTATGAGGCCCGGGGGCTCCACCTTCAAGTACGGGTGAAGAAGCCGGTTCGACGGCAACGGCCAGCAATTCGGGATGTTCTTTTTTAATACCGCGTGCCGTGCCCGATACTGTTCCTCCCGTGCCGACACCGGCCACAAGAATGTCTACATTTCCGGCAGTGTCGCGCAAAATTTCGCGTGCCGTGGTCAGTTCATGAACGCGTGGATTGGCCGGATTGTCAAACTGCTCCATAATTATCGCCCCTCGAATTTCTTCCTGAAGCTCGCGTGCCCTCGCTATGGCTCCCTTCATACCCTCCTTGCCGGGGGTGAGTTCAAGCCGGGCTCCGTATGCTTTGAGCAGTTGCCGCCGCTCGGCACTCATCGTGTCGGGCATTGTAAGAATAACGTTATAACCCTTCATCGCTCCAATCCATGCAAGGCCGATACCGGTATTTCCACTTGTCGGCTCGATAATGGTGCCCTCGGGTTTGAGGCGACCCGAAACTTCGACATCCTCAATCATGGCAAGCGCAATACGGTCTTTGGCGGAACCTCCGGGATTGAAAGATTCGAGTTTGGCAAGTAATCGGCCGTTGAAGCCTATTTCTTTTTCAATATTATGTAATTCTACAAGGGGTGTATTCCCAATCAGGTCAGTAAGAGAGTCTGCAATATTCTGACCCGTTAATTTATCGTGGTTCATAATTAATTCTATTTAGATAAGTATGTGTTAGAAATTATTTAACGTATTGAGTTATAAAGAATGTGGATGAAATTTGGTATTCGGCTGAAGGCGTTATGGGGTTCCATAGCAACAGAAGCCGGATACTAAAGTTCGCCTCATAATTTATGAGGCAATGCATTAAATAATTTCTAACACATACTTATAACCGTTTTCTGAGTTATTTTGGAATGAGGAGGCACCGACTGGGTGACCCAGATATTACCACCGATCACCGTGTCGTGGCCGATAGTGATTCGACCCAATATACTTGAATTGGAATAAATAGTCACATTATCCTCGATAATCGGGTGGCGGTCAATGCGCTGGGGCAAACCGTTCTCGTCGTAAGAAAAAGCTTTTGCACCCAGTGTCACACCTTGATACAAAGTCACATGGCTTCCGATAATAGAGGTTTCACCAATAACGATTCCCGTGCCATGGTCGATAGCAAAATAAGGTCCTATTTTCGCATTCGGATGAATGTCAATACCCGTGATGGAATGAGCGAGCTCGGTAATCATTCGAGGCAGAATGGGGATTCCGAGTTTCACCATTTCATGAGCCGACCTGTAATAAAGCACAGCCTTTACAGCCGGATAACAGGCGATAACTTCCTGAGGTGAAGTGGCCGCCGGGTCCATTACGAGAATAGCCCGAATATCGGTGATCAGCAATTCGCGTATGGAATGCATCCGCTCAATGAAATTCATGGCAGTTTCGGTGGTGGATATGCCGGTGTCTTTCTCGGGGGCCGCGCGGTCAAGAAGGTGATGCAGCCGAGTATAGACCGTAAGCAAACCCTGGGTGATTTCGGCTCCCGTGCAATGATGATGACAAGAACCTTCAAAAAAAATCGTATCCCAGATGGCCTGCATCAAAGCCTGCACATCAGCCACGGCAGGCAGTGAAGAGCCGATACCACCATCGGTATTATGAAGCAGAAGTGTTTCTTTCTCTATAATTTTTAAAAGTCGATCGTTATTATGCATTATTCTAAGCTGTTTTCTTTATTTAAGCTGTTTTCTTTATTATTGACAGAGCCCCGGATCGCACCTATCCAAAGTAAAACATATAAAATAAACAAGATGTTTGACCACGAACCAAATAAGGCTCATTGTCTGACAGCTATAACGATTGATTACAATTTCAAAGCCATTATAAAGCATCGGCAAATGTAGGGACATGGTTGAGGAAATACGTCGACAAATGTAGAGACATGGCGTGCCATGTCTGAACCTTGCGACGGGTAATGCGACGATAATGCAGCGGGTAATGTGTCGATGTTTTACTCAGACGTGGCACGCCACGTCCCTACACTCGTCCGGTAATTCGGTGGTGTTTAACCAGACGTGGCACGCCATACACTCGTCGGGTAATTCGGGGGTGTTTTCTCAAGACATGGCACGCCATGTCCCTACACTTTGCCGACGAAAACTGACTAAAGAACGAAAAGATACATTGCTGATTTCTAAGAGCTGATTATATCGATTAATTTTTAGCAATTACTTAAAAAATTACTTAAATTTGCAATTAAGACGTGACAAGATGCCTCCACTCCCCCGCAGTCACATCCTCTTATCTCAGCAACCGAAATCCAAACTTTAAAAACCATACCAGATGATAGATGAAATTCTTGCCCACAACAAACGCTTTGTTGAAGACCGGGCTTACGAAAAATTCGCCACCAGCAAATATCCCGATAAAAAGATAGCGATAGTGACATGCATGGACACCCGGCTGATAGAACTTCTGCCCGCTGCCCTCGGATTTCGCAACGGTGATGTAAAAATCATAAAGAATGCGGGTGCAACAATTGTAAACCCCTTTGACTCCACAATGCGCTCTCTGCTCATAGCCGTCTACGAACTTGGAGTGAACGAGATAATGGTAATCGGGCACACAGGCTGCGGAGTGCAGGGAATGGATGCCGAAGAAATGCTGCACGTTATGCAGCAACGTGGTGTGAGCCGCGAGCATATCACCCTGATGGAACACTGCGGCATCAATCTTCGTGAATGGCTGCACGGTTTTGAGGACACAGACGCAGCAATCAGCGAAACAGTCGACTTAATAAGCCGTCATCCCCTCATGCCCCCGGAAGGTATCAATGTGCGCGGCTTCGTGATGGACAGCTACACCGGAGAACTCCGCCCCATCCAAATCCCCGAAGAATAAACAGCACTCAAATAAACAGAGATTGAGCTTAAAAATAGTTAAGAAGAAAATAATTAAGGAAATTTTTCTTTATTTTGCTTAAACTATTCAACAAAAATTAGTAAATTTGCATTTGAAAAACAAGCGAGAGAGCAACCTCGCCACGCATTGCATTACAAATAGACTTAAAGCATAAAATTATAAACCCAAATATTTAAACACTCACACTGATTATGGCAAACATCGATTTGGCTCAGTATGGCATCAAAGATGTCAAAGAGGTAATCTACAATCCCTCTTACGAAGAACTGTTCAAAGCAGAAACAGATCCTTCACTCGAAGGTTTCGAAAAGGGCACAGTAACTGAACTCGGCGCAGTAAACGTTATGACCGGCGTTTACACCGGCCGTTCTCCTAAAGATAAATTCATCGTACTTGACGACAACTCAAAAGACAAAGTATGGTGGACAACCGAAGAATATCCTAACGACAACAAACCCGTGACCGAAGAGGCATGGAAAGAAATCAAGGATATCGCTATCAAAGAACTCTCAGGCAAGAAGCTTTATGTTGTAGACCGTTTCTGCGGTGCCAACAAAGACACCCGCATGGCTGTTCGCTTCATCATGGAAGTTGCATGGCAGGCTCACTTCGTAACCAACATGTTCATCGCTCCTTCAGCTGAAGAACTTGCTGACTTCAAGCCCGACTTCATTGTTTACAACGCATCTAAGGCTAAAGTTGAAAACTTCAAAGAACTTGGTCTCAACTCTGAAACTGCAGTTGTATTCAACACCACTTCAAAAGAGCAGGTAATCATCAACACTTGGTATGGTGGTGAAATGAAGAAAGGTATGTTCTCAATGATGAACTACTTCCTTCCCCAGAACGGCATCGCATCAATGCACTGTTCTGCCAACACCGACAAAGAAGGCAAAAACACTGCTATCTTCTTCGGTCTTTCAGGTACAGGTAAGACCACACTTTCAACCGACCCCAAACGTCTCCTCATCGGCGACGACGAACACGGTTGGGACGACAACGGTGTGTTCAACTTTGAAGGCGGTTGCTATGCAAAAGTTATCAACCTCGACAAAGAAAGCGAACCCGATATCTACAAAGCAATCCGTCGCGATGCACTTCTCGAAAACGTAACAGTTGACGAAAACGGCAAAATCGACTTTGCAGACAAGAGCGTTACCGAAAACACTCGTGTATCTTATCCTATCAACCACATCGAAAGCATCGTAGCCCCCGTTTCTGCCGGCCCGGCTGCTAAGAATGTAATCTTCCTTTCTGCTGATGCATTCGGCGTGCTTCCTCCCGTGTCTATCCTTACACCCGGTCAGACTCAGTATTACTTCCTCTCAGGCTTCACCTCAAAACTCGCAGGTACAGAGCGTGGCATCACTGAGCCTACTCCTACATTCTCAGCTTGCTTCGGCCAGGCGTTCCTTGAACTCCACCCCACCAAATATGCTGAGGAACTCGTTAAGAAGATGCAGGCAAACGATGCTAAGGCATACCTCGTGAACACTGGTTGGAACGGTACCGGCAAGCGCATCTCAATCCGCGACACTCGTGGCATCATCGATGCTATCCTCGACGGCAGCATCCTGAAAGCTCCCACAAAACAAATTCCTATCTTCGACTTCACAGTTCCCACCGAACTTCCCGGAGTTGATCCTAAGATTCTCGACCCCCGCGACACATACGCAAATCCCGCAGAATGGACAGAAAAAGCAACCAAACTTGCTGAAATGTTCATCAAGAACTTCAAGAAATTTGAGTTCAACCCTGCAGGTAAAGCACTTGTAGCTGACGGTCCGAAACTCTAATAAAAACCTGATCACAAGTAAGCCTAAAGACACCAATCTTTAAGCCTTACACAATAAAAATCCTATAAAAAAAGATGCGCATGGCTTGTGCGCATCTTTTTTTATCCACCCTCAAACCGTGCGCATCTTTTTTCCCGGCGCGAAATTTGCGAAAATTTGAAGAAAAATTTGGAAAATAGAAAATTAATGATTAACTTTGTAATCGCAAAGCCGTAAAAGGCTGAAATTACAGACTGTTTGTTTGTCTGTGACATATTTTGGAGAGGTGGGTGAGTGGCTGAAACCACCAGTTTGCTAAACTGACGTAGGAGCAATCCTACCACGAGTTCGAATCTCGTCCTCTCCGCAACGATTAAACTTAACAGGGTGCATCAAAATTGATGCACCCTAATTTTTTTGAGTATTCGCAGCATTTTATTTTTAAGTAGCTATTAGAAATTATCTATAACTTATTTTCGGGGATTTTATGAATGGATTTGGAATTGAGAAGAAGGAGTTTAGCGAGCTAAACGACTGATGAACAATTTCAAAACCATCAAAAAAGACCGAAAAGAAGCACAACCACTAAGAATTACTCCAATATAAACTAATTTCTAAGAGCTACTTATGTTAAAAAATCGTAGTATATATCTTGAACGTGAAAACTTCTTCTTTTTGGATGATTTGAGCTTGTCGTTCAGTCGCATATTGCGCTATGCTCTTTCTCTCCGCACTCAAATCATCGCAAAAATAACTGCGTTTTATCTGTTCATTAATTTTTAGCAACTACTTTATACATTAATTGAGAAGCCATTTGTAAGCCGGACAAATGTAAATGATATGTCCGGTCACATCTAATTCACGCTCTTCATAAGCCGTTACAAGAGTCAGTTTATCACAGTTGAGTGATGTGCCTGCTTTCACCAAAGCAGACGTCTCTCGAGAGAACGTTTTTTCAGAAGAAATGTCGTAAGATACCTGCACAAGTTCTACAACCGTTGCTCGATGGCAAACCACGAAATCTACTTCGTATGAATTAGTTTTATAATAATAGATGTCGAAACCGGTTCCATATCTTCTACATAATCCCAAATAAACTAAGGCTTCGAGTCTCCATCCCAAATTATCTTTTGCAAATGCATCCTTCCTTGCGTTCATAAGAGATACGTCTATGGGATAGCATTTAGCATTACGAATCCGCTCGCTACTCTTGGGTGAATATTTACGCAACTGTTTCAGAAGATAAGCCTGATAAAGATAACTTACATAATTCTCAACCGTTTTATCATTCTTTAAATTGAAAATCTTTTGCAACGTTGCATAAACAACTTCGCATGGAGCATTATTCATCAGATGATTGGATAATGACTTAAAGGTATTCTTATATCTTACCTTAAAACGTTGTACTATATCTCTTTCCAGAATATTTAACACCAACGTATCTACGTATATATCGGCTATTTCTTCACCACTTATTATTTCCGGAAAGCCACCAACCTCCATATATCTGTCAAAAGCGCGCCGAAGTAAGGCATCCGTTTTTGTAGATAGATTCGTGGTTTCCACCTTCCCCATTTCGCAGAACTCACTGAACGAAAACGGATACAATTCTATCTCGTTATAACGTCCGGTAAGATACGTTGAAAGCTCGCTACTAAGTAGTTTCGCATTGCTACCGGTAATAACCACCTTTATTCCCTGTCGGAGAAGTCTATTAACAAATAGATGCCATCCTTCTACATTCTGCGCTTCATCAAGAAATAAATGAGTAAAGTCCCCATAAATTTGATATAAGCATTTCAGTACATCGTTCAAATCGTCAGATGACAAACGAATCAAACGCTCATCGTCAAAATTCACATAAGCGAATTTTACCTGTGCTCCATTTAGAACATTGAAACACAATGTTGATTTTCCACTACGACGAACCCCGATAACCACTTGAGCCTTTTTACTATCAAGCTTTATCAAATCTTCTTCCTTACGCTTGCAAAAACTCTGGGAACGAAGCGTAACCAACTCTTCCTGTTGGTCTCGTAATATTTCAAGTAATACAGATGTATCCATTATCTTCTTGATTATATGGCACAAAGATAATCAAACTTCGGTATTTAGGCAAATTTACACACTGTAAACTTCGGTATTTAGGCAAATTTACACATCCTAAACTTCGGTATTTTGCGATTTTAAAGATGTATAAACTTCGGTAAATCGAGAAAATTCACTCCATAAACTTCGGTATCCCTACATATAACCCATTTCCTCGTTCTGCTGCACTCCAAAAAATACAATCTTTACTTCGGTTAACGGAATAATGAGAAATTAGTAACGCGTGTTCGGGATAAAAGCCTCACCTACTCGTTACATCCATACAGACTCACAAAATCGGGCACTCAAGATTATGGGTCGTCCCTATTTTTCGCGTTAAATCATTTTACCTCAAAAATTGAGTTTTATAGAGGTATTGTTTAATTTTGCAGGTGTCTGTTGACTCTAATGGTACTTTACCTCAGTGGATTCCAAAGATTTTTATTAAATTTGCAAAATATGCGCGAAACGGTTTCTCTCTTATCGACACTTGCCGGTGAGTTTGAAATTGAGGCAATATCCCAAAATCTTTTCACCCATGAACATACATCAGTTCACCAGCCCGCGTCACACGTATGACGGTTATTTCGAAACATATTTTATTCGGCCTTTCTTTCATCAGTATGCCAATTTTAAGGATAAAGAATCCGGACGTACATGCGCATTGAGTCTGCTGGCGTGGCTGATTGTGACACTTGGAGTGTCGGGAATTATGATGGGTCAGATCGGTCTTATAGGACCCGATGCAGGCATCACTTCAACAATAGTTGTGCTGAGTGTATGGTTTGCGGCTTCCATTGTTCCGATTGCGGCCATTATAACACGATTTCTTCATGGGGCTCCCGAGAAAGAACATAAACCTCGAATGTTGGGGGTGGATACGCTGCTTGCAGTTAGTTGCATTTTATTCTTTATTTTAGGATTGTTAATGATGCTTACCACCCTGAATTCTGAAATATTGAATCCTAATTCCCGATATGTGCCGGAGGAAGATACCGCGACAGTTGAAGAAGATTATGTGGTTGAAGAACCTATCTTTACTTATCAGGATGAGGTTACAACTGCCCCGGAAATAGAAAAAGATACTCTTTCTGACGTTAATGACGCCGATCTTGTATCGCCCGAAGAAAGCTTTGATCCAACCATTGAAAATCCCTCCGACCCTGTAATCGAAGAACCCGTGTCAGACAGTATCTGATTTCTTCCTCTTTAATTTATTAGATTGGAGACTCAAAAAGGGATAAAAAAACTACAAATCTTTAATTTTAACTAATGAAGGCGTTTAAACGCCTTCATTTCTTATTCTTAAATCAAACCAAAACATATTTATTAAGGTTAAAATAGGAGAAGTACCAAGTTGAAGTGTTTAAACTATTTCAATGTTAAACACTTCTCGAGTTTTGTTAAAGAGTTTAACCTACTTCAATAAATATGCAGACAGATACAAAGACAGATACAAAGACGGGGTGGCAAAAGATTTGGCACATTCTTTCGAAAGTTATTGACTATCTGGTGCCGATAGGAATATCGGTGTTATTGATTGTGTGGCTGTTCGGAAAGGTGAAATTTCATGATGTGATGGATATTATCCAGAAGGAATGTAACTTCTGGTGGGTAATAGTAATGATGATCATCACCACGCTTTCGCATATTACCCGTGGAGTAAGATGGGGAATACAACTTCGCGGTGCAGGTGTTCCACGAATGACCGTGACCAAAGAATCCGTATCGATATTCGGAGCCTACGCCCTTAATCTTGTATTTCCGCGCCTCGGGGAAGTGTGGCGTTGCGTCTATATAAGCCGAACTGAAAGAGTAAAATTGTCGACAGTTGTGGGCACTGATATAGGCGACCGTGGCTCGGATGCAGTGGTGGTTGTACTTCTCACCGTTCTCTGTCTTATTGTTGCCCACCCGGCACTTACCGCTTTTCTTGACAAATATCAGGTGGGACGCGATATAAGCCGAGTGATCGACGATAAACTGGTATGGCTCGGCATTGCCGCCGCGATCGGTGCGTTCTGGGCTGTATGTCATTATTTGCGCCGGTATTCATGGATAAAGCGAATGGACAATACGCTTGAACAGGTGTGGCAAGGATTTAAAGTACTGTTCACGATGAAGGGTCGAGGCTGGTACGTCGTGCTGACCATTGGAATCTGGACTTGCTATTTTATGGAAACCTACGTAATGTTCCAGGCTTTCCCATTCACACGTGAACTTGTGCATACACCGGGTTTTGCATGGGGTCTCATACCCGGGCTGGTAGTTTTTATTTTCGGTTCCTATTCCATGGCCATTCCGAGTAACGGAGGCCTCGGCCCTTGGAATCTCGCCGTTATGTTTGCCCTCTCACTGTATGGAATCGGAGACACCGAAGGGGCTTCATTCTCTATGGTGATGTGGAGTTGTCAAGCTGCATGGCTTGTGGTGCTCGGACTTTTCTCGGCCGGTTATGTAATGGTGAATCGCAAGAACTCTCCTCTTGGTCAATATAAAAGGAAGATGTCTAACTCTCAAAAAGCATTAAAAGATGAAAACTCATAAGATAGAAACCCCATTTGAAGAATATACCTACGATGAGCTTCCGGAAGCCGATCGTAAGCTTGTGGATACAGCAAAAGATATGACCCGAAACAGTTATGCACCCTATTCACGATTTCATGTAGGAGCAGCCATTCTTTTGGATAATGGAGTTATCATAAAGGGTTCCAATCAGGAAAATGTGGCCTACCCCTCGGGCACATGTGCCGAACGCACCGCATGTTATCAGGCATCTGCCTTACATCCCGGTGTGCCAATGCGCAAAATAGCAATCGCTGCCTGGACAAACGGTCATTTTCAGGAAAATCCAATAAGTCCCTGCGGTGCATGCCGACAGGCTCTCGCTGAATATGAAGCTAAATACGGCCCGATAGAAGTGATCCTTTACGGTGAAAAGGGGATATATAAATTACCCTCCGTATCGTCTTTGCTCCCATTCACATTCACTGAATTTTAAAACTTATGACACATAAATCGTTGTTATAAGTATATGTTCGAAATTAATTCTCAGATAGATATATTATGAAAAAACATCTACTCAAGTATTTAGGAATTTTCCTGATGGCATTGACCCTGGTGCCTATGTTGACAAGTTGCACGGACGATCCCGTTTGGTGGGACGACCCCGGAGGCAATTGGAATTATACCGACCGACGTCTTACGGGATATTGGCAGTTGGTAAGCTACAATGATGATTATGTGCCCGAAAGTGCATCCAACTTCTTCTCTTTCGATGGTTACGGAAATGGGTATTATTATTACTATTCCAATGGTTTCCTTGAACGTGAACGTATCCATTACTGGTGCCAGGAATCATATAACGGTGCCTCCGGTTATCAAATTAATATTCAATATGAATATTCAAATCCGCTTACAACCAACTATTGGTTCACCCACAACAACAACACGCTGTGGATGCAGTGGCAGACAGCCGGCGGTCGCGTCCAGACCTATGTTTACGATCGCATAAATTATTCTCCCTGGTGATCCCAATAGCAGACCTTTAGAGGGATGTTACCGTTCTCAATTCGGTAACATCCCTTTTTTCCGATTAAAGCCCTAAATGATTATAGTTGATAATTCAACCATTTTTACAGTTCAAATGTTATATAGTCAGATGAAAGAAAAAAATAAAAATAATGAAAACACACATATTGAATATATGGCGATAGGATGCCGGGTGAGTCAGGCATACAGAAAGATGTTGAATCAGCTTGAGATTTCACTTTTACACGCAGGCGTGGATATAACTTCAAACGAATATCTCGTACTCAGGGCTATTTACTACAAGGAAGGTCTTCAGTCGTGTGAAATTGCAGAATTGACAGGCAAAGACAAAGCGACTGTGAGCCGTTGCGTTGCTATTCTTGAAAAAAAGGGGTATATCCGCACCGAATCAATAAGTCATAAATGTCTGCGGGTCTATTCTTCAGAACAAGGAAAGGAGCTGCAACCTCTGATTTTAAAGGTTGCTGAAGAAAGATACAACGCGTTGCTACACATCATAACCCCCGATGAACTGGCAACATTCTCATGTATTCTTGACAAAATTCTTTCATCCGATAATTGAAAAACTTAGATACTGATATTTAAATAGAAAGGAAAAACACAATGATTACTTTAACAATTTGGTCGGACTTTGCATGTCCTTATTGTTACATCGGAGAAACACGTCTTCAGAAAGCCATTGAAGAACTTGGATTAAAAGACAATGTGCAAATAGATCTTCGCGCGTTTGAACTTGATCCGTCAGCACCTAAAGAAGTTGTGACCACAACTCCCGAAAGATTTGCTATGAAATATCGCTTGTCGCTTGAAGGAGCGCGCAAACAGATTGAACAGATATCTGACCTCGGACGCGAACTTGGAATAGATTTTAATTATGCCACCACGAAGTATTCAAACACACGCGATGCTCATCGACTCATGAAACTTGCCGAGGCAAAATATGACCGCGACACCGTGGGTCGCCTCAACGAAGCCTTGTTCAAAGCCTATTTTGTAGAAAATCTTGTTCTTGCCGATCATAATGTGCTTCTCGAAAAGGCGGTGGAAGCCGGAATGAACGAAGAAGATGTTAAAGATGTGCTGTCAACGGATAAATATGACGATGAAGTTCGTTTTGACGAGCGCGAGGCTATGATGCGTGGAGTTCACGGAGTGCCTTACGTTATGTTTAACGGTGACTTTGCAGTGCCGGGTGCACTGACAATCGAAGGATTTAAATCAGCACTGCAACGTGAACTTAAAAAGCAGGATAAGAAAGCTTCGGAACAAACTGAAACCGAACGTCCTCACCAATGCGGACCCGACGGTTGTGAATTACTTTAAGGAGAAAAGTTATGATTAAGGAATTGATGGTGGAAGGCGTTTTTGCCGAAAACACATATTTCTATATAGATTCACACTCCAAGGCCGGATTTATTATAGATCCGGGTGCGCAAGCCGGACTGATTTATGACACAGTGATGCAAAACGGCTGGCACATTGAGAGAATACTCCTTACCCACGGGCACTTCGACCATTTCGGAGCAGCCGAAATATTACGGGAAAAGCTGGCGGCTCCTATTTTCATATATCATGAAGAAAGCAGGTATCTGACCGATACAGCTTTAAATTTGAGTGGGAACACCATGCAGCCTATTGTGGTGAAACACTATGAAGAACTCAGTGATGGAGAAATTATCAGACTTCGCCATAACTCAGGGTTCTATCTTAAAGTGATTCACACACCGGGCCATACTCCCGGTTCGGTAACCTACTATTCCCCCGAAGAAAAGGCCGCCTTTGTAGGAGATCTGTTTTATCAACATGGACCGGGACTGACTAATTTTCCGGGTGGCAATCGGAATGTGCTCGAAAACACAATCATAAATAAAATCTTTACATTGCCCGACGACACACTCCTCCTTTCCGGCCATTCGTCACCAATAACCATAGGCGAAGAGAAAAGTCTTTTACTCAGGTAGTTCTTAGGTAGCTCTTAGATATTTAAAATCCTAACCAAAGCCATAAAGCCTCCATTTACTTAAATTTAAGTGAATGGAGGCTTTATCCACAAAAAAAAGAAGCATATAAACCTGTGCTCCTTCTTCACATAATAAAAGTTTTATCGCTACTTACATGTTATTCATATACATGCGAACACTGTTCAAAATAGGCCCTAACAATCTTTTTAATAACTTTCATCATAAAAATTTTTAATAAATTAAACATATCGAAGCTTTCTTCCGAAATTTAATTTTCAGTCAGCTTCATCAATAAGTAGCTCTTAGAAATTAGTTTATATTGAATTGATTCTTAGTGGCTATGCTTCTTTTCGGTCTTTTTTGATGACTTTGAAATTGTTCATCAGTCGTTTAGCCCGCTAAACTCCTTCTTCTCAATTCCAAATCCATTCAAAAAATCCCCGAAAATTAGTCATAGCTAATTTCTAAGAGCTACTTATTTTACCCTTTATTAACGATACAGAACAAAAAAAGTTGTGAAAATTTGTAAAAATTATGTTTTACAACATAATTTTTTAAACATAATACTCCTTTTTTCGTTCATTTTTCCCTTTCCTTATGTACTTGATTGCCTACTCTTCACCCTTCCTTAAAAAGCGAGAGAGACTAATCTCAGCGATCCGTCCCTCTCATAATTAAAATTAGGTTGAATCAAATCATAGTATCCGCAAACGAATTGCGAATAATACAATTCTTTTCTTTGAATCTAAAGACTCTGACGAGTCTCCCGCATTTTAATTATTATTTATTTACCACCATTATTAAATCTCTAACCTTATACGTTACCTGCTTTCCAAACACATAATGGTCTAATTTCTTCATATATCTTATTCCGTGGAAAGTATAATTTTTTAGTTTAATTTTAATTACTGTATCTTTTTGCTAAAAAATATACTTTTTTTATTTTCACAATAAGCTTTGATTATCAAAGTGTCAAAATTTAACCGTTAAAATGTTAAGTAAGCAAGTAGAAAATGCTTATTTACATTATCATTTTCCGTTTTGATATTGCAAAAATAAATAAAAATTTTTAAATACAAAACAATTTGCTTATTTTTTATTTTAAACCTCACATTTATCTTCTTTGCATTTCTTATCTTTTACTATATCAAAATAATCATATCTCACCAGCCTTTACCGGACGTGTGTAGATTACCGGACGAGTGTTACGACTCATTACCGGACAAGTGTAGGGACGTGGCGTGCCACGTCTGGGGAAATATCGCCGAATTATCCATCGCATTCGCCATCGCAACAATCAGACGTGGCACGCCACGTCCCTACATTTGCCGACACCATTCATTACCGGACGTCCGGTAATAAATTTCATGAGAAGGAATCCTATGATGAAAGATAAATATTTCACTCCTATAAACGTTATAAAGTTATGAAGAAGTTGTTTTTACTGGATGCCTATGCCCTTATATTCAGGGCTTATTATGCTTTAATCAAAATGCCCCGCCTCACTCAGACGGGTTTTAACACGTCGGCTATTTTTGGATTTGTAAACACTCTCGAAGAACTTTTGCGAAAGGAGAATCCAACTCATGTGGCTGTTTGCTTTGATCCTCCGGGGCCCACATTCCGCAATGAAGCCTTCGAAGGTTACAAAGCGGAACGATCGGCCACCCCCGAAGATATAAAATTGTCTATTCCTTTTATAAAGGAAATTGTAAAAGCCTATAATATTCCCGTGGTGGAAATTGAGGGTTTTGAAGCCGACGACGTGATAGGCACGCTGGCAAAAATGGCTGAAAAGGAGGACTTCGTAACCTATATGATGACTCCCGATAAGGATTATGGTCAGTTGGTAAGTCCCTCTATTCTTCAATATAAACCTTCCTATCGTGGCCAGGATTTTGAAATCAGGGGTGAAAAGGAAGTATGCGAGCGTTATGATATTCAGCGGCCCGAACAAGTAATCGACCTTTTGGCTCTGATGGGAGACAAGATTGATAATATTCCCGGGTGTCCCGGAGTGGGCGAAAAGACGGCCGTAAAGCTTATTCATGATTTTGGCTCGGTAGATAACCTTCTTCAAAATACCGACAACCTCAAGGGTGCCCTCAAGAAGAAAGTGGAGGAGAACGAAAAGCAGATTAATTTTTCTAAATTTCTGGCCACTATCCGCACCGATGTGCCCGTCGGCATCACGCCCGACGAACTGCAACGCCGTCCCGTGGACCGCGACAAACTGTTTGCAATCTTCAACGAATTGGAATTCAAATCGCTGGCAACGCGTGTGGCCCGGCGTCTTGACTCGGAGAGCGGCAGCAGCAGTGAAGGGGGTGGCACTCCCGCCAATTCAAAAAATATAGCTCCTTCTCTTTTTGACGATATCGACTTTTCAGCTTCCGCAACAGATGATACTACGCCCGCTGCAATTCCGACCATTGATATGGACAATACGGATTATGGCATTGCAGATGATAGTAAAAAACTGGAGGAACTTCAGAAACGTCTGCTGCCCGATGCAGATTGCGCGGTCTATCTTCTGGCCGACGGGGAAAATGATATGATGGCTTCATGGATAGGCACCGCCGTGGCAACCGACGGGGGGTATGCACGTTTCATACCCTGCTCTTTCAAACAAGGCACAGCAGCCGTGCTTGATCTTATGGCCCGCGGAGACATCAGGAAAATCACCGTCAATGCCAAGCGCGATTATGTTTTGGCTCATCGTCAACGAAATGATCAACAGGATGCCCTGAACAATTTCTACGACATCTCGCTGGCTCATTATCTTCTGCAACCTGAAATGCGCCACGGCCTCGAATGGCTTGCTCCGACATATTTAGGCGTTGAGGCTACACCCTTCCCAAGTAAAACCACCACTTCCAGACGCGGCACCAAATCCACTCTGAGTCTTAAAGAAGACATCGAGCCTATTTCACAATGGGCATGCCGTCAGGCTGACTTAACTCTTCGTCTGTATGCTCCGCTCGATAAAGCCGTAAAAGAAGAAAAAATGGAGAAGTTGCTCCATGAAATTGAAATGCCCCTCGTAAGGGTGCTGGCAGAAATGGAAATTACAGGTGTCCGCATTGATACAGCCGCTCTTAAAGAAGCTGAACTGCAAATGCAACATCGGCTCGACGAGCTTCAACAACAGATATTCGCACTTGCCGGCGAAGAATTCAATGTCAGTTCTCCGGCTAAAGTTGGTGAAATACTCTTCGACAAGTTGGGTCTGGATGCCAAAGCCAAGAAAACAAAGACAGGGCAATACAGCACAAGTGAAGACATTCTTGAAAAGCTGGTGCCAAAACATCCCATTGTGTCAAAGATAATGGAATACAGGGCCCTGAAGAAACTTCTCACCACCTATATAACAGCATTGCCGGCAGCCATAAATCCAACCACCGGACGCGTCCACACCAACTATAATCAAACTGTAACGGCCACCGGACGACTTTCATCGTCAGCACCCAATCTGCAGAATATTCCGGTGCGCGATGACGAAGGACGCGAAATAAGACGTGCATTTATTGCTGAACCGGGCTGTCTGTTCCTTTCAGCCGATTATTCTCAAATAGAATTACGCCTGCTTGCCGATTTCAGCAACGACCCCATCATGCTCGATGCCTTCAAGCATGGTAAAGATATTCATGCCATTACCGCTGCAAAAATCTATCATAAGGAGCAGGGAGAAGTCACGGCCAACGAGCGGCGCAATGCCAAAACCGCCAATTTCGGTATTGTCTACGGCATTTCAGCCTTCGGACTTTCCTCTCGTCTCGGCATTCCGCGCGGAGAAGCCAAGGATATTATCGACAACTACTTCATCACCTTCCCCACTGTGCGTAAATATATGTCAGACAGCGCGGAAACAGCACGCCGTCAAGGATATGTGGAAACTCGTTTCGGGCGTAGACGTCTGCTCCCCGACATTAACAGTCGCAATCCGGTGGTGCGTGGGTATGCCGAGCGCAATGCCATAAATGCACCTTTGCAGGGCACCGCAGCCGACATTATAAAAAAGGCAATGATCAGCATCGACCGCGAAATTCGGGAAAGAGGTCTTGAATCGCGCATGATTATGCAGGTGCACGATGAACTCAACTTCAACGTGCCCGAGCAGGAAGTGGGCATTATGCAAGAACTGGTGGCACGCAGAATGCAGGAAGCCTATAACGGTTCGGTAACACTCACGGCATCTGCCGGCGTGGCCACAAACTGGCTGGACGCCCATTGATTTAAATCCCAACCCACACTAAATGTTAATGCCGGGGCATCTCTGCCGCCCTGGCATTAACATTTAGTGTGGGTTGAGGTATTAATCTTCTATACTTTTCAAAAGCGTGTAGAGATGGAAAATGGCTATAGCAGCCGAAGCGGCAACGTTCAGGGAATGTTTGGTGCCTTCCTGAGGAATTTCAAGTACGTAGTCGGCAATATCCACTATTTCCTGACCAACGCCATTCACTTCATTGCCCACCACCAACACAAGTTTATTATTTACATTTCCCTCCACGCCGCTATCACTACCCGAATCTTGAGTAAGATTAAAATCGGCTAACGGTATGCTGCCATGCGTCTGCTCGAGAACGCATATTTTCCAACCCTGATTCCTTAATTCCGTAACGGCATTGAGGGTATTCTCCGCATGCTTCCAACTCACGGATTCCTCTGCGCCCAAAGCCGTCTTCGATATTTCAGGATGAGGGGGACAACCCGATATTCCACATAATATAATTTCACTGACGCGGAACGCATCGGATGTCCTGAACAGAGAGCCGATGTTGTGCATGGACCGGACATTATCGGCCACCACAACAAGCGGAAGTTTATTTATGGCGCGATACTCGGCGCGAGAGATGCGGGTGAGCTCGGCAATATTTTTTTTCCTCCGTTCCATTATCGAGAAAGTTCAAGCATCCTAACAATGGGGCGTAACGCTTTTTCGGCAACTTCGGTGTCTACCAGAATTTCGGGTTGCTCATCACGCAAAGCCGATGCCACCTTCTCAAGAGTATTCAGTTTCATATACTCGCACTCATTGCAACGGCACTCACCATTCTCAGCCGGGGCAGGAATAAAAGTTTTTTCAGGACATTTATTCCTCATTTCATAAAGAATACCACTTTCGGTCACCACAATATACTCCTTGGCACTATCCGTGAGGGCAAAGTCTAACAGAGCGGCTGTTGAACCCACCTTATCGGCCAACAGCTGAAGGGGTTTCCTGCACTCGGGGTGTACCAGCACTTTAGCCTCGGGGTGTTCTTTCTTCAATTCAATTATCTTTTCAACCGAAAAGCGGTCGTGCACATGGCAGGCTCCGGGCCAAAGCAACATTTCGCGTCCGGTCACAGAATTTATATAGCCTCCCAAGTTGCGATCGGGGCCGAAAATTATTTTTTCATCCAGGGGCAACGAGTCAATAATCTTACGCGCATTTCCGGAAGTAACCACAATATCGGTATAGGCTTTCACAGCAGCCGAAGTATTGACATAGCTTATCACCGTATATCCGGGATGATCCTTGACAAATTGAGCGAATTCCTCGGGGTCGCAGCTATCGGCCAACGAGCATCCGGCCTCGACATCGGGAACAAGCACCTTCTTATCCGGACATAGAATTTTGGCCGTCTCGCCCATAAAATGAACGCCACACATCACAATTATATCCGCATCAGTTTCGGCAGCCTTGCGGGCCAATGCAAGCGAATCGCCTATAAAATCCGCTATTTCCTGAATCTCATCGCGAGTGTAATAATGGGCCATTATCAAGGCATTTTTCTCTTTTTTAAGACGAAGGATTTCTTCGCGGAGAGCTGACGAACGTGAGTTCATTTTTTATTTTATTTATAAGTTTAATTAATTAAAAATTTAATAAAAATATAATCAACAACAATAAAGGCTGTTGATAACATCCAATAACTTTTTGCTTTAAAATTTGGAAATGTCAGTTATTGAATTCATGAGTTGGGTTATCTACAGATTTGAACAGGCACCTTTATTGGAAATCAGGTGGATGCGTCATGTTGTCTACACACTGTTGATAACTGCAAAGTTAATAAATTTCCTTCATTAGAGCTTCAAGCTCTTGTTGAAAAGTGGGGGTAAAGCTGTTGATTGCCCTTCGATAAGTTGCCCCCGTGTTTATAAAAACTTTATTTGCATATTCCAAATTTGTTCTGTATAAGCGAATTATTGATAATAGCAAAAATAATTGAAAATACTTGTTTTAAATCTATCTACGGCTTTTAAACAGGTTTTTCAACAGAAAATAGGGGGTTTATCAACAACTTTTCAACAATTGAATGGTCGGCTTTAAAGTTTTTGATTATATTTGTAAGTCCTATTCAAAGCTTATTTAAGCTGCCTTACCCCCACATAGTTAACCTTTGCTCATGAAACAGATTAAAGAATTCTTTTCTATAAGAAGTATATTCAATTTAAAGAAGAATGTATGGCTTGCCTTTTTAGCTTTAGCTATATCTTCTGCCATACTTACGGGATGTAGTGAACCTAAGAAAATAAAAATAGGTGTCTCGCAGTGTAGTGACGACGACTGGCGAAAAAAAATGAATGAGGAAATTGAAAGGGAGGCAATGTTTCAGGATAATGTGGAAGTTGAAATAAGATCTGCCTATGATTCGAACGATAAGCAGATTGCCGATCTCAATTATTTTGCCGATAATGATTTTGATATCATAGTTGCGGCACCCAATGAAGCAGCTCCGATCACTCCTACCATTGATTCAATCATGGAAAGAGGAATCCCGGTGATGATATTCGACCGTTCGGTCTCCAATAATAATTATACGGCATTCCAGGGTGCGGATAATGATAGTATAGGTTGCCAGGTTGCCGATTATGTTAATCAGTTGTTCGATGGCCCCAAGCGTGTGATAGAGATTCTGGGCAATCCCGGCTCGACTCCGACATTGGGTCGCCACAACGGTTTTACAAGAGAAATTGCAAAATATCCCGATATTGAGGTGATAGCTCAAGCTAATGGGAATTGGAATTATTCAACAGCTTCCCGTAAAGTTGATTCACTATTTAAAGTATATGAGGATGTAGATGTGATCTATGCTCATAATGACCGTATGGCACTTGCGGCCGCCGATGTGGCCGACAGTCTGAATCGTTCAGTCTATATCATAGGTGTGGATGCGGCTCCGGAAATTGGTATGAAAGGTGTGGCGGATGGCAAGCTCACAGCTACATTCCTTTATCCCACCGAAGGCCACAAGCTTGTGAAAACAGCATTGGCAATTGTAAAAGGGGAGAAATTTAATAAGGAAAGTGTGGAGAAAGCATCCACGGTTGTGGATAAAAGTAATGCCGATATTCTTATTCTTCAGAATCAATCGTTGAAAGAGGAAACCTCTAAAATGGAGAATTTGAAGAATGAGGTGGATAAATATTGGACTGCGCATAATGCTCAGAAAATATTTCTATATGTGTTGCTCGCACTTCTTTTAATGCTTTTCGTGCTTCTTATTCTCTTTTTGCGTGCGTTCTGGCAGAAGCAATATCAACAAAAACTACTTATTGAAAAAAACAAGGAACTGGAAGTTCAGCGCGATAATGAAAAAAGGCTCAACCAACAGCTTCAGGAAGCAACTCAATCCAAACTCACTTTCTTCACAAATGTGTCGCACGATTTGCGCACCCCGCTTACTCTTATTTCCGAACCCGTGAAACAATTGGTGTCTGCTTCCAATCTCACGGACGAGCAGCATAAACTGGTTAAGTTGGCCAATAAGAATGTCAAGATTCTGCAAAGGCTCATTAATCAGGTGTTGGATTTCCGAAAATATGAAAGCGGCCGTCTGAACCTTGTGTTGACAGAAGTTGATATAAGATCATTGATAGAGGAATGGACTGAATCGTTTTACTCAGTGGCACGCGCCCGACATATAAAACTCAAACTTGAAAATCTGCATGAAAATATAAATTTTCATATTGCACTGGATGTTGAAAAAATAGAAAGGGTTTTCTTCAATCTGCTCAGCAATGCCTTCAAGTATTCGCCCGATAACAGCCGTATCAATGTAAAAGTAGAGATTGAAAAGGAAAAATTGAGAATATCGGTAAGTGACACCGGAAATGGCATTTCGAGTGAGGATCTACCTAAGATATTCGATCGTTTCTATCAAGCTGAAAAGGTGCATCCCACAGGGTCGGGCATAGGACTTTCTTTGGCAAAGGCTTTTGTGGAGTTGCATGAAGGCACCTTGTCGGTGGAATCGGAACAGGGAAAAGGTTCGATATTCACAATAGAAATTCCGGTAAGACATGTGGCCGGGCAGCCGGCTGAAATCGTCGGTAAAAACATTACTTCGCAGGAAGTAAATGAAGAATTGGGGATTATCGATAGTTTTGAAGGGTACTCGTTATTCCACGACGACAAAGCAGAAGATAATGTTAAAGAAGAGAATAAAGAAGAACAAGCCAAACCTCTGGTTCTGGTTATAGACGACAATGCAGACATATTGGCAATGTTGTCGGAACTACTTAAAGGGAAATACAGAGTAATAACGGCACAGAACGGGTCAGAGGGGGTGCGTAAAGCTGCCAAATACATTCCCGATATTGTGGTGTGTGATGTGATGATGCCGGTGATGGATGGTATGGAATGTTGTCGGCGCATAAAGACGGAAGTCTCAACCTCACATGTTCCCGTAATGATGCTGACCGCCTGCTCGATGGATGAACAGCGCGTGCAAGGTTATGAATCGGGAGCCGATGGTTACGTATCAAAACCGTTCAATAGTGTCGTACTTATGGCCCGAATAGAAAATCTTATCGAAAACAGACGTCGCATTTTAGATTTATACCATAAGAATGGAGCGCCGGGTCCGGAAAGTGGAATCTTACACGAAACACCCGGAAAACTAAGTAAAACATCGGCCACAGCCGTCGACAAAGGCACATCAGTTCCACAGCGTCCTTTGCATGGCGGAGACATTGACAGTGAATTTTACAATCGGTTCCTTGAAGTATTAAAAGGATGCATCGGCGATGCGGATATAAATGTAGATTCCTTAGCCGCCGAGATGGGTCTGGGGCGCTCTCAATTCTATCGCAAGATAAAGGCGCTCACCAACTTCTCGCCGGTCGAACTGATAAGAAACATACGATTGAAAGAAGCCCGGAATCTACTCCTCACCACCGAGCTTTCCATATCCGAAATAGCATATAAGGTAGGCTTCTCCACTCCGGCCTACTTCACTAAATGTTATCGTGAAGGCATAGGCGAAACGCCCACCGAAACCCGCCAGAACCTCGTAAAATAAATTATAAATGTATGTTGAAGTATATCCGTCGGAAAAATGCATACTTCAGAATAAAATAAAGTATTCTCTTTTCTGACGGATATACAGTTATTAAATATAGAGTTATTATTTGTGCTTACTTCCAGCGAAATATTGCACAGTCACCCGGATCAAGAATAATTTTTGTGTCGGATCCTGATTGAGTTATAATTATTTCATCGTTCTCGATACTTTCATTTACCTTAGCCGACTTCACTTGCTCAATTTTGAAATATGGACTGAAGCTGAGGGTTACTGTTTGTTTTTTATCAGTATCGTGGTTAACTATCATCAAATAGTCTTCAACATCGTTTTTGGGTTCATTGTTATCGTTTGTGGTTTCAGTGTTATCCTTCGAAGATTCTGTGTTATCTTTCGAAGATTCAGGGTCATTTGGCTTCCAACATAGGTGAGAAATCAAAACACCTCTTCCTGTGCAACTAATTTTATATAAAGGACCTATCGGTGACAAGAATTTGCGATATAATATGGAACTATCTTCGGTACGTTCTGTCAAAGGAACATCATTTAGTGCAGATTGGTTAGAAGGTAAGTCTTTACGTCCCGTGTGCGCTATCTGCATCATTTGAGATGAGAGAAAGATTTGTTCAAATTTCTTTATTCTCTCGATAACTTTCTTTACATCATCAAGTTGCTCCGTCTCAAAACCATCATAATCCAAGGGTGCCAATGGCACATCAGACTTAATTTTTTGACGAAAATTGTTGAATATTATGCCTTTTGCCCCATAAGCAAGCGCAGAAAGAGCGTGATAAAGCATTTGGCCGGATGTAGGATAAGGTAAGAGTTCATTATCTGGGCCACACTTCACACTGGCCCAGAAAGGGCGTAATGTATATCGACTTAACATGGCAAATGTCTCAAGACTGTTTAGGAATTCCTTATGACGAATACCCACCCAACCCTCAATGATGTTATACGGTATGCTATCTGCAATCCATACTGCCGGTTTCATTTTATTCTGAACCTCTTTGATAAAGTCTGTATAGTCATTTGGAGTGTAGCTCCTTTCGGCAGTGTGTGCCGGAATCATTGTAAATACGCTTTTTCCGTTGTCACAGTCATATATCTTTTCAGGGAATTTTTCTATATTCTCCACTTCCATATTCACTTGAGGAAACGCACCTACCCAATAGCCTGCCAATCCGGTATTCTTTGTGTGCGCATTAACTGTATCCTGACAGTATTTAAGCTGTTGATCAAGTGTGCGCGATGCTTCGGGATTAAAATGATTATGTGCTAAAATGGTTCGGATATTATTGTCTTTTGCAGTATTTATACCGGTAGTGATCTTAGATACACTCATACTCATTATGGCACAGTTGATTGAAATATAATCCATGTAGGAGCAAACATGATCTTCGGGTGCTTCTGATCCTAAGTTAGGAAGTAAGGCTACTAAGGGTAGACGACCGGGAGTGGGGTTAAAATAAGGATAATTCATATTTTTGTAATTTTTGTGATATAAAAAATAGTTATGAGTTTTTAATTGATTATTCCTCCCAATGGAATATTATATATCCGCCGGGGGGAAGATGGCGTTGGATAGTTGGAGTTTTGGCGCAGTCAATAGTTTCTGAGGACACTTCTTGGCCTGATTTCAGAGGTGTGAGTTCCTTAAGTTTGAGAGTACCCTTCAGTTTTATTGTTATATTCTGATATTTCACCGCATCGTGACTCACGATGACGATATAGTGGTCTTTAAGTATAGGCCTCGCAATTATGCCGCCGGATGCGGCAGCCTGTTCCGGAGTTGACGAACAGTTATCGTGCATTCCGGTGGTGTTACTCTTTTCTGTTTTGATTGTTGTAACAACCTTTGGTTTGGACAGATAGGACACCACAACTCCGAGATCATTATTTTCTTGTGTAGTGATCTCGCTGAAAGCAGGTATCGAATCAGGTTCCAAATTCGTGAGTCCCCAGTTCTCATCATATACCTTCTTTGGGTCGGGACTGTTACTGATGGGATAATAGGCTTCCTGGTCCGAGGGCAGCTCCAGTATACCTTTTGACAATTCCATAAGTCTGCCTACCTCTGTGTGGCAAACTTTTATCACTGTAGAGCCAAGAAAAACATCGGTATGTTTCACGATTTCGTTATTTACCCGACGAACATAATACCAAAGGGCATTACGTTTACCTTCTCTGTCTATGGGCGTATCGAAGTAGGTTTCCCAGTTATTGTCAGTGGCTTGAAGATACCGCCAGTAGCTGATACCTTGCGCTCCGTAGGCAAGGGCAGTGAAAGCCTGATAACGTAGATGCTGCTCTAACTGAACGGGATAATATCCCTCCCCATGACAGAGATGCGAAGTACTTAGCATTACAAACCAGAAGGGTCGCTTATATTTTTTGGCAGCGGCCGAAATCATTTCCATGTTTCGATAGAATGATTCATGTTTTTGCCAATAATCCCCATGTTTTATGCCCTTATGGCTTTTGACAAAATTAATCAGGTCAAAAAGAGGGCTGTGCTGCATAACGGGATAACAGTCAAAACTCCAGAAGGCCGGTTTGAAATAGGTGCCAAAGAAGTCTAAATATTCCTCAAATTCACTGACGCTTTTAAATGCTTCGATGCCAACTAAATTTATGCGTGTCATTCCATCTTCAGTATGAGTTTTTAATGCATCGTTGGTAAGTTTCCAGCAGTTCAGCATACTGTCATGCCTACAGCATCTCATACGCCATAAGGGGGGCTCATCTTCCTTATAAATTCCGGCAAATGACTGATATACTTTTCTTTTCGAGATATAATCGTTAATATGATTTTTGAGGTCTGCAGAAGTCTGATACGGCCCAATATATGAATTGTTAAATAGGATTCTGATTTTGCCGGAAAGATCTTCAAGCAGATTTTTATCTACATCGCTCCCCATTGATATTGAGGCAAGGGTAAGATTGAATCCACACGAAATCATATCATCCACCTCTTTCTCCACATATTTATATTTATCATTGTCCGTCAGTGGTAAGGCCATTATCGGAATTTTGCCCGGATTCGGATTGTGATACTCGGCGGTGTAAGCCATTTCTTCAAGTCCGTAATTCAAGTTATTGCCTTTCTTGGCTCTACATTCGGTGCACCGCCGGGAGCACGAGGCATTTTCATCCGCCGACTTCAGGGGACATGATTGCCGGCAATTTTCACATTCCACGACCTTTTCATTTGTGGTTTTTTCCATAATCTTTTTAGTTTTTAGTTAATTATATAAATTGTATGTAAGTGCTGTATGTTTCTTTTTGAGAAGCATACTATGAATAAGTTTTAATAGGAGTAAATAATGAGGAGAATCGAAGTTGTTATCTAGGCTTCATTGTAGGGTCGTCATCTGACGATAATCTTGGAGCGGTTGTTACCTTTTATACTGATGTAAACACCGGGATTCAGGTTATCAATTTCAGAGTCCACCTTTCTGCCTTGCAAATCAAACAGGATTTCGGATTTAGTTTCAAATTCTTGCTGAGAATTCACTACTTGTTGCACACCGTCAGAAATGGGGTATATATTCTCGAAAAGAGACCAAGGTTCGGTTACCTTGGCAGTTTCGTATGCCTCGGGCAGTACATAGAGTTTGCCGTTGAGATAGGTTGCCCAGGAGAACATAGATTGACTTAGACTCTGCGGATTTTTTGCAAGATAAAAAATCCGGTCTATTATATATCCGTTTGGATGCTCGTCATCTTGATAATCGGGAGTAGAGTTGAATGTACCGGATCCAAGGATGAATGTAACATTATCGTGTATCACCAGACGTTTGAGATTGTTACAAAATATGAAGGCGTCATCATCCACTGTTATCCCTTCAGGTAATTCAAGTTCTTCCAACTCATTAGAGCTCAGGAATGCATTTCTTTCAATAAATGTGGGTCCGAGCTCAAAAGTGATTTGTTTAGCATGGCTACATCCGAAAGCTCCATTCCCAATATGAATACCGGCCGGAAAATAAATCTGCTCCATTTCGTTAAAGCTAAAAGCGTCCCACCCTATTTTTGTGATATTTTTAAAATCAAATTTTAGCCGACCGCAGTAAGCGAAACAATAATCGGGAATGACAGTTAAATTTTGAGGCCAGTCTATTGTTTCCAAACGCCAGCATTTCTTCCAGGCATAATCATTGATAATTTCCACTGTGTTAGGCACACTGCAGTATCGTACCCATGAACCTGAAAAAGCACTCTTTCCAATCTCTCTGAGTCCCGGTTTGAGAATAATCGTGTCGACAGCGAGTTTTTCGAAAGCCGATTGGTTAATAACCTCCACACTCGAAGGAATATCGATATAATCGCATATCAACTCATCAAAACCGTTCTTGCGAATCTGAGTCACGCGGTATTCTTTGTTGTTAATAGTCACGGTAGGAGGGATTACGATACTGTCCGTCCTAAATCCATGATGTGGAGAAGGTGGTCTTTCTTCCCAGCCGACATCAACGGTTCTCTCATCCTCCGACAAAATGTTAAATTCCAGATGTCCGATTTTGTAAGCCCCGGCCGATTGCGCATAAAACAGACCGGTTAGAAGCACCAATATAAAGACTAAGGCAGAAGACGCCTTTAATATATCTGATAATATATCTGATAATATATCTGACATGCCTCCGTGTGAAACAAAGCGAGGGAATAAGCAATTTTCCGATCTGTAAATCTTCATAATCTAAAATTTAATAATGCAAAGTAAACCGTTTTGGCTGCAAAACCATGGCAGTTATTTGTTAATATATGTTATATATGTAAATTTCATCAGTTGTCTTGCTCCATATTTATAATCCGTTGTNCTGCTCAATATTTATAATAGGAGTAAATAATGAGGAGAATCGAAGTCGTTNNCTCGGCTTCATTGTAGGGTCGTCATCTGACGATNATCTTGGAGCGNTTGTTACCTTTTATNCTGATGTAAACACCGGGATTCAGGTTATCAATTTCAGAGTCCACCTTTCTACCCTGCAAATCAAGCAAGATTTCGGATTGAGTTTCAAATTCTTGTTGAGAATACTCTACTTGTTGCACACCGTNAGAAATGGGGTAGATATTCTCGAAAAGAGACCAAGGTTCGGTTACCTTGGCAGTTTCGTAGGCCTCGGGCAGTACATAGAGTTTGCCGTTGAGATAGGTTGCCCGGGAGAACATGGATTGACTTAGACTCTGAGGATTTTTTGCAAGATACACGATCTGATCTATTACATATCCGTCTCGAGGTTTGTTACCGTAGGGATAATGGGGAGTAGAGTTGAATATAGAGTATCCTTTAAATTTAACATTATCGTGTATCACCAGTCGTTTGAGATTGTCACAGAATTCGAAGGCGCGATCATCAACTGTTATTCCTTCAGGTAATTCAAGTTCTTCCANCTCAACCGCAGTTGTGAATGCACACTCTCCAATAAATGTGGGTCCGGGCTCAAAAGTGATTTGTTTAGCATGGCTANNTGAGAAANCTTCATCCCCAANATAAATACCGGCCGGAAAATGAATCTGCTCCATTTCTTCGTTAAAGCTAAAAGCGCCCCACCCTATTTTTGTGATATTTTTGAAATCAAATTTTAGCCGGCTACAGTTAGAGAAGCAACCAGTGGGAATGGTAGATAAATCTTTTGGCCAATCTATCCTCTCCAAAAGCCAACATTCATTCCAAGCATAACTACGGATAGTTTCCACTGTNTTCGGAACACTGCAGTATCGAATCCATGAACCTGAAAATGCGCTGTACCCAATCACTTTGAGTCCGGGTTTAAGAATAACAGTGTCGACAGCAAGTTTTGCGAAAGCCGATTCGTTAATTACCTCCACAGTTGAGGGAATATCAATGTAATTACATATTATATCATCAAAACCGCTCTTACGTATCTGAGTTACGCGGTATTCTTGGTTGTTTATAGTTATGGTGGGTGGGATAACNATAGAATCAGTTCTCTCTCCATGATATGGATTTTTTGGTCGTTCTTCCCAACCGACATCAACGGTTCTCTCATCCTCCGACAAAATGTTAAATTCCAGATGTCCGATTTTGTAAGCCAGGGCTGATTGTACATAAAAAAGATTAGCAGCCAGTATCAATATATAAATGAAGTGTCTGCAACAAAATTTAGAAGTTTTCAAAATTTTGGAATTTTTCATGATTAATGAGTTGAAGTAGCGGAGTAGATTTGAATTGATTTCACAATAATTACAAAAATACTATATTTTTTTTAATAGACAAATAGGGGATGTTGACGTATAATAAAAAAAGTAGTGATATCACTCCACAATATGAAAAATATAACTGACAATGTAGGGANCTGNCATGTGAATNGCACCCTGACGTTAAGATATTTTAGTGGATGGGATCACAACTTCAATGGCTTCGNAGGGACNATGAATATTTTGGGGATGTGATTTTTCGTGAATTTTTTGAAAGTTAGGGCGGCCTTATTTGGTGAAAAATCACTAACTTTGCATGCTAAGCATATGTTTGAAATTACTTGATGTATTGGCTCATAAATTTATGAAGTGAAATTTAGGTAGCTCTTAGAAATTGGTTTATATTGAATTAATTCTTANNGNCTATGTTAAAAAGTACGAGTAATTTCATCAGCTCATGTAGGGACATGGCGTGCCATGTCTGAACGTTGCGGNGGCGGNCAATGNGGNGATTTTTCCTCAGACGTGGCACGCCACGNCNCTNCANTTGTCCGGTAATGCGACGGCCGGAAACAATATTAAACACATTTCAGGTTTTCATTAAATACGTCTCAGGTTTTCGTAAAAAAGTTAAACGACTTTTTAGTNAAGTGATTGAAACTATCCAAAGGTCATGACATTCAGATATGATTATTTAGTTATAGGCTCGGGTATCGCCGGCATGTCTTTTGCGCTTAAAGCGTCTCGTCGCGGTTATAAAGTGGCGTTGATCTGCAAATCTACCCTTGAAGAGGCAAACACCCATTTCGCACAGGGGGGAGTTGCCTCGGTGACAGATCTTTTAAAAGATGATTTTGACAAACATATCAGCGACACGATGATTGCCGGCGATTGGTTGTCGGATCCGGAGGCTGTTGAGCAGGTGGTGCGTAATGCACCGGCTCAAATTCGTGAGCTTGTGAATTGGGGTGTGGATTTTGATAAAAAAGAGGATGGCTCTTTTGATTTGCATCGCGAGGGAGGCCATTGCGAATTTCGTATTCTGCATCATGCCGACAATACGGGCGAGGAGATTCAGCAAAGTCTTATCAGAAGGGTGCGCGAAGATAAGAATATAGATGTTTTCGACCACCGTTTTGCAGTGGAGATTATCACCCAGCATCATTTAGGCAAGATAGTGACCCGTCGCACCGATGANATAACTTGTTATGGGGCCTATGTNTTGGATGAGGAAACCGGAAAAGTTGATAAATTTCTTGCCCGCATCACAGTTATGGCCACCGGAGGCATAGGTGCGGTCTATTCCACCACCACCAATCCGCTTGTATCAACAGGCGATGGCATAGCGATGGTTTACAGGGCTAAAGGTACAGTTAAGGATATGGAATTTATTCAGTTTCATCCGACNGCCCTTTATCATCCGGGCGACCGGCCTTCGTTTCTTATCACGGAAGCAATGCGAGGTTACGGTGCCGTACTTAAGAATTCAGAAGGCGAGGAATTTATGCACAAATATGATTCGCGTCTTTCGCTCGCACCTCGCGACATAGTGGCCCGCGCCATTGATTCGGAAATGAAACAGTCGGGTTCAGCCCATGTGTATCTGGATGTTACCCACAAGGATGCAGAGGAAACCAAGAAGCATTTCCCNAATATTTATGAAAAGTGTCTGTCGCTTGGTATAGATATCACCCGCGATATGATTCCGGTTGTTCCGGCCGCTCATTATCTTTGTGGCGGAATAAAGGTGAATCTGAACGGGGAAAGTTCAATCGACCGACTATACGCCTTGGGTGAGTGCAGTTGCACAGGGTTGCACGGAGGCAATCGTCTTGCATCCAATTCCCTGATAGAGGCAGTGGTTTATGCCGATGCTGCGGAGAAGCATGCCTCGACTCGGGTGGAAGGCTTGGAGTTGCGTGAAGATGTGCCTGATTGGAACGATGAAGGCACCGAACATGCTGATGAAATGGTTCTCATCACCCAGTCGGAAAAAGAGGTGAACGATATAATGAGTTATTATGTCGGAATAGTCCGCAGCGACTTACGATTGAAGCGGGCTTGGAACAGACTTGATATTCTCTATCAGGAGACAGAAGACCTGTTCCGCCGTTCGAAACCGACACGACAGCTCTGCGAACTTCGCAACATAATAAATGTTGCCTATCTTGTGATGCGTCAGGCTTTGGAGCGTAAGGAATCGCGCGGATTGCATTACACTGTTGATTATCCTCATAAGTAAATAGGAGGGTAATAGGAAGCCGACGTATGCCCGAGGCCACAAGAAATTTAAGCAGCATTATAAACAACTTGCAGTAGGGTAAAAACGTTAACACTACATGAGAAAATTTATTCTGACCACGGCTGTCGTTGGGATGGCCCTTGCCCTTATGACGGCAAAAACACCGGGACGCAGCACAGATGCCGCGATTGCCCGCAATCTTAACACTTTTAATTCGATTGTTAAAGAATTACAGAATAATTATGTAGATTCGATAGCGCCCGACCGTTCTTTCGGTGTGGCGATAGATGCGTTTCTCTCCACAATAGACCCCTACACGGTGTATTATCCGGTGGAAGAACAGAACGAACTTCAGACCATGACCACCGGCGAGTATGGGGGTATCGGGGCATATCTTCTGGATCGTGACAGCTCCACATATATAATGGAGCCGATGCAGGGGAGTCCGGCCGCCCGCGCCGGCATCCGCGCCGGCGACCGTATTCTGCGTGTTGATTCAATCGATGTGTCGCGCAAACTTTCGGCCGACGTAACAAAAGTTCTCCGCGGGCGTCCCAACACAATGGTATCAATTAAGCTGCAACGTCCATATACAGCAGATTCGATAATAGATGTTACTTTTGCCCGTGAACTTCTCCAGCAGCCTTCGGTGCCATTTTATACGGTTGTCGGCAATACGGGTTACATCCGTCTCACTTCATTTATAAATAAATCGCCCGAAGAAGTGAAAGAAGCGCTTGAGAGTTTCAAGTCTGATGCACGTGTAAAAAATATTGTGCTTGATTTGCGTGGCAATGGAGGAGGTCTTGTTGAAAGTGCGGTCGATATTCTGAGTTTCTTTGTTCCGAAGGGCACGGAAGTGGTGCGCACGCGCGGCCGCGAGGCTTCGTCACAGCGCATTTATAAAACCATGCGCTCTCCGATATTCCCTGATATTCCGTTGGCAGTCCTGATAGATGGCAGTTCGGCATCGGCTTCTGAAATTCTGGCCGGAGCGGTTCAGGATCTTGATCGCGGTGTCTTGATAGGTTCGCGCAGTTATGGCAAAGGATTGGTTCAGACCACGCGTCCTCTCCCCTATCAAGGAGTATTGAAATTCACAGTTGCCAAATATTATATACCTTCGGGCAGACTTATTCAGGCACTTGATTATGGCAAGCGTAAGGAAGACGGTTCGGTGAGTCGTATTCCCGACAGTCTCACCAACGTATATAAGACGCGTCACGGCCGCACTGTGCGCGACGGCGGAGGCTTGCAGCCTGATTCCGTTATTGACTGGGGAAAAGTGAACCGGCTGGTTTATAATGTGGTGCGCGACAATTGGAGTTTCGACTATGCCACTAAATATGCTGCCACCCATCCTTCCATTCCCGCAGCGTCAGAATTTGTGGTTACAGATTCGATATATGATGACTTCAAGAAGAGCATAGACCCGAAGCGGTTCAAATATGACAGAGTCATGGAGGAGGCAATGAAACAGCTTCGTGAGATAGCAACCGAAGAAGGCTATATGGGAGATGATACTGAAGCGGCGTTTGATTCTCTTTCCAAATTGCTGATCCACGACTTGAATAAAGACCTGGATACGCATCGCAGTGAAATAGAAGAATATCTTGGATCGGAAATTGTGGGCCGATACTATTATGAGGCGGGTAAGATTGCATATATGTTGCGTGACGATAAGGCATTTAAAGCCGCCCGAGATATCCTTGACAGTGGTAAATATAAGCAGATCTTATCGGAAAAACCGGAATAAAACCGGTCAATCTCTTTACTTAAATTAAATTAAGAATGATAGAAAAGCCGCGCATCACATTGGAGGAAGCCGCGCGCGTTTTTGCCACGCCGGCGCGTATGGAGGCACTGACCAATGTGCTGAAGGATAAAAAGAGCAGAAGAATATTATTGAGCGGTCTCACCGGCAGTGCGCCCGCTATGCTTTTTGGATCCTTGCCTGCAATGCGCAGTCCTGTTCTTATAGTGGCCGAGGATATAACTGAAGCCGGGTATATATATAATGATATAAGGAATATCACCGGCGAATCAGGCGTGGCCATTTTTCCTTCCGGTTACAAGCGACACATAAAATATGGGCAGACCGATGCTCCGTCGCAGATATTGCGTACTGATGTTCTGGCACGTCTTCGCAATTCCAAATCGTTGAAGTGTGTTGTGACTTGTCCGGAAGCTCTTGCTGAAAAGGTGGCCGACCGGAAGGAAGTGGCGGGCAATTCGATGGTTTTGAAGACGGGAGAACTCCATGAAATGAGCGACGTTGTGAAACGCCTTGTGGAACTCGGGTTTAATTCGGTTGAATATGTCTACGAGCCGGGGCAGTTTGCACGCCGCGGTTCCATTCTTGATGTTTACTCATACGCCGGGGAACTCCCCTATCGTATAGATTTCTTTGATAATGAAATAGACTCTATACGCACATTTAATGTCGAGACGCAGCTTTCGGAAGAGAAACTTAAAAGTGTTGACTTGATTCCCAACACAGCCTCCGACACTTCACGCGGAGTCTCTCTGCTTGAGTATATGGGTGACGACACAGTGATTGTTACGCCCCGGCCCGATTATGTGGTGGAACGTGTGCGTGCCATTGCCGATGAACATTTTTCCACCTCTGCGATGATTGCCGACGAGGGAGACCCGGATGCGATGCAGAAGGTGGTGGATGCAGATGAATTCGCCCGGTGTTTCAATTCGATGCGGATAGTGCGTTACGCCCCTGAAGCCGCCTCAAAGGCATCGGCAGATGAGACGGTGATAAAATTCAGCACTTCGCTNCANACTCTNTATCATAAGAATTTTGATCTGATAGCCGANTCCTTCGAGCGNTTCNTGAAGGATAATTATCGNATATTCATTCTTTCAGATTCCGACTATCAGACCGANCGCCTGAAGGCCATTTTCGAAGACCGCGGTGATGACATAAGTTTCACACCGGTTGAAAGAACCNTTCACGAGGGTTTTGTTGACAACGATACGCATGTATGTTTTTTTACCGATCATCAGATNTTTGATCGTTTTCATAAATACAGCNTGCGTTCCGACAAGGCACGTGCCGGAAAAATGGCNTTATCGCTCAAGGAACTCAATCAGATNGANCCNGGTGATTTTATAGTGCANATAGATCATGGCATCGGACGTTTCGGAGGCCTTGTTCATACGGATGTGAACGGCACGCCGCAAGAGATGATAAAACTCTTTTATCAGAATAATGATCTTGTGCTTGTGTCGATTCATGCGCTTCACAAGCTTTCGAAGTATAGGGCCAAGGATGGTATTCCACCAAAAGTNAGCAANCTTGGAGGGGGCCAGTGGCTGCGGATGAAAGAGCGCACCAAGGCAAAGATGAAAGAGATGGCCCGTGAGCTCATTTCATTATATGCGCGCCGACGAATGGAGAAAGGACATGCCTTTTCTCCGGATTCCTATTTGCAGCACGAACTGGAGGCCGGATTTATTTATGAGGATACCCCCGACCAGCTCAAGGCCACGCAAGCGATAAAAGCCGACATGGAACAGACCAAGCCTATGGACAGGCTTGTGTGTGGCGATGTGGGGTTCGGAAAGACCGAAATAGCAATCAGGGCCGCGTTCAAGGCAGCCACCGACAGCAAGCAGGTGGCGGTGCTGGTGCCGACAACGGTGCTNGCNATGCAGCATTATCATACTTTCGCAAATCGNCTNAAGGACTTTCCGGTGCGCGTGGAATTTATTTCCNGAGCCAAAAAGCCCAAGGAGGTGAAACAGATACTTGCAGATCTCGAAGCAGGNAAAATAGATATTCTTATAGGCACCCACAAAATAATAGGCAAGTCTGTAAAATTTAAAGACTTAGGTCTTCTTATAATTGACGAGGAGCAAAAATTCGGGGTNGCAGTCAAGGAAAAACTGAAACAGATGAAGGTGAATGTCGATACGCTCACCATGAGCGCGACGCCCATTCCGCGCACCCTGCAGTTCTCCTTGATGGGAGCGCGCGATTTGAGTTCGCTCAACACNCCTCCGGCCAACCGNCAGCCNGTTCAGACAAGTGTATCNACTCTNGACGATGATGTGATAAANGAAGCCGTGGAATTTGAATTGTCGCGCAACGGCCAGGTATTTTTTGTTTCAAATCGAATAGAAAACCTTTCAGAATTAGAAAACAGATTGCATCGTCTGGTTCCCGGCATAAGAATAGTGACGGCCCACGGTCAGATGCCGACCGAGCAACTTGAACAAGCCATTATTGACTTTTCAAATCAGGATTATGACGTGCTNCTCTCCACAACGATTGTTGAAAATGGCATAGACATGCCTAATGTCAACACNATAATGATTAATAATGCCGATCATTTCGGCCTCAGCGAGCTTCATCAGTTGCGTGGNCGNGTNGGGCGNTCCAACCGCAAGGCATTCTGTTATCTGTTTGTTCCCCCCGGCAAACCGCTTACTCCCGTGGCGCGCCGACGCCTTCAGGCCATTGAGAATTTCTCTGACCTGGGGTCGGGTATACACATTGCGATGCAGGACCTTGATATTCGCGGAGCCGGAAATCTTTTGGGTGCGGAGCAGTCGGGATTTATCGCCGATCTTGGCTACGAAGCTTATCAACAGGTGCTTCGTGAGGCNATGACCGAGCTTAAAACCGAGGAATTTTCCGACACTTTCACTGACATAAGCTCAGATGCCGAAGACGAATTTGTGGCCGATGTAACCATAGAATCTGATCTTGAACTGCGGCTCCCACCCGAATATGTGCCTCAGGAAAACGAGCGTATCACCCTTTACCGNCGTCTTGACAACATGGAACGCAGTGAGCAGATAGAAGAATATCGCGCGCATCTTGAAGATAGNTTCGGAAAGATTCCCGAAGTTGCCGAGGAACTTATAAAGGTTGTGCCTTTAAGAATGATTGCAAAAAGACTTGGGATTGAACGTATNGTNCTCAAGAACGGCAAAATGCGACTCTATTTTGTAGACGATGATAATCGGGCCTACTATAATTCCAAGGCATTCGGGCGTGTGTTGAGNTATCTTCAGTCAAATCCGCGGCGTTGCGAACTTAAGGATGTNAAAACCACCNCCAACGGNGGCATGACACATTCAATGATNGTGTCGGATGTCCGAACTGTTTCGGCCGGTTTGCAGATACTGACAGAAATGGAGTCNTCCACNCCTCTTTGACACTNGNATTTGACACANGCGCTGAATCAGAATGTTACGGCAAACTGNGCTTGAATACGGTTTGTATGCAAGCCGACACCGTCGAAAGATTTTCGATGCCCGTAATCGTANTCAACTCCGCAGGAAATAAATTTATTGAGTGCGTATATCACGTTGGCTGCGCAATAGTCGCCATACCTGTAAGTATCCCCNGCAACCGAAGCCTTNTCAGGCAGCCAATTCGAGAGATGACTGTAANCCATATTGGCAGTAATTCCGCAGTCGAATTGATAAGACAATCCNCCGGTTAATCCCATAGACGTTACAGGTTTCAACTCCCCTGCATTTGTAATTGGCACNGCATCCAGCCCCAGGCCATTGTCATCTTGNAGATAGTTGCCGAAAGCCTTCCCGTAAGCCCCGTTAAATTGAAAGGAGAGGCCACCGATAATATTGGTCATTCCCGAAAGTTGCAGACCCCAACCCACGATAGAGTTATTCTTNTCGGCCACGGAGTTTCGGTATTGCAAAGGGCGCACCAGGCCGGAAAGACGGATATGCGCTGACTTGTCGGCCNGGGCATATTGCAGATAGAGNGGAATTGCCGGTATCCGCTGNTTTACNGTCAGAGAGCCGGTTCCGGTTGTTATGGAAGCCGACGGCGCATCGATACCGATTGCACCCGAAAAGTGTTTATTGAAATTTTGTGTCCAATAGGCGGTAAAGAGTGTAAGATAGGGATATCCGTTCGGACCCTCATAATCAATAGTCATTGGTTCGGCAGCGCCATCCGTGAACGCGCTTGCAGTGTAACCTACGGTNAGTCCCCTGTATTTTGCATATAAATGATACACACTGAAATTATTGCTTCCGGTAAAGTTGGCTTTAAAGAAAAGACCTGTCTGATNGTCGGTGGAAGGCAACGCTACAAAATTCAAGTATATAGAAGAAGATTGCCACGCNAAGCGTGTGTTACCACCGTTGCCCGGCGTTTTTTGNGTTATTGCCGAGGGTGTCATGTAGATTGCNGACGGCATTTCATCACCTTGGTCGAACACGACCTCGCCAAGTAACTGTGCTCCAATTCCGAGATAGAACATATTGTCCTTGCCGACAATGGCAAAACGAGGAAGACCATTTTCATGAGGAGAGTCAGGAGCCACATTTTTAAAAGCATTTTCTACGTCGCCGGAGTCTGCCCGGTCGTTGCCNACGGTGGTGACTACATTTTTTTCTTGACTCCGATTGTCGCGTTGGGCCAAAGCGGTGTTCAAGCCAAACATTCCGATAAGGAAAGCGATGAGCAGATGTTTTTTCAGCATGGAANTCGTNTGAATTTTTCTTCAGGNTTAAGACTCGATCCAATAAATTCGGNGGCNNCTAAGCCACCGGTTTTTTTAAGANCGTAAGCAAAGCTCACAAAAATTTAATCNATTAAATTTTTGTGAGCTAATTATCAATTTAATAAATTNTCAATAGTCCGGGAGCTTATTTATTTTTTTTCGCTTTTGAGAATATCGCGAATTTCAGTGAGGAGCACTTCTTCTTTAGAAGGTTCGGGAGCGGGAGCTTCTTCCTCNGCCTTTTCCTCCTTCTTCATAAACTTCATGGTGTATCGGAGAGCGATAAATATACAGAGAGCAATAATGATGAAATCCACAATGTTCTGTATAAACATACCATAATTAAAAGTNACGGCTTCTTCAATCACCACACCNGCGGCNTCTTTCACTTCGGGACGCAGAGTAGTCGANAGGTCGCTGAATTTCATGCTGCCNGTTCCCAGCGATACGAGCGGCATAATGATGTCGTTAACAAGAGAAGTGACAATCTTGCCGAAAGCGCCGCCGATGATAACACCGATAGCCATGTCAACAACGTTTCCTTTAAGAGCAAAGGCTTTAAAATCTTCAAGAAATTTTCCCATTATCGTTCTAAATTTTGTTAATATGAGTGCGAAATTGCGAATTTTTTGTTAAATTTGCGACCTAAAACACAACAGAATTGTTATTAAGGTGACAACTTATTAACATTGAATAATAATATTTGTTCGGTTGCGCGGTCGAATAATTGCGTAAAAGAGACTAATTTTGAAATAAGTTTGTAAAAAGATAGAATATTAATCAAGAGTTTAACCCTAATATAAAAAACTTAAAGTAATGACAAAGATTGGTATTAACGGATTTGGCCGCATCGGTCGTTTCGTTTTCCGTGCCTCTACAAAAAGAGACGATGTTGAAGTAGTTGCAATCAACGACCTTCTTCCCGTAGACTACATGGCCTACATGCTTAAATATGANACAATGCACGGTCGTTTCGATGGCACAGTAGACTATGATCTTGAGAAGAGCCTTCTTATCGTAAACGGTAAGGAAATCCGTGTTACTGCATGTCGCGATCCCAAAGAAATCGGTTGGGGCGAAGCAGGTGCCGAATACGTTGTTGAATCAACAGGTCTTTTCCTTACAAAGGAAAAAGCTCAGGCTCACATCGAAGCAGGTGCTAAATATGTTGTAATGTCAGCTCCTTCAAAAGACGACACCCCGATGTTCGTTTGCGGTGTTAACGAAAACACATACGTAAAGGGCACACAGTTTGTTTCTAACGCATCTTGCACCACCAACTGTCTTGCTCCTATCGCAAAGGTTCTCAACGACAAGTTCGGTATCGTTGAAGGTCTTATGACAACAGTTCACTCAACTACTGCTACTCAGAAGACTGTTGACGGTCCTTCTATGAAAGACTGGCGTGGTGGCCGCGCTGCTTCCGGCAACATCATCCCCTCTTCTACNGGTGCTGCAAAGGCTGTAGGTAAAGTTATNCCCGAACTCAACGGTAANCTTACCGGTATCTCTATGCGTGTCCCCACTCTCGATGTTTCAGTAGTTGACCTTACTGTAAACCTCGCTAACCCTGCAACTAAGGAAGAAATCTGCGCTGCAATGAAGGAAGCTTCTGAAGGCGAACTCAAAGGCGTGCTCGGTTACACTGAAGATGCTGTTGTTTCTTCTGACTTCCTCGGCTGCCCCCTCACTTCTATCTTCGACGCTACTGCCGGTGTTTATTTGACCGACAAGTTCGTTAAGGTGATCAGCTGGTATGACAACGAGATCGGTTACTCTAACAAAGTTCTCGACCTNATCGCNCACATGAAGAAAGTGAACGGNTAATTTAGAAAACNTAGTTTNTGATTTTGAGTTTCATAGGAAACTTATAGTAGAGAAAGGCTCCGGAATCACTCCGGAGCCTTTCTTCTTTTTATGCCTNGACCGTGAGACACGGCAGGCTTCTAATTTAAGTATGAGATGCTTGGGTTGAATCAGTAGATAGTGCCCGAGGAGCTGGATGATTTCGACATGCGTGTGCTGTTCAGATGCCGGGAATTGATGTCGCCGCTCCCCGTGGAGAAGAGNGCTGCGGAGACAACCGTGCCCGAAAGAGAAATATTTCCCGATGCATTTGCGTATGCCTTCAGNGAGNNGGCATTGATNCCGCGTAGAAAGCTGTCGCCGCTGCCGTCGCTATATGCATCAATATTCACACATTCAATCTTATTCACTTTTATATCTCCGCTTCCCTGAATTTGAGATCTGAAAGATGAACCTTCATATTTCTCGATAATGATATCGCCCGAACCCATGGTGTTTAAACGTGCGGCAGAAGCGATGACATTATTTATAATTATATCTCCCGAGCCCATTGCCATAGCTTGCACTATGGAGCCTTCTGCATGTTCCACACGTATATCTCCCGACCCCATGGTCTTCAGTTCGACATTTGTGTTGGAAATTTCTTTTATATATATATTGCCTGAAGACATGGTGNCCAGATGACTCAGATTAAGACCTTGAACAGATATTTTCACCTGGTTGAGCAATCCATAATTTATCTGGCTATACGGCTTTTTAAGAGCGATTTCAAGAGCGTTATGATTCTTTATAAGTTCGATAGATGCAAGAGCTTCTTTCGGACCGGATAATTTCACCNNAGGNGTAGATGCCGAAGGGTTGCACTCCACATCAATATTCACATTGTTGATTAATTTTGTGATNGTGGCAGCAATTGCCTCGTTTCGGGTCCAGGTNNGGTCGGAATAAGTTTTATCTTGTTTGTNGCTTTTAGAAGAAGATNTCGTTTATTATTCGACNGTTTGATTTATTTTGGGACTTTAATGCCTCTTTTCGCNCCANGGCGGCCTGATTCCGCGCCTGTTCNGCTTTTTGTCGTGCCTGTTCAGCTTTTTGTCGCGCTTGTTCGGCTTGTTGTCGTGCTTGTTCGGCAGNGCGTTCNGATTCCTGTCGCGCCTGTTCGGCAGCACGCANNGCTTCTTCTGTTGCTATNGCCNCCGCGCGTAGAGCTTCTTCCTGTATTTTTGCNGCAGCACGCCTCACTTCTTCCTGTGCTCTTTCAGTCTCTCTTATAGCATTATCTTTTGCCTGTCGGTTAACGTCTTCCGTGATNACGAAGTTGGCTCCNCTTGTTGAAATGGTCACATTGTCNCCTTTAGTCGTGATATGGATATCAGAGTTCTCCGACACCTCAAATTCCCTGCCATTTATAAAAATTCTGGTAGTTTGGTTTTTATTTTTTTCTTTATTCTTCTTTTTGGCCATGGCGGGTATGCCACCACATCCAATCAGGATGACCAGAANCAGNAACANTGCTCTTTTCATAGTATAGGTCTTAATTTAAGATTATTCAACGGCTGTTTATATTCTCCAAAAATCACGTCGAAGTTGTCTATCTCAAAATTATTGGAATTATCGCTGTGGGAGGGTTCAAGCCCNTCTTTCCAATCCACCACTACAATTTCGCANATTTGAGGAGAGTCAAGATTCCAGATAATCATCTGATACAGTTTCCCATCACTGCCAAATTTTTCATAAATTACGTATTCCGATATATTCTGACGAGTCTTCATCACCACTTCCATATCGGGATTNTTTTTCAAATAGCTGTCAAGTATTGATTTTGCTTTGTCTACCGCATCCTTTGAAAAACATTGGTAGGAGAACAGAGATGAGAATCCGGCNGCNAGATTCATGGAGTGTTGTCCNGAGGCACTTCTCCAATTTTTTTTATTATGGGCAAAGCGATGTGAAATATATGAACTTTCCACATTAGGCATTGACGCCAGTTCTGCGAAAATATCATCAGCCATTATGTTNACAGGCAAAGCAAGCGCCATGACCATAAGAATCAATGTCAATGTTGCGCGCATCTTCCGGCAACCANTAAAGTTAANNATNNCCGGTTTTTTTGATAATTTATTGAGAGTGATCATAATCTTGAAATAAAGTTAATTTATTGTTCCTGACACATATATTTTAGTCATTTCATTCTGATATTCGCCGTTGATTTCCTCTAATTTTACGGATTCGGCAGTCATCTGCGACTCGAGTCGGCTGAAGACGGAAGCCAACATTGCATCCGCCTCTTTCTCATCGGTNATNACGNGNTAGTTGGCTGCAAGCAGTTTTTCTTCCTCTTCCTCAAACTCATAGGTGTCGGGTGTTACCGTAACATTCTGAGCGGATATGGACTCTTTTTCATCCTTATTCTTGGCTTTTGTTTTTTTGTTCTNNGCCAAGTGTTCGGAATGTTGTTGAGGGGGAGCGAGAAGAATTGAATCTTGATTTGAAGAAATGGCTGATTCTATTTTTTCAGAAGAAAAAGAAGTTGTGTCGGGAGTATTCAGCTCGGCAATCATTTGTTTCCCGTCAGTGTCATGACGCATCAGGAANGAAGCTCCGAAAGCAACCACCACAACCGCAGCAGCACCCCACCCCATCCATCTGCGTAAACGGANCCGGGCAGATCGGGAGGCCGCCTCCAAACGCGCACAAGCCATTTCCTGTTCGAGGGCGGAGTTGATACGTTCGGCACACTGGAGCGGCATTTCAAATTCTTCATCGGCCGCTTNGCGTAAAGCNCATATCAGTTTTTTNTCAGATTCAATATCCGNAGGCAAATTGGTAGTCGAGTCGAGAAGTTGATATAGNCTTCTCTCATCATCCGGATTCAGTTCGGCTGCATACCANGCACTGACCAGTTTGCGAATATCTTGGATTTTATCTTTATCGTTCATTTATTGAGGAGTTATCATTTAAGAAAATTTCTTTGAGNCGGCGNCTCCCTCGGCTTATAAGTTGCCTTACATTGTCGGGCTTTATCCCNGTGGCNTCGACAATCTCAATGTTGTCGAANCCTGCNAGACTACTTAGTTTCAGCACTTCGCGTTGTGCCGGAGGGAGTGAATCTATGGCTTTTTCAATGTATCGGCGNGTGTCNTTGTCTTCCACATCTGTCGGAGTGGCCATATATTTATTTTCGGGCAGGTCTTCCAGAGAGAGACAGTCACGTTTATTTCTNAGCCATGATATGCAACAGTTTCGGAGAGCCGTAAGGCAGTAGGCCTTCAGTTGCGCCGAATCGGAGGGAAGCCCTTGTCTGCCACGCCAAAGTCGCAGCTGGGTTTCCTGCACGACATCTGCGGCATCGTCAGAAGGCAAGCCTGTCTTAACAGCCACGCTGAACATCAGCCGCTGAAGCGTCATGACCCTTTTTCGGAATTCGTTCTCCTCCATCTTTATTTTAAACGTGTGAGAGCTCTTTTTATTTATTACTGTTGCCGCCGGAACCGCCTCCGTTGTTTTCCTTTTCAATTTTTGCGGTGGTAGACTTAACGCTTGTTTTCAAGGCTCCGAATTTGAAAGAAACGCTNAGTCCAACATTCCATTGCTGATAACGCGTGATNGAAGTGAATTTTACGGTNGGATCTTCCTGCACATAGCNGTTTTTACGGTTCACGGGCAAGAAACTTGAGGCATTTACACGAATGGTAAGGGCATCGTCCTTGAGAAATGAGCGGGAGGCACCCAGACTATACCAATAACCGTTGGTGGTTNCGCGACTGTTTATATCNCGCCAGGGAGTCCAGTAGGAAGCATCGGCACTGAGTCTGAGCCTGTTGGGGAGGGTGTAATAAAGNCCGGTGCTTATATNNGTGCTCCAACCGACGCTTTTGGCGTNCAGAAGTTCCGATTCAGCNTTGTCNTAAGAGTAGTTCACACTGCCCGATAATGTCCANTGCAGGTCTTGGGTGATATCCCAGTTCCCGTTCAGATCCAGCCGCACGGCGTTGTGTTTCCCGGCATTGGCAAGAGTGGAATTCAANACGTTGTCTTTCATGAACATTATGTCACACACCTGGTTATTCACAAAAGTATAAGAGAGTTTNGCACTTCCNGATACGGCCCCTTGATAGTTATTGTAGGAGAGAGAGAAGGTATGCCCCTTTTCACTCTTCAGATCCGGATTTCCATAGCTGATCTGACCGGGAGTAGTGTTATTGATGAAGGGATTAATCTGATATATCTGAGGGCGCGATATGCGCATCTGGTAAGCGAATCTGAGNGCTGTCGCNTCGTTTANATTGTAGCTGGCGGCCAGATTAGGCACCCAGTCGTAAAGGCGACTTGTGAAATTGTCATAATCGCCAAGGCGGTATCTGATCCCCATNCTTGTATACTCGTATCGTAATCCGGCTTTTACATTCCATTTCCCGAAACTGCCGGTATAGGTGGAATANAGNGCATATATATCTTTGGGTTGCATGAGACGCATGGCCGACTGCTCGGTTATATTTTCATCTGTCTCTCCGANGTATGTGCGATTGAAAGAACTGTTTGAATTCAGATTCAGTTTTGCGCCTGCTTCCAACAGGTGTTTCTTATTAAAATGATTTGTATAGTCNAGCTGGGCAATATGAGTTATAAAGTTTCCTTTCATGNCGTAATAGTTGAAAGGAGAACCGGCACCATTCCCATTAAGATAATTGAGCCAAGTTTGTTCGGAGTTCTTTTGGTGAGCGAAATTATATTCGTAGGATACAGCCAGAGAGTGGGAGNCCCGTCCGAAATTATGTTGATAAGAGAGTTGCGCNCCCGCCGAGTTGTATGTGCCGGGANAGTAATTATCCCGNTGTATGCTCCAATCTGTGCTCCCGTCGGAAAGAATCATTGTGCGTGTATCCTCCCCTCGCGAAAACCAGGTGTTATATCCGTAGGAGGCAGCCANAGTAAGAAGATTGAGAGAATCGGGTTCCCACGACATGTTAAGGTTAGTTCCCGTATANTCCCAGCCGCTTTTTGCTTTCTGTTCTATATCNTGGCGAAGATAAGGAGAGTCTCCAAGATATTCGAGATGACGTGAGGACTTAAATGGGCGGGGCCAAACTTTACCNTCGTTATAGCTCACCGTGGCATCAAGCATTACCTTATTGAGCTTTNCACGGCCATTCAGNTAGCCTCCTGCCTGATATGCATTCACCCATGCGGAAGCCTGNGTAAGGAAGCCTGACAGATTCTGCTTTTTATCNGTTACGATATTGAGGATTCCACCCACCCCTTCGGCGTCATACTTTGCTCCGGGTTCGGAAATAACTTCNATTTTCTTAATGGTCGCTGCGGGTAGAGATTTCAATATAGTCTTGATATCACCTTTAAGCATGGGATTTTCATGGCCATCCATGAGAATCTTGAAATTAGACTGNCCATTGACTTTCACGTTATCTTCTGCGTCTACGGATATNCCGGGAACTTTGCGCAAGATGTCAAGAATATTTGAGCTTCCGGCTTCCGGGTCTTCGGTAACATTATATGTAAGTGTGGCNCCATCGCTTTTAACTAAGTTTCGATGNTTNACAATTACAAATTCGTCGAGTTCCATGCTGTCATAGTCTTCGGGCGTTATTGTGTCGGCAGNCGCAGNCACCTCAGTTTNGTTTGTAAGGTCTGAAGGACTATTCTGCTGCTGGCCGGCGGATGCAAGGGATACGGCCGCGGCTGCAGAAAANAGNATTATAGTGTTTTTANTNTTTTTCATAATGGATAGTGTGGAGGTTGATTTGTCGGGGCGCCCTCCGGCATCTGTCTCCTATACCCTACAATACGCAAGTCGTCTTGAAAGTGTGACACGCTAATATAAAAAAATAACAGTTGCCGCTTATTTAAGTGACAACTGCTTCCCATTAATCCAAAGATTCTATCCCGAAGGTNCTTTATAAATTCTTAGTAAANATCTATAAAATAATTATTTACTAAATATTGGCAAACGGAGCATTATTGTTAAGTTCATCGAGCGAACGGGCATCTTCAACTTCTCTTGAAAGAGTCTTTTCGATGTTCTTCAATGCCTCGGCATTAAATTCCGGATAGCCTTCGGCTTCATCGGCATCAACCTCCTCAACNGTCATAGACGAGTAAAAAGGAAGAGCTTCAATCTCGGGAAATTTAACTTTAAGATATTCTTTTACTTCCTTTTCCACCAATTTGATGTCGGTATTATTACACTCAATGGATGGCACTTTATATTTGGAGCTGTTACCAAAGCTCAGAATACATGTCTTTTTCATAATATTTTATATTTTAATATCTTAATGAAGTTTNGATTAAAGTTTAGAAGTCATTTAAACGACTTTGTAGTTTAAAATTAAAACACNGTTAATAANCGGAAGGTTGAAACTTATTGTAAATTTTGCNTCCGACCGTAAGATATNATTGTNGCGACAGATGTATTACGGACGATGCGATGATGTAATGGGGCGGCAAATGTAGGGACGTGGCGTGNCACGTCTGNGGANAACATCGACNCGGCACGCCTACATTTTTATTGANAATNGGTATGTTTGNGAGNTAATATAAAACCGCGAATTGATAAAATGGAATATTATTTGTATCTTAGCGCCACGAATGGCATAGAACATGAATGAGATTGAAATGGAGGAGAAATCTGTTGAAGGGGTGCGGTTCACGATGGGTAAAAGCGAAAAGCTTCGTCATCGTACGCTTGTGGAGGGNCTGTTTAGCAAAGGNGAAACCCTTTATGAATATCCTTTACGTCTCACGTGGCGCATAATGGATGTNGAGGAAATGGAATCATCTTTTCGCACNGGTTTGCCNCCACGTCTGGGCCGTTTGCAAATGATGATAACNGTTCCTAAAAAGAAACTTCGTCATGCNGTTGACCGGGTGTTGATGCGTCGTAGAATAAGAGAGGCTTATCGTTTGAATCGAATNCCCCTNCTCCATTCCGTTCTTGACCGAGACAACATCTATCTTGAATTGGCGTTTATATACTTACACAAAGANGAATCAGACTATTTNACTATCGAAAAGAAAATGAAACGTTTGCTCTCTAAACTTGAAGACAAACTAAAAAATANAGTCGGTTAAAGANATTCATTTAAACGANNTTTTANATTCNGCTTCGTAATCNTGACNGATTTGGGTAATAAGTATGTGTNAGAAATTATTTAATGCATTGCCTCATAAATTATGAGGCGAACTTTAGAATCCGGCTTCCGTTGCTATGGAACCCCATAACGCCTTCAGCCAAATCCTAAATTTCATCCACATTCTTCATAACTCAATACGTTAAATAATTTCTAANACATACTTAATGANCAAAATAATANAGATNCTAATTCATTTNCCGGTAAGAATANTATCAATTTTATTCATTGCATTAATAAAATTTTATCAGTATTCTATCTCGCCGCTGCTTCCTTCAACATGCAGATATACGCCCACGTGCAGTCAATNTGCANTGGAGGCAATNAAGATTCATGGTCCGTTCAAGGGATTTCTGCTTGCGTGCAGNCGTATATGTCGTTGTCACCCTTGGGGAGGATCGGGNTATGACCCGGTGCCTCCGAAAAGAAATACAGGTAATTAATCGAAAAATATGGAAATTNTAGATATTCATACTCATCATGCAGCCCCGCANCCACAAGCCGTTGTGTCGTTGAGGGTGCTTCAGGAGACAGAAAAATTTGTGTTAGACGAATCACAATTTTACAGTGTCGGGATTCACCCGTGGGACACTCAGAGCGAAANCGTNGAAGAATTGTATGGTCTTCTTGATTCTCTGGCCTCTCAACCACCGGTAGTTGCTATCGGGGAGGCNGGTATNGANCTNAATNTNGGAGGNCCNCTTTTNCGCCAGCTGAATGTNTTCCGTCACAATATTGAACTTTCAGAAAGTTTANGTAANCCNCTTGTGATTCATGATGTGAAGGCTCACGACATAATAATTGGAGCCCNACGTGACCTTAAACCNNCTCAAAAATGGGTTATNCATGGTTTTCGCCAAAAGCCGCAGATTGCTGAAATGATGCTTCGGGCCGGACTCTATATTTCTTTCGGAGCGCAATTCAATCCTGAGACGCTNTCNATTGTGCCCGATGACAGGATTCTTGCCGAGACCGACGAATCCGAGNTTTCCATCAGCGATGTGATAAAAAGAATCTCGGCTGTGCGTGACAAGGATATGACTCAGATTATTGCTGAAAACACTCGTCTTTTCCTCGGACTNTGATGAAACATTTCTTTTNAGGGATGAGCTCNTAATATNTATTAATCCTTAAAAAAATGTAAACAACTTTATAATATTCAAAACATTGATTATCTTTGTGAGCATGATTGTGTGAAATANAGCTCCGCTATGAAGTCGTTTAAACGACTTCATAGCAAAAAGATATTATCGGAGTTATAAAAACTACCTTTTTAAAAACAGATGATATGATTTTACGACCGGTTTTTCTGTCTGCCTTGATATTTATGGTNGGCAGTGTGAATACAATATCTGCTCAGCAACCCGAAGTTGAGGAGACAGTGGTTGCACAAACAGTAGACAACAACTATATCGCAGCCGATTATTCGGGATTCAAATTTGAAATTCCTGCCGGTTCAATAGTTGAAAAAGGAACGTCTCTCGTGGCCAAATACCCCGACGGTTCCTTCGGACTCTCCATGACCAATACGTCTATCCCTTCAAAGCAGAAATATGCCTACGAGCTNTGTAAGCGTAATGCCGACCAGATGCACCTGAAGCACCCNAAGGTTGAGAAGGTGAAATATGGTAAGGCAGCCGGGGCGAAGGCAACCGGAATTCTGGAAGGTCAGCATGTCACTATCCTTGTCCTCCCATACGATAACCAGGAGATGACAACTGTGATTCTCGCTACGCCCAACCGCGAGGAATGGGTGAATCATTTCCTGTCTACTCTAAAAAAATAATNTTCAATAATTAATAACGTATGAAACAAATTCTACTTACAACTGCCGCNTTGGCGGGTGCAGTCGGACTTGCCGCTGCTATTGACNTCCCGCAGATGGTGGTTAAAAANTTCTCTGACAACGTAAAAGTTAAGGTTGCCAACAACCCTAAATCGTCATCACCGAAGACAAAACAATTGGCTTCAGGTGTATTTGTNTCAGAGTCTAATGGATTGAAACGTTTGAATGTCACCGGAAAGAACGTAACATCTCTTAAAAAATCACTGAAAAGTCCGGTTCTTAAGTCCACTACCCCCGANGGTTATGTGCTTTACGAAAGTTTCGAGAACTGGGATGGTGACGATTATACCTGGACTCCCGATGGTTGGAGTGTNGATATGCGCGGNGANGTGGATCGTAACGAAAGTTGGACTCCCGGNTCGGCCAATCCCTTTCTGCCGGGCCCNTCGGATGGAAATTACTACTACGGTATCAATTTCTCAACCGGCAATCAGGATGAATGGCTCATCTCTCCNTTTGTTGAAGTTGNCGAGGGAATGAATCTTTCATANTGGCTTTACCTCTCACCTGCGTTCCTGTTTGATCTTAACGATGTGGATTGGGACACCATGAGTTTCATCGGCGATCCTGTTGTGTCTGCCACACTCCAGATCTGGGCTCAGGAAGAAGGAGGCGAATGGGTTATGCTCCGTGACTATTTTGATGAATATAAGGAATATACCCTGGCGGAGCTNTTTATGATGGATCCCAACGGTCTTGAAAAGAATGAGGTGGCCCTTACTGATTTCTATGGTAAGAAAACAAGGGTTGCCTTCAGATATGTCGGCACCGACGGCAACACTATGTTTATTGATGCAATCGGCATCGGCTATCCGAGTCTGGATGACGTGTCTTACATGTCGCCTTTCGAGACTCTTTATTGGGGTTTTGAACGCACACCCTCTCTGACNGGTCTTGCAGCTGCCATTGCNCAGTATCCGGTTTATGCTCCCCTCACATGGACTAATATGTCGGGTAGNGAAACNGCNACATATTCNTGGTCTTATTGCGATCCNGAGACAGGAGACTACGTTACNTCAGATGATAAATATGAATTGTCTGTNACTTATGTTCCCGATTACAGAACAGAAGAATCCAAGAAAAACAACTTCTTCTATCCTCCCACTCTTAAAGCAGAAGCTCAACACACCACNCCCGGTGAATATACAGCACCTTATGTTTATTTCCAGGCCGGTGGTAAGGCTGAGCGCACATTGAACGATAATACTGAATTTGAACCGACCCTTCTTCCATTTAACTACCACGAACTTGGAGTTGGAATGACCACGGTGAGTGATGACGAAGTGGGTGATTTCTCAATTCCGGTGTTTGGTCACAGTGTAAATACCAACAAATATTGGCTCAATTATTCACTTGGTGGCGATGAAGAAATAGAGGGCGACTATTCTCATCTTCTTGGTGTGGCCAACTTGTTTATACCTTCATCGGAAGCTCCGTTGGTTGTTAATGGAGTTACCGTGTATGGTTACGGTGTTATCAGCGACGATGCCGAACTTAAAGCCACTATTTATGGCCTCAACTCTGAATGGAGCAACGATATTGAGACATTTGAAGTCATTGCAACCGCCACAATCACAGGTGCCGATGTGCTTCGTCAGGATCCCGCCAAGAGCTATCTGTGTCTTCCCTTCGATTTCGCCGANCCTGCTGTTGTAATGGCAACCGAAGAGCATCCTGCATACATGATCATGCTCGAGGGCTTCAACTCCGATAAAGTGGAATATTTCGCTCCCCTGCAGTCAGCAAAGGATGATCCCTTTGGAATTTGCAATGGTTATCTGCTGTTCCACATTGATTTGAGCAATCATAATGGCCGTCCGGCATATTACAATGTTAAGCCCATGGTTTACAAGGAATATGGTGAATATGTTGATCCGGCTTCTTCATTTGCAATCGGTCTTAGTGCCGAATATCCCTGGCTCACAACCGACTGCAAAGGCATTAAATTTGCTGACGGNGAAACTGCAGTAGATGTTGCACTCGGCAGCTATTATGACGGTTCGAAACTCACAGTGACTTCTCCGGCCGGAACCACAGCTACAGTTTCCGGACGTTATGACGAATGTGTGCTGAAAGTGGAACTCAACGATGCAGCTGTTGAAGTGAATGGTGATGTTGTTGTTGAAGGCCCCGGTGTGAAAGTTACCATTCCTGTTTCTAAAGAAACAAGTGGNATCAGTGCTATTACTNACGGAGCATCCGAGGTGAAAGCCGTATATGATCTTGCAGGTCGTTGCGTTTCTGGCAATAAGCTCACTGAAGGAGTCTATATCGTTAAATATATCGATGGCNCAACTCGCAAAGTAGTTGTGAAATAAAAGTCTAAAATACACCTACATAAAAAACAGACCGCATGTNCNNACATGCGGTCTGTNTTTTATGTAGGTGNCNGAAATCTTGGATTAATATCGGGGTGCGAACCCCGCGTAGCGGGATGGCGGCGTGGGTGGATATTCGTTGTNCCCGCACCGGCAACCCGCTATGCGGGCGTNCCGATACGGGCCTATTATATAATCCCGCGATGCGGGATCGATGATTGAATGCACGCTATCTTTATATTCAGATGCCGAAGCCGGAATGAACATTTCATTAATTGGAAACTGCATGTCAAGGAAAAATATCGATGACGATGTGGGGACGTGGCGTGCCACGTCTGGGAATCCAGCTGGCAATGTGCCGATTAGCCGGCAATGTGCCGGTTAAAATGTTCAAACAAGTTGATTGCAAATATAAGATAAATATTTTATATATCGGTCTCCAATCAGTTAAAATATATCGGTCTCTAATCAGTTAAAAACTATTAGGCTCCCTCCACTAAAATTCNTAATTCCGCAGCAGCGGGTTTTTAGNGGATGGAGCCAAAAACAGCGTTTTTATTTACAATAGTTCGTTAGAAAATTATTCATAGGCTAAGCGGCATCTACCGCCAAGCCAAAGAGTTCTTTTCAAGTTTAGCATTGTTTAACTTTGCAGAGCTGACGAAGAATGCTCTCCGGAAGATCCCCTCATATTGGTCAAGTAGTTTGAGAATCAGCATAACTNTAGGGTCGTCGAATAACTGTAGAGTTNCTGAAAATNAGCGACTTGACTANATTTTTAGTATTAAAATTTTATGATAAACATNAGATTTTTAACTAATTNAATACCTGGCTCCTCGGAGCCGTCAACAAACTCTCAAATAATAACCGAAGAATTGTATTAACGCACCTATGCGGATGTTGTGACAAAATCCGCTCAAAAATTTTTGCTGACTCTCAACGTGCCGATAAGAGAATATAGCAAATGTTGGCTTTTCCGCTAACATTTGTTATATTTGTAATCTCAATATCATAGGAGATATATGGCGGAGATATTAGATATAAGGTGGAGACAAAGGTTTCAAAATTTTCAGAATGCTTTGAAAAGACTTTCAGAGGCTGAGAAAATTATCGGAGCTGTCATTGGAGGACCTGTCCAGGATTCAGAGCTGCAACTTCTCAAGGAAGGACTTTTGCAGCGTTTTGAGTTCACTCAAGAACTCGCATGGAAGGTGATGAAAGATTATATGGAATATCAAGGTATAGAAGGTATCACCGGTTCAAGAGATACTTTCCGCAATGCCCTCAAACTTGGAATCATCTCCGATGAGCGTTGGCTTAATTCCATAACCGATAGAAACATTACCAGCCATGCCTACGATGAGACGGAGGCCGGTATTATCTATGACAATGTTATGGATGTTTATCTCCCCTTGTTTGTAGCTTTTGAGAAATATATGATTGAAAATGCCCAATAATATATGGATGTTATTGAAATCGAGACGCGGACCGGCCTGAAGGAGAAGGATATTATCTTATTAAAGGAGATTCTGTTTTCAAACGCAGCGGTTGAAGATGCCGTCATATACGGTTCAAGGGCAAAAGGTTGTTGGAAACCGTTTTCGGATATAGATATTACCCTAATAGGAGAAAATATTACACACTCCGACCTTATAGGACTAATGATGAAATTTGAGGATTCGGCATTGCCCTACATGGTTGACCTAAACATCTTCTCATCGCTGTCAAATCCTGCTCTGCGTGACCATATCGCCCGAGTTGGAATCTCCCTGAGATAAGTATGATTATTTGAAGTGAAGGGTATCTTTAGCGGCGATCGCCACTCGTCCGGTAACGAATCGCACCGACCCTCCGGAAATGAATCGTAGCGACGCCAATGTAGGGACGTGGCGTGCCACGTCTGGGAATCCAGCTGGCAATGTGCCGATTAGCCGGCAATGTGCCGATTAAAATGTTCAAACGAGTTGATTGCAAATATAAGATAAATATTTTATATATCGGTCTCCAATCAGTTAAAATATATCGGTTTCCAATCAGTTAAAAACTATTAGGCTCCCTCCACTAAAATTCTTAATTCCGCAGCAGCGGGTTTTTAGTGGATGGAGCCTAACGTTTTTATTTATAATGCTTCTTTAATTACTTCAAGGTGCCGTTCTGAGCATCTTTAATCATCTGTTCATTAGCAGTAATAAATATTTCCACACGACGGTTCTTCGCACGGCCCTCGGCAGTTTCGTTAGAAGCCACATAGTCGGCCATAGGAATTCCTTTCGCAACCATTCTTGTGGGAGATACACCTTGATTTGCAAGGAAGCTCATAACTGCAGATGCACGCTCATTCGAGAGCTTATCATTGACTGAGAACGAACCTGTATTATCGGTAAAGCCGAGAATCTGCAGGTCGGTGTTGGGATTTTGTTTGAGGTTGTCGGCAAATCTTGCAAGATTAGCTTTAGCCTGTTCGTTGAGTGTATATTTACCTGTCGGGAACAGGATGCCGCCTTCGAAAGTTACACGGATGGCTTTGAGTCCGGTTGTACTGTCGGTTGTTTCTTCAACAGTAGCAGTTTTGGCAAGTTCTTCTTCAAGCTGTTTTTTCTGTTTATCCATGTGGTTGCCAATCAAAGCACCGACACCTGCACCCAATGCCGCGCCGACACCTGCACCAATACCGGCACCTTTGCCACCACCGATCAGGGCACCGACACCTGCACCGAGTCCGGCACCACCGCCTCCACCAATCAAGGCTCCCTTTCCTGTGTTAGACATGTTACATGATACTGTTCCGAAAAGCATGCTGCCACAAAGAAGGGCCGCGCAAATGGTTTTGAGTCCTTTCATAATTCTTTTATTTTATAGTTTACATATTATATTACAAAATGCAGGCTCGAAAGTTCTTTTTTCTTTGAAAAAGAAATAATTTATGCAGGGTTTGAGCTTTGGGCATAAGTCGGGTCCGAACAAGTTGTGCCGTATTCTAAAGGGCACCTTGTTCCACCAGAGTGGCGACGCGTTCAATTATGGCATCCTCTTTATTTTTTTCAGGATGGAAGCCTGATTTCATGTTCATACCGAAAAAACGTCCGAAAGTCTGCCAGAATCCCGCCCGGAAACTACCCAGGAAAGCCTTGACAATATTATAGGANGTCTGGTCGGTTTCGCGATTGATAAGTTTCAGCATGACTTTCCCTTGGCTTTTAGTCATTTTTTTTACNACNGGCTTATACTGTTCGAAAATGTCTTTCTCAAGCCTTTTAAGGTGTGCCTCGCGTGTTTTCTTATCGGGAATGGTCTGGATATACTCGTATGTCTCGCAAAGCGTTGAAAATGCTAATTTGGCATACGGGAGGGTTTTCTTTACATCACGCACAGTGCGCCAGTAAAATTCTTCTTCTTTCTTATTTTTGAATTTTAAGGGTGGATAGACAGTGATGTTTTTGATATAATACATCCTTACATTATCGCCATATTCGTCAACAAATCTTGTGAAGCCCTCGTAGGCCTTTATGGGCACCGACGGTATAGGCTCGTTTTCCTGTCCGTATGCGCACACAGCTCCAAGTGCCGACATTACAGTCAGCACCGCAAAAACAATGTATATGTTCAAACGTTGGATATTAATCATTTTTAGATATTATTCTTGAATGATGCAAATTTGAACATTTAAGTAAATGACATATATACAATTAATAATATTTTGGATAAATAGTTTTTACCATGGATATAGNGGGAAGACAGCCATTTTGCCATGTCGGAAAATAAGATCAAACACTGAGAGGCCAGCGGTAATCTCCGGTTCGAGCTCCCTGCCTGTCTCTCTTAACCGGTTGTCCCGGTTGTTTACGGCTTNAAAATCCAGCCANCTGAGAGCNACCTCCAGCAACGCACTGTTGAACTGTTCGAGAGTGAGGCCGGAGGAGTTGTTGTACACTTCTTCAATTTCAGGCAGGAGATGGATGAAATAGGGAGTNCNGCCATAAGCNGCTTGCCACGCTCCGAGGTGTTCGCGTCTCCATTTTCCATGTTCTGAAAGGATGGGGTTGGCGTTTCTTCTTTTCAGTGAATTTCCGCCTCCNTCCACCGGCACGGTTANNGTTCCGGTGGATATATGGCACCGGGCAAAGGCTTTTCCTTTAATTCCNACTGATTCTGATGCCTTCAGNCGGGCTNCGGGTTCAGNGAGTCCTTNGTGCTTAGCCAGCAGATAATNTCTCAGCCAGATTGCATCTATATTCAGAGGTGTCANCATTTGGAAGCACTTTTATCGGGATTGGGATTGCGAAGAATCCGATCCCAGCGAATCTTACCGTTGGTAAGACTTCTCTCCTGATCGAGTGACAGGATGATAAACATCGGTGAGCCGACGATATGATCTTCGGGCACGAAGCCCCAGTAGCGGGAGTCNGCCGAACGGTCGCGGTTGTCACCCATCATCCAATAGTAATCNAGTTTGAAGGTGTAATATTCCGTGGGNTCTCCGTTAATATATATTTTACCGTCGCGCACACTGAGGTCGTTCCCCTCGTAAACACGTATTGCACGCTCATAAATGGGCAGATTGTCTTCAGTGAGGTGAAGNGTTACACCGCGNTTNGGAATCCATATTTCGCCCATNTCCGGNCGCGTCCAGCCATAATTGTTGCCAAGCGGNAAGACTCCNCCCAGATCATATATGCCCGATTCGCGTTCCAGTTGCAACGGGCCGATAACTTCCTGCCATGTTTCCACTTCCTGTTTCATGGCCTTTGTGAGAGGCACATCGTAAAAAGAGAATCCGGCATATTCGTTTCTTATGGGAGTGTAGCGGTGGTCGTCGGCACGGACACCGATCGAATGCCACTTTTCAGGGTCTATTTCTGACTTGACAGGAATTATGTAGTTATACTGCACGTTTTCGGGTTCGGCGATAAGAGTTCCGTTTATGAAAATTGAGTCGTTGGATATTCTGAGTCGTTCGCCGGGGAGACCGATGGTGCGTTTCACATAGTTTTCGCGTCGGTCAACGGGACGCCACACCACTTCTCCGAACGTCTGCGGATGCGAAGCGATATATTGACGGCCATCACCGGCACCCTCTTGTTCGATTCTCCACGCCATCATGTAATAATCTTCTGTGGGGCGCCCCAAAGCCACCGTGTCGCCTTGCGGATAATTGAACACCACAATATCCCCCCGTTCAATCGAACGGCGCCCGGGCATCCGGTGATATTCAAGCTGAGGCGATTCGATATAGCTTTTTGTGCCGATCAGAGGCATGGTGTGTTGTGCAAGTGGGAAATGCAGAGGCGTCTGAGGCACGCGGGCGCCATAGATGGTTTTATCAACCCAAAGACGGTCGCCGACAAGAAGAGATTTCTCAAGNCTTGAGGAGGGAATTTCATACTGCTGCCCCACAAAGGCAAAGATGAAATAAATAAGTATCAATGCGTAGATAATTGCATCAACCCAGGCCATTACAGTGCGAGTCGCGCCCGATTTCTTTTTCCACCAGGAGAAAGGAATGTAGCCGGTGATGTAAATATCGGCCAGTAAAAGCCACAACAGAGCCAGCCAGGGATTTCCCATCAGAATAACCCAGGCGAAAAAGATAACGGAAACTATGCCAAAGCGTATCCAACGGGTGGTTTTTACACTTTTTAAGCGGCCTTTGAACGATTTGTCGGTTGCGTTTTCTTTTGTTTCCGTGATGTTTTGTGAACCGGCACGGTTCTGTTGTTCTTGTATTGACATGTTGAGGGTGAATTAGTTAGAAAATATCGAGTCCGGTGCGTTCGTTGAGCATGCGGCCGATTGTGTACCATCCTTTTTTGCCGGCCAGCCATTCGGCTGCCATAACTGCACCAAGTGCAAACCCGGCACGACTTTTAGCTGAATGTGTGATAGTGATGTCGTCGGCTTCCGAGTCCCATTTGATTGAGTGAATACCGGGCACTTCCCCACGGCGTTCATGAGCCACGGGTAGAAGTTCGGGCGATGACACATTGCCGTTATCATCAGGCTCGGCCCAATCTTTCAGACGGTCGGTGCAATCAACAAGTTGCTCGGCAAGGGTAATGGCTGTTCCCGAAGGGTGGTCGAGNTTATGGATATGATGAATCTCGGTCATTGAAGGTGAATAACCGGGAAATGAATTCATTATTTTCGCGAGATAGCGATTCAGGGCCATGAAAATATTCACCCCTATCGAGAAATTCGACGACCACATCATCGTCCCTTCTCCTTGTTCGCAAAGGGCTTTGAGGCGTGGAAGTTCGGATGTCCACCCCGTTGTGCCGCATACCACCGGAACGCCGGCGGCAAAGCATCGCTCGATATTGGCAACCGCGCAAGTCGGAATCGTGAATTCTATTGCCACGTCAGAGTGTCTGAATTCTTCCGATTCAAACATTTCAGGGTTATGTGTGTCAATGCAACAAGTGATTTCATTTCCTCGTTCAGTTGCTATTTTTTCAATGATATGGCCCATTTTGCCATAACCGATAAGTGCGATTTTCATAAGATTTGATAAATAGGCAGACTTTAATCTTATAGAAGCCGTTTTGCCTTGAAGGAACCAATTTTAATTCCTTCCCGGGTTTTCGTCTGAAGTTTAAACGACTTAATATGTTTGGTCGGTTTTCAGAATCCAAAAGCAACGTTGTCAATATACATTGTGATTCCTTCGGTTCCAACGAATGGTTCTCCGCATGTGGTGGAAGCCATTACGAGGACGTGTGTCGGGACTGCATCATCGGGAGCCCAGCCTTCTTCTTGAACGGGCACAAGTTTTCCCTTTGAATTATAAGCGCAATAGGCCTTTGAGCCGTTTAGCAAGCCCATGTAAGGCTTGTAGAAGGGCTTTTTGGTGATGTCGCCATAGTTTATTGCCAGTTGGTGACCTTTGGTGAGCGGAATGCTCTTATTGTATCTTTCCCGGCCGGTACCGACGCGCAAAGCGTGAATATTTCCCTTCTCGTCTTCCCAGCGTTTCTGAAGAAGAACGTAAACTTCCGCTTGGTCACGGCCGTTCATTACTTTCTTCGAGCCGAGTCCGGAGGCCTTCACACGCGTGTTTACATTGGGCATGTCGACCTTATAATCAAAAACGAGTGCTTTGGGGCGTTTGGTATAAGGGATGCCCATTTCCATTTTGTTGAACGGGCTTTTTGTGGATGATATAGGCTCGCGCACCTTTCCGAGGAAAAGTGTTCCGGTAACAATTACATCCATGTTGATTATGCCCACCACTTTCACATGCTCCATCTTGGTAGACAGTTTTGCCATTTTATTTCCATTGACAACTGCCGGTTCCACCGTGTTGGAAGCTTTTGTTATACCCATCACTTTTGCATACACATTGCTCGACGCCCAGGGTGAGCCGCCTTTGGGAGTATAAGCTACGTTCCCGGTTATGGTTTGTGTGGGCCCGACGGCGTATATGGTTTTCTTTGCACCGCCGATTGCTTTTGATTCCGTAAGATTGCGCGTAACCCATGAGGAAAAATCGCCAAATTTTATTTTCTCAAGAGTCAGTGCGCCTGCGGGTGACACACAGGTAATAAAACAGAGTGCTGCAATCAAAAAACTGTATTTTCGCATAATACTGCAAAATTAGTTAAAAATTTTCATATTCAACTCTGTGTTTAACACAGAAGTCGTTTAAACTTTTTACGAAAACCTAATAGGTGTTTAAAATTGTTTTCTTCAAGGCTAATATTTATTAATATTTTGGCGCCTTTCGATTCTTTCATCAGTCGCATAGCCCGCTATGCTCCCTCTTCAAGAATCAAAATTCGCTCAAAATCTTAATAAATCTTAACCTTGAAAAAGTTTAAACGACTTCAAATATAAACACTCGCCTTAGCGATATGCGCCGCGGCGAGTGTTCTGATTACAAATGACGGAAATTTTTAGATTCAAATAAGAGATGCACCCTTTTCAATTGCTTTTTCGTTCAGAGGAATAAGCTTGTGGTGACGTTCCGGAAGAGATTTCTTCAATCCCTTCACAACGTTTTCCATAGGGAGTTTATAGCTCATGGCTTTGAGCAGTGCGCCCATCACCACCATGTTGTAGGCTTTTGAGTTTCCCAGTTCGAGGGTTGCTTCCATTGCATCAATGGGATAGATCTTGATGTCGTCGCGAGTGGGACGGTTATGGATACCGTTGGTATCGAAGATAAGAGTTCCGCCGGGTTTTACTTTAGGGGCGAACTTATCAAGACTCTGCTGATTTAGAGCCACCACGATGTCATACTTGTCGAGCACGGGCGATGATATCTTTGAGTCGGCGAGAATGACTGTTACATTTGCAGTACCACCGCGCTGTTCAGGGCCGTAAGAAGGCATCCATGTAACTTCCTTATCATCCATCAGGCCTGAATAGGCAAGAATCTTACCCATTGAGAGCACGCCCTGGCCGCCGAAGCCGGCTATGATTATTTCTTCTTTCATGTGAGATTCTTTTTTATTGGTTTTTGAGGTCGCCCAGAGGATATTTGGGGAACATGTTTTCTTCCATCCATTTATTGGACATTTCGGGAGTGAGTTTCCAACCGCTGTTGCAGGTTGCAACGACTTCCACAACCGAGGTTCCGCGTTTGGCAATTGCATTTTCAAAAGCTTTCTTAAGGGCGGCTTTTGTCTTGCGAACAGCGGCGGGTGTATGAACGGCCTGGCGTGTCACATAGCATGTTCCGTCAAGGATGGCCATGAGATTGGTGATTTCGAGCGGATGGCCGTTGAGGTCAACGCGACGGCCATAAGGCGTGGTGGCGGTTTTCTGACCAACAAGAGTTGTGGGGGCCATCTGGCCGCCGGTCATACCGTATATTGCATTGTTAACGAATATCATTACGATATTTTCACCACGGTTTGCAGCATGGATTGATTCAGCGGTTCCGATTGCCGACATGTCGCCGTCGCCCTGATAGGTGAACACCACATTTTCGGGCCAAAGGCGTGACACTGCGGTTGCCACTGCCGGAGCACGGCCGTGGGCAGCTTCGATCCAATCCACATCTATATAATTATAGGCAAACACTGCGCAACCCACGGGTGAGACGCCAACGGTGCGGTCGGTGAGGCCCATTTCGGCAACTACTTCGGCCACCAGTTTGTGGATCACGCCGTGCGAGCATCCGGGGCAATAGTGCATGTGCACTTCTTCGAGAAGTTCAGGCTTGCAATAGACTTTATTCTCTTCTTTGATGATATCTTCAATATTCATAGTGCCAGGCGTGATTATTTGTTAATGATTTTTTCTTTAAGGGCTTCAACCACTTCCTCGGGGCTTGGAATGATACCGCCGAGACGTCCGAAGTGTTCAACGGGAAGTGCATCGTGCACGGCAAGACGCACGTCTTCGATCATCTGGCCTGCATTGAGTTCGACAACAAGAATACCTTTCTTGCCTTCGGCTGCTTTGCACACGGCTTCTGTCGGGAAGGGCCAGAGGGTGATAGGACGGATGATGCCCACTTTGATTCCTTCTTCTTCAGCGAGTTCGCGGGCTTTGTCGGAAATACGGGCGATGGTGCCGAATGCAACTATCAGATAGTCGGCATCTTCTACTCCGATTTCTTCCCAGCGGGTTTCGTTCTTTTCGATTTCCTTGTAGCGGGCCTGCAACTGATGATTGATAACTTCCATCTTTGAAGACTCGAGTTCGAGTGAAGTTATTACGTTGCGTTTGCGACCATCTTTACGGCCGGTTGCAGCCCAGGGGCATTGCTTGCGGATTTCCTCATCAGTGCGGCGTGGACGCTGCTCCGGAAGCACAACCTTTTCCATCATCTGGCCCACGATACCATCGGCCAGAATCATACATGGATTTGTATATTTGAATGCAAGATCGAAGCCGAGACCGACGAAGTCAACCATTTCCTGAACGGTGGAAGGTGCAAGGACTATAAGATGATAGTCTCCATGACCGCCGCCCTTTGTGGCTTGGAAATAGTCGGCCTGCGAGGGTTGGATAGTGCCAAGACCCGGGCCACCGCGCATTACGTTAAGAATAAGTGCCGGCAATGAAGCTGCGGCTATATATGAGATTCCTTCTTGTTTGAGACTGATGCCGGGTGATGATGAAGATGTCATAACGGCTTTTCCGGTTGATGCACCGCCATATACCATGTTTATTGCAGCGACTTCGGATTCGGCCTGAAGCACCACCATGCCTGTTGTTTCCCAAGGCATGAGTTCTTCAAGTGTCTCAAGCACTTCCGACTGCGGAGTTATAGGGTAGCCGAAATAACCGTCGCAGCCATAGCGGATGGCGGCGTGGGCTATCGCTTCGTTGCCCTTCATTAGTCTTACCTCTTCTTTCATAAAAATCTTGGTGTTTTCTTTTTTACAGACTCCGTGACAGCCGGAGTGCTGAATGGTGTGTGTGGTTAGATTGGTTAGAGATTAGTCTCTTTTTGCCGCTTGTTGCTGAGCGGACTTTTGTCTTTGATGGAGCCGGATTTTTTATTTTTCGACTTTTCGATATACTTCTATACAGGCGTCCGGGCATACCCATGCGCATGAACAGCAGCCGGTGCAGTTTTCCGGTTGCGCCATATAAGCATAATGGTAACCGCGGTCGTTGACTTCGTTTGGCTGTAATGCAAGTGTGTCGGTCGGGCACGCAACTACACATAGATTGCATCCTTTGCATCTGTCGATATTGACAACGATAGCTCCTCTTACTTTTGCCATTATTGTTGTTTTTTGGTTGTTAAAATATTATTTGCGACATGTATCAGGCTCTCTTACGATATATGAGCCTACCTTCGATTACAAAAGTAAGTAAAATTTCTGGAAATAATCAATAAAAAACGATGTTTTTAAACACATATTAGGGGCTGTTCGTGACTTTTTGGCGTTGGTTCGGCATGAAGCGGGCCAATAATCCCCCTGCTCTGTCTTTAAAGCGCGCCCTTTTATTGGTAAGAATCTCATGACGCAACGCCTTTATCACCTTGCTGCACCGTTCCATTATCTCTTCAGCTTCTTTTTTATTGCATGCTTTCCGCCGGTTTAAGAGCATTATCAGCATAATGTTGCAATGTGCGGCAAATCTTCGGGTGCGGGCTGCCGCTATAAGATGAGGATCTGTCGCTTGGGTTGTGTAGTAGGTTTCAAGACGGTCGGTTACATCAAGAACATCAGCGCGTCTGAGTGTGAAGGTGTGGAGAAAACTGTCGGGGTGTTGACGGTACCCAATCAGGTCAGCGGGAATAAATGCAATCTTGGAAGCTCGTTCCCATACTTTGTAGAACACGTCAAGGTCTTCATACCAGATTCCACTCCGAAATTCCAGGCCTTTCCAAATCTCGGTTTTGTAAAGTTTGCCCCATGCTGAGGAGGCAAGCTTTTTTTTCGTTCCGGGTGCTTTTGTCTGATAGAGGGCGTGCAGTATCGCCTGCCGTCCTGTCATCACCACCGGTTGAGGAATTTCTTTTTGCGGTTTATAGGGTTTAGAATCGGAGAAGAGTGCGAAGCTCACTCCGGCAATTTCGGCTCCTGTTGAGACTATTGCTTTCAGTGTGCTTTCAAGAAACAGGGAGTGCATCACATCGTCGGCATCTAAAAAGCACACGTACTCCCCTATTGCATGCCTCATTCCTGTGTTTCGGGCTTCCGACAGGCCCCCGTTCTGACGATGAATTGTCCGAACCCGGTGGTCGCGGGCCACGAAAGAATCGCAAAGTGCAGGGGTGGAGTCGACCGAACCGTCGTCGACAAGCAATAACTCCCAGTCGGAAACTGACTGGGAGAATATGCTTTCCACGCATTCCGTGAGGTATTTTTCTGCGTTATAGGCCGGAACGATAATCGAGACCATACTAAACGGTAAGGATTTCCTTTTCTTTTTCAGCAAAAAGGGAATCTATTTTCTTCATGTATTTATCATGAAGTTTCTGCACATCGTTTTCAGCATCTTTTTCCACATCTTCGCTAAGGCCTTTCTTTATCTCTTTCTTCAGGCCTTCGATAGCTTCGCGACGGGCATTACGAACGGAAACTTTAGCTGTTTCGGCTTCCGCTTTGCTTTGTTTTACGAGTTGTTTGCGTCGGTCTTCGGTAAGAGGGGGAATAGAAAGACGAATCACTTCTCCGTTGTTTTCGGGCATGATGCCGAGCTCGGAGTTGATAATTGCCTTTTCAATTTCTTTGAACATTGATTTTTCCCAGGGGGTTATGGCAATTGTTCGCGCATCGGGCACAGAGATATTGGCCACGTTCGATACGGGTGCCATTGAGCCGTAGTAATCCACGCGGATTCCGTCGAGCAGTCGGGCAGAAGCTTTTCCGGCACGAATATGCGAAAGGGTATCGTCAAGATATTCGATGGCAAGTTGCATCGAATCTTCGGCATTCTGTAGATATTCTTTTACTTCCATATATTTAGTCTTGAAATTATTTTATACTGTCACCAATGTTCCTACCGGCTCGCCTGAAAGGGCTTTCGAGAGGTTGCCCGGAATGTCCATGTTAAACACATAGATAGGCATGTTGTTTTCCTTACAGAGTGCGGTTGCCGTGAGGTCCATCACTTTAAGTCCGCGGGCCATAACCTCGTCATAGCTGATTTGTTCGAAGCGTTTGGCGGTGGGATCTTTTTCAGGGTCGGCCGTGTAAACACCATCCACGCGCGTACCTTTCATCATTACTTCTGCCTCAATCTCGATTGCTCGCAGTGCAGAACCCGTATCGGTGGTAAAATATGGATTGCCGGTTCCGCATGATATTATAGCTACTCCCCCGGCTTTCATTACATCTATGGCCTTCCATTTGGAATATTGCTCGCCGATCGGAAACATATTTATGGCCGTAAGCACTTTCGAGGGTTGGCCAACAGCTTCAAGAGCCGAACTCAAGGCGAGAGAATTGATAACGGTTGCAAGCATTCCCATTTGGTCTCCCTTCACTCGGTCGAAGCCTTTGGATGCTCCTGAAAGTCCACGGAAAATGTTTCCTCCGCCAATCACTATACCTATTTCAACTCCGGCTTCTGCCATTTCCTTAATCTGACGGGCATATTGGTTTAGACGTTCTGTATCGATGCCGTGTCCTGTGCCGGCCGCCAGCGATTCGCCCGAGAGTTTGAGTAATACGCGTTTGAATTTCATTTGTCTTCTTTTAGCTTTCTCCAAAGTTACTTTTTTTTTTTGAATTGGTAAAATTTTAACTCTCTTTTATTGGAACAAGCTTCCGCAGTCGTCTCACAGCTTTCCCTGTGAATTGGAGCCTTATTGCTTATGAAGGATATTTGCAAGCTTTTGCACGCCGATTGTGGCGGGCTCGCGGATAACGGTCACAGGGCGGTTCAGAGCTGAGGTGGCAGGGTTTGGGTCTATATAAAATACGGGCACTCCGGGACGCACATAGTTAAGAAGTCCTGCGGCAGGATAGACAGCAAGCGATGTGCCTATTACGACAAATACATCAGCTTTCTCAACCAATTCAATGGCCGGTTCGATATTGGGCACGGCTTCCTGGAAAAATACGATATGGGGGCGCATGGGATCACCGTTTTTGCCACGAGTGGCCGGCGTGGTTTCCAGATGATCTATATCAAGTGTCTCGGTATATTCCGGATGAGTTATCGAGCGGATTTTCATCAGTTCGCCATGCAGGTGCAACACATTCTCAGAGCCTGCGCGCTCGTGTAAATCATCAACATTCTGGGTGATGATGTAGACATCAAAATCCTTTTCAAGCTGCACCAGACCGAGGTGTGCTGCATTAGGTATTGCATTTACAAGTTGTTTCCGACGTTCGTTATAGAATTGATGGATAAGCTCCGGATTACGTCTGAAGCCGTCGGCCGATGCAACTTCCATTACAGGATAATTTTCCCAAAGCCCATCGGCGTCACGAAATGTCTTTATACCGGATTCCGCTGATATGCCGGCGCCGGTGGATATAACTAAAATTGGTTTTTTCATATTTTAAGTATGTGTGCGAAATTATTTATGTGTTTTCAGTTCGCCCTCAAAAGTTCACTCTCAAATTTTTAAGTCGTATCCGATTATTCGGATTTAGACTCTGAATCAATGGCGTTTCGGGCGTTTCTGCAAAGGCCCTCAAGACGTACCCGTTTTATGGGGGTACCTTTGAATAGTTTTGAAAATTCCTCAGGTGAGATTCTGAGAATGTCTTTTGCCGAAAGACTGGTTATCACCGGATTGGAAGTAAAAGAAGAGGTGACATCGGGATTATTCATCGGGCATGCTGCAATGCAGCGGTCACAACCGAAAAGAGAATGTTTGCCGCCCGGTGTGCTCATGGCTTTCAGGTGTTGTTTGTCTGTCCACTCGCCGCGATGTTCGATGGTGAGATAACTCAGACAACGGTTACAGTCAATTCCGTTGTCGGTATTCGCCTGTGTTGGGCAAGCCCGGCTACAGGCACCACATTCATCGCATGTTCCTTCGGCAGCGGAGTCGGCTTCGAGGGGTGTGGTCGTAATGATTTCACAAAGAATCACTTCGCATCCCACCCCGGGAATAATCAGGGCACCATTCCTGCCTATTATTCCGAGGCCGGCGCGTTTGGCCCAGTATCTTTCCAATATGGGTGCTGAATCCACGCATATCCGCCAGTCGGTGCCCTCATCTCCCAATAGTTCTTCCAGGCGCGCCGCACGCACACGTTCGCGAATCCAGTCATGATAATCGGGCAGAAGTGCGTAGGTAGCCACGCTGCCATTTGATTGTATTTTCGAGACATCCGCAGGTAGATAGCTGAATGCACAGCAAATCAAAGACTTTGCACCGTTAAGCAAAAGCCGGGGGTCGCGTCGGATAGCAAGATGATTATGCATATAGCCCATCCCGGCCTCCATTCCCTTGTCAAGCCAAGCTTCAAAACGCTCCCATTCCTCTTGATTCACGGTGGTGGCCTCGGTAATACCTACTGCAATAGCCCCAACCTCTCGAAGACGCCCCTTTATCAGATCCTCGGCTTTTCCCATATTAGACTCACTTTAGTCAAAATAGCGCGAAAAATTTCGTCGACAAATGTAGGGACATGGCGTGCCATGTCAGAACAATGCTCCCAGTAATAATGAAAACAAGTAATAATGAAAATAGGATTAATGCTTGCGGCCGAAATCTGCCGGAATTTCGCCCCAGCGTTCAGTTTCCCATTTGCGGATTTTTACATCATACGAGTGAGAGTTGAGCCACGATAAAGCCCTTTCCATCAGTTGGAAGCTTTTTTCCGTTTTGGCATTTCTTTCAAGTTGTGTTTTAACCTTACGGTTTCTCACCCATGCCATTCCGGTTTTTGAATCGGAATATATTGTATGTTTTTCCCCCCGGGCAAACATCAGTGAGAGCGCATGGACGATTGCCAGAAATTCACCGATATTGTTGGTTGACTGTTCGAAGGGTCCGACTTTGAACAGTTCCCTCCCGGTCATGAGTTCTACCCCGCGATATTCCATTTTTCCGGGGTTGCCCGAGCATGCGGCGTCCACAGCCCAGCCGTCAAGGTCTATTTCCGGGTTTGACATATAATCGGCATTCCCGTTTTGCGGCATATTTTTGCGCTGGGCTTCAAGCAGCAGATTGCTGATATCGTTTTCATCGGCTTTTGCACTACCCTTTCGATATGCTTCGGTTGCTTCCGCCGGCGAAGTGAAGCTTTTGAAGGAGGCTCCGGGATAATCGTCAACTTGTTCAAGAGCATCGGCAAGATCGTCATATACACCGGGTTGTCTTCCCACCCACACAACATAATATTTCTTCATGGCTTTTCTTATTTCACTTCGTTTCGATAATTATAATCGTTGCGCAGGCGATCGAAACTTTCCGGTTCATTTCTCAATGCATCGGTGTCGGGCTGCGGGTCGTATGACTGAACTATTTTTGTTTCCGTGAGATTTTGCGGTGCTCTGTAAGCCTCCGCGAGGTTTGACTTATCTATCTCAATGCCGAAAATGTCTTCAACTGCTTCAAGAGCCATACGTGTGGCCCGTTGTTTGCCTTCCAATGAATACCCGGCGATGTGGAAGGTGCCGTATTCCACCGAATTCAAAAGAACCGGGTCAATGGTCGGTTCATCTTCCCAAGTGTCTATTATGGCACGTATCCGACCGCTGCAGACCTCTTTTTTAAGGGCTTTGAAATCTACCACCGGGCCTCGGGCGGCATTAACCAGGATGCGGCCATCTCCTATCAGTGCCAGTTCGCGCTCTCCTATCAGGTGACGTGTCGGATATTTTCCTGTGGATGTCAAAGGGGTGTGAAGGGTGACAGCATCCGATTCTTTGAGCAGGGTGTCGAGATCAGTATAATTGTCTGTGATACCCGATTCCATCTTTGGAGGATCTGAAACGAGAACTTTCGCCCCGAGTCTTTCTCCCCATTCCCTTACAATCGAGCCAACATTCCCACACCCGATGAGGCCGAGAGTGTGCCGTTTGGGGTCAAATCCCTTTCTGAGCAGTGCCGACCACACATATTGCGCCACTCCGGGGGCATTGCAGCCGGGAGCGTTCCGAACAGTTATTCCGGCAGAAGCGCACCATGTTGTATCAATCTGATCCATTCCGATAGTGGCCGTGGCTATAAGCCTCACATTTGAGCCTTCCAGAAGTTTGCTGTCGCAACGTGTGCGTGTTCGAATCAGCAGACAATCCGCATCTTTTACGAGTTCGGGGGTAAAACCCCATTGGTCTGTATATACCACTTCAGCAAAAGGTTCGAGTCGTCCCTTCAGGAAAGGAATATTATTGTCGGCAATGATTTTCATATAGCTGAGTTTCTTAGAGCATCAGGAAGAATCCGATTATATAGATAGCGCTTATGCCCATAAGCCAAAGCGACCCGCGGTTGATGTCCCACAGGGCGAAGAGATTAGCCAATTGCACGGCGCACACCACATAAATCGTGTCAATGTAGATAAAGAAATTATTAAAATCGAGTATCAGGCAGATAACGGAAATGATTCCAAGCACATTGAAAACCGTGTTATAGAGGTATCTCTGCGTATTTCCTGCATACAGACGCACCATATTGTTGAGGGCAAGAAAGAATCCTATCACAACGGTTAATGCCACATTTACGAGCATAATGAATAAAGAACCGCTGGAAAGATTGCTTTCAAAAATATTGGTGAATTCGGGCATACGGAATGAATCGACAGGAATCAAGCCGAATCCGACTCCAATCCAGTAAGGCGCGATAATACCCAAAATCATCGCCACCAGACATTTAAAATTGAAGCATTTCAGTATTATGGCTCCGATAATGTAAACAGGGAGCATGAAAATGAAGCAATACTGAATCATTGACCCCAAAGCAAGAATGGTAGCGATAAGGAACATCTCCTGGGTGGCGTTACGTTTTCTGTAACAACCGAACAGAATCAGGATGCATATCAGATTGGCAAAGGCCATTATACCGGCCGCCGAGAGCGATTCTATAAGCCATGTGTTGGAAGCGGCCATAACGAGGAACATCCCCATCAGCACCGTGTCGTTTCCCTGCACAAATGAGAATTCTTTGTTGCAGAACCATAGAAGAATGGCCGAGAATAGAATGAACGCGGTGTTTAATCCCCACTCGGCAATGCCGTTAAGCGGCCATTCATTTGGAGAAGGGAAGCATAATCCCATATCGCCGGGAAAAGGGGCCGGATTGCCGACAAAAAAGGCTATAACCGCCAGCACAAGTGCTGTGATGACGGCCATAGTCATTCCATCTCTTCCCATCACTTGATGGCGTCTGATCATTTTTCTTTACGCTTACGGAAATGAACAGGGTTAATCACTTGCTGGCGGTCAGCAGGAATTTTCGGGCCTCTGTTTTCCACTTCAATCGCTCCGTTGCGATGTTTGTCGCGGCCGGGTTGACGGTTGTAATCCCCCTTTTTGCGGTCAGAACGGAATTCTCCCGATTTACGGTCAGAGCGGAATTCGCCCGATTTATCGAAACGTCCCCCATTTGGGCGTTCATTTCGGTTGTCATCCCTGTAATCCTCTTTCTTATAGCGTTCGCCCCCTTTTCGGTTGTCGGTCCTGTAATCCTCTTTCTTAAAGCGGTCGTTACTCTTCTTGTTGTCGGCTTTGCGACTTCCTTTCCGGTCGTGTTGGCCGAATTTATGTGTTTCGCGTTTCCATTCGTCTTCCGACAGGCGTTTCATTTTGCGAGGCCCTTTTGCACTTTGGTCTTCATCATCATCAAAGGCAAAATTCTTCACATGGCCACCTTCCTGACGGAAATCGTTATATTTACCGCTGAACATCACGTATTCGCGGAGCATACATTCAAGGCTGCCGTTGAGCAACGGTATTTTTAGAGATGGCTTGAGGCCTATGTTGTCGAAATCGGGGCTGTCCAACCCGATGATCCATGCTGTCCAGCCCGGAAAATTTCGTTTCAGGCAGGTTCCGATGCTGCGATAAAGTTCTTCTATATCATCGGGTTTGAGGCGACGTCCGTATGGTGGATTCATCACCATAACGCCCTCTTCCGGATTCTCGGTCCAATCGGCAAACGGGCGACACTTAATTTCAATCATGTCGTCGAGTTGAGCCGATTTTATATTTTTGCGCGCAATCATCACGGCTTCCGGGTCGATGTCGCCTCCTAAGATTTTATATTTGAATTCGCACTCGGCGCTGTCGTCGTTATACAGAGTTTCAAACAGATCTTTATCAAAGTCAGGCCATTTTTCAAAGGCAAACCCTTTTCTGTATATACCCGGATTGATGTTAGCGGCGATGAGGGCTGCTTCAATAAGGAATGTTCCCGAGCCACACATCGGGTCGGCGAAATCGCAGTCGCCGCGCCAACCGGTCTTGAGGATGATTCCGGCTGCCAGGGCTTCATTGATGGGGGCTTCCGTCTGTTCGTCGCGGTATCCGCGTTTGGACAGAGGCTCGCCGCTTGAATCCAGAGAGATTGTCACACGGCTGTCGTCAATATGGACATTGAACATTATGTCGGCTCCATCCAGACGGATAGAGGGGCGTTCGCCACATTTGTCGCGGAAATGGTCCACGATTCCATCTTTTACACGGTAGGTGACAAAACGTGAGTGAGTGAATTCTTCACTGTTCACCGTGGCTTCTATGGCGAAGGTGGTTTTCGGCGTCATGTATTTGCTCCAGTCTATCTCCCTGACAATATCATAGAGTTCGTCGGGATTATAGGCCGTAAATTTTTCTATCGGAACAAGTATTCTGAGAGCCGTGCGGCAACAGAGGTTAGCCTTGTACATGAGTTCGAGATCGCCTTCGAAGCTCACCATGCGGCGTCCGATTTCCACGTTGGATGCCCCCAGCGAGAGCAATTCATCGCGTAACACGTCTTCAAGACCCTGAAAGGTCTTAGCCACCATTGAAAATGTATTCTCCATTTCCGATTTATGCAGTATAGTTTTTAGGGTGAAGTGAGCATATCACTTCTGAATATAAAAAAAGATTAATCAATGATTGCGAGATGCAGTCGCTCTTAAGGCATCCCGAAGGTTATCTGGTCTGTTCTGCCTGATGTGGTTGGACCTCCCTTGCGGGTTGTGTCAGCCTGTTTGGGCATCATATTGAAGTCGGGCGTATCAGATATGCGTCGCAGTTCTTCTTTCACGAATTGCGGGCGGTTATAGGTCGGGTTGCGTTCAAGGAGAGCGATAGCCTCGTGATCGTCAAACTGAGAGGGTTTGAGCACGGCATATTTAAGTCTGGCTGCTTCGCGTTCCTGCTCCTTAAGCTTATCCATACCATAGACTTCGGCAATTTGCTGAGTTTCTTCGCGCTCTTGTTTCGTTGGTTCGGGATGCACGGATTCAGGTTCATTTTTGAACACCATTTTGTCACCGCCTTCTTCAGAAATGGTAACGTCAAATCCTGAGGCAAGAACGGTTATTTTTACCTTGTCGTCCATTGTCGGATCGTCACCGATACCCCATTTCACATCTATGCTTGAAGGAAGCTTGGATGTAAAGTTCGTGATTTCAGCAATTTCCTCAGCGCGGATAGGATTCTTGGAATCCTTGGCGCATATAAACTTGAAGAGGAGTCTCTTTGACGTCTTTATATCGTGCTGTTTAAGCAGCGGAGAGTGAAGCGCGTTCTGGATTGCATCTGTGATTCGATGTTCACCTTCGCCCGTGGCCGTTGCAATAATGGCCGAGCCCGAGTCTTTCAAGGTGGTTTTCACATCTTGAAAGTCGACGTTGATATAGCAGGGTTCGGATATGATTTCCGAGATACTTCGCGCGGCGTTCGCAAGCGTATCGTCGGCTTTGCTGAAGGCATTAAAGAAATTAAAATCCTTATAGAGTTCAATGAGGTTCTCGTTGTTGATGATCAGCAACGAGTCAACATATTTTTTCATCTCCTTGGCACCGGCCAGTGCCTTGATAATTTTCTTTTTGCCTTCGAACATGAATGGCACTGTAACGATGCCGATTGTAAGCATCCCGGCCTCCTTTGCTTCGCGGGCCACAATCGGGGCAGCTCCCGTTCCGGTGCCACCACCCATTCCGGCTGTGATAAACACCATCTCTGTCTCATCTGTGAAAAGTGAGCGGATTTCCTCCAGACTGGCTTCAGCACATTCTCGGCCAATTTCTGGTTTGTTGCCCGCTCCGCGGCCGCGAGTGATTGTCGGCCCAAGCAGCAATTGGTTGGGTACGGGCGACTTTTCCAATGCCTGCTTGTCGGTGTTGCAAACCACATATTTGATCAGGGGAATATTCTGCTGATACATGTAGTTCACGGCGTTGCCGCCGCCACCGCCCACACCTATCACCTTTATAATTGAGCTGTCGGCTTCGTCTATTGCAAAGCCTGAGCTGTCGAGTATATCTTGTTGGTTATATGGATCCATATCTTGTGATTTTTTGTGGCCTCATCTATGGCCACGGATTTGGAGAGTGTTAAGATTTCTATTGTTGAGAGAGGTTTTTATAATCCGGGAGAGATATTTAAGAGTTTAAATGTTTTGGGAGAGATATTTAGAAGATATAATCATGATAGGAGAGTGCTTTATTCAAGAAGATCCGAATCATCTTCACCCTCGCCCGAGAATATTTCGGAAATGCGTTTATGGAATTTACCCCACATTCCGCCACCGCTCTTTTTCCTCTTGGCGGGACGTTGATATTCCTGCTCTCCATTGTCTTCGGTTTCGTTGCCTTCTCCTGTTACGGGAAGATCCTGCGCCCCGGGAGTCTCAAGGCATTGGATGTCGGTGTCGACGGCCCCCGAGTAAAGCACACTTGCCACCTGCAGCACTTCTGCAGAAGTGGCCTTAAGGTCGTCGATGCGGATATAATTGGGGAGCATGCCTTTGCGGACGGGGAGGTCGATCTGGCGTTCCAGAAGTTCAATCATTCCGTTCAGGCGCATGCCGCCGCCGATGCAGACAATTCCTGCGGGAAGGTCTTTATCTTTCATTCCCGCATATTTCAATTGTTCGATTATATTGGCCACGATTTCTTCCGAGCGAGCCACAATCAGATGGCTCACATCGGCCATACGAATACCGTTCATATTCAGAGTCGAGGCCGTGTCGCGGGCAACCGCGTTGCCCATTGTGATTTTGATTTCTTCGGCGCGTTCTTCAAGCACGTTGAGGCTTGTAATGTCGCGTGTGATGTTTCTGCCGCCCAAAGGCAGCGTGGCGAAATATCGCAGGCCTCCGTCTTTGTAGATAGAGACTGTTGTTGTTTCCGCACCCATGTCAAGGAGCATACATCCGAGTCTTTTTTGTTCGGAAGTCAGAATCACCTGAGCCGTGGAAAGAGCGGTCACCACGAATCCGCACACAGAAATACCGATTTTGTCATCGAGAGTGCGGGTAAGGTTTCGGCGCAGTTCCGGACGGCAGACAATCAGGTCGAAAACGGCACGGATATGATTGCCGACGGCCCCCTTTGGAGAGCGCGTTTCAGATTTGCCCACGTAATAGACCCGTGGAATCGCATCCACCACTTCGAGAGAAGAGTCAATTGCGGTGTTCATTGCCTGATCGTGCATCTGTTTGAGGATGGGATCATTGATTTCAGTGTCGTCGGGCAAAGAAAGTTCCACTTCGGTGCGGATACTTCTCAACGAGCGTCCCGACAGCCCTACAAATACAGAGGATATGACTCGCGGAGCAATAGCCGGTTTGAGTTGCAGGCGGTCAAGAACACGCGTTATGCGCATGGATGTCTCTTCAAGATTCTGAATGATTCCATAACGCACGCTTTCCACACCACGTTCCTGTTCGGTAGCAATGATGTCAAGACGCCCGTCGGCGTGCATTTTGCCGACAGAAGCTATTATTTTCGAGCTGCTGATTTCAATTGCAGCAACATATCTCTCTTCGTTCATATCTATGGAGGCCGGGGCCGGATTCTTTGTTAGTGATTGGGGGTTGTTGAACTGGTTATGTTGTTGTGGTTTCACCTTCGGTGGCATTAGCCTCCGAGGGAGCCGGAGAGGGTGGAGAGGTGGGTTTGGCGGGAGAGGGGTGTGTTGTGGTCGAAGCCTTCTGAGCTGTCGAGTCCGGTTTTGCTGTTGTGTTGGCACTTGCCGGAGGTGCCTCCGGGAGTGTCCCTTCTTCCAGGTCGATATCCTCAATATATTGCTCGGCATGGTTCAGGCGCGTTTTGTCGCGTCTGGTCGCCACAACTTGGCCACGGAATTTGACTGATATAGTGTCATATTCTTCCCACCCTTTATATGGTAACACCTGACGATAAAATAAGGTTAAGGCTCTTTTTTTCTCGTCAAGGTGCAGAGTGTCTCCGAAATTGATTACATGGCCGCGTATGCGTGGAATAAGAATCAGATTTTCAGCATCTTTGGCCTCGATCATGCTCACCAGCTCGTTGAGCATTGCATCTTTTTTTATGTAATTCACCAGAGGAAGCACCCCTTTGGGTGTGAAATTTCGGTTGAAAGAACCGCTGACTATCGGCACTTCATTGAAAAATTCCGCGTTGGAAACCACATGTTTCCCGTCTTTATTGATGTAGTAGGAATTATCACCGAAAAAGACTCTCATCACGGGAATCAGCGGCACGATTCTTACAATCAGTTTTCCCCGCGAGGTTATCATACAGTTTACACTTTCAAAATTATTATATTTCGAAAGATATTTCTCGATGTCGGGTGTATTTATCTCGTGTAACGGCACACCCACAATTTTTCTCGGGTATTTATAAAGTTCTTCGGTCACGCCGTGGCGAATCACCGAATCCATAGTCTGCGAACCGTCAACCTGAATTTCGATACCCGTGCAGACATGCAGATGCGCTTCCCGGTGCGCCCACACGCTCATTACCGCTGCATAAGCGAGCAAGGCCACGAGAATACTCCATTTAAGCAATTTATGTCGGTTGACGGTCATTGGCAGAGTGCGTTACAAGTGTTTTTATGCGAGTCTTGAGCCGAGGATATCGCGCATCTCAGGTAATAGACGATCGATATCTGCGGCTCCGAGAGTCATAAGGATTTCAAAATTACTATTTTTTATGATATTCAGCAAATCTTTTCGCTCACATAGAGTTTTTTGGGAGCATTTTATTTTGTTGAATATGATTTCTGAGGTTACTCCGGGGATTGGTTCTTCGCGTGCGGGATAAATTTCGGGCATTATCACTTCGTCGGCTTCGCTCAATGCTTCGGCAAATTCCGGAGCGAAATCGCGCGTGCGGGTATAGAGGTGGGGCTGGAAAATTACGCTGATTTTCCGTCCGGGATATAATTTTCTTACTGATTCTATCGAGGCCTTGACCTCGTTGGGTGAATGTGCGTAGTCGTCGATAAGCACCGTGTGGTTTGGCGTTTCGGTGCCGTCGAGCCATATTTCAAAGCGTCTTTTGGCTCCTAAGAATGTTTTCAGGCCGTGGCGCACATCATCGGGGGTGGCTCCGGCTGTGAGGGCGGCGGCGGCCGCCCCGACAGCATTGTCGATATTTATTTCCACAGGCACCCCGGGATCAAGATTTTCAAGACGCAAGCCGTCGGGCCCGACAAGTGTGAACGTGATGCGTCCGTTGCCATACACAATCTCCTCGGCATGCCAGTCGCCGTTGTGGATTCCATAAGTCTGTATGGTCACATCTTCGCCCGTGTGCGGTGTCATGGCAAGGCCTGTGTGCAATATCAGGGTGCCTCCGGGGCGTATCAGTGATGTAAAGTGGCTGAAAGCCTCCAGATAATGCTTTTCATCTCCATAGATATCGAGATGATCCGGGTCGGTTGATGTAATGATGGCTATGTAAGGGGAGAGGTGGTGGAAAGAGCGGTCATATTCGTCAGCTTCAATCACACTGATGGCCGACTGCTCCTGCAACACAAGATTTGAATCTATATTCCGGAGAATTCCTCCAAGGAAGGCCGTGCAACCCTTTTCAGAATCGCGGAGAATATTGGCAATCATTGAAGACGTGGTTGTCTTTCCATGGCTTCCGGCCACACAGATAGCCTCCGTATTCCGTGTGATTTTTCCGAGCAGAGCTGCCCTTTTTATCACCTCGAATCCGTTGTTGCGGAAATAGGAGAGAATATTGTTTGTTTCAGGCACGGCAGGAGTGTAAACCACGGTTGTTTCGTCGGGATTACGGAATTCCTCGGGTATTTCGCTTACTGAATCAGTGTATGTTATTTTGGCTCCTTCGGCAATAAGTTTGTCGGTGAGTTGAGATTGAGAGCGGTCGTAACCGGCAATCTGCGCTCCGTGTCGCAGATAATATCTCACAAGATTTGCCATGCCAATCCCCCCGGCCCCTACGAAATATAGTTTCATTTGCTTCCGATTATTTTTTCAACTTCATCTGCGATAATTTCATCGCTGTTCGGGATTGCGAGTTCTGAAATTTTCTTACTCATTTCATTTCTCTTCTCCTTGTCCGACATAAGGTCGATTACGTTGTCGATGAGTTTATCGGCGGCCTCATTGTCGGGAATTAGAATTGCAGCCCCCACATCGGCGAGGGCCTTCGCATTCTTGGTCTGATGATCTTCCGAGACGTTTGGCGAGGGAACCAGAATACATGGTTTCCCGAGTATTTCCAATTCACTGATCGAACCCGCACCGGCACGAGACACCACCACATCGGCTGCAGCGTAGGCGGCCGCCATGTCTGTTATGAATTGTGTTACGACTGTGCCTTTGATTCCTTTTGCCACTTTTTTTGCCCGGTCGCCAAAGTTCTTGCCTGTTTGCCATATAACCTGGATTCCGGCATCGGTGAGGCGTTGAAGTCCGGCTTCAAGGCTTTCATTCAGAGTTCGTGCCCCCAGCGAGCCTCCGATAACAAGGAGGGTGGGGCGATCGGGATTCAGGCCGAAACTCGCGGCGGCCTCTATTTTATCTTTTGAGCGTTCGGTAAGATCTTTTCTTACGGGGTTTCCGGTTTTCACTATCGAAGCGGCGGGGAAGAACCTCTCCATTCCGTCGTAGGCCACACAGATTTTGTCGGCCTTGGCTGCCAGAAGCTTGTTGGTTACCCCGGCATAGGAATTCTGCTCCTGAATCAGAGTAGGAATTCCGGCTTTCTGAGCAGCTTTCAGTGTTGGCCCGGAACAATAACCACCCACGCCGATGGCAATGTCGGGTTTGAAATCCTTGACAATCTTGCGGGCCATGGCCAGACTGCGTCTCAGTTTAAGAAGCACACCGAAGTTGCGCCACAATTTTTTACGGTCGAACCCGGCCACGGGGAGCCCTTCGATGCGATAGCCTGCAGCCGGAACACGCTCCATTTCCATTCGGTTTTCTGCACCAACAAACAGAATTTCTGCATTGAGTCGCTTTTTAAGCGCGTTTGCAATCGAGAGAGCGGGGAAGATATGTCCGCCGGTGCCACCTCCGCTTATGAGGATTCTGTATTTTTTATTACTATTAGCCATATATTTAGATTGAATAGGAGAGGAGCAGGTTGATTTGAGAGGGAGAGTTGTTTATTTATGAGCAGAGAAGTTGGCCGCCTGAAGTTCCTCGGGGAGAGCATTTTTCTCTGCATTTATATGCTGGCGGTCGCCTGAATGGGCAGCAAATCTGGCCACGGAGAGCATGATGCCGAGGGCCGCCGACATTACGAGCACCGAAGTTCCTCCCTTGGAGATAAAGGGGAGTGGCTGACCTGAAACGGGGAAGAGCCCCGTTACGATAGCCATGTGTACAAGTGCTTGGAACACAATCATTACCGCACATCCGAGAATAAGGAAGGCCGGGAACGCGCGGGAACATTTATAAGCAATTCGGCCGGCGCGGGCCACGAGCAGCAGGAAGAGTAGCAGCACCAGCGCGCCCCCCACGAAGCCGGTATCCTCCACGATGATTGAGTAAATATAATCAGAGAAGGCAAGTGGCAGTCGGGCGCTTTCGCGCGAGTTTCCGGGTCCCTGACCCAGCAGACCTCCGTTGGCCTGCGAGAACTTGGCGAACATAACCTGGCGGTTCACGTCGTCGATCGGGTCATTGGGGTGTACCCCTTCAAGGTGGCGGCGCAGTCGGCCTTTCTGAGTGCCCGTGCGGTCAATTTTACTTTTCCCCGAACCGCTGCTGACAATGCCCTTGTTTCCAACCTGCGACATAAGTTCCTGGCGTTCCACAATGGCATCATATTCCGTGGCGTTAGGTGTCATGTATTTCACTGCAACCAGCGCGCCGGCAGCAACTCCATAGACCACCATTACCATAAGGAATTTCTTTAGCTGGATACCACCTATAAGCATCATGCAGATGCTCACGCTCATGAGAAGCAATGTATTGGTCAGACCGTTTTTCCACAGGCAGGCACTGAAAATCACCACCACCACGGCGGCCGTAATAACCCCGGTGTTGGTTACCCCGCCGCGCGTCTGATTCTTCCCTAAAATGGATGCCAGCAGGCACACCACGGTCAATTTCACTATTTCGGCCGGCTGAATTGTTATTCCGGCAAAGCGGATGGCTCGCTGGGCACCGTTGTATTCAACACCGATCACACTCGAAAGCAGCAGCAATCCCAGCGAGGCGATAGCCAACAGCCATGCGAACTTATTGAAGAGAGTGTAGGGCGTTTTTTGAAGCCACAAAACAATCCCGAATCCGAGAAGCAGGAAGAACCCGTGTCGGATAAGGGGTCCGTAAACATTCGCACCGGAGACTTCGGTACTGGAGGCACTGAATAATTCCACAACACTTATCACCAGAAGCATTATATAAATACCCCAGATATATGGGTCGGGACGCCCTTTTTTCTTGTGGAGCGCCGCCACCTTGGCGTTCTCGCTTATCTGCGTTTTCTTGCGCGCTGCCGCCGAAGCGTTTACGCGGTCAGAGATTCCGAGTGAGGCTGCGGTATCGGCCATATTATTCCCCGTTTTTCTTGTATCTCGCCCTGTATTAAGGTCTTCTTCGGGAACACCGTCCAAGGTTTCGCGAATTTCGAGATCTTCAAGCAGGTCATTATCCATCTTATCTTATCCTTTCGATTTTAAGTTATTAATCACAATCTTTTATTTCCATAACGGCTTTCTTGAAGCGCAGGCCGCGGTCTTCATAACTTTTGAAGAGGTCGAAACTTGCGCAACAGGGAGACAGGAGCACCGTGTCGCCGTCGGATGCGAGTTCCACACAAGCGTTAACGGCTTCTTCAAGAGAATGGGTATCACGGATGCAAGGAACCTTGCCACCGAAGAAATCCAGAAGCTTGGAATTATCTTTTCCCATGCAGACGATTGCCTTCACCTTCTCTTTCACCAGATTTTCTATCTCGGTGTAATCATTTCCTTTGTCTTTGCCGCCTAAAATGAGCACGGTGGGTGTTGTCATGCTTTCCAAGGCATACCACGTTGAATTAACATTAGTAGCCTTCGAGTCATTGATATATCCCACTCCGCGGACAGTCCTTACATATTCAAGTCTGTGTTCCACGGCCTCGAAGTCTTCAAGAGCATGGCGGATGGTGTCTTTTTTTATGTTCAGTATGCCGGCAGAAAGCCCGGCTGCCATTGAATTGTAGAGATTATGCAACCCTGTGAGCGAAAGTTTGTCTCGTGGTATATCCCACACCTCCATCGGGGTCTCGAATCTTACGATGCCGTTGTCGACGTAGGCCTTGGTATCTTCCTGCCTGAATTCGCTGAAGGGCATTCGGCAAGCCTCAATCTGCATGTGTTTTATCTGTTCACGCACAATAGGGTCGTCTTGCCAATAGATGAAATAATCTTCGGGCCCCTGATTTTGCAGAATACGGAATTTAGCAGCCACATAATTCTCCATCTTGTGGTCGTAACGGTCCAGGTGGTCGGGGGTGATATTGGTGATGACCGCGATTTTTGCCTTGAAATCATACATATTCTCCAGCTGAAAACTCGACAATTCAATCACATATACATCATGCTTTTCGCGTGCCACCTGAAGAGCCATGCTTTTTCCGACATTTCCTGCAAGTCCCACATTTAGCCCGGCCTCTTTGAGGATGTGATAAGTGAGCAGGGTTGTGGTTGTCTTGCCGTTGCTGCCGGTGATACATATCATTTTCGCGTCAGTGTATCGCCCTGCAAATTCTATCTCAGAAAGGATTGGAGCTCCCTTTGCTGCAAGTTTCTCTACGAGCGGAGCAGTGGGCGGGATGCCGGGACTCTTGATTACGAGGTCGGCCGAAAGGATTTTTTCTTCCGTGTGTCCACCCTCTTCGTAGTCAATGCCTTCATTTTCAAGCATCTCGCGGTATTGAGGCTTGAGAGTCCCCGCGTCGCTGAGAAATACGTCCATTCCTTTGGTTTTTCCAAGCACTGCAGCTCCCACGCCACTCTCCCCGCCTCCTAATATTACCAGTTTCTCCATATTTCAAGATTCCCCTATGGGAATATAAGTCTGTTATCTAAAGTGAATTTATCTTATCTTAAGTGTTACGAATGTCAGAGCGGCCAGTAACATTCCGACAATCCAGAATCTCATTACAATCTTGTTTTCCGGAATCGGATTTACAGGCACATTCCATTTCACCATCGCTCCCGGGTCGGCTGCTTTCTGAAAATGGTGGTGGAGGGGAGTCATCTTGAAGATGCGTCGGCCGGCACCATATTTCTTTTTTGTATATTTGAAATAGCTCACCTGCATCACCACCGAAAGGTCTTCGAGGAAGAATATCAGGCAGAGCAACGGGATCAGCAGCTCTTTGCGAATCAGAATTGCGAAGACCGCGATAATTCCACCCAGTGTAAGCGAACCGGTATCGCCCATAAACACTTGTGCCGGATAGGTATTGTACCAAAGGAATCCAACCAAAGCACCGATGAAAGAGGCGGCGAAAACCGTCAGTTCGGCCGATCCGGGGATATACATGATATTCAGGTAACTTGAATATATCACGTTTCCTCCCAAATAGCCCATTATGAGCAGAGCCACTCCGATAATGGCCGATGTGCCTGCGCACAATCCGTCGACGCCGTCTGTCAGATTCGCGCCGTTGCTCACACTCGTCACCACAATTACGACAACCAGAACGAATACCAGCCACCCGAGCGTGCGTGCCGCCTGCGCGTCGCTTATCCACGAGGTGAGCCACTGATAGTTAAAGTTATTGTTTTTAACGAAGGGAATGGTGGTCTGCGGAGATTTTATTTCATCTGTTGAAACTGTGACTTCCGTAAGTGTTTCATTGTCAGTCACTATCTCGCGTTCGAAATTTTCGCTCATCGTGATTTGAGGGGATAGCCACATCGTTATCCCCACCAGGAGGCCAAGCCCGACTTGTCCGGTTACTTTGTACTTCCCTTTCAGACCGTCCTTGTTGTGATATTTCAGTTTGCGGTAGTCGTCAAGAAAGCCGATTGCCCCCATCCATAAAGTGGCGACAATCATCAAAATCATGTATATATTCGACAGGTTCCCCATCAGCAGACAGGGCACGAGTGTGGACAGAATTATAATGATTCCACCCATTGTCGGGGTTCCTTTTTTCGACATCTGCCCTTCGAGGCCGAGATTGCGGACTTCTTCGCCGATTTGCATCCTCTGGAGGCGTCTGATAATCTTATGGCCGAAAATGAGAGCCATAAGCAGAGCTAAGGTGAATGCTATTCCCGAACGGAATGACAGATAATTCATCAGATTGCGTCCCGGGAAATCCCAGCCGTTCAGCATGTCAATAAGCCAATATATCATTTTCTTGCAGCTTAAGATGTTAGGATATCAGCTGTCAGCCTCTGTTTTCGAGTTCGCGTTTCACTTCCTCGCGGTCGTCGAAATGGTGACGCACACCGTTCACTTCCTGATAAGGTTCATGGCCTTTTCCGGCCACCAGCACCACCGAGCCCGGTTTTGCCATGCGAATCGCCGTTTTAATCGCTTCGCGACGATCGGTGATGCAGAGTGTGCGTTTCAGTTCGTCTTCGGTAAGTCCGGCACGCATTGCTTCGATGATGTCTTCCGGTTTTTCAGTGCGCGGATTGTCGCTTGTGAGAATAAGAAGATCGCTTCGGCAAGCAGATTCGCGGGCCATGATAGGGCGTTTTCCGTGGTCGCGGTCGCCTCCGGCTCCGACAACGGTTGTGATCAGCCCGTTGTTTCCAACGACTTCACGAATTGTGTCAAGCACATTTACCAACGCATCCGGAGTGTGGGCATAATCCACAATTGCGGTGACTCCGTCGGCCGAACGGAAGGTCTGGAATCGGCCTGCCACAGGCACCAGACGACTCATGTTGACGGCCACTTCTTCTTCGGGGAACCCGGTGAGAATCGCCGCCCCATACACTGCTGTAAGGTTGTAGGCGTTGAATCGGCCTGTAAAGTTCACTTCGATGTCGCGCCCGTTAAGTTGGAGCAACGTGCCGTCAAGACGGGTTTCGAGAATTTTACAGCGGAAATCGGCTTCCGAGCGAAGTGAATATGTGTAAACCCGGGCCCTGGTGTTCTGAACCATATATGCCCCGGCTTTGTCGTCGGCGTTTACAAGTGCGAAGGCATCGGAGGGGAGGGCATCGAAAAACATTTTCTTGGCGTTCATGTAGTTGTCTACGGTGCCGTGATAGTCGAGATGATCGCGTGTAAGATTTGAGAACACGGCCCCTGCAAACTTAAGGCCGGCGATGCGGTGCTGCTGGGCTGCATGGCTCGAAACCTCCATAAATGCATAGTCGCACCCGGCTTCCACCATTTCGCTCAACAGTTCGTTGAGGGTCAAGGGGTCGGGAGTGGTGTGCGTTGTGGGTATGGCCCGATCCTGAATATAATTGCACACTGTCGACAGCAATCCGGCTTTATATCCTTCCAGACGTGCCATTTCATATAAAAGAGTGGCCGTAGTGGTCTTTCCGTTCGTTCCGGTAACACCCACAAGGCGAAGCCGTGAAGAGGGATGGCCGTACCATGCTGAAGCCAGACGACCTAATGCCTCTGCCGAATTTGCCACCTTAACATAGGTTATCCCTTTTTCAATGGAAGAGGGAAGATCTTCGCAGATTATGGCCCCGACGTGTGTGCTTGCCACAACGGGGATATATTTATGACCATCGGTGGTCACACCGCGCACCGCCACGAACAGAGAATCCTTTTCAACTTTGCGGGAGTCACTGTGCACTCCGATGATATTCTTATCAGTCTCACCGATTACTTCAAGAGGTTTTATTTCCTCAAGGAGCTTTGATAATTTGATGGTCATTATTTTTGGGTTTTATGTTAAGTTTGTGTTATAATTGTTTATCTTATTGAGTTTTAAGTATATGAATGAAATTGAGGATTCGGCTTGTGGCGTTATGGCGTTCCATGACAACAGAAGCCGGATTCTAACGTTCGCCTCGTCATTTATGAGGCAAGGCATCAAATAATTTCGAACACATACTTAATTTCTTAAAGTTAATGTTATATCATCACCACGTTTGAACACTGAGCCTGCGGGTCGCGACTGCGCGATTACGTAGCCGGCCCCTTTGGTGCGGACGTTAAGCCCCGCCTTTTCGAGTGTTCTTACGGCAGAGGTCACGTCATATCCGATAACTTCCGGCACACCTCCATTGGTCACTTCTTTGGGGCTGCGGATACTTTTAAGTTTGTCAAGACCAAGCACTTTAGCCAATTTTGAGAATGAAGGTTCGTTGGAGGCAGCCAATACCGGAGTGCTCTCTTTGCGCTCGGCAGTAAATGTGGAGGCATTGTGCAACATTCCCCGTGAATACATTTTTACAGCCATATTCTTCACCACCTGTCCTGATGTGCGGTTTGCGGAGTTACCGGCCCCCGACATCACCAGAGCCATGCAGGAATATTGAGGATTGTCGTATGGGAAGAAGCCTGCGAACGCATATCGGCGTTTCGCAGTGTTATAAACTCCTTTCTCCACCGGATATGCTGTTCCGGTTTTTCCGACAACCTTTACACGGTCATCGCGCACCATTCTGGCGGTTCCATGTTCGCCCCATACCACCTCGTGCATACATTCGCGCACTTTGCGGGCAGTGGCGGCCGAGCAGATGCTGTCGCGGATATAATCTATTTTCAGCACCGAGTCGCGTCCATCCTCGTCGATAAGGCTTTTCACCAGATGCGGACGCACATAACGGCCATTATTTGCAATGGCATTGTAAACGGAAAGCGTGAAGAGGGGAGGGAGTTCTGTGTTGTATCCGTATGCCTGGCGCGCAAGGTCGAGGTGGCGTGCGGTCATTGTGATGTTATTCCCGTTTTTATCTTTGGGCACAAGGCGTCTGATTCTCGGCGTGCTTTCACCGGCTATACCCGAATGGATTGGCTCGAAGAAGCCGAGGCCTTTAAGACGGTCGTGCCATTTCTCGGGGTCCTGGGCATAGCCGCGGAAGATAACTCGTGCTATTCCCGGATTTGAAGACTGTTCAATGACCTGTTTCATATTTTTCATGCCGCTTCCGTGCGGGTCGGATGTTTTCATGAACGGGCTGCAATCCACAACGTCGTAGACACTTTTTACAAGTCCGTCTTCAAAAGCGATCATCAGAGAAATAGGCTTCATCACCGAGCCCGGTTCGTAAGGCAACACAGCGCGGTTCAGTGCTTCGCCGTAAGTGCCGTCGTTAAGAAGTTCGATGTTGGATATTGCCTTTATTTCTCCGGTGGCAACTTCCATAAGGATAGCGGTGCCCCATTCGGCATGCGCATCGGCACAAATCTTATGCAGTTCTTCTTCAAGCATGTCCTGAAGGTCGATATCAATTGTGGTGCGGATATCGAATCCTCGCCTTGGCGGAGTGGTTACCCAGTTGGTGATACCGTTGGTCAAAGCCACCTTCTTTGCAAGCCCCGGGTGGCCATAGAGCAGGGAGTCAAGGTCTTTTTCAAGCCCTGAGTATCCATGAATCTGGCCGGTTTCGTGATTCTCATTCACGCGGCCCACACTTCGATAGGCCATTTTGCCGAAAGGATAGATTCTGACATTGCGTTCTTCTTTATACAGAGGAAGGCGCGACCCCCGGCCTTTGATGTTTTTGAGGAAAGGGAAGTTGCGGATACGTTCAAAATCTTCAAGAGTCTTTTTCTGAGCCAGCCTCAAGGCACGCAAACGCACTGAATCAGGCTTTTCAAATTCCTTTTTAAGACGTTTGTGCCAGGTGTATTTCGCGATTGTGTCGCGGTGCATGGTCAGCAGGTTGGGAATACGCGGGTAATACCTGTCAAGCGAATCGGCAAGCGAATCAATTGAACTCCATGGAATCACCTTCATCTGAAGAATCTTGTCATGACGCAGGTCAATTTTTATGTCGTAGACCTTAAGGTTGCACGCCATGATATTGCCATTGTCGGCAAGAATATTTCCCCGTTCAGGGGCAATTGTATCTATACGTGAAAGTTCGGCACGGGCACGGGCGTTCCATTGGGGGGCGTCGATCACGGTGGTTTTAAATAGCATAATCAGCACGGCCACCCCGAACATTATGAATACTATTGTGATCAGACCGTACCTGAACAATATATGGGCTTTATTATTTTTCTTAGCTGACATATCTAAATCCGAATCCTATTGTTGTTGTTGAGTGTCTCGTTGTTGCGGAGATGTTGGTTGCTTGAATTTTAAATTTCCTTAGCTTAAAGGCATTGTCATGATGTAAGCCCGATGGTAAAATATTATTTAAGTCTACTCAATGTTTCCAAAGAAAACGGCAGACGCTTAATTGCCATCGTCGATTATTTCGTAGGGAGGCTGTTCCTGAAATTCCAGTGAAAGTCCTTTTTCTCTGACCATGCGTCGCATTTCTGTTTCTCGTATCAGCGACATATAAGCCGATTTTTCCTGCAGCTTAAGACTCTGGGCACGAGTCAGTTCTGTGTTAAGCTTTTTGATTTCGGCCATTTTAGTTTTAGTCTTGTAACGAAGGCCGATAAGAGAAATGACGACAACTACAATTATGATAAGGAGCCACGCATTTGTTTTGAAGAATTCAATAGAAATGGAACGGCCGTAGCGAAGTTCATTTAGCCAGGAGTAACCTTTTTTCTTTTGAATTTTCTTTTCTTCGGATATTTGGTCCGGTGATTCACCGGCAGATTTCTTTTTCTTTCCTAAGGCCATTGCAAGGATTTGATGAAAAGGAGATAAGAGGATTAAATTTTTTCGGCAATTCGGAGTTTTGCACTTCGAGAACGGGGATTGGCTTCAATTTCAGTCTCCGAGGGCACAATCGGGCTTCTGGTGATTGTTTTCCAGGGAGAATTTATATTGCCAAAGATGTCCTGTTCGATTTTTCCTTCGATATTGCCGCTTCTGAGGAAATTCTTTACGAGTCGGTCTTCTATCGAATGATAGGTGATAATTGCAATTCTGCCACCCGGTTTGAGCACTCTGAGTGATTGTTGCAGCAGACACTGCAAGGCTTTCATCTCACCGTTTACTTCAATACGGATTGCCTGAAACACCTGTGCGAGATCTTTTTTTTCAGCCCGGGGATTAATTGTGGGGCGCACGGCGTCAACCAGTTGGAAAGTTGTTTCAAGAGGTTGTGCCTCACGAGATTTTACGATTGCCGATGCAATCAATCCTGACCGTTTCAAGTCTGTAAATGCACGGAACAGTTGTTCTAACTCCTCTTTATTGTACGAGTTAAGGACTTCGGCCGCAGTCTTTCCCCCATTTCGGTTCATACGCATGTCGAGAGGAGCATCCGAACGGAAAGAGAATCCCCGGTCGGAGGCATCAAAATGGTGGAACGAAACGCCGAGGTCTGCAATAATACCGTCAATGCAGTCGTGGCCGTAAAAATGAAGAAAATTAGAAATATATCTGAAATCTGAATGAACGAATTTGAAACGCCTGTCAAGGGGAGCATTGGCTAAAGCGTCAGTGTCCCGGTCGAATCCGAAGAGAATGCCTTCGGGCCCGAGATGTTCAAGGATGGCCCGAGAGTGGCCCCCTCCACCGAAGGTAACGTCAGCGTACGTCCCCCCCGGTTTTATGTCAAGACCCTTGATTGAGTCTTCAAGCAGTGCAGGTATATGATAAACGGATTGCTCCATTGAAAGTCTATATAATTTATTATAACCTGATTATCTCCCGAAGTTCAATGAATTAGGGTCTAATCAGGCAATTTGTTTGTAAAGTTAATGAAAATTTTGCAAATTCAATAACTATCCACTGCTTCAATAACCAAAATTAACAAAACCTGCTTATCAATCTGATAGAATCGGTTTTAGTGGATAGAGACTTATACTACTTGGTTTGTTTGATCGGGGGATGCTTCTCGTGACGTCGTTTGGCGTTAATTATACTTATCGGATCGACTGCCAAATTTTTGCGGGCTCTTGAATATTCCTTGGCAAATGAGTTGAATTCCGGAGTCAAATAAGAGAATCTCACCAGATTTTTGCCGGAGTCTTTCCGGGATATTATTTTTCCATCGGGCAAGAGACGCATCCGGTTCAGGTCTATGAGGCTGAACCGAGTTTTCCCGTCGGGCAATATATTGACACGCACATTGGTATTGTTAAGGTCGCGATGCAAAATTCCCTTGTCGTGGAGGGTGGCGGCAAAATGTGCGAATTGAATCCATGCCTCCTCTCCGGTCTGAAGATATTGGCGCAGATCGGTGGCCTCTTCAAACTTGCATATATATATTGAATCTTGCAAAGTGTTAAGCACTCCGCGTCTTTCAGCGTAGGCAAGAGGTTGGGGCGTGTGGATTCCCCTGTTCAGAATTTCGCGGCCATAGAGGTAACTCCGTTTTGCTTTTGAAGAGAAGACGGAATATATCAATTTGTTTTTTAAGCTTCGCGAGAAAAATTTGATTGCAACAGGCGCGCCGTTGATCACAGCACTAATTATTCTGTTTCTACCGCTATAAATTTCAACAGCATTTTCAGGAAGATTTCCCTTTAAAATATCGTGTGCAATCTGTTTCCATTCTGAGGAGATGCCGTCGGCTATTACTTTACTCATTTTCCGTTCTTTTCTTTATTTCCAAATCGTTAAGTTGCTTTTCGGTCACTTTCGACATTAACATTGTTTTGTAAATCATGGCATTGTAAGCGTTAATCAAACCGCGCCGGCCATCTTTCCAGGCGCCTCTGATAAGCCAAACGCTGATAAAGGCCCAGAATGGTTTTAGCAAAAACATCAGCGTGCCGAATTTACGTTTTTCTCTGCGAGGCACTTCATAGTCGCTATATCTGTTCAGTTTGTCATATCTTGAAGCCAGCGAGGGGTTGTCAAGATGAATCAGCGAGAGGCGGTGTTTCTTGGCAGGAATATTTACCACCGGGGTGTCGGTGACAGGGCGGGCGTGTATCACCGGAGGCCATGTGGCACGGCTCTGACGGAAAAATCTGAGTTGATAGTCAGGGCTGCCATGAGCAGGGCGACTGAGAAATTGGTTGAGGCGGGGCACGGCCATGGCCCCTTCAAAACCGGAATTTACTTTTTCGTATAGGTATTCGCGAAGGGCAGGAGGCACTTTCTCGTCGGCATCGACAACCAGCACCCAGTCGTTGGAAGCCGAGTGTATAGCCGTGTCACGGGCCGGCTCGCATATTTTATGATTCCCTTTGGGGAAAATCACAATTTTAGCTCCATATTCACGGGCTATCTCACGGGTGCGATCAGTGCTTTCCATGTCGCACACCACTATTTCATCAAAATCGCGAACACTTTCAAGGACTTCCCTTAAATGTTGCTCGGCATTATATGTATTTAAGACAACTGATATTTTTTCCATTTTCGTAGGGGTTGGCGTTTTGGTTATGAAGTCGTTCAAACTTTTTCAAGTCTTTTAATTTCCCAGTCTTCGATGCATCTGGTTTTGGAGGAGAAAGCGACTCCTATCAGAAAGACCTTTCTTGAATCAGCATGCAGGTGCCTACCATACTTCTTATCCTCGATCTGGCGGAGTGCATCCGCGGGACTGCGATCATATTTAAGTTCGATGATATAGATATAGTCATGAGTTTGAACCTTGATGTCGATACTACCATCGGAGGTGTGATGTTCGGTCTCGGTTTTAAGTCCGATAAGGTCCATCAGCAGATAGAAAGCGTTATGGAAATTGTTTTCATTGTCGATTCTCATCTTATAGTCGATACCTGCGAAATAAGCCTGCATGCACTTGAGAGCTTCGTCAGGTTTGCCAAAGATGAAATTGCGTACGATTCCCGACACTGTCTCGTTGGCTGTTCCGGTCTTGCACTTTACATAATAGGGAAGGAGGATATTGAAGAGTCCTGTGCGAACCTCGCGGTTGGGGATCCCGAGATGAAACATTTCGGCTTCGCGAGAGTAGTTCTTGATGGTGAGGTAACCGGTCTGAAAAAGAAGGGCAGTGGGGTCAGAACTGAGCAGGTCAAGTCCCTTGAGATTGTCTTCTGTGCAGTAAGTGTCGAAAGAATTTTCCAGATCTGCGCCGACTCTCTTTAGCATCTTAGCCACGAGCGTGGGCATCCCCGTCTCGTTCCAATAATTGCCTATTTTCGACTCGTCGAGTGCATTTAGTACAGACCAAGGATTGTAGATGTCGCTCCCTTTTTTCGCAAAACGATATCCGTCATAGTTGCTTTTAAGAAGAGTCAGGGCGTCCTCATACGCGATCTCTTCTTCCTTCGCGAGATTTTCTATTCCTTCTTTAAAATTATCGAGGAGTTCCCTCTCGGTAATTCCACAGACATCGCCAAAATCATTGGAGAATGTAATGTCCTTTATGTTATTGAGATCAGAGAATACGCTTAGGGTGCTGAAGCGGCTCACTCCGGTCAGGAACACGAGGCGGATGTGCGCGGCTGAACTCTTGAAGTTGGAATATAGGGCTGCCAACTGCGAGCGATAAAGCTCGAAGTTCTCGTTCTTGTTCAGGTTGCCCACCAGCGGCTTGTCATACTCGTCTACGAGAATGATGACCTTCTTGCCGGTCTTCTCATGAGCTGTCTCTATGATATGGCTGAATCTCTGCGAGCAACCCTCATAAATCTTATCAATGCCATATTTCTTTTCCCAGCTGTCAAAAATTTTATTCAGTACTCGTTCAAGTTGCCCCGGCTCGTCATATCGCTCTGTATTGAGATCAAGTCTAAGCACGGGATACTCGTCCCAGTTCCAGTCGGTGGTGTCAATGAAAAGACCCTTGAAAAGTTCTCGTTGTCCCTTGAAGAAATAGTGGAGCGTCGACAGGAAGAGGCTTTTCCCGAAGCGACGCGGACGGGCAAGGAAATAGTATTGACTTGCAGAGTCAACTATTCTCCACACATATTCTGTCTTGTCGACGTAGTAATCATTATTGGCCCTTATGGTCTTAAAATCCTGTTGACCGATAGGATATCTTTTTCTTCCTTTCATCATCTTTGTTTAGGTGTTAATGCGCACCCGCGGGTCTTCTGTTTTATTTTAAACGCCTTTTAGAAGTATTTCAGCCTTCTTTATCAGTATTTCGAAGGAATATTTGTTTATTTCGTTAATCGGTAGCCCGATGAAATAATCATATCTGAGACGCGTCGTGCAGATTTCAGATTATGCATCGCTGCGGGGGTGGCCGATATTGTGTCGCCGAGCATTTTTCCGGTCATCGAGGATATTGCTGCCGGTGTGTTTCTTGGCTGAAGGATATTTTCACCCACACCCTTCCATGAATATTCGTTGAGCCCGAGAAGATCAAGTAGGGTAGGGTAGAGGTCCACCTGTCCGATCACTTCATTTATTCGTCCGCCAACAGGAGAGTTCAAAACAATAAAGGGTGTGAATTGCTCGGGAGATACTAGGTTGTATTCTTTAGTTGCACGGCACATTGCGTCTCGGTCGCCGGCAAGACCCTCATGGTCGCCGGTTATGACTATCAGCGTTTGGTCGGCATCGGGTCGGCTTTGCAGGTAATCGATCAATGTGTGAAGTTGTGAATCGGTATAGTGGGCCATAAGTATATAGTCGGCGAGTCTTTCGGGAAAGCCGGAAACTGCTTGTTGCAAGCCCTTGTCTTTCATGTTATCGGGGAGCTTGAAAGGATTGTGACCGGAATATGTTATGAAGGTCAGCAAGAATGGCTTACCGTCAATACCCAATTGATTAGTGCGCAGTTTCTCAACACTTTGCCTCAGAAACGACCCGTCGCTGAGTTTGGCGGGGTTGCCGATTAGTTCATCAAGATTCCACGCCGACCGATGCAGCAGCGAGTCATATCCCATTGAGCGGGCAATGACCTCCTGATTCCAGGTAATCGGCTTGTCGCATGAAAGAATCACACTTCGTCCCCCACGCTGTTGCTTTATTGCTTTCATCAGCGAAGGGTATTCATACTGTGGGTATTTCATGCTGTAAACGGAATTTAGCATTGGCAACAGCCCCGATCCGATCAGCAGTTGGGCGTCTATGGAACGGCCCGAGGAAACCTGAGTCAATGTGTAGGGAGCGTACAGTGTGTTGGGTTTAGTTATAAGATTATTGAGATAAGGGGTAATAACCTGCCCTTTTACATTGGAATCTATAAGCCAGCTTTCAAATGATTCAAGCAAAATCAACACAAGATTTTGGCGGCGTGAGATAACACTGTCTGATACCTGCCGATATGGTCGAGACACTTCTTTTTCATTAAGCCAACTTTCAATTTCCTTATATGTCTCTTTGTTGTCGGCATTGGTGGAATTCATAAGAGAGTAAGCGATGTGTCCTGCTATTGAATAAGTCGGCACACCGCAAGTGCTGTAATAGCAGGATTGAGCCAATTTGTCATAACTCTTGTAAAAACCTCCGCGACACAGGATGCCCACAACCGTGACAGCAGTGGCCGCTAAAGTAACGTAGATAAATGTGCTGCGTCGAGGCCACGGGCGAGTTGCCGGAGTAAGATAAGCGGCGGCGCCGGTAATAAGAGTTATCAATGGCAGGAAAATATCCGCCCACCTCAGTGAGTCGGTCACGCTGGCCGTGAAGTCGGCCAAATTAGAAATCAGTGCATAACTTTCGGGGGGAATTGCCGTGAAATATGTGCGGCAGTACATAATGTTTGCTATCCACATAATGTCAACCAATACCATTATCAAAAGCTGAATCCACACTCTGCGCAATAGTAGGGCCGGAAGAGAGAGTAGAAGGGTGGCCGCGATGTTAACGGCATAAAGCATCCAATCGCTCATTGCACGGAATGTGGTGCCGATACACCAATCAATAACTCCGAAAATCAATGTAAGGAACATACCTGCCACAAGAACCGAGCCTCGATCTATTTTATATTTTACAGTAGACTTTTTACTTGTTCTCATTTTTCTGATTTTGATATTGGATGTCGAATTAAACTACTTCTGTGGATTTAAACTGCTTTTTAAGTATGTGATCAAAATTATTATATGTATTGCCTCAGAAATTATGATGCGAACTTTTGAATCCGACTTCAGTTGTTGTGGAACCTCATAACGTCACAATCTGAATCCAAAATTTCATCCACGTCCTTCTTAATCGGATACAATAAATAATTTCGGACACATACTTACAAAATTAACAATATAATCTAAGAAACACAAAATAGAAAAATTTATTGAAGAAGTTATTGGTGTCAGTAAGGCCGTCGAATTTAATCTGCCTACCGATGTCTGCTTAATTGGCCTACCAATGTCAGCCGATTTCGCGAAAGTTGCGTTATGAGGGTGTGATTTTTGTGTGAATCTGTTCGGAAGCACACGAAAATTGAAACCTCAAGGCGTTAAATTGCTTTTATAATGTTATTAAATAACTATTATACAATACTATATACAACTTTTAAACAACTCGGTCTTTGTACAAAAAATAAGAATTATTTCATCGGCAAATGTGGTACGTGCCACGTCTGAATAAAACATCGACCCGTTACCGGACTTTTGTAGGGACGGGGCGCGCCACGTCTGGTCAAAACTGACGGGAGAGATAACGATGATGAGTCAGGTAATTAGACGGTGTTTCCTCAGACGTGGCACGCCACGTCCCTACACTCGTCCGGTATTGGGGCGATGTTCCTCAGACGTGGCACGCACTCCATTTTTCCTCAGACGTGGCACGCCATGTCCCTACATGGGACGATGATTTTGGTATCTTAGGAATTGGTTATCAGGCTTTTAGTTCCTTTATTTCTTCTTCAAAATTTAAAATCCAATCAAAAAAACGCTAAAATAACTCATAGGTAATTTCAGACAGCTGCTTAATTATAAAGATTTTAGGAACGACAATTGCTATAAGAAATGCGGGTGCTGAAAATCTTATGGGAAATCTTAAAAATTTTTAGTATATTTGCGAGTTATGGCAAGTCGGGAAGATGATGCTTGCCAAGTTGAATAAAAGAATTGGAAAATGATAAATTTCAATGTTGAGAATGTTAGCCTCCCGGCTCTTGATTATCGCAGGGTGGGGGAATGGATTGCTAAAGTGGCCGATGCGCATGGTTTCCGTTGTGGGCGTCTGTCATATCTTTTCTGCGACGATGAGTATATTCTAAAAGCTAATAAGGAATTTATCAATCACGATTATTACACGGATATAATTACATTCGATTACACTCGGCGCGATCGCATAGCGGGAGATATAATGATTTCTCTCGATACGGTAGCTTCAAATGCCGATAAATTCGGGATGCCGTATAATCGGGAGTTGCTGCGGGTCATCATCCACGGGGTTCTGCATCTTTGTGGAATCAACGACAAAGGTCCCGGTGAACGGGAAATAATGGAGCATCATGAAGATGAAGCGTTGAAGATGTGGGATGAAATGCCTGAATAACTCATTGGTTAACGATCCTGACGGAGCTATAAATGTAAATTACTTTCCAAAAAGGAATTTATAAAAATGAAATTTGATTTTGATGTAATTGTGATAGGGGCGGGCCATGCAGGTTGCGAAGCTGCGGTTGCGGCTGCGAAACTTGGTGCGTCGGTGCTTTTGATTACAAAGGATATGAACCGAGTGGCCCAAATGTCGTGCAATCCTGCCGTTGGAGGAATTGCCAAAGGCCAGATAGTTCGTGAAATTGATGCTTTGGGCGGCATGATGGGAATCGTAGCCGACACAACAGCCATTCAGTTCAGAATGTTGAACCGTTCTAAAGGCCCTGCTGTTTGGTCGCCTCGTGTTCAGTCTGACAGAACAAAATATATCGATAAATGGCGCCAAATCCTTGATGAAACAGAGAATTTATTCCTCTTTCAAGACACAGTGTCGCGTCTGCTAATAGAGCCAAATCCGGATTCTTCAAGCCCCGAGAAATTCAGAATAAAGGGTGTTGTGACCCAGCTTGGTTTTGAATTCAAGGCCGACAATGTTGTGTTGACAGCAGGGACATTTCTGAATGGATTGATGCATTTCGGCCCCACCAAAATTGAAGGTGGAAGAATTTCAGAAGATTCTTCCAAGGGTATTGCCGAACAGCTTGGGGGACTCGGGTTTTCAGTGGGAAGAATGAAAACAGGGACGCCGGCGAGGATTGACGGCAGAACCATTGATTTTTCACTTGCCGAACGCCAGGATGGCGATAATCTTCCGGATGAAAAGTTCTCATATCTTCCCGGAGTTAAACGCACTCTCAAGTCGCGTCCCTGCTGGATTGTGCACACTAATCCGGAGGCACATGCCATTATGACCGGGCGTCTTGATGAATCCCCTTTATATAATGGGGATATTCAAAGCATTGGTCCCCGTTATTGTCCCAGTATTGAAACAAAACTCGTCACATTTGCCGATAAGGAAAGTCATCAGTTGTTTCTGGAGCCGGAGGGAGAAACTACGGAAGAATACTATATCAACGGATTTTCCAGTTCGATGCCGTGGGATGTGCAGGTAAAGGCGCTTCAGTGCATCCCAGCATTGAGAAATGTGCAGTTCTATCGTCCGGGATATGCGATAGAATATGATTTCTTCGACCCCACGCAACTTCGTCACGATTTGCAGACACGTCTTGTGTCGGGCCTATATTTCGCAGGGCAGGTAAATGGCACTACGGGCTATGAAGAGGCGGCCGCGCAGGGGTTGATAGCCGGAATTAATTCCGCACGTCGAAGTCAGAATCTCGAACCCGTTACTCTGGGAAGAGACGAAGCCTATATCGGAGTCCTTATCGATGATCTTGTAACGAAGGGAGTGGATGAGCCTTACCGCATGTTCACCTCAAGAGCTGAATATCGTATTCTGCTTCGCCAGGATGATGCCGACTATCGCCTCACTCCAATCGGCTACGAAATCGGACTTGCCTCCGAAGAAAGATACCGACTGATGAAAGAGAAATATGACGAACGCGACCGGTTGATTGAGTGGGCCAAACAGCACACCGTGAAGATGACTCCCGAATTTAACGCCTTTCTCACGAGTCAGAACACGGCGCCCTTGTCATCTTCATTGCGGCTCGTGGAATTACTGAAACGCCCTCAGTTGAATTTTGAATTGTTGGCCGGAACATTGCCACGATTAAAAAAACGGCTCGAAGAGATAGGAGAGGAGCGGCGCAGGGAAATAGTTCAGGCTGCCGAAATTCTAATAAAGTATGAAGGGTATATCCGTCGGGAGCGAGAGCTTGCAGATAAGCAGACACGCATAGAGCATGTTCATATACCTGAAGGTTTTGATTTCCTCAGCGTGAACGCACTCTCAACAGAAGCTCGCCAGAAGCTTGACAAAATACGTCCCGATACCATTGGCCGGGCATCCAGAATCCCGGGCGTCTCGCCTGCAGATATTAATGTGCTCCAGCTTTTGATAGGGGGATTGGACAAGGAGTGAAACAGTAGCCCGAAATTTGTGTTCCACGTGGAACAATTCGGCTTTCAGCTCCACTTATAAGTAGGATTTTATTTAAATTTTTTGAATCTTCGTTAAATTAAAATATAATGACTATGGAAATTGAAGAATTAAAATTAAAGATTCGTGATATTCCAGATTTTCCTTCAAAGGGAATCGTGTTCCGCGACCTTACAACTCTTCTAAAGGATGGTGAGGCGTTGCACGTAATGAGTGATGCACTTGTGGATATGTATCGCGATAAGGGCATAACTAAAATCGTGGGTATCGAATCGCGTGGTTTCATCGGTGGCTCTATTATGGCCTATGCTTTGGGTTGCGGTTTTGTCCCCGCTCGCAAACCAGGGAAATTGCCTTCGGTTACTGTTAAGAAATCTTATGCCAAAGAATATGGCGTGGATACGATAGAGCTGCACAGCGATGCAATTAACGAAAATGATGTGGTGCTTCTTCATGATGATTTGCTCGCTACAGGGGGCACAATGCGTGCGTGCTATGAGCTGGTAAAGTCGATGAATCCGAAGAAAATCTATATTAATTTTGTCGTGGAACTTTCCGATCTGAATGGAAGAAAGGTTTTACCCGAAGATTGTGAGGTGACAACTCTCTTGAAGTTCTAAGTCCAATTTTCCTTGTTTTTCTGAGGCGTGGATATTTTGTTGTCGTAACAATATCCGCGCCTCTTGTTAAGAATGGATAGTGAAGTCGCTTTGAATTACGAAGGCAATTTTATACGCTTCTCATGTTTTATAAAAAAAAGTTCGAGTGGCTTCACTTGGTAAGTTCTATAATTCTTTCGATGAAATCGGATATATCTAATATTTGATTTTGAAAATTTGATGTGCAGGATAAGTAGGTTTCAAATACGCAAATTTGATATATGAACAACGATATAAAAGAAAATGTCAACGATGAACTGTTGGCCGGTTTCGGCCGACAGATAGATGAGGAGGGCGGATTCGGTCTTGAAATCAAACCCGACAGAACACGTGATGATATATCAAACAACCGGCCCGGTGAACAGTTGCGGAAGAAGATTCTGAATCTTCCGGAATCGCCCGGCGTGTATATGTATTTGGACAAACGGGGAAAGGTTATATATGTCGGAAAGGCCAAACGTCTGAAACGACGTGTGTCAAGTTATTTTAATCGCCGACACGACTCCACGAGAACAAATCTGCTTGTCCGTAATATCGTTGATTTGCGCTTTATTGTCGTGGCAACCGAGGAGGATGCGCTTCATCTGGAGAATGCCATGATAAAGCGTTATCAGCCTCATTATAATGTGGCCCTGAAAGACGACAAGTCATATCCGATGATAGTTATAACCAAAGAACTTTATCCGCGTGTGTTTATGACCAGGGATAAGGATGTTGACGGGAAATATTACGGGCCGTACAGTAATATTCAGGCGGCAAAGACGGTTCTTGATCTGATTAGGGAAACCTATCCACTGCGTTCTTGCCGGCATGCGTTGGATGAAAAAAGTATTGCGCGCAACAAATATTCTTTGTGTCTGGACTATCATATAAAGAAATGCGGGGGAGCGTGCAAGGGGTTGATCAGTCCCGAAAAATATGGCGAATATATAAAACGCGTGCGGCAGATTCTCAACGGAGAAACCGTGGAACTTGAGCGCAACTTGCTTGAAGAAATGAATGAATTGAGTGAGAAATGGAAATTTGAGGAAGCTCAGGCCGTCAAAGAAAAATATGAGATTGTCAGGAAATATAACGTGAAGAGCATCGTCGGAGAAATAACCCGGCCGGATGCTGATTTATTCGGATATGTCGAAAATGAAGAACGCGCATTCGTGAACTTTATGCACATACATCACGGGGCCGTGACTCAGAGTCTGAATTTGGAATATCATAAGCGGAACAACGAGGTGACTGCCGAGGAGATTCTGTCAATGGCGATAGTTGAAGTCATGGAACGGTTCGGACGCGAATTTGAAGAAGTAATAGTTCCGTTTCTTCCCGATGTGGAATTCGAGAAAGTCAAGTTCAATGTTCCGCAACGGGGAGAGAAAAAGAGGGCGCTTGATGTCGCTGTGAAAAACGCGGCCCAATACATGGCCGATAAGGAGAAGGAGCAGGCAGCCCTCAATCCCGACCGCTCCACCGACAAATTGATGGAGCGCATGAAATCAGATTTCAGATTGCAAAAGGAACCCCGGCATATTGAGTGTTTCGATAATTCCAATATTCAGGGCACGAATCCTGTTGCCAGTTGCGTGGTGTTTCGCAACGGCAAGCCGGCCAAGCGCGATTACCGGCATTTCAATATAAAGACTGTGGTTGGAGCAAATGACTTCGCTTCGATGAAAGAGGTTCTTCATCGTCGGTACACACGCATGATGGCCGAGGGGCAATCGCTCCCCGAGCTTGTTGTGGTCGACGGTGGTAAAGGCCAGCTCAGTGCAGCCGTCGAAGCATTTGATGAAATGGGCATAAGGGGAGAGGTGGCACTTGTGGGCATTGCGAAACGACTGGAGGAAATCTACTTTCCGGGAGATTCCCTTCCGCTTTATCTGGATAAGAAATCGCCCTCCCTGCGCGTTATCCAGGCCCTGCGCGACGAGGCGCACAGATTTGGCATAACATTCCACCGCGACCAAAGAAGCCGCGGACAGGTGCGTTCGGAATTAGACTCAATTCCGGGGATCGGACCCAAGACAGCCGCCCGACTCATGAAAGAATTTAAAAGTGTGAAGCGACTGCGTGCCGCCTCAATCGAAGATATTCAAAAAGTAGTGGGGAAATCAAAGGCAGCAGCTTTGGTGGCCGTCCTTCATAAAGATGATGAAGAACGGGGAATACCGGAATAGACGATAGCCGAACCAAGCATTATCACCCCGATGCCGAGACCAATCATGAATTTGACACCGGTGCAAATGCCTACAATCGAGCAGGCCGCCCCCAGAATCATCAGAATAAAGCCGATGGTTTTCGTGATTCTCCGTGGTCTTTGCGGCTGGAGAGGCGAGGCTTCAAGATTCTCGGCAACTTCCGGTTCTTCACTCAACGAAAATTCAGGATCGCGCGCTATGCGTGCATGCACCTCGGTGAAAAGGCGATATTTCGGAAGCGAGAAGTTCTGGTGCAAATCCTCGGTGAGTTCCTTGAGTCCGACCTCAGTCATCTCGTGGGCACCCGGATATGCCTTTCCGTTATCAGGCTCAAAGAGGTCTTTAAGAGACGACACAGTTTCGCTTATTTCGGTAAGAGCTGCCGATTTGCCGGCATTCTTGCTCATGGACTCTATCAGAAGAATCCGAACGCGGGTAATGTCGTTGGCTTCTATGGCCTCGCGGATTTTGTTTTTCATGGCTGGGGGGATTATTAATTACTACTTGAATATTTACTGAAATAACATGGATAGCCGTGCAATTGTTTAAGGCCCGGCCGCACAAGAATAATCGGTTTCAGATAGATTTTAGAGAAAATAGATCATTAAGTTCCGGGCCGTAAAAGATGTTTTTTTCAAATTCGGGTGCAGTGACAAAGAAAAATTGGAGAATTTTTGCTAACTTTGCTTGTTCTTATGAATCCGATGAAAAAAATACAGGAGGATCTGTCGTCAGAACTTGCAGAGATGAACGACATTATCGTCACACAGTTGGCCACCACCAACCGTATGATGAATGATATCGTGTCGCGTTATCTTCAGGTTAAAGGGAAGCAGATCCGGCCCATACTTGTGATACTTAGTGCCCGGATGTTCGGAGCAGTCAGCAGCGAGGTGCTTCTTGCCGGGGCTGCGCTTGAGATGCTTCATAACGCCTCTTTGATTCACGATGATATAGTGGATGAGACAGCACTGCGTCGCGGAGTTGCGACCATCAATGCCACAATGGGCAACCATATCGCGGTTCTGGTGGGCGATTTCTTTGTGTCTAACGCATTGGCAGCCGGGATTCGCACCGGCGACATCCGTGTGATATCGGCTCTGTCTGCGCTTGGCAAGGAATTAAGCCTCGGAGAAATTGATCAGATATGCAATGCCCGTGAACACTCGCTGGAGGAATCGAGCTATATATCGATGATACGCCAGAAAACGGCCTCTCTCTTCATGAATTGCGCGCGGATGGGTGCAGAGCTCGGAGGAGCCGACGAAACGCAGCAGGAGAGACTTGTGGCCTTTGCAGAACTGCTTGGACTCTGTTTCCAAATCAAGGATGATATATTCGACTACTTTGACGACAAACGCATCGGCAAACCCACCGGAAACGACCTGCGGGAAGGAAAGGTGACACTTCCGCTTCTATACGCCCTCGGCAACGCGCCTCAAGAGAAATCAGAGCCAATGCGACAGATACTGAGCGAAGGCAATCTCACTGCCGATAACATTACGCGGCTCATTGAATTTGCAAAAAGCAACGGTGGTATCGAATATGCATACAGCCGCATGCGTGCCATGCAGCAGGAAGCCATGAAGATTCTTGAAGAATTGCCTTCGGGTGAGTCAAAGCGCGATTTTGAACTCATATTCGATTACATCATCGAACGCCACACGTAAAAGCGTGCATATAAAAAGAAGTCGTTTAAACGACTTCAAAGTCACAAGAAATGAGTGAACTTAAAGAATACATGTACGAAAACGTTTCCGAGGCGGGATGCGATGAGGCAGGCCGGGGATGTCTGTGCGGCCCGGTGTGTTGCGCGGCAGTGATTCTGCCGGCCGGATTTGACCACCCTTTGCTTAACGACTCAAAAAAACTCAGTGCGGCTCATCGCGAGGAACTGCGCGTTTATATTGAGGCCCGGGCCACCGCATGGGCCGTTGTGATGGTTGAGGCCGAAGAAATCGACAAAATAAATATTCTCAATGCCTCCATTGCGGGTATGCACCGTGCTTTGGATGCGCTCACCGTGCGTCCCGACCATATACTTGTAGACGGCAACCGATTCAAACCATATCTCGATCCGGAGAGGATGATGGGTGTGCCTTATCACACGGTGGTGAAAGGGGACGCAACGTATCGTTCGATAGCGGCAGCCTCAATTCTTGCCAAGACCCACCGCGACGCCCTTATGCAGCAGCTGGCTTCTCAATTTCCCGGCTACGGTTGGGAAAAGAATATGGGATACCCCACAAAAGAACATTACGAAGCTATACGCGTCCGGGGAGTTACTCCCGTGCATCGGCAATCGTTCAAACTGTTTAAATAAGATTCCCGAAAAGAATAAAGCGCACCCCAAAAGTTTTGGATTCGACTTTTGGGGTGCGCTTTATTCATTCGTTGTTTTATTTCCTGCGGCCTAACGCGCGGCGCAGAAGTGGCGAGATACGTGGCACCTCCTCGAAGGTGCATATCACACCCAGATACACAATAAGCATCAGCACACGCGTGGTGTAAACAATCCAGGAGGCGAACACTCCGTCAATCCATTGGCCCCCGGCATAAAGCACCGCTGCCAAAAGCGTATATAGCGCCAGTCGGCCTGTCTGATAGGGAATGGGGTAATAATGTCGCCCTACGAAATAAGAAATCACCATTACAAGGAAATAGGCGCCCAGGGCGGCCCATGCAGAACCAATGTAGCCGTCGGGTATTCCTATCATCGGCACCAGCCATAAATTCAGCCCCAACATCGCCGCAAAACAGATAAGCGAAAGATACATTCCCCATTGCGTGCGGTCGGTGATTTTATACCATAACGAGAGGTTGAAAAACACACCGAAGCAGAGTTCGGCAACCATCATGACAGGCACGATTCTTAATCCCGACCAATAGGAAGGTGCCACAAAATATTTCAGAAGGGGGAGAAAATACATCACGCCCAGGAAAATAAAGAGGCCGAAAATCACGAAAAATTTCATCGCGTCGCAGTAGGCCTGTTTTTTAGATTCACCTTCTCCCTTTGCCTGGGCGAAAATGAAAGGTTCATAAGCATAACGGAATGCTTGGGTAAACATCACCATAACGATAGCGATTTTAATGTTCGCGCCATAAATGCCCACCATCGATCGCGCCTCTTCCTCGTGGCCGGTAAAGAGATATGGAATAATCATCTGCCCCATGTTTTGCGACAGCACTCCGGCCACACCAAGAATCAGCAGAGGCCAGCTGTAAGAAATCATTCTCCGCAGCAACGCCATGTCGAAGCGGTAAGCACGTGATGTGAGTTCGGGCAAAAGGCAGAGCAGGATAAAGATTGAGGAAATAATATTGGCAACAAATATCCAGCCTATTCCGAAGTCGGCGCCTCCGGTCGGAGTGTAAAACCAGCTTACCAGACCGGGTGCGGATTTCATCAACGCCGGGCAGCCAAGAAGAAACAGAAGGTTCAGCCCGATGTTCATACCAACATTCAGAAGTTTGATGCCGGCAAACCGGAATGCTTTCTTCTTGAAGCGCAGATAGGCGAAAGGAAGATTGGAGAAGGCATCAATCGCCACAGTCACTCCAAGGAGCCAGACGTAAGTTTTATGTTCGGGAAGCAACAAGGCCGAAGATGCAGGGCCTATCAGCGCAGTGAGTAGAATTACAAACAGAAGGGAGGTAAAGCCCACCGAAATAAGAGAAGTGGTATAGACCTTTTCAGGGTCGTTCTCTTTATTTGCAAACCTGAAGAAACCTGTTTCCATTCCATAATTCAGGATTACCAGCGCCACTGCCGTAAAGCTGTAGAGATAGCTTACAATTCCATATTCCTCGGTTGGGAACAGATAAACATAAAGAGGCACGAGACACCAGTTTAAAAAGCGTCCCACGATGCTGCTCAGGCCGTAGACAGCCGTGTCTTTAGCCAGCGATTTGATTCCTGCCATGACTTATAGGTCGAATAGGTTAGGTTGTGAAGATTCAGCATTGCCGAGGCGTCCGAGGTGTCGATAAGCCAGTTCGGTCACTTCGCGGCCGCGGGGAGTACGTTTAAGGAAGCCTTCTTTAATCAGGAATGGTTCGTAGACTTCCTCAATCGTTCCGGCATCCTCGCCTATGGCTGTTCCGATGGTTGTCAATCCAACGGGTCCCCCCTTGAATTTATCAATTATGGTAAGGAGAATACGGTTATCGATCTGGTCCAGACCATATCGGTCGATATTCAGAGCCTCCAAAGCTGTCTTGGCAATCGGCAGGTCAATATGTCCCGACCCACGCACCATTGCGAAGTCGCGCACACGTCTCAACAAAGAATTGGCCACACGCGGCGTGCCGCGGCTGCGAAGGGCAATCTCAAGGGCCGCCTTTTCGTCAATGCCTACGCGGAGCAGACGTGCCGAACGTTTCACTATCGAGCAGAGAAGCGTGTGGTCGTAATATTCAAGATGACACTGGATGCCGAAACGGGCACGCAAAGGCGCCGTGAGACTCCCCGATCGGGTGGTGGCACCCACAAGAGTGAAAGGAGAGATGGTGAGTTGCACGGATTTCGCTCCCGGCCCTTTGTCAAGAAGAATATCTATTCTGAAGTCTTCCATCGCCGAATAGAGATATTCCTCCACCACAGGATGCAGACGGTGAATCTCGTCGATAAAGAGAACATCGTGAGGTTCGAGAGCCATGAGTATCCCGGCAAGATCGCCCGGTTTGTCAAGCACCGGCCCCGACGTGGTTTTGAAGCCGACACCAAGCTCGTTTGCAATAATATTGGAAAGAGTGGTTTTGCCTAATCCCGGCGGGCCGTGCAGCAGCGTATGGTCCAATGCTTCACCGCGCATGCGGGCAGCCTTGACAAAAACACTCAGATTGTCTATAATTTTATCTTGCCCCGTGAAATCACCGAACGACAGGGGGCGCAATGCTTTCTCAATGTCCTTTTCGGCGCCTTCGGGGCGGTCTTGATTTTGTCTGATATCAAATTCATCTGTCATACTGCAAATTTAGCCAAAAAAAACCTCATTATCAAGAGAGTGATAATGAAGTTTTATAGAGAGTGATAATGAAGTTTTATATCGTGCGTGCAATCACGCTGTCCATGTCGTCAAACCGTGCGGAATGACTGAGCTTCCGCTAACAGTTAATCCTCGGCAAGAGCTTCAAAATAGCAATCGGCCACCGCCACCCATTCTTCGAGAGTTCCGGCCGTGGTAAATCCCGGTTTGTTTTCGGGATCTCCAAGAAGTTCATTCGCCTTGTCGAGACTGAGAGTCACCACAACAGGGGGAACATCAACCCCGCGGCGATAGAAACGTTCCATATCCACATCGGCCACGCCTTCTTCGATAGCATACAGGTTGCCGTTGTAATTATAGAGCCCGGTGATGCGCACGCTCTTCGGGTCGCCTTCAATGTCAGATACAACAATCTCGGGAATATAGTGGAATCCGGCCTCGGCCACGTTCCAAACGATTGCGCCTATTTCGCGGACCTTCATATCATCCGCCATTTTCTGCTTTGCCTGTTGCAGAAGGGTTGAATTTGTGTCACTCATAGCAATTTTTATTAAGGGTTAATTATATGATGATTCTAATTTGGTTTTTCGGTGCAAGCCAAACGTGCCTGCGTAAATCCAATACGGATTCAGAGGAGATCGGCGGGGATTGCCACTTTATATCCCGAAAGAATGTCAAGCCAATATTGACGCAGTTGGCGCCATTCCACAAATTCGGGTTTTCCGCTTATCGGGCTTACCGTGCGGCCGTTCAACTGAATTGAAGCGTATTTCTGCCCGGAGGGGCCGACGCTGAGCATTATAAAAATATTAGCACCAAGCGGGGTGATATTTTGCACTTTCCATTCTGTTGACAAAGACTCGTAATTCAGTGGTAAAGCGAAACATCCTTGTATTTTTAATAACGAAAGAAGTGGTAAAAGAGTTTCAGCATGACCGAAATATCCGTTCATAACGGGTTGCGGTTCGAGTTGTGTGGCAGCCTTGTCAATATCGCGGATAAGCCGGAAGGCGAGGGGGGCTGAAGCCACTGCCGGCAGTGAAGTGAGCGCGTTCACCGAATTGCGCAGATAGTGGGCAAGGTTATCGGCCTCCCAGCACCCTTCATATTCCTTTTCCGACATCCACTGTGTGGTTGGAGCGGGCAAACCGGCAGCCCGGTTGCCTTTCAGCACCTGATACATATCCATCGTGTATTCGCGCAGTTCCTTGTCGCTAAGATCTGTCGATGAGAACAAACGTCTGGCCGGGGAGGCCGACACGTGACTCTGAAGAAAATCGTTGTAGACATGCTTCCAATCACCGTTCTTGCGATATTCGGCATATTCCTTGTCGGCAATGAAACAGCACAGCAGAGAATTATACTGATGGCCTTCGTCGGTTGCAACCGAGATGGAATCGTTGTGGCGAAGAAGCTCGCCCGTAAATTCATACATTGTCATTACGCAGCGGGGCACGTAGGAAGAAATGGCTTTCACATCCGAGGCGCCATGATGCAGTGGCGAGAGAAGGCCGAAAATTCGCCTCCCCATTATCTTCTGTTCCTCTATGCCCAATGGAGACAAGTCGCCCCAGTTGCCGGTGTTTGCGCTGATTGTTTCTTTCACAAGATTGAAAAAGGCTTCTCCGGTTTCGGACAGACTTCCGTTGTTCACTCCATTCTGCAACAGTTTCTCAAGTTTTTCGGTTTTACCCGGTCCCGACAGATAGCGCGCACCGTGTCGGGAAACGTAAGTGGCATATACAGGGCGCAACGAATCGGGAATCCAGCTGCCTGCCGAACATTCGGAAAAGTCGATAGGCATCATCGAGCCGTCAAGATACGTTGGAAGTGGTGTGTAAGTTTCAGCGGCGCAAATCGGAAGCGCGAACAATAGAGCCGCGAGCATCGGTTTAAGTAGGGAAACAATCAAGCGTCGAAACATATATGGGGAGATTAAAAAGATAAAACAAATTTAATATCTGCGACAGGTGATCAGTGCGATTGGCGAGCGGAGCACGAGGTGGCGCGAATCCAGCTGCACGATGTCAAGCCTGCAATAAGTGTTCGAAGGGCCCGACAATTCCGGGTTGCCTGCAAATCCGTATGGATACAGATCGGCGTCAGAAGGCTTATATCTGAAGTCAACGCCCAGCACCTTGTCGTTCTTATGATAGTCAAGCACGCCGGTGAGAAGAGGAGTAGTTTGCGGATCGTCAAGCTGCAGAAGTTCGAGTTGCACCGCAATCATCTTTTTCTCGGGGTAAGATGAAGAACCATCGTTATATTGAATTTCACGAATTTGCCAGAATCCATCTATTTTGCCGTTGTCGGTTGCGCGGCGGCAGCTTCCCAAAGCAATTATCAGCAATGCCGACATCAGAATGGTAAGTATTTTTTTCACGATCAGGAATATTAATCTAAAAATAAAAATTGAGGTTAAAATGTTTTTGCGACCCTTGACGGTCAGAATCATTTGATCCAGCCTGTTTTGGAAATTGAGAGCATCGCGCCAAACGAATTGCCAAGCAGCGAGCCGTGATCCATAGCAAGCGAAATGGAAGCGTTCCAACCCTCCAGCGACTTGGGATGATAGTTCACTTCTGCAAGCCAGCTGAAATTTGTTTTGGGCGAAGGCAGCGGGTTGAGATAAGTTCCCCAGCTGCGCAGATAGGTCAGCAGCACGCGATAATCCGTCTGGGGCGAGGGGTGGCCCTTGAAAGCGAAATGATGAGAAACGATGCGGTTGTGATAGAAGTGCATGAAATGATTCTCATTATAAATAGGAGAAATCATCAGCGGGTTGCCGATGGCTTGTCCCCAGTTTTGCCAGCCGTTATATATATAATGATTATAATAGCTGTCGCGAGCCGAAATCTGATAATCGATGGTTGAGTTGTGGTCCCAATAAACCGGTCCGGCCTGGTCTTTCATATATAAGAATTCATATAGGATGTCAGACACAAAGGGATTCTCGGGGAGCTTTCCTTGCACACCGTAAAGGCCGTCAATCCAGGGATAGTCGAAAAAGAGCATTGAATGATCTTCGTAGAAATGCTGATAATAAAGGCGCACCATCCATCCGCGCGGGTCTTGCCATTTAAGACTGAAGCTCCAGTTTCCCAAAAAGTTTCCTTCCACATTGGTTTGTTCGCCAATGCTGGTGTCGTCTCCTCCGGCCATAGGAATCAGCGCCTTGGCCCAGGCTTTAAGATAAGTGGGATGTTTTTCCCAGTGTCCGGCCTCATCTTTCGAACCGGGAACCCATGTCTTGCCTCCGAATTCGGTGTCCATAACGAGTCCTAATTCACCGGTGAGGGGGAATTTCTCTTCATTACCACCGCGGAAGTAAATTGCACGCGAACAATACAGCGTATTTAAAGAATAATAATAAGAAGGATTTGCCCAGCGGTTTATCCACCAGTTGTCGTCAAACATACCGTAGGCGATGTGCCCCTTGACAGCAAACATATCCTTGCAACCCCACACGTTGGCATAATCGAAAATTCCGACGCGAACCTGAGGCAGCGGGCGGGCATTCCACCCTTGAGTCAGCGAACCTGAAGAAAGACTTTGATCAAGAAAACCATCGGATAATTCCTTAGCTCCGATCATGGCATCGAGGCAACGGTAGCGCACTTCGGCATAAAGTTGCTGAGGAATAAAAGTTGACTGCATTCTGTGGGCCACACCGAGATCCACCCCGGCGCCCCAGGAGAAACGAGAAGAACGGTCCTCATGTTTGAACACACCTGCGCGAAGCCAAAAGTTATTTCTTTCAATCCCTGAGAATCCGAAGCGGTTGGCATTCATCCAAAACGGAGTGTGTTGGCCGTCAGAGAGCGAGCCGCCGATTTCAGCCCGATATTCAATCGAATCATTCCATTCGAAAGCCTGCACGGTCGAAAAAGGAAAAAACAGAATCGAGACGGCAGCAAAAAAGAGGGTGCGAAACTTCATAAAAGTCTAAAATAAGTGAAAAGATGTAAAAATTTCAGCACAAAATTACAAATAAAAGGTACAAAAACAAATTATTTTTAGAAATGATTTGGTGCGAATAAAAATTTTTACTAAATTTGCACTCGCAAACCGTATGAGAGTCGTATGATTCTTAGCGATTCTGCCTTAAGTGGCCCATTCGTCTATCGGTTAGGACGCAAGATTTTCATTCTTGAAAGAGGAGTTCGATTCTCCTATGGGCTACCAATATTAAATACGATACAAAAGAAATTTTTAAAGATGGCAAATCATAAATCGTCATTAAAAAGAATTCGCCAGGCGGAGAAGCGCAGACTTGAAAACCGTTACTGGGCAAAAACAGCGCGTAACGCAGTTCGTCGCGTTCGCAAGATGACTGACAAGGCTGAAGCTGAAGCTGCTTACAATAAACTCAGCGCACTTCTCCAGCGTCTCGGTCGTAAAAATATTATCTCAAAGAACAAAGCCGGTAACTTGTGCAGCGGTCTCGCTAAGCACATCAACAAACTTGGCTAAATATAATCAGACGTTCTCTTGCTCTTGGCAGTGAACAGTCTTTGTTGGCCCATTCGTCTATCGGTTAGGACGCAAGATTTTCATTCTTGAAAGAGGAGTTCGATTCTCCTATGGGCTACTCCCCAAATCCATCCTATCCCGGAGGTCGGTGATCTTTTTGACACCGACCTTCAATTTTTTTATCCCCAACACGTAAATTGTCGGCGAATGTCGTAGGGACGTGATTTTTCACGTCCGTTGTAGTGGCGTGGGATGCCACGTCCGGGCAACCCCGCCCCGTAATACCGGACTTGTGTAGGGACGTGGCGTGCCACGTCTGGATAATATGCTAAAACTATGCAAAAAACTTATTTTAGTATTTAGTTGCTTTACAAAATTATAAAAATAATAATAAATAAAAAAATCGGGGTACGAACCCCGCGTAGCGGGGATATATATTAGGCCCGTATCAACGCGCCCGCGTCAGCGGGTCGTTGGTGCGGGTAAAATCATCGCACACCTCCATGCCCCGCGTAGCGGGGCTATATCGGCCCTATAC
>JAAVCL010000006.1:7726-91241 GCA_014802335.1 Bacteroides sp. | reverse complement strand
GCAATGTTTATTTTTGAAAGTTGAAGCATCCAGGACTTTTAGTAGACATTAAGGTCTAGAAATCTAGCTTGATGTGTTCAACTTTAAGACAGAGCCAGACTATGACGTGGAAAAGGTACAAGGACCTATGTCCCTACTAAGTTCACTGGCTCTGTCTTATTTTTAACAAATAGTATTAACAATTTGGGAGATATATTTAACATTTAAATCTCTCTGCAAAGATAAAAGTCCCTACATTTGTCCGTCACTTTACCCGACGTGTGTAGGGACGTGGCGTGCCACGTCTTGGTAAATCACCGCCGCATCCCCCGCAATGTTCAGACGTGGCGCGCCCTACATTTGTCCGTTCCATTGCCCGGTGAGTGTAGGGCGTGCCACGTCTGGGCAAAAAGACACACAGTTACAAATTTAAATACATTGTTACTATGGGTTTTAATTTTTTTTTGTAAATTTGCAAGTTAAGTAGCTTTTTAAAACCTATGAGAAGGTTTTTTAAGAGATAAGTATGTGTTGAAGTCGTTATACTTTTTACGAACACGTACTTATAAGGAAGAAAATAATCAAAAAACACGAGATATGAATCTTTTCGACAAAGTAAGCGAAGATATCAAAAAGGCTATGTTGGCACGCGAGAAAGTGCGTCTCGAGGCATTGAGAGGAGCCAAGAAGGAATTCCTGGAGGCCAAGACAGCCAAAGGTGCAAATGGCGAACTTACGGATGATACCGCCACGAAGATAATAGTTAAAATGGTGAAGCAGCGTAAGGAAAGTGCAAAGATTTATGAAGAGAACGGTCGCGGAGAGCTTGCCGCCAATGAGCTGGCAGAAGCCGCCGTGCTTGAAGAATATCTGCCCAAGCAGCTTAGTGCCGAAGAACTTGAAGCAGAACTGAAAGGAATCATCGCCGAAACGGGAGCAACCGGCCCGAAGGAAATGGGCAAAGTAATGGGCGTTGCAAGCAAGCGTCTTGCCGGGCGCGCAGAAGGCCGAATGATTTCAGAGACAGTAAAGAAACTTCTAAATCAGGCATAATCCACCTTACGGAATAATAAAACAGCAATTCGCACATAACCGATAACCACCCAGCACAATGTTAACGCTTCAGACCATAAAGGCCGATCCGGAATACGTGATCAAGCGCCTTGCCGTTAAAGGTTTCGACGGCAGCACAGTAATACGTCAGATACTCGATTTGGATGCCGAGCGTCGCAGTCTGCAACAGAAAACTGAATCAGACGCTTCACGTCTCAAAAAGATCTCAAGTTCCATCGGCTCTCTGATGAAAGAGGGACGCGCTGCCGAAGCGGAAGCAGCCAAATCCGAAGTCAACGCAATAAAAGAGGAAACAAAAAAGATGCAGACCCGTCTCGGGGAATGTGAGACAGAAATGCACAATCTTCTGCTTACCGTTCCCAACATGCCATGCGAGGCAGTGCCCGAGGGTCTTACTGCCGACGACAATGTGGTTGAAAAGACCGGGGGCGCAATGCCCGAGCTTGGAGAAGATGCCCTGCCCCACTGGGAACTTGCAAAAAAATATAATCTGATAGATTTCGAACTTGGAGTTAAAGTTACGGGCGCCGGGTTCCCCTTCTATATCGGCAAAGGAGCGCGGATGCAACGTGCCCTCATACAGTTCTTTCTTGACGAGGCTTGGAAAGCGGGTTATACCGAGGTGGAACCACCTTTCGTTGTTAACGAGGCTTCGGGCTACGGCACCGGTCAGCTTCCCGACAAGGAGGGCCAGATGTATCACGTGACCGTTGATAATCTCTATCTGATTCCTACTGCCGAAGTTCCGGTAACGAACATGTATCGTGACGTAATAATTGCCGAGAACGATCTTCCGAAAAAGAATTGCGCCTATTCACCCTGCTGGCGCCGCGAGGCCGGAAGCTATGGCAAGGATGTGCGCGGTCTGAACCGTCTTCATCAGTTTGACAAGGTGGAGATAGTTCGGATTGAGAAACCGGAAAACTCATACGCGGCTCTTGAAGAAATGAAGGATCACGTTCAGGGACTTCTCGAGAAGTTGGGATTGCCTTGGCATATTCTTCGCCTTTGCGGTGGCGACATGAGCTTTACTTCGGCAATAACATTCGATTTCGAAGTATGGTCGGCAGCCCAGAAGCGCTGGCTTGAGGTATCTTCAGTGTCGAATTTCGAGACTTATCAGGCCAATCGTCTCAAATGCCGATACAAAGGAGCCGACAAAAAGACACATCTCTGCCACACACTGAACGGCTCTGCCCTGGCATTACCGCGCATCATGGCAGCCCTGCTCGAAAATTTCCAGACACCCGAAGGCATCATCGTGCCCGAATGTCTTAGAAAATATACGGGTTTCGACATTATTGATTAATATAAACAAGTAGGTTTCAGCATTTTATATCAAATATCAGGTTGATATTTCAATCTTTGAACTCACCCTACACAGTCAGTTAACCCCTGTGCTTTCTTAGGCACAGGGGAATCGTGCAAATGAAGGTGTTTAAACGACTTCATAAAATAAAGAGACTTACTTAATAACCATCCAGAAGTGAACCAAAACAAAGCCTACACAAGCAAGGAAGAGAAGAAAATTCCAATCAATGATCCAACCGGGAAATGGTCGGATCTGACCCTAATGCCCGAATGGGGAGAGAAATTTTATGATGTTTACACGGTGCGTAAACATGGGAAGTGGGTGATGCTCAAGGCTCTTAAAGCCGAATATGCCGACAAGCCGGAATATATCGACATGATAAGCCAGGAGTTTGACACGCGCTATAACCTTGCCCATCCGAACATCGTAATGGTAAACGACTTCGAGGAAATCCCGGGCATAGGGAAAGCAATAATAACAGACGACGTCTACGGCTATTCACTGCGGCGTCTGATAGATGAAAAACGTCTCACCCCCAAGATAGTGCATCGCTTGCAGACTCAACTTCTGGATGCCATGGAATATATTCAGGAGAATCATATCGTTCACGACCCCATCACCCCCGACACGATAATCTTCACTGAATATAACGAGAATCTGAAACTCATCAACGTGGGCTATGACCAAAGGGAAAGTCTTTCGCCCCGACGCACGAGTGAAGATATACGCAGCTACGGGCAAATTCTGAATGAGGTTCTTGAACACCTTCCCACGTCATTGCCACGCCTGAAGAAAATAGCAGCGAAATGTGAAGACCCCGACCGCGGCTTCAAAACCATTGCCGACATTCAACTCGCAATGGAACGTCGCAACTCGGCACAGATTTATTATCTGTTGATTGCATTTATAGTCATCATGCTGATTTTACTGTTCTGGCTCACAATGAGGTAAAATATAAACGGAAGTCGTTTAAACGACTTCACGGAGAGACAATAAACCCGATGCTTTCAGGGAGCTATCACCCTGACCACCCTTTTCTACCAACCTTATGATAGAAATAAGAGAAATTCAGCCTACAAAAAAAGCGCTGCGTAAATTCACCAAGTTTCAAATAGACCTTTATGACGGCAATCCTTATTATGTGCCGCCATTGATACTTGATGAACTTCAAACTTTGTCACCTTCGGAAAACCCGGCATCAGAGTTTTGCGACCAGGTGTTGTATATGGCCTACCGCGATGGGCGCCCCGTTGGCAGAATCGCCGGCATTATCAACAAGCAGGTAAATAAGAAAAGTAACTCTAAAGATGCACGTTTCGGCTACATAGATTTCGAAGATGACCACGAAGTTTCGGAAGCACTGTTGGAGGCCGTGTCGAAGTGGGCAAAGAAAAAAGGGATGTCCCGACTGATCGGACCTCTCGGCTTCACCGATCTGGACCACGAGGGGATGCTTGTGGAAGGATATGAGGAACTTTCCACTATGGCCACCATCTATAATTACCCCTACTATCCGGAACACATGAATCGGCTCGGCTTTAAAAAGGAGTCGGATTGGGTGGAGTTTTTAATGGAAGTGCCCGACAAGATACCGGAACGTTACAACAGAATCGCCGATATTGTAAAGAAGAAATATGGTCTGCGCGTGCTTAAATATAAAAGCCGCAAACGTGTGAAGCGCGAATATGGCCATGCACTGTTTCACCTTATCAACGAGGCCTATAAAGATCTTTATCAGTATTCCCAGCTTACAGAACGCCAGATTGAATATTACATAAACCAGTATCTTGACCTGTTGAATCTGGATCTGCTTACACTTATCGTCGACAAGAACAACAAGCTTGTGGGAGTCGGCATTTCAATGCCTTCGATGAGCCGGGCACTTCAGAAATCGAAAGGACAGTTATTCCCGTTCGGCTGGTATCATCTTCTTAAAGGACTTAAGGGCAAGAACGACCGGGTTGACCTTCTGCTGGTTGCCGTGCATCCCGAATATCAAAACAAAGGGGCCAATGCTCTTCTTTTCCAGGATCTGGTTCCCTATTATATAGCCAACGGCTATAAATATGCCGAATCGAACCCGGAAATGGAGACAAACGCGAAAGTTCAGAGCCAGTGGGAATATTTCACGACACGTCAGCACAGACGGCGTCGCAGTTATTCAAAGAAACTGTAAAAACGATGCAAAGTCAGGTAAATCCTTACGATAACAGACGGCACAAAGGGGAACAGGTGGAAGAGATGTTCGACAGCATAGCTCCGGCCTACGACTTCATGAACACCGCGATGACCATGGGGCTTCATCGCAGCTGGCGAACAAAAGCGCTGAACGCGGCCGCCCGGCTTCGCCAACACCGTGCCACCAACAACATACTCGACATCGCCACCGGCACGGGCGACCTTGCATTTGAACTTCACAAGCGTTACCCGGAAGCACGAATCACAGGAGTGGATCTTTCGGAAGGGATGTTGAAAATAGCAGAAAAAAAGCTCGAAAATCTCGATGAATCCGCGAAAAAGAAGATAAGTTTTGAACAGGGCGATTCGTTGGATCTGCGATTTGCCGACAACACATTCGATCTTATCACGGTTGCCTATGGGGTTCGTAATTTCGAACATCTTGAAAAGGGATTAAAAGAAATGGAACGGGTGCTTCGTCCGGGCGGAACACTCTGCATAATCGAATTGTCGTGTCCTATAAATCCGGTTATTCTGAAGTTGTATAACCTATATAGTTATCATCTTATTCCTACCGTGGGTCGAATGATTTCGGGCGATTCCCGGGCCTACCGTTATCTGCCTGAAAGCATTGCGGCCGCCCCGCAGCGGGAAGCGCTGATTAAGTTGATGAGCGAAGCCGGATTCAGCAAATGCACCCGGAAGTCTCTGACACTTGGTGTGATCACCTACTACTTAGCAACAAAAAAATGAACAGGAAAGACTTTGAAATAATGGCTCCGGTCGGTAGCCTCGAATCGTTGGCAGCAGCGGTAAAAGCGGGTGCCGATGCAGTCTACTTCGGCATCGAAGGTCTGAATATGCGTTCGCGGTCGAGCGCAAATTTCACGGCCGACGACATGGCTCAAATCGCTTCATTCTGCAATGAACGCGGAGTCAAGACATATCTGACGGTAAACACCGTGATATATGATTCAGATATGGAATTGATGCGTCACATCATAGACCGCGCCCACAGTGCCGGAATATCTGCCATTATAGCCTCAGACATGGCCGCTATTCTTTATGCCCGCAGCATCGGCCAGGAAGTGCATATCTCCACTCAAGTAAATATCACCAACTTTGAGGCCGTAAAATTTTACTCGCAATGGGCCGACGTGATGGTTCTGGCACGCGAGTTAAATATGGATCAGGTTGGAGAAATCCACTGCCAAATTCTTGACTCTGGCCTGACCGGACCCGCCGGGAAACCCATACGCCTCGAGATGTTCTGCCACGGAGCGCTCTGCATGGCAGTGAGCGGAAAATGCTATCTGAGCCTGCACGAGATGAATTCATCGGCCAACCGCGGCGCTTGCAATCAGATATGCCGACGCGCCTATACGGTTACCGACAAAGAAACCGGCGAACAGCTCGATGTGGAGAATCAATACATCATGTCGCCTCGCGACCTTAAGACCATCCATTTCCTGAATAAGATGGTGGATGCCGGGGTGCGCGTGTTCAAAATAGAAGGGAGGGCCCGCGGAGCCGAATATGTGGCCGAAACAGTGGCTTGCTATTCTGAGGCACTTGAAGCCATCTGCAACGGCACCTTTAATGATGAAAAGGTGAACGTGTGGGATGAAAGGCTCACAAAAGTCTTCAACCGCGGATTCTGGAACGGTTACTATCTTGGCCAACGACTCGGGGAATGGAGTTCGAAATATGGATCGTCGGCAACGAGAGTAAAAAAATATGCAGCAAAAGCCATAAGGTATTTTTCCAAAATCGGAGTCGGCGAATTTCTTATGGAAGCCGGCGAGTTGAAAATCGGCGATGAAATCGTAATTTCGGGACCCACCACCGGGGCATTGATCATGAAAGTCGAAGAATTACGTTACGACCTTCAGCCGGTTGAAAAAGTAACAAAAGGGCAATTGTTCTCAATGCCTGTTCCGGAAAAAGTGAGACCTTCAGACAAATTATATTTATGGGAAATAAAAAACAAGTAGTCTATCTCCACGGTTTGGGCTCGTCGGGCCAATCCACAACCGCCCAGCGACTTCGGCGCACCCTTGCCAAACAAGAGGTGATTTCGCCCGATATTCCGGTTCAACCCGAAGTGGCGATGACCGAACTTAAAAAGCTCGCCACGTTGTTGAAACCCGATGCTATCATCGTGGGCACGTCGCTCGGAGGGATGTATGCACAGATGTTCCGCGGATTCAACCGGATACTGATCAATCCCTCGTTTCATCCCTCGGTGCATCTGAAAGAAAACAGTGGTAAACGTCTGCCATTTCATAATCCGCGTCTTGACGGGGCGAAAGATTTTGAAGTGTCTGACAAGCTGGTGAAAAAATTTGAGAAAATGGAGAGTCAGCAGTTTAATCCCAAATTCGGAATCATCGGCAGGAATCTCGACAGCACAGATCTCGTAACTGCCTATTTCGGCACAAAAGATACAGTTGTGAACTGCAAAGAAGAATACCTTGAGCATTACACACAGGCTGAAGATTTCGACGGAGAACACCGACTTGATCCCAACACAACCATCACACTTATAGTTCCAAAAATTCTCGAATTAATCGGGGAAAACAGTTAAAAATCCAATAATTTTATACATAAAAATGATTCAGATTTCTCAACGAGTGCAAAATCTGGCAGCCTCGGCCACACTTGCCATGCTACAGAAAACCAATGAACTTCGCAGTGCCGGAGTTGACGTAATCGGCATGTCGGCCGGAGAACCTGACTTCAACACTCCCGACCACATCAAAGAGGCAGCTTGCAAAGCCATTGAAGAAAATTATTCACGCTACACAGCAGTGGCCGGATATGAAAGTCTTCGCCGCGCGGTGTGCGATAAACTGCAAAAGGAAAACGGCCTTGAGTACGATCCTTCGCAGATAGTGGTGGGCAACGGAGCCAAGCAGGAGCTTGCCAATGCGCTGATGGCGGTGATAAACCCGGGCGACGAAGTGCTCATTCCGGTTCCGGCGTGGGTGTCGTATGTAGAAATGGTTAAACTTGCCGAAGGGCAGCCGGTGCTAATCAGCGCGACGGCCGAAAATAATTTCAAGATAACCCCCGCGCAACTTGAAAGCGCAATCACCCCGAAGTCGCGCATGCTGATGCTCAACTCGCCGTGTAACCCCACCGGCTCGGTTTACTCAGCTGGAGAATTACAGGCATTGGCCGAGGTGCTTGCAAAATATCCTGATATTCTTATCCTGTCTGACGAAATATATGAACATATCAATTTCGTGGGAGGCGTAAGCAGCATTGCAAGCTGCCCCGGGATGAAAGATCGGACCATCGTGGTTAACGGAGTGTCGAAAGCATACGCCATGACCGGCTGGCGCATAGGTTATCTTGCCGCCCCGGCACCTCTGGCCAAAGCCGTGACCAAACTTCAGGGACAATACACTTCGGGAGCTTCCTCAATAGCACAGAAAGCAGCTGAGGCCGCCTACACGGGCTCGCAGGACTGTGTGAAAGAAATGTGCAGTGCTTTCGAGCGTCGCCGCGACCTTATCTGTTCGCTTGCAGCAGAAATACCGGGGTGGAAAACGAATCGCCCCGAAGGTGCTTTCTATCTTTTCCCCGATGTCAGAAATCTTATCGGAAAAAGTTGCGGTTCAACCGTAATCAACTCAAGTGCCGACTATGTGATGTATCTTCTCGAAGAGGCGCACGTGGCATGTGTTGACGGAGCGGCATTCTGCGCCGACGGATATATCCGGCTTTCTTACGCAACCTCCGACGAGAATATCCGCGAAGCAATGCGACGCATACGCGTCGCAACCGAGTGTCTTGTCTGACAGACAACCCTCACCTCCAATCCATAACCAACATCTAACAAGCCATTTATGAATAAATTCTTAATCACCGCAATACTACTGTCGGCCCCTGCAATCATATCGGCAGCTCCCCTCTCTCCCGAAGCATCCTTGAAGAGAGCTCTTGGAGAAACCCCCGCCAATATCCTTGGCAGTAACAGAAAGGCGGAGTTCAAACTCCGGTCAACCTATCAGAATGAGGGAGTGGCGGGAGTCTATCTTTACAGCCGGTCGGACGGCAAAGCTTTCATAGTTACTCCGGCTGATGATGCCTCGCCGGCGCTGTTAGGCTACGGTACAACGGGCGTTACAGATATATCGGGCAACGTAGCGCCCGGATGCGAGTATTGGCTGAACGAACTTGCAAGACAGGTAACTTACGGAGCTTCACAGGAAAAGGCGTCGGGAGTGATGGTGAAAAGCCGCCCGGAAAGAGCTGCGATTCAACCCTTGTGCAGCACACAATGGAACCAAAGCTCGCCCTATAATGAAATGTGCCCGTCGAAGAATGGAGAACAGGCCGTTACGGGGTGTGTGGCAACAGCCATGGCCCAGGTGATGAAATATCATAACTGGCCCGACCATGGTGTCGGCAAAAAGGAATATGCATGCAACCCCTACGGCCGACTCAGAATCAATTATGATAAAGAGCCTCTGGACTGGGACAATATGCTCGACACCTATACCGACGATTCGCCCCAGGAATGTAAGGATGCAGTTGCGAGGCTTATGAAATGCACCGGCTATTCCGTAAGCATGGGCTACAGTCCGCAGGCATCGGGAGCAGCCTCCATATATATCGCCGAGGCTTTGGGTCTCTATTTCAAATATGATAAAGGCCTGAGTTATCTCTATCGTGACAATTATTCGCTTTATGATTGGGAGGATATGATCTACGCATCCCTTACCAATGACGGCCCGGTGATTTATGACGGACAAAGCGGAATCGGAGGCCACTCTTTCGTGTGCGATGGATATGGGACAGACGGCTTTTTCCACTTCAACTGGGGGTGGGGAGGCATAAGCGACGGATATTTTCTTCTGGACGCCCTCGACCCTCTTCATCAGGGAATCGGAGGTGCCGACGGTGGGTTTGACTATATGCAGGATGTGGTGATTGGAATCCGGCCTGACACAAACGGTGATTCGACCTGGAATGCCACGATGATTATCAACAACACCGTGGAGTATTCGTATTACCCGGAAGAAAATGCCGCGGTAGTAGACGGCACGATATTCAACATTGGCCCCGGCCCGCTCAACCCGGATGCGAGTATCGGCCTGCGTTTTACACCGATGAACGGCGGGGAACCGATCGACGAACTTGTGACTTTCGATGAAACCGTTCCACTGGCCAACGGATTCACACAATTCGGACTCGAAATGCCGGAACTGCAGCCGGGAGAATATATGGTTGAGGTGATCTATTCACTTTCGGCAGACTCTGACGAGGTGCGCCCGGTGCTTTCACCACTCTATGAATCTCGGACCGCTATCCTTACTATCGGAAATGGCGAACCCACATTTGAAGAGATTGAAGTTGGAAGCCCAGATTTTCTGGATACCTCTTATCCGGCGGAAATCGATCTGCTGCAACCCATAAAGGTGACCGGACGCATAGAAAATCCGACCGATGAGCCGATGTTAAGCATTTTGACAGTCACTCTGCTGAACAAATCAATCACCCAACTCATCGCATACAGCAACCCGTGGGCATGCGATCTGGAGGAGAACGAAAGTAGAGAAATGGATATCAACACATTGCTATCCAACCTCCAAGCATACGTAATGGATGGAGAGGAATGTTACATAGCGCTGTCACAACTCAATGTGCGCACAGGCGCCATAATGTTCCTTTCCGAACCAACACTCTGCGTAATCAAAAGCAATTCGGGAGTTGACACAGTAACCTCCGAAACAGATAAGACTGAATATCAACTGATTGACTTGCAAGGTAACCGCCTTGATGGTTCGGCCACGGAAGGTGATCTTCCGAAAGGAATCTACATTGTCAAAGCCGGAGGCAAAACGACAAAACTGATTAAGTGATCAATTCCCCGACAAAGTAATATAAAACATTAAAGGTCTGATAGTTGCATCAGGCCTTTAATGTTTTTTATACCCGTGAAAGATTTATATACCCGTGTGTATTACTGAACCGCTTAATCTCATTGTCAAACCACTTTAATCACATTGTCAACCCACTCCCCCGACCATATTTCGCCGTGCCGTGTGCTTAAAAAATCTTAACAGAGGAAAAGATTAATAACAAGATTGGTTAATTCGACAAAAAATCACTATTTTTGCAAATTAAAACTCAGTGGAGTATACATTCTTACTTCCGTAGAGAGAGATAAGAAGATAAATGGGAAAAATCATCGCTATAGCAAATCAGAAAGGAGGTGTCGGCAAGACAACGACAGCCTTCAATCTCGGGGCGTGTCTGGCCGTCGACAAGAAAAAAGTACTTCTTGTAGATGCCGACCCACAGGCAAATGCCACCTCCGGGATCGGGGTTGAACCGGCAGAAACCGATGCGAGCATCTACGACTGTCTGATTGACGGTTATCCGGTAAAAGAAGCCATCCTCCCGACGCAAATAAAAGGTCTTGACATAATAGCCTCACGCATAGATCTGGTAGGGGCCGAAGTAGAGCTTATGTCTCGTCCCGACAGGGAACGAAAACTTGCGGCCGCCCTCGAACCGATAAAAGATAACTACGATTACATCTTAATTGACTGCAGCCCCTCGCTGGGAATCATAACCGTAAACGCACTGACAGCTGCCGACTCGGTGCTGATTCCGGTGCAAGCCGAATATTTTGCACTTGAGGGTATTGCCCAATTGCTCAACACGATAAGGATAATCAAGAGTCGCCTGCGCCCTCAACTTGAAATAGAAGGGTTTCTGCTCACCATGTATGATGCCCGGTTGCGCCTGGCCAACCAGATATTCGAGGAACTGAAAGGCCACTTCGGCGATATGGTGTTCTCGACGGTAATCCCACGCAACATCAAGCTGTCGGAGTCACCGAGCCACGGGCTTCCCGTGATACTTTATGACCCTGATTCCCGCGGAGCGATAGCTTACAGTCAACTTGGAAAAGAGTTAAGGACACGAAACAAGAAGAAGAAATGATACCGAAAAGAAATGCACTTGGCCGCGGTCTTGACTCTCTGATAAGCGTGGGAGAAGTACGCACGGACGGAAGTTCCGCAATTTCAGAAATAGATGTTACACGCATCGTGCCCAACCCCGATCAGCCGCGCCGCTTCTTTGATGAGGAAGCCATCGACGAGCTGGCAACTTCCATAAGAGAGTTGGGCATTGTGCAGCCATTGACCCTTCGCCTCACCGACAGCGGCAATTACCAGATAATAGCCGGCGAACGCCGGTGGCGTGCAGCTTCGCGCGCAGGCCTGGCAACCGTTCCGGCATACGTCCGCACGGCTTCCGATTCAGAAATGACCGAAATGGCCCTCATTGAGAATATCCAACGCGAAGACCTCAATGCCATTGAAGTGGCCCTCGGATTCAAAAAACTTATTGACTCCTATTCGCTGACTCAAGAACGCCTTTCCGAGCGATTGGGAAAGAAACGGGCCACCATTGCCAACCATCTCCGACTTCTGAAACTTCCGGCTGAAATTCAACTCGGGCTACGCGACCGCCACATCGATATGGGCCATGCGCGCGCGATATTGGCTGTCTCCGACCCTAAAGACCAGCTTAAACTATATAAACGGATTCTTAAAGAGGGATTATCGGTAAGAAACGTGGAACGCCTTGCACGTGAACTTGCAGAGGGAGCCAAAAATCAGACAAAAGAGAAAGAGCCTGTTGACGAAACATACGCCGGTTTTGCCGACAGACTTTCAGAGAGATTCAACACACCTGTAAAATTCAGCAGGAACGCCAACGGACGCGGCACGATCACCATCAAGTTTGCCTCTGATGATGAGTTGCACCGCCTGATAAAAGCATTGGGCTGACACTGCTGCCTCCCCAAAAACCGAACCAACCGCCAACCCGGACATTCACGAAACTCTAAAAAATAATGAAAAGGAACGATTCATCCACAACCCCGAGAGCCGCACGCCTCATGGAGCGTGTGCTTGCCATCGGTTTGTGCATGCTTCTTTCTCTGCCACCGGCCTATCCGGGCAATATATTCTCATCTCAGACTCCCGCTGAAGAAACGGAGTCTGCGACTCCTGCGGCCAACACTTCCGACAGGGAGGTGTTTCTGGATGCCCAGGTGGCATTGCCGGTGGATTCCCTTCCTCCCACAGAAGTGAGGGCCGATGACTACGCCTACGACGAATCGGGACGCAAAATATTCAACCCCTCGCCCACACGGGCAGTGTGGCTCTCCGCCTTGTGCCCGGGTCTGGGCCAGATCTATAACCGTCGTTACTGGAAATTGCCGATTGTGATCGGGGGCTTCATGGGCCTCGGATATGCAACGAACTGGAATAACAACCAATATCAAGACTATATGCAGGGCTATCGTGACCTTCTGGACAACGACCCTCAGACAAAGTCGTATATGGATTTCTTTCCACCCACAGTGAACGAGGCCGACCTTGACCACTCATGGCTCGAGCGGACATTCAAAGCCCAGAAAGATTATGCACGCCGCAACCGCGACCTTTGCATAATCGGTCTTGTGGCACTATACGCGCTTTGCATGCTCGATGCATACGTTGACGCCTCGCTGACTCATTTCGATGTCACCCCCGACCTGTCGCTCGACTGGTCGCCGACACTGATGAACCCGGCCGGAGGAGGCAATCGCCCCTCTGTCGGACTAAACTGGGCATTTACTTTCTAACAAAATCTATATCTCCCCGCTATATAAACCGACATCAATATGAAAATTTTCTATAAAATCTTCGGAACCGCGTTGACGGCAATCGCACTCTTTGTACCGACAAATTCTGCTTCTGCCGAGAAAACACGAAATGTGCTTGATCTCAAGCATGATATCACCGATTCGAGCATTGTCTACCCGGAAAGTTACGAACTGGACACACGGAAAATGCTTGAGGGTTGGTATATGAAAAATTATACAGCCACCGACGACCGTTACAAGCAACAGGGAGACGTAGAGACGTCGGATGCGGTGATACGCGACCGCCTGTCGAAGCTACACACCGTGATCGATATGCCGTTCAACCAGATTGTGCGTAGTTATATCGACCGGTACACCACAAAAAATCGTGCCGGGATAGCCGCCATGTTAGGCCTCAGCTTATATTATATGCCTATATTCGAGCAGGCTTTGGAAGAGCAGGGATTACCGCTGGAACTTAAATATCTGCCGGTGATAGAATCGGCGCTCAATCCTAATGCCGTTTCCCACTCGGGTGCCGGAGGACTCTGGCAATTCATGGTTGCAACCGGCAAGGGAATGGGGCTCGAAGTCTCATCGCTCGTTGATGAACGTCGCGATCCTTATCTTTCATCGAAAAAGGCAGCTCAATATCTTAAGAGTCTGTATGATACATACGGCGACTGGTCGCTTGCCATAGCCGCCTATAACTGCGGACCGGGCACTGTGAACAAAGCCATACGCCGTGCCGGAGGTGACCCCAAAAGCCACGACTTCTGGTCTATTTATTATAATCTTCCGGCCGAAACCCGTGGCTATGTGCCAATGTTTATCGCTGCCAACTATGTGATGAACTATTATCCTTATCACAACATCAGCCCCGTTCTGGCCACCAAACCTCTGGTGACAGACACTGTGATGATCAATAAGCGGGTGCACTTCAATCAGATCTCAAAAGTGCTCGACATTCCCATTGATGAAATCCGCGTGCTTAATCCGCAGTTCCGCGCCGATATAATCCCCGGACATCCCGACCACCAATATACCCTGGTGCTCCCCTCACAGCAGATTCATGCCTACATCATGAGCGAAAAAGACATTCTCAATTATGAGGCTGCACGATATGCCCAGCGCACGGAGGCCTCTCCGGGCGATTCTAATGCTTCTGACACCCAAACGGAGACTGTAAATGCTGATGAACTTGTGGCCGAGGAGACTCCGCTGGAACAAGCGCCGCAGAACACAAATTTTGTCCGTCAGAATAAGTCGGGAGCAACCAAGACCATCTCGCACAAGGTGGAACCGGGCCAGACCCTTTCATCAATCGCCGGGATGTATGACGTGACAGTTGCCGACATCAAGACATGGAATAATCTGACACGTAACAACGTGCGCACCGGCCAGCTGCTGCGCATCACCACCACCCCCGAACTGGCAAATAATTCATCTGCCCGCGAAGTTGCCCCCGCGCAATCTCAGACCGTTACCTCGCGTCAGAACAACAATGAGAGCCGTAACACTCAGACTGCCGACAACGCACGCTCAAGAAAGAACCGCACAAACAACGAGTCTCAGACGGCTTCAACACAAAAGAAAGGCTCGAAGGCTGAAAAGAACGATACATCTAAATCAGGATCCAAAGCCAAAGCAGCATCCAACCAAGCCTCGACCGGCACTCACAGTGTGAAGAGCGGTGAGAACTTAACGGTGATTGCGAAGAAATATGGCACAACCGTGGCCGATCTCAAGAAAGCCAACAACATGACCGGCGATGCTCTCCAACCCGGCGACAAACTTAAGATTCCCGGAACAAAAGGCACATCGGCCTCAAGCTCTAAATCCAAAACATCCGGAAAATCAACAGCGAATTCTTCTAAATCGGGCTCTAAAAAATCTTCGGGGTCTTCGGCAAAATCAAGCTCGAAATCCAAGAAAAAGAAAAAATAAATCATCATGTTGCCAACACCTGTTTCAGAGGGAACAGGTGTGGGCAATTTTCGTTTTAAAACAACAAATCTAATATCTAAAATAACCTTTTTTTCTAAAACCAATGATTACAACACTCATTATTCTGTTTTTTATCGGCTATCTCGGAATTGCCCTCGAACACCCCTTGAAAGTAGATAAAACTGCGACCGCCCTCCTTTTGGGAATGTTGCTTTGGATAATCTATGCCTTGGGAGCGGAGTATATTGTTCCGCTTGTCGAAGCCGACCATTTCAAGGCCTATTTAGAGTCTCATCCGATGCTGGCCAATGAGAGCCTTCACAAACAGGCGCTCAGCTATGTGACCGATGTGAAACTTGTGGAGTCGTTAGGCGACATCACCCAGACACTCTTCTTTCTGATCGGCGCAATGACCATTGTGGAGCTTGTGGATATCCACGGAGGATTCACAGTTATCACCAACAAAATCACCACTCGCAACAAACGCACGTTGCTGTGGGTGCTCTGTTGCGTTACTTTTATATTCTCGGCTGTGCTCGACAATATGACCACTACCATCGTTATGGTTCTGTTGTTAAGGAAGCTGGTTGCCGAGCAGGAAGAACGTTGGCTCTATACGGGTATGATAGTTATTGCAGCCAACACCGGGGGCGCATGGAGCCCCATCGGCGATGTCACCACCATCATGCTTTGGGTGAAGGGTAACGTCACGGCGCTTGCACTTATCGAATATGTGCTTCTCCCCTCTCTGGTGGCTATGGTTGTTCCTCTTCTCTTGATTCAGGGAAGATTGAAAGGGACGTTAACTCCGGTGGAAGGAACACAACAGGATCAGACACATGGCATGTCGGCCCGCGAACGACTCACAATCTTCTGCCTCGGCGTTGGCGGTCTGCTTTTTGTGCCGATATTCAAGAGCATCACACATCTGCCTCCGTTCGTGGGAATGCTGTTTGTTCTTGGCGTTCTTTGGCTCTATACTGAAATTTTCTATAACGGAAAGAAAACAGAAAGACGCAAACAGCATCGTCTTCCCCAGGTAATATCGCGCATTGATATGCCCTCGATTCTTTTCTTTCTTGGGATTCTTCTTGCGGTGGGTGTTCTGGAGGCGTCGGGAATTCTTGCCGCAGCAGCAGCATGGCTCGACTCGGAGGTTCACAACGTCTATATCATTAATATACTTCTCGGCATAATGTCGTCGATTTTCGATAACGTTCCTCTCGTGGCCGGAGTTATGGGCATGTATCCGATCGAACATACCGATGTTGTGGGCTATGCAGCCAACTTCGTTCAGGACGGTGTGTTCTGGGAATTCCTCAGCTACTGTGCCGGTGTGGGCGGCAGCATGCTTATCATTGGCTCAGCGGCCGGTGTAATCGCAATGGGTCTCGACAAAATCAACTTCGGTTGGTATCTTAAAAGATTCTCGTTGATCGCACTGCTCGGTTACCTTGCCGGAGCCGGAGTCTACATCCTCGAAGTGCTTCTCATGAAAGCACCTTTCCTCGGGATACCAAACTTATAATATTTACTATCAAAGGAAGTGCTGCAAGTCTCGCATGCGGGATTTCTTGCAGCACTTTCTATTTAAGACTATGATAAAGTTTCTTGATTTAAAAAAAGTGAACGATGCGCACGGCCCCGAAATCCGCACCGCGGTTGACCGGGTTTTAAGCTCCGGGTGGTATCTGCAGGGTAATGAGAATGCTGCGTTTGAGAAGGAATTCGCAGAATTTATCGGCACAGATCATGCAGTGGGTGTGGCCAACGGGCTGGATGCACTCACATTGATTCTGCGCGGACTCATTGAATTGGGACGTCTGAAGCCGGGCGACGAAGTGATAGTGCCGGCCAATACCTTTATAGCCACGATTCTCGCCATAACCGAAAACGCACTTGTGCCCGTGCTGATAGAACCCGACCCGGCGACACTTCAGATAGACCCTAAGCTTATAGAAGAACGCATCTCAAAGCGAACAAAGGCTATTATGCTGGTTCACTTATATGGCCGATGCGCCATGAATCAAGAAATTGAACAAATATGTAAACTCTACGACCTGATTCTGCTTGAAGACAATGCGCAGGCTCACGGATGCTACTACGGAGATCAACGCACCGGAAGTCTCGGACTCGCAGCGGGCCACAGTTTCTATCCCGGAAAAAATCTCGGAGCAATGGGCGACGGCGGGGCGGTTACAACCAACGATAAGGAATTGGCCAACACCATTCGCATGCTGGCCAATTATGGTTCATCGAAAAAATACGAGTATAGATATAAGGGTCGCAATTCCCGTCTTGATGAAATTCAGGCTGCCGTTCTACGCGCCAAACTCCCGCATCTTGATGATGACAACGAGAACAGAAGGAAAATAGCACGCATCTACTACGATAGGATTGACCACCCCGACATCACGCTGCCTCCAACCGAAGATATGAGGCGCAACGTGTTTCATATTTTTACGATACTTACAGAACGCCGTGACGAGTTGAAGAAATACCTTGAAGAAAATGGTGTGGAGACTTTGATTCACTATCCGGTGCCACCTCACAAACAGGAGTGTTACCCGGAACTTAGCGGGATGCAGAGTCTCAATGAGCACCCTTTGACATACCCGATAACGGAAAATATCCATCTCCGTGAACTCTCACTTCCAATTTCGCCGGTGCTGACGGAGGAAGAAGCGCTCAGAGTCGCCACCCTCATCAACGCCTTCCCCAAGAGATTATGAGATTCTTACGGCGGCTCAGGTAACTTTTTATTTCCTGTAAAAGGTTTAGCCGCCATTTGTCTAATATATTATATATTTGGTCGCAAAAAAGAGTGTCAAATATCTTTTTTGATTAACTTAGCTAATACTTCAATTAAATATTGTTCAAAGCGATAAAATATATCTAAGAATTTATGAAAAAGATTATCAACTTAATGCTTCTGGCGGTGATAATGGCTGCCGTGACAGCGTGCGGTCAAAAAGACGCAATGCTCAAAGCTCAGATTGAATCCGGTCAAAAACATTGCCCCATGAGTTTGGGAATGGCGGGCAAACTCACCTCAATGTCGTATGATGAGGCCACCCGTATGGTAAAATTCGTTCTTACACTCAATAAGGATTTTGCAGATGTAAAGGATTTTCAGCAAGACCCCGGCTTGGCGCAAGAGAGTATGAAATTGTCGCTGTCTAAGGGAGACATGAAGAAACTTCTTGACATGATGGTAGAGGCAGAATCCGGATTGGAAGTTATTTACAAAAATCGGGGAGGTAACGATGAATTTGTGCTTAAATTCAGTGCTGAGGAATTGAAACAGATAGCCGACAACCCAATGAGCGAGGAAGATACCAACAAACTTCTTTTGGCAAACCAAATCAAGGCCGAACGTCAGCGCATGCCCTACACCATTGACACCGGACTGAAAGTTACAGGTATTGAAGACTCGGGCAAAGCATTGGTTTATATCTGCGAAGTGAACGAAAACGACTATGACATAAATGAAATGGAGGCAAGCAGCGCCGAACTGAAAGAAAACATGCGCACCCTGCTCAATGACCTCTCAATGAAAGCGCAGGTAAAACTTCTCACAGGACTTGACAAAGGTTTTGAATACCGCTACGTCGGAGACAAATCGGGTAAAGCCGTTATCGTCTCTTTTACCCCCGAAGAACTCAAAGCCCTATCCTCGGAAAAATAATTACCGATGTACCCCCCAGACATGGCACGCCACGTCCCCACATTAGTCCGGCCCATAACATCGTCGCATCACCCGTACCATTATATTCAAGGAATCTGGATTGGCGGTCCTTTTAAAAAAGGACCGCTGTTTTTTTATAACCTTTGGAGGAGTAATCTATATTTTGTAAATTTGTATTCTGATGAATCCAAAATTTCATCCACAATCTTCATGACTCTATACGATTAATAATTTCGAACTCATACTCACTCTGAATGAAGCAATCAATAAAAAGTTTACCTGCAGGTCCCGAACTTAGAAAAGAGTATAAGGAGTTATTACGCCTTGGCTACCCGGTGTTGCTAACCCAGCTGGGTATCATCGTGATGAGTTTCACCGATACGATGATGGTGGGTGCCTACGGAGTGACCGAGCTTGCCGCGGCCGCATTTGTTAACAGCGTGATGCTGATTCCGCTGGTGATGCTCAGTGGTCTTGCCGGGGGTCTCACACCTCTGATCGGCGCCCTCTTTACTCAGGGAAATCACCGTGAAACCGGCCGGATGACTCGCGCCGGCCTCCAGATTAACCTTATTGTTTCGGCTATATTTACCCTTCTTATGGGGGGAATATATTTTATGCTCGACCACTTCGGACAGTCGGCCGAAATTCTTCCACCCGCCCGCGAATATTATCTCACTATACTCACCACGTTCATTCCGCAGGCCCTGTTTAACGCATTCTCGCAGTCGAGCAACGGACTTACAGACACGCGCACACCGATGTGGTTTATATTGGGAGCAATCGTGTTGAATATTATCGGCAATTGGCTTCTGATTTTCGGTAATCTCGGTTGTCCGCGTCTGGGCCTTACGGGAGCCGGGATAGCAACTTCATTAGCACGATTCGCCGGGTTCACAGGACTGGCAATGATGTTCATCTTTTCCAAAAGATATGCCAGGTTGCGTGATGGTCTTTTAAATCCGGGAAAGCTCGGGAAAGAGCGCTTCAAGGTATGGGTCACTTCCTATCCGGTCATGATTCAAACCGGTATCGAATGTGCCTTGTGGTCTTTCGGGGCTGTGGTGTGCGGATGGTTCGGAAAGATTCAGCTCGCCGCCTATCAGATTGTCAATACCATTGGCCAATTAGGATTCATGACCTACATAAGTTTCGGAGTCGCGGTATCGGTGCGGGTGGCAAACTTCACCGGACTGGGCGACGAGGCGATGGTGCGACTCTCCACACGCGCCGGCTTGCATATCATCCTGGCGCTCGCCACAGTGGCTTCGCTGCTAATGGCTCTCTTCGCCCATCCGCTTCTGAGTGTCTTCACTCCCGATGAAACCGTAATCGCAACTGCCGAACATTTTATAATACCTTTGATTCTATATCAATATCTTGACGCTGCCCAACTCACTTTCATCAATGCTATCCGAGGCACTTCACAAGTAAAACCGCTTTTGTGGATAGCCATATTAAGTTATGTTGTGGTGGGTATCCCGGTGCTGTTATTATTCTCGGTAACGCTGGGCGGAGAGAGTGTCGGGGTATATTACAGTTTTAACGTGGCGCTGCTGGTAGCGGCCATTACAGGATGGCAAATATTCCGGCGAATCACCATTTCGGGTGAATACACAAACAACCACAACACAAACAACCAACTGTCAGTTTAACATAAATAATTCACTTTAAATAAATAATTATGAAAGAAGCAATTTCAACCACCTCCGCTCCGGCGGCAATCGGACCCTATTCCCAGGCAATCAAGACCGATAACCTGATTTTCTGCTCAGGCCAGCTTCCTATTGACCCGGCCACCGGCAAAATGCCCGAAACCATCAAGGAACAGACTGCACAAAGTCTTGCAAATGTCAAAGCCATTCTCGAAGCCGAGGGGCTGACCATTGACAACGTTGTAAAAACCACCGTTCTTTTGGCAGACATGAGCCTTTTTGCTGAAATGAACGAAGTGTATGGAGCAACCTTCGCCCTTCCTTTCCCGGCACGTTCGGCATTTGCCGTTAAGTCACTCCCGATGGGTGCCCTTGTAGAAATCGAAGTTATCGCCACTCGTTAAAAAACTTGACATCGCAGCCGAATGAACCTGAGTTGACGGTTAATTCGGCTGCATATAACGCGAATGCGACAAGTCATCCCGACTTGCCGCATTCGCGTGTTTTCCATAATACTTTAACTAACTAACCTAACATCATGAAACGATTCTGTTTTCATCATTATAACACGAGTGTTTGGCTGTTGGTTCGCTACTTATAAAAATTTTTTTATTTTTTTCTTACACCATTCACATCACGGGTGTGAAGCCTGCTATCGCCCGGCATCAATTTTCTTGAAAAGGCTCCAGCCGGGGGCAGTGAGATAGCGTTCCCGGCAGCCGGGGGCGACTTTCAGGCAGCATTGCTCATACATCGCGGCCTCGTTGTCTTCAAAGAGTGTACTGTTACAATCGAATTTCGGAGGAACGGGCGAAAGAATGGTTATGGTCTTCAGATTGCGACAACCGCTGAATATCAATTCTCCAAGCAGATTGGAATTTGCCGGCAATGTTGCGGCAGTCAGTGCGACACATTCGGAAAAAGCATACGACTCCAGTTCTTTTATTGAGGAGGGCAATGACACTTGTGCAAGACTCGTGCAAAAGGAGAAAGCATTCGAACCGATGTGGCTCAATCGGGTTCCGAAGTCAAACGCCTCCAATTCGAAGCAATAAGCGAAAGCATGCGCCATTATATCGGCGGGTTGCCGCGCAAGACGCACCTTCTTCAACTTACCGCACCATGCAAAACAGTAGCGAGGAATTACGGATATCTCCTTTGATAAAGAAACACTTACCAGCGACTCACATTCACGAAAACATCCTTGTCCCAACTTTGACACACCGCCGGGGAGCTCTATCTGCCGCAAGTTCGAACATCCGAGAAAGGCGTAATCTCCGATAGATTTCAATGCCACGGGCGCAACAAACCTGACACTGTGGAAATCATCGCGCCCCTCAAAAGCATGGTCTCTGATTGTGGCAGTACCCGCAGGTATCACCAACACCGAATCTTCCACTTCAAAACCGGCAGCCGAAGCATCAAGGAATGAAAGCAGCCCGCAAACGGCCGCAAGCAGAACGGAAAGTGCAGTACATTTCATTTCTTGAGGTATTCGGGGCGACGGTCGGGAGGAAGGATATTCATTTCGTTTACGGAATCGACGGCAGTAATAATAATTTTGGAGTCTCCGCGCCAAGGCATGGCGGTTTTGTATTGCTTATAGGTGATACGCACCGGACGGTTGGCAAACTGCATCTCCTTCAATCGGGCGGCCAACGCTGGGTCGGGGGTGGAAAAAACAATATCACCCTCATACACGCGCACACTATCCATCAAATTCTTGTAAGGGAGCAACACCCCCTCGAAGGTTTTGAACACCTCTCCCCTTTTTTCCACGCCTTCCACATAGCCATATTGGTTGGCATCTTCGATGTAGGGGTTAAATATCCGGGAATATACCCCCCAGATTACACCGAGAACAACAGCTGTGACCGCAACCCATAACCAAAGTTTCCATTGAGTTTTGTGCGAAGGCTTCAGATGCTCGAACTCATCTTCGGGTTCTTCCCAATATCGCGGGTCGTCGGGTTGAAGCGCAGGTTTCTTAGGCTCTTTTTTCTTCTCGACTTCGGGTGCATCGGAAGCATCCTCGAAAAAGTCATTTTTTTCGTTATCGTCGTATAAGCTCATTATGATTTCTTGTTGAAAAGAGTTAGACTAAAGAGTTAGACTATTGAAGTTTCAGATGAATCGGCTGAAGATTCGGAAACTCTGTTATGTTTATCCGCGGTTTTGGAACCGAGAGAAATATAGACCATTGTAAAGATACCGAGGATAATCAGCATTACGGTCTGTCCGGACCATTGCAGCATTGAGAAAGCCGTTCCCTGAGCGTCAGAGATGCCATAAACAGCGAGGCCGAACATCACGGCGATATTCCAGGGTCCGAGTCCGCCGTTTGAAGGAATGGCCATACCGATCGAACTTAACACGAATGCCACCAGGCAAGGCACTAATCCATATCCCAGCTGCGGCTGCGCACAAAGGCTGCGAGTAAAATCGAAAGCGAAGAAAGCCACATACAGCTGGATGAAATAGCATCCCCAGATAGCGAATGTATATCCAACGAATTTCCATTTGCCTTGCATTGTCGCCACCGAAGCGAAACCGTGCCACATTTCGGAAATCCACCGGCGCGTTCTCATCACCGGGCCGGTGTTCCTGCCGAAATGGAACACAGCCCAGACAATCAGGACGCAACCGATAACCCCGGTCCATGCCCGCGGATCGCGCACAAGATCCATCAGCCCCTGCCCCACCGGATACTTTATCAAGAAAGATTCGATAGCCGAAGCCGCCACCACAAAGGTGAGTAAAGTCAGAGCCATAACCATAATGGCATCTGAAAGCCTGTCGGCCACCATTGAACCCACAACTTCCGTGAAAGGTTTCCGTTCAAGTCGCGAAATATAAGTGCAACGCCAAATCTCGCCCAGTCGCGGGAATACAAGATTGAGGGCATAGGTGCCGAATATCGAACATATCAAGGCCATCAGAGGGGGATAAATGTGAAGACTGTTCAACTGTATCCTCCAACGGAGGGCTCTGAACACATGGCTCAACACGCTGATTCCCATCGCCGCGAGAATCCACCAATAGTCCACACCGTGGGTAATGATGTTCCACATGTCGGAGAAATTGACCTTGCGGAACATGTAACTTACCAGAACAATCGTGAGAGCGAGCGGAAGCAACCACCTCACCACGTATGATAATATCTTTTTCACAAAGCAGATAGTTAAGTTAGATTATGAACTCTACTTCCTTAAACATATAAGAGGATGTGGAAGAAGAGTCGAGATCGGAAATCAAAATAGGGCCGGAAGACTCGACAGTTTCGATCACTCCCTGAAAGCAACAGCCGTCGGAACGGCGTCGGAAAGGATAGGCCTTGCGGTCGCCGCGCCACAGGCGTGAAAGGAAATCGGTATGCAATCTCTGGCGCCCGGCAGCCGAGGATACGTCTGCAAGCCGCTTTTCAAGCATAACGCCCATGGCCGCAGCCACCCGACTGATGTCTCTTTTTTGGCCGGTGAGCATTCTCATCGAGACCGGGTTGGGAGCATCGCTTACAAAAACAGTCTGATTCACATTCAGGCCGATTCCGATTCGGGAATGTTCCACTGCAGTCGAGGTGATGCAATGCTCAATGAGGATTCCGCATATTTTGGAGTTTCCCACATATATATCGTTAGGCCACTTCACCATGGCCTCGAGGCCCTCCGACCGGAGATAATCGGCCACGGCAAGAGCCACGGCTTCGCTGAGTGCGAACTGCAGCCGGGGTTCTAATGCAAGAGGCTTATAGAACAGCGTGGCCGTAAGATTCAGGCCCGGTTCCGACTCCCAGGAATTTCCACGCTGGCCGCGCCCCGAGGTCTGCGTGTTGGCTATCACCATTGTGGGCGACGGGAGTTCGGAGGCATGAAGACTCACATAGCTATTCGTTGAGTCAACTTCTTCAAGGATAATAAAATTCATCGTAACTCCTCCTCTTAATCTTCAGAAATGAGAGTCCGCGACCCGTCCTCGTCAACAATAAGTTTTACGGTCAACGTGTCGTCGGGCAGCAGCGCGGCAACATTCTCAGGCCATTCCATAAGGCAGAGCGCGCCCGAGTCGAAATACTCATCCAGCCCGAGATCCATTGCCTCCTCAGGAGTCTCAATGCGGTAAAAATCAAAATGATAAATTGGCTCATCGTTGGCATCGCGATATTCATTTATAATGCTGAACGTCGGGGAATTTACGTCATCTTCCACCCCGAGCGCATGAGCCAATGCCCCCACAAGAGTTGTCTTGCCGGCTCCCATTGCTCCTACAAGAGCCACATGCTTATGGTCTCCAAGCCGGTGAAGGAACTCGGCGGCAGCCCTGTCAATATCCGATTCGTCTGCGATTCTGATGTTCATGAGTCGTTACTTAAGATATCTTTGAGTCTGTCGGGTCTCAAAACAATTTAAATAAGCTGTTGTTAAACCATTATCTATTTCCGGAACCCGACAATAATTAAAGAAGTAGTTAAACAGTTTCAAAACAGCTATTTTTTCTTCAAAGAAAATCCCTTAAAGAAAAGTTTAAACCACTTCTACTGCAAATTTAGCGATTTTTTGATTAAATTTGCTTTTTAAAGGAAAATACTTGATAAAATAAATAAGAATAATGGGAAAAGTCTTGATTATCGGTGCCGGCGGCGTGGGCACGGTCGTAGCACACAAATGCGCCCAGCACCCCGATGTATTCAGTGAAATCGTGCTTGCATCTCGCACCAAATCGAAATGTGATGCAATAGCGGCTAAAGTTGCGGAAAAAACAGGTCATGCATCCATTGTGACCGACCGTGTAGATGCCGACAGCGTTGCGGAACTGTGTGAACTGTTCAAACGTCATCGTCCTGAAATCGTTATAAATGTGGCACTTCCATATCAGGATCTCACCATCATGGAGGCCTGTCTGGAATGTGGTGTGAACTATCTTGACACCGCCAACTACGAACCCAAGGATGAAGCTCATTTCGAATACTCATGGCAATGGGCCTACCGCGAACGTTTTGAAAAGGCCGGACTGACAGCTATCCTCGGTTGCGGATTCGACCCCGGGGTTTCGGCTGTGTTCGTGGCATACGCCGCCAAACATCATTTCTCGGAAATGCGCTATCTCGACATTGTTGACTGCAATGCCGGCAATCACGGCAAGGCTTTCGCCACCAACTTCAATCCTGAAATCAATATCCGCGAAATCACCCAGAAAGGCAAGTACTGGGAAGATGGCAAGTGGGTTGAGACCGAAAATCTTGAGATCCACCGTCCGCTCACCTACCCCAACATCGGCGAGCGCGAAAGCTATCTGCTCTATCACGAAGAGCTCGAGAGCCTCGTGCAGAATTTCCCCACAATCCGCCGCGCCCGTTTCTGGATGACTTTCGGCCAGGAATATCTGACACACCTGCGTGTTATTCAGGATATAGGCATGGCACGCATCGACCCGGTTATATATAATGGTCAGGAAATCATTCCTATACAATTCCTGAAGGCTGTTCTTCCCGATCCGGGCACACTCGGTGAAAACTACACGGGCGAAACATCAATCGGATGTCGCATCTCGGGTCTTGACAAAGAAGGAAAAGAATCAACATATTACATCTACAACAATTGCTCGCACGAGGCTGCCTATAAAGAAACCGGCGCACAGGCCGTGAGCTATACCACCGGAGTTCCGGCTATGGTGGGCGCCATGATGTTCATGACTGGCAAGTGGGTGATGCCCGGTGTGCATAATGTGGAAGAATTCGATCCGGATCCGTTCCTGGCAAAACTTGCCGAATGTGGATTGCCCTGGAATGTCATCACCGATGGCGACCTCGAATTTGAAATCTGATTTATCCACACGTGAAGTATAGTACGACAGTTACTTACGAACCGAGATAACACTATGAGAACCTCACTGAAATCACTTCTAATATTCATGGGGGCCGGAGCGGTGACAGCCGCCCTGGCCGCCACAATGCCCCGTCAGGGGGAAATCCTGACTTCGGGCAAATCAACTCTGATTTCGACTCCCGAGGGCACTGTGACCGTGACTCCCCTCTCGCCCGATATTTTCAAAATTTCGAGGATTCCCAACGGGATAAGTTCATTCAGTTTCCCGGCCTCGCAAAGTTCGGTGCTCGCACCCACCACCGAGGGTCAGACCTGGTTTGCCACTCCCGAACAGGTAATCTTCACGACTCCCACCACGAAGCTTACCATTGATCGACTCACGGGGCGCGCAGTGTTCCTCAACGCTGACGGCGACACCATCATGGCCGAACGGCTCGGAGTTGACAACAGAGGCGACATAAAAACCGTATCGCTCGAAAACGGGCGCGCCCAGAACTTTTATGGAGCCGGCGAACGCGGACATTCGCTGCGTCTCAACGGCGACACTCTCGTGATGTATAACCGACAGAACTACGGCTATACCGGAAATGACCCGCGCATCTCGCAAATGGGTATCACCATGCCGTGGTTTGCCTCCGATGCCGGTTACGGTGTGCTCTTCGATGATTACAACATGGCCACTCTGGCACTCGGCAATGATGAAATCGTTTACAAATCGGAAACTCCGAAGGCTCTTTCTTATTTCTTCGTGAACGGAGATGGCACCCTTCCAGGAGTGACCGAGCGTTTCACCCAGCTTACCGGCCGCCAGCAACTGCCTCCATTCTGGGCTCTCGGTTACATCACCTCCAAATATGGCTATCACACTCAGGATGAGGCTTTGGGAGTAATTGACACTCTGAAACGCAATGATTATCCGGTTGACGGTATCGTTTTCGACCTGTATTGGTATGGGAAAGAAACAGATATGGGACGCCTGGAGTGGAACAAAGATCAATTCCCCGACCATAAGGGAATGTTGGATTCCCTTAAATCGCAAGGAGTGCACACGGTGCTTATCAATCAACCCTACATAAACAAAATCGGCGCACTCGACAATTACAACATCCTTAGTGAAGCCGGGCTTCTGGCCAAGGATTCCGAAGGAAACACTCATGATGTAACAACCTGGGTGGGAGACGCCGGAATGTTCGACATGTCCAATCCGGCCACCCGCCAATGGATCTGGAACCGACTTCGCGGTCTGACTGCCGACGGCATCTCGGGCTGGTGGGGCGACCTGGGGGAACCCGAAGTCCATCCGCTAACCATTGTGCACAGCAACGGGGAAACCGCATCGCAATATCACAACGTGTGGGGCAATGAATGGTCGAAGACAATTTATGAAGGTCTCCGCAACGATTTCCCGGAAATGCGCCCGTTGCTGATGATGCGCGGAGGCACCACCGGCCTGCAGCGTTACAGTGTCTTCCCCTGGACCACCGACGTGTCGCGCAGCTGGGGAGGCATGGCACCCCAAATCGCACTGATGCTTAATTCCGGACTTTCAGGTCTGGGCTACATGGGTTCTGACGTAGGCGGCTTTGCCGTTGACCCGGCCGACCCATACCAGCCGGAACTCTACGTGCGTTGGCTGCAAATGGGCACCTTCACCCCGATGCTGCGCACTCATGCACAGTACAAACCCGAACCTTATAATTATCCCCAGCAGGAGGTAATAATCAAACGTTTCATTAAACAACGCTATGAATGGTTGCCTTATAACTACACGCTCGCATACGAGAATGCGGCTTTCGGATTGCCTTTGGCACGCCCCATTAATTTCCATTCCGAGGCAGGCTCGGTGGATGCGAACAATACCACCGAATACCTCTGGGGAGCCGAGGTGCTGATTGCTCCGGTGTTTGAAAAGGGTGCACGCAGCCGCAAAGTTACTTTCCCTGCCGGCGCAACTTGGGTAAACTGGAATAACCCTGCCCAGAAATATAAAGGGGGAACAACTGCTGTGGTGTCCGCACCGCTCGAACAACTCCCGATGTTCGTGAAGGAGGGAAGTTTCATTCCGCAGTACACAATGCCGATAGGCAACGTCGAGGAATATAATCCCACATTCCTCACCGTGAAATACTTCCCCGGCCCGGCCGAAAGCGAGTATGCCCTTTTTGATGACGACCGTAAGAGTCCCACTTCTCTCAGCGACGGCGAATATCAGCTCACCACCTTCAAGGCTCTGCCCAAAGGAAAGGGCTACGAGATAAGCCTTTCTTCCGAAGGCAGTTATAAGGATATGCCCTCAATGAGGCAGATCACGTTAGAAATTCCGGGCATAAACAAGCCTGCGAAAGTTACACTCGGCGACCAGCCCCTGGAGCAAGTGATGAGCCCACGCGCCATCCGCAACGCGGCCTGGTGTTATGATGCCGCCACCCGCACCCTGACAGTCGGCTTCCCCTACGACTACAAGCCAACAACCCTGTCGGTTAAATAAATTCGCACGAATCCTGAATTCAATCTGACACAAATAGTGAAATCAATCTGAAAAAGAGGTAATCATCGTCAAAGGTGATTACCTCTTCATTCTTGTGGGTCGGGGTCTTAAAACAAAATAGAGAATTTTTATGTTTTTCAGTTATGAATGGACTTACAGTAGGCATATTACTCCCCTTTTTAGGCACCACACTTGGCGCGGCATGCGTCTTCCTGATGAAGAACGCATTTTCATCGCGTCTGCAAAAGACACTCACAGGCTTCGCAGCCGGGGTGATGGTTGCCGCTTCAGTATGGTCTTTGCTTATCCCGGCCATGGAAATGACAGGCGAAGAGGGTTTTATGCGGATTCTTCCCGCATCTGTCGGATTTGTGTGCGGCATTATGTTTCTTCTCTTTCTTGATGTTATCATTCCGCACCAGCACCTTGACAGCGACCAAAGCGAAGGTCCGAAATCGCATCTGTCGAAAACAGCCAAACTTGTTTTCGCCGTCACGCTCCACAACATTCCGGAGGGAATGGCTGTGGGTGTTGCTCTTGCCGGCGCTCTCGAACATAATTCCTATATGCCTATGGCCGGAGCAATCGCGCTCTCTATAGGTATAGCGATTCAGAATTTTCCGGAAGGCGCCATCGTATCGATGCCGTTGCGGAGCGCCGGAAATTCAAGAAAAAAATCTTTTTTGATGGGAACATTGAGCGGAGCCGTCGAACCGATTTTCGCTATACTCACCATCCTGCTTGCATCAATCCTTGTTCCTGTGCTTCCTTATTTTCTGGCCTTCGCTGCCGGTGCAATGTTTTATGTTGTGGTTGAAGAGCTTATCCCTGAAACTCAAGCCGGAGAACACTCCAATATGGGCACAATCGGATTCACATTCGGCTTTCTGCTCATGATGATTCTCGACGTCCTGCTGGGTTAGCGACCCTGATCCCCTCACCGAAACAAGAATTCGAACATTCCTAATTTTATATAAATTTTAACAGTAGGCTGCAATGATATTGCAGCCTACTGCGCTATATTTGCAACCGTAATCTTCGCCAGCACGCAATGCTGTAACACAATGTTGTACACAATGCTGTACACAATGCTGTACACACTACTGTACACAATGCTGTACACAACGGTGTGATCAGTTCATTGCAGACTCACCGCAACTTATCACTATTAATATTATCACTATCTTACCGACACGCAGGATGAAAAAACCGGGTAGCACTTCAGATTTCACAAGCCATCGTAACCGCGAACTGTATCACAGTTTTCTACACGTGTTGCGCACCGAGCGCGAGATGCCGCTTCGTCAAATGTTTGGCGAGGCGGCCCTCCGCCCTTCGCCACGCTTCTGGGTGAGCGAACAGCGTGCCGCAGATGTTATCGGCAGAATGTTGCGCGGAGATAAGTTAGAAACCATGATCGGGAAGCGCCGGGAGATGTTTGAGGAAATATTTGCGCGAGTCAAGGTTTTGATGAATGAACACCCTGAGTTGTGCATGACCCATGCCGTAAGCAAGGTGATATTTCAGGAGGCTCCCGAATTTTACATGACTCCAACCTCGGCACGCACCATAATCTACCGCATGCGTGCCCGGGCAAGAACTATCCACCGCTTAAGACTCAAAATTAACGGCAAAATTTGACAGCAAAAGAACACAACCCGATGAATAAAATAATTGATAACGAAATAGAGGAAATACTGAAAGAAGACTCCCGACGCATGGAGGCTAACAATGCACTTTTCGACCCGGTGAGTGGTGAAGGCTCCACCGGAGAAAGATTTGAATTCAACGTTGCCGGCCTTGACCGTGCGTGGCTTCCGGAAGCGATGCGCCAAGACAGGGAAATCGCCGCACTCCTTGAAACCGGTGATGCCGACAAATGGCTGGAGAAACGGCACGGCCGGCGGGTGATTCAATCTGACCGTGTGGCCCTGCACGACCGTCTCGACCGCTTGCGTCAGCTTCATGATTTCCCCTATTGGGCTGCCACACGCGCCTACATCAAAAATAAGCGCGGAGGTGATGATATGCTTTTCCGGCTCAACAGGCCTCAGCGCAAGTTTGTGGAAAAACTTGAATCCATGCGCGTATCCGGACTCCCCATCCGTCTGATTCTTCTCAAAGCGCGCCAATGGGGAGGGAGCACGTGCTCGCAACTCTACATGGCATGGCTGCAGCTGGTGCACCGCTGCGGACTGAACTCGCTGATTATCGCTCATCAGGGAGTGGGGAGCGAGGAAATAAAGGATATGTTCGACAGGATGATCAACCGTTATCCTCTTTCGTTGCTGCATGAAGCCGGTTCGCGTCCCGACCCGAAGGAGAAGCGCGTGGAATGGGTGGGCAAGACGCGCACGATGTTTCGCGTGCCTGCACGGAATTGTAAAATCAAAATCGGCACAGCCGAACGCCCCGATTCATGCCGCGGAGGCGATTACAGCCTGGTGCACTGTTCTGAAGTGGGCATCTGGAAAAAGACACTCGGTAAAACACCCGAACAAATATTGCGGTCGGCATGTTCGGGCGTTCTGCTGCAGCCGATGACCATGATTGTATATGAGTCAACGGCCAACGGCACGGGCAATTTTTTTCATCGGGAATATGAAGCGGCCCGACGCGGAGAATCGCAGTTTAATTCAATGTTCGTGAGTTGGTATGAGATAGAACAGTATTCCATGCAACTCAGCGACGAAGCGCGCGAGGCATTGGCGCGCCGTCTGTGGGAGGGCCGCAACGTTGAGACCTCCACAAGCGACCGCGAACAACCGGGATGCTATCTGTGGTGGTTGTGGGAACGCGGCGCCACGCTTGAGGCTATTGCCTGGTATATTTCCGAACGGTCAAAATATAGCGACCACGGCCTTATGGCCTCCGAATATCCGAGTGATGATGTGGAAGCCTTTGTCCATTCCGGGGCCCGCGTATTCGACAAATATCGCGTCGAAGCCCTGCGCGAAGGATGCTCGCTTCAGCCCGTGAAAGGAGAAATTGACGTTCCGTCCGCACGCGATTTCGGAGGGGCCTATATCAGCGACGCGGACCGCCGGCGCCTGCTGGCCGATGTGGGATTCAGCCAACTGGATTCCGGAGGGTGGCAAATATGGAAAAAACCGGAAACCACCACCGGGAGCCGCATACGCGACCGTTATGTTGCGGTGGTAGATGTGGGCGGCCGGTCGCTGAAAGCGGACTGGTCGGTGATTGTGGTTTTCGACAGGGCACCGATGCTTGAGGGGGGCGGTCCGGAAGTGGTGGCGCAATGGCGCGGCCATACAGATTTTGATATTCTCGCATGGAAATCGGCAATGGCCGCGACCTACTACGACAACGCCCTGCTCGTAATTGAAAGCAACACTCTCGAAACGAGAGACCCCGACCGCGACACGGATGGTAACCAATCGAACTTCATACTCAACCGACTCAGAGACATTTACGAGAATCTATATGCGCGCCGGCCCAGTGAGGAAGATGTGTCGCGAGGCGCACCGACACGCTATGGATTTCATACCAACATGGCCACCAAGCCGATGATTATCGCAACGCTGGTCAAGGTGATTCGCGAAGCGCTCTATACGGAACGCGACCGGGCTTGTCTCGACGAATATCTGGCCTACGAAAGGAGACAGAACGGATCGTTCGGAGCCATTGCAGGTTGCCACGACGACCTTCTGATGACTCGTGCAATCGGCCTGCACATCATCTATCACGAAATGGAGACGCCCCGACGGGTCATCACCGACACCGCCTCGCCATATTCGCGCCGCAAGCGACCCACCGGACTGGCAGCCTGGTGAACCCCGCTGCGCCACAGCAGTTTTTTTGCCTTTCTGCAACTTTTTCGCTAATTTTGCGTATCTATATATAAAGATATAGCAAAAATTACCATGGAAATGGACAAGGATAGGTCTGACCGTGCCGAAGAGTCCAGACACGTGCTGGAAGAGGCTGCCAATTCAGAATATAAATATGGTTTCACATCGGATATCGATACCGAAATCGTTCCGCCGGGTCTGAACGAAGACACGGTGCGCTTCATATCACGCGTAAAAGGAGAACCGGAATGGCTTCTTGACTACCGGCTCAAAGCTTTCCGCTACTGGGAGACACTCGAGGTGCCGCATTGGGCGCATCTGAAAATTCCGGCCATCGACTTTCAGGCCATAAGTTACTATGCCGCCCCCAAAAAGAAGGAACTGAAAAAAAGTCTTGACGAGGTTGACCCGGAATTGATAAAAACATTCAACAAACTGGGCATATCTCTTGAGGAACAGAAACATCTGGCCGGGGTTGCGGTCGACGCCGTTCTCGACTCGGTGAGTGTAAAAACGACTCACAGGGAGAAACTTGCCGAATTAGGCGTTATCTTCTGTTCGATGTCGGAGGCAGTGAAAGATTACCCCGAGCTTGTAAAGAAATATCTTGGCAGCGTTGTGTCTTACCGCGACAATTTTTATGCCGCGCTTAATGCCGCCGTTTTTTCCGACGGTTCGTTTGTATATATCCCCAAGGGAGTCCGCTGCCCGATGGAGCTTAGCACCTACTTCAGAATCAACGCCTCGGGGACAGGCCAATTCGAGCGCACTCTTATCGTAGCCGACGATGATGCCTACGTAAGTTATCTCGAAGGATGCACGGCCCCGATGCGCGACGAGAATCAGCTTCATGCGGCCGTTGTGGAAATCATAGTTGAAGACCGGGCTGAAGTGAAATACTCGACGGTCCAGAACTGGTATGCCGGAGACAAGGAAGGGCGCGGAGGCGTTTATAATTTCGTGACCAAGCGGGGGCTTTGCCGCGGACATCGCTCCAAACTCTCCTGGACTCAGGTTGAGACCGGATCCGCAATCACGTGGAAATATCCGAGCTGCGTTCTGAAAGGGGATGAGAGTGTGGGAGAATTCTACAGTGTGGCCCTCACCAACAATTATCAGCAAGCCGACACGGGCACAAAGATGATACACATAGGGCGCAACTCCCGAAGCACTATTGTCAGCAAAGGAATATCGGCAGGATATTCACAGAACAGTTACCGCGGATTGGTGAAGGTTGTCCCCGGCGCGACGGGATGTCGCAACTACACGCAGTGCGACTCGCTGCTGATGGGCGACCGTTGCGGAGCACACACTTTCCCCTACATCGAGGTAGACAACGAAACGTCGACTGTTGAACACGAGGCCACGACCTCGAAAATCAACGAACAGCAATTGTTCTATTGCCGTCAGCGCGGCATACCCACCGAAGAAGCCATTGCCCTGATCGTGGGCGGTTACACTCGCGAAGTAATGAACAAACTGCCTATGGAGTTTGCAGTCGAGGCACAGAAGCTGCTGCAGATTTCACTTGAAAATTCTGTGGGTTAACAAACAAGTCATGATCGAAAGAATAATCATAATAGACGGCATAGACCCGCAGACGTTCTACGGGCCTAATAACTCCAATATCTCGCTTGTAAGAAACCTTTTTCCCAAGCTTCGGGTTGCAGCCCGCGGCAACGTGATCAAGGTGATCGGAGAAGAAAGCGAGACCGCCGAATTTGAACGCAAGGTAAAGGAAATAGAGGCCTACGCCTCGAAATATAACAGTCTGAACGAAGACGCGATAATCGACATTGTTCGCGGAGAGGCACCCGTGCGCCGCGACGCGGCCGGCGTCATAATTTATGGTCAGAACGGCAAACCGATTTCAGCCCGCAATGCCAATCAGGCCCGCATGGTGCGCAGTTTTGACGAGAATGACCTCACATTCGCCCTGGGTCCGGCCGGAACCGGCAAGACCTACATTGCCATCGCCCTGGCGGTGCGCGCGCTGAAGAATAAGGAAATCAGGAAACTCATCCTTTCGCGCCCGGCCGTGGAGGCAGGAGAAAAATTAGGCTTCCTCCCCGGGGACATGAAAGATAAAATCGACCCTTATCTCCAGCCGCTCTATGACGCGCTGGAGGATATGCTTCCGCCTCTGAAGCTGAAGGAATATATGGATGCCGGCACAATTCAGATCGCTCCCCTTGCCTTCATGCGCGGTCGCACTCTCAACGATGCAGTCATTATCCTTGACGAGGCTCAGAACACCACCACCCAACAGATGAAGATGTTTCTTACGCGCCTTGGCATGAATTCAAAGATGGTGGTGACCGGAGACGTGACTCAGATTGACCTTCCGCGTTCCACCCGAAGCGGACTGCTGAGCGCATTGAGGATACTTCGCAATGTGAAAGGCATCGGCATCATTGAGTATGAAAAGAAAGATATTGTGCGTCACCCGCTGGTGCAGCGGATAGTTGATGCATACGAGAATACAAAAGAAGAACCGGAAACTGAAAACGAGACGGCCGATGAAGCCGCAGAATAAGAAATGATAAAACCTGGAGATACCGTCAGATACCTTAATGCCGTGGGCGGTGGCAAAGTGCTGAGAGTTGATGGCCGGATAGCATTTGTTGACGATGATGGGTTCGAGACTCCCGTGCAGACCTCGGAACTCGTGGTTGTGCTCCCGGCCGGACATCAGGACAGCACGCCGGGCCACAAGATGTTTGACCAAAAGGCGTTCGACACCGGTCGCAGCGACAAGCGCAGCACCCCGGTCAATACCGCGCAATCTGCAAAACAAACAGCCCCGGCCGAAGAGGATTTCCCCATTGAGGAAACAGAATATGGCGATGACATGACTGTTGTTCTCGCCTTCGAGCCTGAAAATATAAAAGACCTGTCGAACACGGTGTTTAACACTGTGCTTGTAAACGACTCGAACTATTTTCTCGACTATCAGCTGTTGAGGCGGGATGCCGAGAAGGGATGGGCAAATGTGGGCCGCGGCGTGGCTGCTCCAAATGAGATTGTGGACCTCGCCCAATACACCCAGCAAAGTGTGAATCAACTTGAAAGAGTTGTGTTTCAGGCCATTGCATACAAGAAAGACAAAAGCTTCGAAATCAAGATGCCCCTGAGCGTATCGCGCAAACTCGACCTTTCGAAATTCTACAAATTACATTGTTTCCGCCCGGGAATTTATTTTGACACACCGGTGCTCGAAGTGCCTCTTTTCGCCGAGCATCCACGCAAACGTAAGTAATCATGGCGCAACGATGGTGGAGTGCCCCGATGGAAGGGGAAAGCGGCCGCACGGTTATCGTGACCGGACGCGACAACATGGAGAAAATAATGGCGAAAGGGAAAATGCCCTATCTTATCCGCGTTTCGTGGCATTACGAACAGATGCCCGACGGGATGCCCGTGGAACGCGATGCGGAATTGATGGGACAGGTGCATGACGCATTTGAAGCTACTTTCAGCAAAGATAAAGCCGCTTATCTTGTGGCCGTATTCACCGGCGAAGGCAGACGGGACTGGCTGTTCTACACCGGCAACCTCAACATCTTTAACAAGGTATTTAACCGCGCACTTGAGGACATTGAAGAAACGATTCCATTTGAAATTGAGGCACAGTCAGATCCCGATTGGGAAGAATATAAGGAAATGTATGAACTGACCTATATCCCTGAAGATGAAAGCGAGGAGAACGATTGAAACCGCCCCCGGAAAACTTGAAAATTCTTAAAAAAATTATAAACAGAAGGTTAACCTTATGAAAAAAACTTATCTCATTCTCTTAATGTGCCTGCTCGGATTCCTGCCGGGACTGAAGGCGCAGGTTGTCACAACCGAACCGACCCCGCTTCAGGAGGATTCGGAAAACGTAGTTATCTATTTCCACGCCGACGAAGGAAGCAAAGGCCTGATGGGCAGCCCGGCCAACACTGCCATCTATGCCCACACCGGTGTTGAAGTTATCTCTGCCGACGGCACCACCACTTCATGGAAATATGCTCCTGCCTGGGAGTCAAACAACGAAAAATATCAGCTCTCATACGTTAGCGAGAATCTTTGGAAGCTATACATCGGTGATATCCGCACTTATTATGGCGTGGCCGATGATGAGACTGTAACCAAACTCTGCTTCGTTTTCCGCAATGCCGACGGTTCGAAGACCGGTAAAGGAGAGGGTGAAACCGATATTTTTGTGGATGTGGTTGATTCCGGCTTCCAACTCGAATTCCGCCAGAGCCGCTTAAGCTCGATTGTGAATGCGCAGACAAATCCGGTTAAGTTCACCGCCACCACCACCACCGAAGCCAACATTAAGATCACTGTTAACGGCACCGTGATCGGCGAGGCTGCAAATGTCACCACTCTTGCAGCTTCCTACAAGTTCGAGGAGGTTGGCAACTACATCGTAAAGGCAATCGCCACTTCGGGAGATGTGACTCTTGAGAGAAGCATCCAGATCGTGTTTGCGCGCGATTCGCAGCCGGCAGCCGACACCACTATCCCCCCGATGGGTCTTACAAAAAATGCCGACGGAACCTATACATTCTGTCTGGCCGCACCGCAGAAAGAGAGTGCGATGATCGTTGGCTCGTGGAACGGCTATACCCCCGACAACGACTATGTGATGGATTATGCCGAAACAACGATCGAAGGGGCGGTGTTCCGCTATTTTAAAATCACTCTTCCGGCAGCCACCACAGGCACTGAATTCGGTTACTACTACATGGTTGACGGTTCGAAGGCAGTGGGCGATCCCTACGCACGCCTCGTGCTCGACCCCTACAATGACAAATATATATCAAACGAGGTATATCCCGACATGCCCGAGTATCCCCAGGGGAAAGTTCCCGCAAACACTCTTGTGGCCTGGTATTCAGACAATCTGCTTGATTACGACTGGAACATCACCGACTTCAAGGGCGCCTCAAAAGAAAATCTCGTGATTTACGAACTCTTGTTCCGCGACTTCACCGGCACCGAGGGCAAGGCACTCGGGGATGGAACCGTGCGCCTCGCAATGGAAAAACTTCCCTATCTTAAAGAACTTGGCGTAAACGCAATCGAACTTCTCCCCATCAATGAGTTTAACGGTAACAACTCGTGGGGATATAATCCGAACTTCTATTTCGCTGTCGACAAAGCCTATGGCACCCCGCAGGACTACAAGGAATTTATCGATAAATGTCATGAATTAGGCATGGCCGTTATTCTTGACGTGGTGTTCAACCAGTCGGACGGTCTTCATCCCTGGTATCAGCTCTATCCTATCGCCTCCAATCCGTTCTACAATCAGACCGCACCCCACGCCTACAGTGTGCTCAACGACTGGAATCAGGGCTATCCACTGGTGCGTCAGCAATGGTATGACATGGTGAAGTTCTGGCTTGACGAGTATAAGGTAGACGGATTCCGTTTCGACCTCGTGAAGGGCCTTGGCAACAACGATTCTTACGCCAACAATCAGGATAGCGGTACGAATGCCTACAATGCCAGCCGCGTTGCCAACATGAAAGCCATCCACAACGCGATGCGTGAAGTTAATCCCGATGCATATTTTATCAACGAGAATCTTGCCGGTGCCAAAGAAGAAAACGAAATGGCGGAAGATGGCGAACTCAACTGGGCGAACGTCAACGACCCGGGTTGTCAGTTTGCAATGGGCTATACCTCCAATTCAAACCTTCAGCGCATGTGGGCTGTAAAAGACGGCCGCACCCCCGGAAGCACCGTGGCCTATCTTGAAAGCCACGACGAACAGCGTCTGGCCTACAAACAAGACATGTGGGGCGTGGAAGGAGTGAAAGGTAACCACAAGGTAAGTATGCAACGCTGTGGCTCGGCTGCTGCCCAAATGCTGCTCGTGCCCGGTTCGCACATGATCTGGCAATTCTCGGAAATGGGTAACGCTCAGAACACCAAAGACAATAATGGCGGTAACAATACAAGCCCCAAGATTGTAAACTGGAACCTTCTGAACGATTCCAACAATGCAGGGCTGTACAGAAACTATGGTGAATTGGTTCGTCTGCGCCTCAACAACCCCGAACTCTTCACCGACGAAGGCGACTACACCTTAGCGTTCAGCAGCTGGAATCAACGCACTCTTTCCACCACCGCCGGCGACAAAGAACTCTATGCCGTTATAAATCCCAGTGTAACCAAGGATGTGACCGTAACCGTAAACTTTAAGAAAGACAGCAACTCGGCTTATCACATCGCGTCACACAGCTATGATTCGGCACCCACATTTGATGCTGCTGAAAAGAAAGTGACAGTTCCGGCTAACTGCTATGTGGTGATCACAACCACAAACATTTCAGGCATCGAAGACGCAACCTACGAAACATCCGAAGGCACACGTGTGTTCACATCCAACGGCATGATCCATGTTGTAAACAACAACGGTCCCGTTGAAATCTACACACTCGACGGTGTACGCGTGGCTTCTGCACAGGGAGAGGCAAACATATCTGTAAGCCCGGCACTCTACATAGTGCGTGCCGGCGGCACAACAGCCAAAGTCTATGTGCGCTAAGCCAAAGAAGAGCAGAATAACAAAATAAGGCAGAGGGTGCAGTTCGAAAAATTGAACTGCACCCTCCTTTTATTTCGGCACGCCACGTTCAAGCAGAAAATTACCGGACAAATGTAGGGACGTGGCGTGCCACGTCTGGTCAAAACGTCGACCCGTTACCGGACTTTTGTAGGGACGTGCCAATATTAGACCGTCCCATTACCGGACGAATGTAGGGACGTGGCGTGCCACGTCTGAATAAACACCGCCGCATTACATCGTCGTAACGATCAGACGTGGCACGCCACGTCCCTACACTTGTCCGCTCCATTTCCTGTCGAAACGTCCGGTAATGGCACGCCATATGCCAACATTCTTGCATTTTTCATTTCCGGTACGGCCAAACCATCTGATTTGCTATTTTAGCAAAAATTTACTAACTTTACCATAATTAAAGAAAAAAGCAACCCTTAGCAGATATTCAATAATATGGTCGTGTCTTATTTCCACGGCTGCCGAACAAACCTCACTATGCGAATGTACATCAACATTACTTTCTTCAAATGCAGGTATATACCGGTTCTGCTCATAACACTCTTCTTATTTTTTCTCTTATACTCCTGCACCGGTTCAACTCCCGATATAAGGCTGGAGCGCATTTCCCAAACAGTTTCTCTCCATCCCGATTCTGCTTTGGCTGCCCTGAAATCAATCAATAAAAAAGAGCTTAATGAAGCAAACCGGCACTACTACGATTTTCTGTATATAAAGGCATGCGATAAAGCCTACATTATGCATAAGAACGACAGTCTTATTTTAGATGTGATTGACTATTACAGCCGACATAATCGCCGGAAACTATATGGCGAGGCCCTTTATTACGGAGGACGCGTTTACAGCGATTTGGGGGATTCCCCGACAGCCCTCGACTATTTCCACAAGGCTCTTGACGAGACCGAAGGCGACCCCTCAAAAATAGAGTTGCGCACCCGCATTTACAGCCAGGGGGGACGTCTGTTAGGAAACATGAAGATGTATACCGAGGCAGCCGGCTTCATTAAGGAGGCTTTGCAACTTGAACTGGAGATGCACCCGTTGGATACACTCTCCTACTTTTATGATCTTCAACTGCTCGGTGAAACCTACTCGTTTGCCGGGAAATTAGAACAAGCAGATTCCGTACTGAATCTTGCCTTGCACTATGAAGGCTACGTGCCCGATCAAGATATATGCATGAGTTATATCACTCTTGCCGATAACTGTCTAAAAAATGGAGATTTTTGTAAAGCTGCTGATTATCTTAATGTGGCTCGAAAATATGTTTCTAATTATACACTCAATTCGTTGTTACTCAGTGAAAGTAATCTTTACCATGCTAATGGTGACGATGCAACAGCTTATGCTAAAGTTAATGAAATAATTCACAACTCTGACCCTCTTTTCAAGGTGGCCGCATATTCCTCCATGCTGACTCCTGAGTTAATTAAATATATTCCACCGGATTCAATTCCTATTTATTATGAAAAATATCGAATTGCTTTAAACAAAAGATATAAAGACTCCGATGCTCAAATGGTGGTAATTCAACAAGCCCAATATAATTATTTAAAACACCTGAGAGACTCTATTAATTCCAAAAAACATCAACGAAAACTTTCTATTGCTATCACCTTTCTTGCATTTATACTTATCTGCGGCTTATTTTACACAGTAGTACGCAGAATTAAGCATAAACACACTCTAAATGAGTTAAAAAACGCCTTAGACAATGTGGTGGCGCTTAAAAGATCACAAATAGAACTTAGTCGGCAGTTAGAGATGTTAACTAAACTGGAAAATTCCAATAATGATGCAGATCTAAAACAAGTTACTCAAATAGCGACAAACAACAACAGCACACTCCAAAAATTAGATAAAGATTTGAGGATTGCCATGCGCGAAAAACTTCTACGCTTATCAACAGAGTTTAAAGAAAATGGAACAACGATTCCGATTGCCAATGAAATCGTACAGTCTGAGGTATATAAAACCCTTAAAAATTGCGCTGAGAGAAATAATATCGTTTTAGAGAACTCACCTATCTGGAAGGATCTTTATTCATTGGTGATTAAGGTATCACCCGATTTTTCAGAGAAACTGGCAACTCTTTTAGGTGGTGATATTCGAAGCTATGACCAGCGGACTTGTCTCCTAATGAAATGTGGTTTTGGCACCAAGCAGATTAGTATAATTGAAGGCCGGAGCGTTAATACCATTTCGACACGTAAAAACTCTATAAGTTCCCGTATATTTGACACACCACATGGTCCAAAAGGAATTGAAACGATAATCCAACTACTGTAGCAAACTCCAACTATTTAATATCGAATGTAAAATAAAGTTCGGAAATAATTCGGAAATAGTTCGGAAATAGTTCGGAAATAGTTCGGAAATAATTTCCGAACTATTTCCGAACTATTTTTTACATTTAAACTTAAGTATAATACATATTTTTGCAAAAACATAAAAAATTAAGTATGCGCTCGAAATAATATAATGCATAGCCTCATATGTTCTGAGGTGAACTTTATAATCCGAATTTAGTTGCTATGGAACCTCATAAAGCATGCAACCGAATCCACAATTTCAACAACATACTTCATAACTCAATACTTTAACTAATTTCTAACACATACTTATTATGGAAAAATTACTAAAAAAACTCGCATTATTAACTATTATCAGTATTCTTACTATTGCAAATTCTGCTATAATAAAAGCTTCGAATAACTCATTTTTTGTATCAATAACTATCGAAGCGTATGAACGACATTCATGCGACAAGGATGATACGATTCACCGAGGTCATCGGCTACCGGGACAATACGTATGGGAAGGGACTTTGGATAAAAAAGGATATACTAATATTCCCGATGACATACTTCAATATGAAATCTGGAATGAAAAGAACGATGTGTGCTTAGAAATATTTAGCGATGAAAGGGAATTCGTTGAATGTTTGCTCAATCTTCAAGGAGAGTATTACATACACCTCATAACCCCCGACATCCACTACATAGGCACAATCACAATTGAATATTAATAATAACTTGAACGATAAAACTTTTTTGAGATGTTTTGAGATTGGAGTTCTATCGCATATAGCAGCATTATCGCTCTATCCGTACTAAATTCATCGCAAAAATAACCGTGTTTTATCTTTTTTACTATGTTATAATATGTTATTGACAAATATTTACGAACTGTGTTTTTATACCCGCTTCGTACAAATATATAAATTTGCGAATATTTAATCAGCTACAAACCAGTCTATGTATCCGTCAATATAGATATAACTTTCAGATATATAAACAAACTATACAATACTTTAATTTATAAAAACCAACATCACAATGAAGAAATTAATTCTAAATGTTGCAACAGGATGTATGACTGCAATGTTGCTATTTTCTTGTACGCAAGAAGAAATCGAAAGCAGTCAATTAACCAATACTGATACAAATCCTCATTTTTCCACACAAATTTCTGAAGAGGAGGCTCTTTCCAATCTGAAAGCCTTTATGAAAGGGGACAATACCCGAAGTGACGATAACCGTGAAGTAGAATCTATTTACCCCGTGAAATATATTCCACAGAATACAAGAAGCAATACAACTCCTTCTGACACTGCAGCATTAGTATATATTGCTAACTTTAAGAATGAAGAAGGTTACGCAATCCTTGCAGCTGATCAATCCATGCCCAATTCTATAATTGCAATTATCGATGAGGGGACGCTTGATGAAAAACAAGCATACGCAGCTGTTGCAATCGCAGACTCTAACAATAAATATGTTTTTGACGACTATCCTACTACTGGTCCGGGATTTTTTTCGATTGAAGAAACAGGTGACGAAATTTATATGAACCCAAACACTGTTAACTTATACGATAAGGAGAAAGATGATACGCTTTGTGGAGATTACTATTATGATGATGAAGAGTTCAATAATAAAATAGGGGGAGCCAACACTTCTAATATTGACTCACACACTACTTCTAATCTTTTCACTTTAGCGATGTGCATGGATTATGCAATGAAAGTTAAGAATATTAATACATATACCGGTGAGGTCTATCCACTCAAACCGGGAACTGGAGCTATTGATCCCGGCGCAGGATATGGAGAACTAACAGTAAAAACAGAAACAACTGATTGGGAAATATTAAATAATATATCGCCAATGTTGACTCAATTTAAATATTGGCACCAATGGTCACCTTTTAATGATTACTATCCTAAGAGACGTAAGTATTTAGTTTTTGGTTCAAGCAGAAAAGCACCCGCCGGTTGCTTTCCCTTAGCAATTGCAAAAATATTTACACATTTCCGAACCCCCACCCTATTTACTTATAACGGCTCAAGGGTTGATTGGCAGGCACTATCTTCTAATTTTTTGAGCGATACAGGTAAACGTTCTGCAGCAAGTCTTTTGATGGGAATAAGTATAGGATGCGACAGTTGGTATTTCTATAATGGAACTTTCACATTCCCATCCGACGCCATTCAGTATATGGCAAGGAGTGGTTACTCACAAGCTAAAAAATATCAATACACCTGGGATCGGACAATTGAAATGTTAGATAATAATAAACCTACTATTATGTATTCTATAGCTAACACATGCGATCTTACGAGAAGTCATTGTTGGAATGTGGATGGCTATAGAATACGACAAAGAACAGTAACAAAAACGTGGTATGAAAAGGGTGTCAAAACCAAACAAACAGTAACTAAGGAAATTAGCAAAATGGTACACTGTGATTTTGGATGGGCTGGCAAACATAATGGTTATTATGTGGATGGCATCTTCCAACTTAACGGTGAAGGTGCAGAACCGGATCCTGGATCTGAATCATCAGGGCATACAAATTATAAGAATTACTTGCATGTTGTCGTTTATTAACTATAACAAAATTTTTACATTATGAAACTATTTGCATGGATAATACTGTTGATTCCGATGTTTATCGGTGGTTGTTTCAGAGAAGAAGATCTCGGCTATCCCAAGAAAGTATTTTTTACCCCCGAGGGAGGTACTCAGATTATTGAAGGCAATACTAGGATAATGCCGGAAATAGAAGTTGGTCATGATGCAGTGGGAGCATATTACCAAGATGAGGATTCTATTTGTGTAAAATACGAATGGCTTCATGTGAATGCAAGCAATACCGAACCTAAGATAACCTTAACCGTTCCCCCGTCAGACGTAAAAAAACGAAAACTTAAAATCCGAGGAACATCAGCTATGGAGTATTGCGAGATCATGGTGTATCAACAATAATCGAACTACGCTCGGAACAGAGAATTACACTAAACAACCTAATTTTATGAAAATTTCAAAATCTATTTGTCTGGTGTTAGCAATCTTAAGCGGAATGACATGGAATGAAAGCCTGAGGGCAGAGACTTCTCATGACATTAACGTTCAAACCGCCGTTATGGAAAAGGCACCTATCTATCGAAATGTATATGGCGAGTTGTTCGGAGCGTCTGACGTGATCGGTGTGAATTATGACCAACGCTTCAAGGCGGGATCGCATTGGGGGTTCCGCGCCGGTATCGGCTACGGCTTTTTCAGCGACACAGGGTTCATAGGCACTTCGGCCGATCATTCCATATCCATACCATTGGCTGTCAATGCAATCTTCGGAAAAAAGCGCAATTTTTTTGAAGTCGGCGTGGGTTATGCTCCCATAATCGGGTTTGAAAAAGAACGGATATATTTACAGCCCGACGGGTCGGTGGATATGGATCATCCCTCTTATGAAAATACCCATACGGAATATTACACCAAGATTTTCATGGATTTAGGCTACCGCTATCAACGGGAGAACGGATTCTTGCTCCGCGCCGGCCTGTCACCATGCATCATCGGTCAACTTCCGTTCTGCATTCTGCGCTTTATTCCCTACGTCGGGTTAGGATATACTTTTTAAGACCAAACATAATTAAGGCCAAACATAAGTTAAAAAACATAAAAATAAGCATCACAAATGTTAAAAAGATAATTATACAGCAAAAAAAAGATGAAAAAATTGCTGCGGTATAATAATTTTACTTATCTTTGCAACGTTTTTGATAGCAGACATTGTTTTATTATTTTAAATTTTAAGAAAATGAAGAAATTAGTTTACTCGCTTGCTGTTCTTTTCAGCGTAGCACTCGTTTCTTGCGGCGGCAACAAAGCTGCTGAAGCTACTGATTCTGAAACACTCAACGTAGAAGTTGCAGAAGAAACTGCAGTTGTTGCAACTGATTCTGACACTACTGTTGTTGCTGCTGAAGTTGTTGAAGCTGCTCCCGCTGCTGAAAACGCTGACTCTGCAAAATAATCAGAGCCCTAAAGGCAACGCGATTTTAATCGTACAAAACAATCGGCATTCCGCAAGGAATTGCCGATTTTTTTTGCATATTACCCGCGGCATCTCACAATGATAAAAATCGTCGGCACACTCGCCCGGTAATGAGTCGGCGATGTTTCCCCAGACGTGGCACGCCACGTCTGAAAAACACCACCGCATTGCCGGACGTTTTTTCGCTTTGTGAACCTACATATTTGCAGGTTACGCGATTTTAAACTATCTTTGTTACAAATAAGCGTTTTAACAACATTTCGCAACCTTTTGCATTAAGGAAATTGGAGATTTGCAACGCGATGCCGGAGTTGTTTCCCAATGTGTTTCGGCTGCTTCGCGTGGCCGGGTTGCGAAATGAGAAAGAACAGATGTCATGAATAAGAAAATCAAGATCCTTGCAATCGGAGCCGGAGTGGTGCTGCTCGGCCTTATCGGCCTGATCGTGGTGCTTATAGTACGCAACAACGACAACACGGTGGCTGTAAATGAGGCTCAGGCACGTGCCGACAGTCTGGCTATTGCCAACGACCAATTGTTGCTCACAAATGAGTTTGACCAACTGAATGCAGATTTCAACCAATATGAAGGCCAACAGATTCACCTGAAGAATGATTCTCTTATCGTGCAGTATAATGAGGCACGAATGAAAATCGAAGGATTGATAAGGGAACTTGATGCCGAAAAGAAAAGCCATAATAAAGACTTGTCGGCCAGCCGCGCAAAAATCAAACAGCTTGAAGGGGAAATCGCCACTTTGAAGGGGATTGTGCGCCATTATCTTGAGGAAATAAAGAGGCTTGGAGAAGAGAATGCCGGGTTGAAGCAGGAAATCCAGCAGGTTCAGCAAAAGAATGAGCAACTGTCGAACCAGGTGACACAAGCCACGGCCTCCAACGAGCAACTGACACAGACCGTGCGTCTCGCCAAGAAGCTCAATATCACCGGAATGTCTTTCCATGCCTACAACAAGAAGGGTAAAGTGGAGAAAAATATCACAAAAGCACGTCAACTCGGTGTCAGCTTCACCGTAAGCCCCAACAACACTGCCTCGCCGGGAATGAAAGAATTCTATATGCGCATCATTTCTCCGGAAGGTGCATTGCTTGGCAACGGAGGCAATTTCACTATCGACGGCCAAAGCGTTCAATCCACCGCACGCCGCAGCATTGAATATGCCAATGAGGAAACACCCGTTTCAATTTACTGGGATGTGAACACAACGCTCACGCCCGGCGACTACACGGTAGAGGTCTTCTGCGATGGTTACCGACTTGCTTCGCGTCATTTTACAATGAAAAAATAACCGTGACAACGCGGCGTAGCCGGTGGGAGCCAAAACGCCCTCGCCCAGCAACACCCCGGCCGCAGAAATAAGGCCCGAATCCACAAATTGAATTAAAAATTTGGATTTTCCAAATAAATATATTAACTTTGCACACGCTTCGAGAAAGAGACTGCAATCTCAGCAGCCGGAGATTTCTGAAGCAATTAAGGATTGTCTTATGGTGTAATGGTAGCACTGCAGTTTTTGGTTCTGCCTGTCCAGGTTCGAATCCTGGTAAGACAACCATCGAGCCGATTCTCAGTTTTGAGAATCGGCTTTTTTAATTAATGGAGTCGTTTAAACGACTTCAATATCCCCTGCCGTCAAAATGAGAAAATTCAGCCAAAAATTGAACCTCAACATATTGTGGCTATCTATTTTCAGCATTTTAGTTGGAATCTTTCTTATTTTCATGCCAAAATATGTAGACGACTACATGTTTATGTATCATCTCCGCAACTGGTTTTTCGACCAAGGCGTGATGAATGGCGAGCATGGCGGCAACATCTTTAAGGCCGGGCTGCCGTGGGATGAAATGATGACCACCTGGCGCGAAAGGTATCAGATAGATAATGCCCGGTTCGGCAATATCATTGTTGTGTTTTTTCTTCTTTTGCCCAAATGGGTTGGCTCGCTGCTTGTGGCCGGGTGCTGGATATGGGTGATGATCTCGGGGTTGCGACTGGTGGATATAAATATCCGTAAATCAGCTCTTGTTCCTTTGGCAATCCTGTTATGGGGTTTCTTTATGCCTTGGCGAAATCATCAGGGAAGTCTTGACTATCAGTTTAACTATATCATACCCAACGCGTTGATGTTCCTTCTTTTTACCATAATGGAAAGAAAAAGGAACCTGAAGCGACTCACACCGGGGGGCGGCATCACATTGCTGCTCACGGGCTTCATTTGCGGAGGCTGGCAAGAGGCAATGTCACTACCAGTGGCGCTGACTCTGGGAATAATGATATGCATTGACCGCGACAGCCGCAACGGGTTAATTTACCGGTCGCTGGCAGGACTGACAGCAGGATTGCTATGGATTTTTTGCGCGCCCGGGCAATGGGCCCGCATTTCTTCGCTCGAGGCAACCCCCGCGGCTGAATTTACACCGGCTTTTATCGGGCGTGTCATCATGGCCACCATTATGTTCTGGGCAATGGTGATGCTGCTGCTTATTACATTGGCTCGCAAATATCCGGCCGGCAAACGACTCCGGAATTTCGCAAAAGACCGAAAGCTTGTGTTTATGGTTATCAGCGGATTTATTTCTGCCGCCGTCACCGGTGTGACCTATGCCGATGCCCGGGTGGGCTGGTGGGCCACCACAATGGGTATTTTCGGAATCCTTTATATCCTAAACAGGTATTATCCAGATTTTCTGCACACCTATAACCGAAAATCCATTCTCACATCCAACATTTTAATGGCAATTGTGTGCGCACACTGGATAACCGTAGACATTCAGGTTTTCAGGATTCGCAAAAGCTTGATGCAGAATATCGAGGCGTATCTGTCGGCACCCGAAGAACCGGTATTTGTAGACGTAATCGACCGGATGCGTTTTCCGATAATATGCGCAAACATGCCGGATGTGGGGGTATTCACTTTCGGCTCATACGGACTGATAGAATTTTACAAAGATAAATTCGGGACGCGTTTTGCGGCCGTGCCTCGCGAATTGGAATACGTCACCCCGGGCCGTTCACGCAAAATACCAGGAAGCGCAGGCATGATGGAGTTTCAGGGACGCAGATTTATGGTTTGGGATAAGGAAAGCAATCCGGTGATTGAAGGAGACTACGGCAACGGCGCCGGCTGGCGAAGAATCTGGACCGCCCCTTTCGTTTCCAAAGCCGACGGCCGGCGCTATCTCTATGTGTATATTTACGAGGACTGGGTGGAATCAAACTTCAAAAAGCTTGAAAGAGTTGATTTGCTACAATAAAGAGCATTAAAACGACCCTACATCCCGAAAAAGAGGCATCCGACAAATGAAACGCATCAACATCAGCCCCAACGCATCCCGCATAATAAACATCGCCGTCATCGCCCTGTTTATTATCGCTCTCTCCCTGCTGTTTTTTCTGTCGCCACGCACCATGGACGACTATTGGTTTATCCTTCAGCTCCGGCCCTGGTTCGAATCGCAGAGTATTCTTCCCCCCGTGGAAGGGGGAAATATTTTTCATACCGAGGGTCTGTGGGAAGGAATACGTCAGGTGTGGCTTGACCACTATTATACCGACAACATCCGCATCGGAAATCTTGTGGCTCCGTTCGTGCTGGCTCTTCCGTCGTCGGTGGCAAGAACCGTCAGCGTACTGCTGCTGTTGTATGCCGTTCTATCAATTTTCAAATTAGCCAAAGTTGATATAAAGACCTCCCCTCTTGTGCCTGTCGGCGTGGTTTCGCTTATGTTTTTTCTGCCGTGGGCCGAATTGTTGTGTCTTATCGACTATCAGATAAACTATGTGTGGTCGTCGGCTTTCGCCCTATGGTTTCTGAGAAACTCCGCTTTCGGAGGGCAGGGAAATAATAAATTCGGATCGTGGAGACTACTCTTTATTTTTATAGTGTCGGTATTATTCGGCGCGTGGCATGAAGGCTTTTCAGCTCCCGTTTTCGGGGCAATGGTAATAATGACCATCCTATATCCCGAGTGGAGGAAACCACGATTCATTATTGCGGAAGCCGGAATGTTGACCGGACTTCTGTGTCTCACTCTTTCTCCGGGCATGAAAGAAAGAATGAATGGGGCGATGTCGGAAACTCTTTCGTTTGGCACACTCGACCTCTCGCATCTCGTGGGTTATATCGAAACCGGAATTCTGCTCGCCGCCTGTTTGGTTCTACTTATTCTGACATGCCGGAAATACCTGTTCGCGACTTTAAAAAAGGATACATTATCCTTGTTTCTTCTGCTTACAAGCTTAATCTCGCTCGCAATAGTTATCCACACCAACATACCAGGCCGCGGAGGTTGGTGGTGCCGCATCAGTTCAATTATTCTTCTGTTGCATCTTTCGGCAAAATATTTCCTTGCCTCGTGGGCCACATATAACGCTTGCCGACACAAGATATTGATTGGTATTCTCCTCTTGACCGGATTTATAAGATTCGGCACGGCCGATTATTATGCATGCGTTTTCAAACACGAGCTGGACCGATATTTTGAGGCATACTACCGAAATCCGACTTCCCCGGTTTTCGGGAAGGTCTATGAACCCAAGCACATAAGTCCGCTTGCCCTTTACACTCCCTTCCAAAGATTTCCCAACACGAATCTTGACTACGTGAGCCTGTATACACGCAAGCTCGACGCCCGCATGCCCGGACTTTCACAAGTTATTCCCGAGAATCTGAGAAATGTCACATCCTACTCGGGCCGGAGCATATCACACGATCTTGGGATTCGTATCAAAGACGGCTATCTGTTCATGCCCGTGCAAGGCCCGGTGCCGACCATTATCGCTCTAAATGCCGACTACGGGTTCGGCACGCACCGTAAACAGGCACGCATCTACGGATTCCGCTCGGAAGCAGACGGTAAAGACTATGCCTACATCGATATTTATTCAAATTGGCTGGAAAATTATGCAGGAAATATCCGCAACATAACGGGCCCCCTCGAAGTCGTGCTTGACCAGACAGCCAATGACCGTCAGAAGCAGATAAGATTCTACTGATTAATTAATATTAAGACGTTGGCCTCTTGTCTATGAACTCTTACAGTTAACCATTACGCATTGGTCTCGCCCTTTCGGCCTATCTATACCACAACGCTATTTTCCTTACTGGGCAACCGTAGTTTTTTCAAAAATTATGGCTTCATCATGCCCCATAATACAAAGATAAATGCTATCTTTGTGGACATCAAGACCGGGGACTGTTCGGTTTCTGTCCATATTGTTGAATTTATAAAAATTTCCTCCAAATTACTAAATTTGTGACTAAGAGCACGCAGGAGGGGACAGGAATCAAGGGGTCAGCCTTGATTTTTATGATGCCGGTGTAAAATTCCCAAGATTTTTAACTAAATTTGCTATGTTATGTGTAATTCATTGGAATGTATCACCTTGCTCAAGCAAAATCTGCCCTATATCCAGCAGGAATATGGGGTAACAGGCTTGTGCCTTTTCGGCTCGGTGGCCAGGGGCGATAATCGCCCTGATAGCGACGTGGATATTTTGGTGGATATGCCACCGAAAATTCTGCTTATGAGTGGACTGCGTGATTTTCTTGAAGGATTGCTCAAAACATCTGTCGACTTGGTTCGCCGCCACACCCATCTGTCAACTAAACTACTGAACCAGATATCCCGCGATGGAATTGTTATTCTCTGAGTCAGATAAGGAGCGTGTGTTACAGACTCTGGAATCAATCAAGGATACTAGTAAGTATGTGTTCGAAATTATTTAATGCATTGCCTCATAAATTCTGAGGCGAACTTTAGAATCCGGCTTCTGTTGCTATGGAACCCCATAACTCCTTCAGCCGAATCCAAAATTTCATCCACATAATTTATAATTCAATACGATAAATAATTTCGAGCACATACTTATCCAATTGGTTGATTGGAATTCACATGTGAAATCTCCTGAATATTTTTATTTGACCACCCGGGGAATGCAGCTTTTAGCTGCAAACTGCACCTTGATTACTGCTATAGGCGAGGGTGTGAATCGCATCAACCGAATAAAACCTGATTTCTTACAATCCGAGTTTCCTGAAATTCCTTGGCGGGCTATTGTCGGAATGAGAAATCACATAGCTCATGGATATTTTGAACTTGATGCAGACCTTGTTTTCGAGGCTATTTCAACAGATATTCCTCCTCTGTTGGATGCGATTGAAAATATAATTAAATATTGTAGCATAAAATAAGCTCCAGCTTTTTATTCAAGGCAACAGCATCAAAATTTGGCCGATTGCCCCGAATGTAGTCCCATCCCCTGATACTTTCGCACACCACACGTTCATGCATTGACACTGTTATACCTGCATGGTGGTCGCTCTGCATTTTTCGGAGGGATAGGTTTGCTTTAAAACATTTTATTACTTATTTTTGTAATTTGAAATAGAATATGACACCCTGCATTTGTGATTGCGTAAGTTTATGAAATTTACGAAGGGGGTTATTAAATTTCTATATTGCTTGTTCTTAATCAATTATGAAACATAAATATTTAGCGACCCTGGCCGTGAGTGTGCTATTTTCCGCCAACGTCCTGGCCGGAGAAGTAGTTGACCTTGATTCATGCCGCAGCATGGCGTTGCGCACCAACAAAAGTCTGAAGGCAACCGACGAGGCGATAAAAGGGGCCGGCTTTACCCGCAAGGCAGCCGCGGCCGCCTACTTGCCGGGCATTGATGCGAGCGCCACTTATATGTATAATCAGCACAAAACGAGCTTGCTGAGTGAGGATGCAAAACTCCCCACGATGTATTTCAATCCGCTGACACAAAAGTATGAGTATGATTTTCTGATCGGACCCGACGGGTTGCCGATGACCGACCCGGCTTCGGGGATGCCGATTCCGGAGGTGGTGGCCGTGATTCCGAAAGAGGCAATGAGCTTCGACACACGAAGCGTTTTTGCCGGGGCCGTGACTCTGACCCAACCTATATTCATGGGGGGCCAGATAAAGGCTCTTAACGAAATTGCAAAATATGCCGAGGAGGCTCTGGTGGCCGGAAGAAACAATGCCACCCAGGACGTGCTTTATGAGGTTGACCAGAATTACTGGCTTGTGGTTTCGCTTGTGGCAAAGCAAAAGCTTGCCCAAAGCTTCGTGAATCTCGTTGATACTTTCCACTACAATGTGAACGCAATGGTTGAAGAAGGGATCGCCACGAAAGCCGACCTACTGAATGTTGATGTCAAACTCAACGAGGCGCGCATACTGCTCAACAAAGTCGATAACGGACTTTCACTTTCGAGAATGGCCCTTGCCCAGGCCTGCGGCCTTTCGGCCGACACAGAAATGACTTTAGCCGACGAATCGGGCAGCCGTCTTGCAGAAGTGAGTCCCGATTATGTAACGGATATGGAGGATGTCTATGCCAGGCGCCAGGATCTTGAAATGGTGCGCAAAGGAATAAGCATGCTTGAAGGTCAAGAAAAACTGGCCCGAAGCTCGATGCTGCCCAAGCTGGCTTTGGTGGGCGCCTATACGTTCTCTACCCCCAACCTTATCAACGGGTTCAACCGTCATCTTAAAGGGGGCTTCAGCATAGGGGCAGCCGTTACCATTCCGATTTGGCACTGGGGAGCGAACTACAACACTTTCCGCGCGGCCCGTTCGGCCACCAACGCCCAGAGAATCGTGCTTCAGGACCTGGAAGATAAAGTGACTCTTCAGGTGCGTCAGGCACGTTTCAAATATTCGGAAGCATTCAAGACATACGAAATGGCCAACTCCAATATGCGCAGCGCCGAGGAAAATCTGAGATGCGCCCAGGAGGGTTTCAAAGAGGGTGTGCTGACTGCCAACGACGTGATTCTGGCACAGACAGGCTGGCTGCAGGCTCACTCGGAAAAAATTGATGCCGAAATCGGAGTGCGACTCTGCGACGTTTACCTCTCGAAGGTGCTCGGCACTCTCTCATACAAGTAGTCTATTACAATCAAGCCGTTGACTCGCATCGAATTACGCAACGGCCATTCAAATCAGCAAACATCCAAACTTCAAGATAATGTCACAGATCGACACCACCAATAACCAATCGGCCGGCTCAACAGCACCCATTGGGCAGGATCCGGAAGAAGTAACAAAAAAAGACAAAGCTCTTATTCTGACCATCGTAATAATACTCCTCGTCATCGCAGCCCTCGCAGTGGTGGGATTCCTATGCATAGAGCCCGAGCCTGACACGGTTCAAGGCCAAGGTGATGCCACGGAAATCCGCATTTCGGGGAAACTTCCGGGACGCGTTCGGCACATCTATGTTGAAGAGGGTCAGCGCGTTCATGCCGGCGACACTCTTGTGCACATCGTCAGCACTCTTGCCGATGCGCAGTATGACCAGGCCGAAGCCATGGAAGAAGCCGCCAAGGCAGCCGAAGCCAAAGTTGATGCCGGCACGCGTATCCAGATCATAAATGCAGCCGAAGACGTGTGGAAACAGGCACAAGCCGCCACCGGAATCGCCAAAAAGACTTACGACCGCATGGAGGCCTTGTTTGCCAAGGGGGTTGTAAGCGCCCAGAAAAGAGATGAGGCCAAGGCCGCCTACGAAATGGCCCGTTCGGGCGAGGCAGCCGCAAAGAGCAGTTATGAGCTGACACGCTCGGGAGCCCAGAAGGAAGATAAACAAGCCTCTTCAGCAATGGTAAAAGTGGCCAAATCGGGGGTAAGCAAAGTAAATGCTCTTCTTGAAGACCAGTATCTCACCGCCCCCTGCGACGGCGAAATCACCGTGGTCTATCCGAACGTGAGCGAACTCGTGGCCACCGGCGCACCGATTATGACACTTCAGAAAGATGATCATTGGGCAGTCTTCAACGTGCGCGAAACTCTCCTGAAGGATATCGAAGTCGGCACCCGTCTGAAAGTGCGTATTCCGGCTCTTGATAAAGACACGGTGATGGAAGTGTTCTATATCAAAGACCTTGGCACATACGCCAACTGGCAGGCCACCAAAGCCACCGGCACCTATGACGCACGCACATTCCAGATAAAAGCGCGCCCGGCGAAAGCGATCCATAATTTCCGCCCCGGGATGTCAGTGCTCTACGAAGGAATAGAGAAGAAAGCCAAATAGAACTATGACCGACGGCATACAACCGAAAGAAAAACGGGGCATAAGGGCCATAATGGTCCGCTCGGTGCTGCAGATTGTGCGTCGCCCGCTGATGTGGGTGGGTATGATCGGTCTTCCACTGTTTCTATTCCTGTTCATCACCTCGATGTTCGAAGAGGGCTTACCGACACGTATTCCGGCCGCGATTGTTGACCGTGACGGAACTTCCTTGTCTCGCGAAATCACCCAGACCCTGGGAGGGATGCAAATGGTTGACCTCACCAGGACGGCAAACTCTTATTCCGAAGCCCGCGCCGCCCTGCAAGAGGGAAAAATTTACGGTTTTTTTCTTATTCCCGAAAATTTTGAAGCCAATCTGCTTTCAGGCCGTTCTCCCGAAATCACGTTCTATACGAATATGTCTTATTTCGTGCCCGGCTCGATGCTTTTCAAGACTTTTAAAGCAACGGCAATATACACAAAAGCGGGAGTCGCGGTCAATGTGGCCCAGGCCGTGGGCGTGGATGCCGAGGCTGCCGCTCCGCTGCTTCAACCCATAAATATTGCCTCGCGCCCGATTGGTAATCCTCAGCTTAATTACGGCATATACCTTGGCAATTCGTTCATCCCCGGTGTGATGCAGCTCATGATAATGCTTATGACATGCTTCTCGCTGGGTCAGGAAATAAAGCGCCACACTTCAACCCGGCTTCTGCAGATGGCCAACGGGTCTATCTACCGTGCTGTCTTCGCCAAGATGCTTCCGCAAACCATCATCTGGTTTGTAATGATATTCTTCATGACTGCATGGCTGTTCAAATACAACGGTTACACCATGTCGGGGTCGTGGCTGTGGATGGGCCTCTCGGAATTACTCTATGTGCTGGCGTGCCAAGGATTTGCCATATTCATTTTCGGCCTGCTACCAAACTTGAGGCTTTCACTTTCAATATGCGCGCTGACCGGCATCCTCAGTTTTTCGATCGCAGCTTTCTCCTTTCCCGAGCAAAGCATGTATCCGGCCATGTCGATATTCAGCTGGCTGATGCCCGTGAGATATAACTTCCTTATCTATGCCGACCAAGCTCTTGCAGGTCGCCACATCTATTATTCACGAATCTGGTTTGCGGCCTACTTTATCTATATCGCTGCCCCGGTCACGGTGATGTGGCGTATAAAAAGGTGGATGGCTCGTCCGGTCTACTGCCCGTAGGCGCTTTCTATGTTAAAGTTATATGAAAAAAATCAAGAACTACATAAAGGGAGTCTTTGAGGTTTATTGTCGTGAATTCAAACTGATATTGCACGACCAGGGCCTTATACTCTTTCTGACCTTCCTGCCGCTTGCCTACCCGGTGATTTATTCGTTGATCTACAACCCTGAGCTTGTGAAAGACGTTCCGATGGTTGTGATCGACAGCGACCGGACCTCACTGACCCGCGAGCTGGTGCGCGAGCTGGATGCCTGCGACCAGGTAAGAGTGATCGGATATGCCGCCGACCTGCCGGAAGCCAGAAAAGCGATGGATAATCATGACTGCTTCAGCATCCTTGAAATTCCGACAGGCTTCACAAAAACCGTGGGGCGCGGGGAAACCGGCGCGGCTGCCTTATATTGCGACATGAGCCTTCTGCTGAGATACCGCGGATTTCTGGTGGCCTCCACAAATGTGATGCAGGAAATGGGCGGCGAACTTCTCTCGAAGGACATAAACAACATCGCTCCGCTCGTGTCGACAATATCCACGGGCGATCTGATGCCTATCAACAACGTCTCGTTGGGAAACATCCGCAACGGATTCGATTCGTTCATAATGCCGGGGGTGCTGATTCTGATTCTGCAGCAATGCATCATCCTTGCTTTGGGCATGGCCGGAGGGGCACGGCATGAACGCGCGGCTGTGGTGGGTTATAATCCACATAATAACAGCAACTCCGTGATCGGAACCATGATTGGCAAAGCCTTGTGCTACTTTACCATTCTGGCCCTGCCGATAATTTTCCTTGTGCACTACGTGCCTCTGATCTTCAGCTTCCCCATGGCCGGCAATGTGCTGGAAGAACTGGCCTTCCTGACCCCGATGGTGCTTGCTTCAATGGGGGTGGGATTCGTTTTCCAGGCATTTGTAACCGAACGCGAATCGGTGTTCGTAAGCTGGGTAGTGACCTCCATTTTCTTCCTGTTGGTTTCAGGCTTGATCTGGCCACGTTATGACATGCCCTCGGTCTGGAAATTCCTTTCCGGCTTGTGCCCGGCAACCTGGGGAGTGGAAGGCTTCGTAAAAATGAACTCGAACGGAGCCGGGTTGTGGCAGGTGAAAGAAGAATATGAGATGCTCTGGATTCTTGCCGCCGGGTGGTGGGTGGCGGCATGGTGCATACAGCGGTGGGTGGTGCTTCCCGCCGCCGGCCAACGCTCTTCCCGCAAAAGCAAAATAAACGATAAGGCTCTGAGCCAAAGCGTCATTGACAAATGAAACTGACCGACCGAATACTATACCACCTACTCTATGGAGTGCTATGGTGCATATCTCTCGTACCCTTATGCCTGCTCTATCTTGTTTCCGATCTTATCGCCGGGTTGCTGCACACGGTGATAAGATACAGGCGCCGCGTGGTGAGGGAAAATCTTGCGTCGTCATTCCCGCAGATGAGCAAGAAAGAATTGGCCCGCATCGAACGCCGGTTCTATCGCTTTCTGACCGACTATGCTTTTGAAACAATCAAAATGCTCTCCATGTCTGAAAGGACCATCATGCGCCGCATGAAGGTTGAAAACCCTGAAATGGTTCTCGAGGCTGTCGAGAACAATAAAAGCGTTACGCTGCTGTTAGGCCATTATTGCAATTGGGAATGGGTCAGTTCACTGCCGTTGTGGTTTATAGAAGAGCAACCCGATGCGCAGCCGGCACAGGTTTTTCATCACCTCCACAACCTTGTGATGGGAGAAATCTTCATGCGTATACGCACCCGTTTCCGTTCCAACAACATCGAGATGGCAGAGATTATGCGACGGCTTATAGAATGGAAACGCGAAGACAAACCATCCGTAACCGGATTTATAGCCGACCAATGCCCGAGCCTTGACGTGCATCTGTTTGTTGACTTCCTGAATCACGACACACTTGTCTTTACGGGCCCGGAAAGAATAGCCCGTTTCCTTGATTCGCGGGTGTTGTTCTGTCATCTCAGCCGCCCGAAACGTGGCTATTATTCATTGCGTTACGTAAAGATTACCGACAATCCGAAGAAAGAAACCACCTTTGAAATAACGAAAGAATATTTCAGAATGCTTCAGGCCAACATAGAGGAGGCTCCCCAATATTGGCTCTGGAGTCACCGACGCTGGAAACGCACCCGCGCCGACTTCATGGCATTCTGGGGAGACCATGCGGAGAAGCAACTGTCGCATCTCTAAAATAACCCGTGCCTTCAAACAAAATTACCTGACAAATGAAAGAACTGTTTATATTTCTTAAAAAATATGCCTCGCCCTATAAGCGCGATATTGTGCTGAGCGTGATCTTTAATTTTCTGACCGCGTTCTTCACTCTCTTTTCGTTCGCATTCATCATCCCGATCCTGCAGATGCTGTTCGGAATGGACACCACGGAATATTCCTATATGGAGGGGTGGAGCATGGATGCCCTCAAGAATAATTTCTATTATTACATGTCGGAACTGATAGGCGAATACGGCCCTTCCTTCACGCTTGCCTTCCTGGGTATTCTTCTGGTGGTGACATGTCTGATAAAAGTAATGACAGCCTATCTCAGCGAGTATTTCACAATTCCGTTGCAGAACGGAGTGGTTCGCGACATCCGCCGTCAGATGTATGACAAGATCGTCACGTTGCCCATCGGGTTCTTTACCAATGAACGCAAGGGAGACATAATGGCGCGCCTCTCGGGCGACGTTCAGGAAGTGCAGAACTCGGTTATGGCCAGTCTGTTCTCGCTTGTAAAATACCCGATAATGATTATCGCCTGCCTTGGAATGATGCTGGTGGTGAGCTGGAAGCTTACGATTTTCGTTTTCATTATGCTGCCTATAGTGGGCGGTGTGATGGGAGTTGTCGGTAAGAAACTGAAAGCCAAATCTTTGGCTTCGCAGAACAAATGGGGCGAGATATTATCAAACACCGAAGAAACAATCGGAGGCTTGAGAGTGATCAAAGCATTCAATGCCGAGAGAAAAATGGAAGACCGGTTCGCGCGTCAGACCGAAGAATTTTATCGTATCAACAACAGCGTGAGCCGTCGCACGGCACTGGCTCACCCCATGAGCGAGTTTTTGGGCACAACCGCGGTTGCAATCATCCTATGGTTCGGCGGCAGCCTTATTCTTTCGAACAACTCGGATATCGATGCCCCCTCTTTTATCTACTATATGGTGATGTTCTATAGTCTTATCAATCCGGCCAAAGACCTCTCCAAAGTTTCATACACGGTGCGTAAAGGCATGGCGGCCAAGGAACGAATAGATATGATTCTGGAAGCGGTGAATCCGATATGCGACCCCGCAAGACCTTCGAATCTTCCGAAAGAGGAAAAGAGCAGTATCGAATTCCGCAATGTAACCTTCGGGTATAACGAAGACCACAACGTGCTGCGCGACATCAACCTGAAGGTCGCCCCGGGAGAAACGGTTGCCATTGTGGGCCAGTCGGGGTCGGGCAAATCAACCCTCGTTGACCTTATCCCCCGTTTCTGGGACATTGAACAAGGAGAAGTCCTTGTGGATGGAATCGACATCAAGAATCTGCGCGTAAAGGATTTACGCTCGCTGATGGGGAACGTGAATCAGGAAGCAATTCTTTTCAACGACACTATATTCAACAATATCGCCTTCGGAGTTGAGAATGCAACCCAAGAGGATGTGGAAAAGGCTGCCCGGATTGCCAACGCCCACGATTTTATAATTGAAACCGAGGATGGTTACAACACGATGATCGGCGACCGGGGCTGTCGCCTGTCGGGCGGTCAGAGGCAGCGAATCAGTATTGCACGCGCCATCCTTAAAGACCCCGCGATCCTGATTCTCGATGAGGCCACTTCCGCACTCGACACCGAAAGCGAACGCCTTGTGCAAGACGCGCTTGAAAAGCTGATGAAAGACAGAACCACAATTGTAATCGCCCACAGACTTTCTACCATAACGAATGCCGACAAAATATGCGTGCTCAGCGACGGTGCAATTGCCGAACTTGGAACTCACGATGAATTGATGGCCAAAGGGGGCATTTACAAGAAACTGGTTGACATGCAGAACATTAATATTGATTAGATTTCTGTATCGTCTAAAGCCCAAAACCCAAAGCCCAAAGCCTAAAACCCAAAATCCAACGCCTAAAGCCCAAAACCTAACGCCTAAAACCTAACGCCTAAAACCTAACGCCTAAAACCTAATAAAGAACCCGACTATGAATCCCGAAGATATAAACATCAACAAGAATCAAGAAAATAAAGATACTACAGAGCCATCCGAGAATGGTGTGAATCAACCTCAGATTCCTACTCCTCCCCCCGTTAAACGCGAGTTTGAGGTGGAAGAGGAATGGGCCGAAAAATTGGGTATGCACTTTGACGAAAAGCAAGTCAAACGCGACTCGCAAGCTCCGCAACCCGATTCCTTTCAACAGGCGCCTCCTCCCTATCCGGGAATGCAAACCACACCCCCACCCGTTGGCCCCGGAATGAATGAAACTCAAATACCCCGACGCGAGCCAATGCCCCCCACCTATTTGGTCTGGTCTATCCTCGCCACGCTATGCTGCTGTATGCCCGCCGGCATTGCGGCTATTATCTTCAGCGCTTCTGTGAGTTCAAAATATTATGCCGCCGACTATGAAGGGGCGAAGCGTGCTTCCCGGCAAGCCGAAATCTGGATTATCGTTGCAATTGTGGCCGGTATCATTACAAACGCATTGTACCTGCCGCTCACTCTTCTTTTACCCTCATGAAAATGAGTGAAAACATATCGATGAGGAGTATTCTGATAACAGTTGCTGTTATCATTGCTGCCTTGGCCTATTATTTTTTCGACCCGGCCGATTCGATATACGCGCCTAAATGTATGTTTCATTTGGTTACGGGCTGGGATTGCCCCGGCTGCGGAAGCCAGAGAATGTTGCATGCCCTGCTGAACGGTGATTTCAGAGGGGCGTGGGAATCAAATGCCTTCCTGCTATGCGCCCTGCCGCTGCTTGTTATTATGGCATTTGCAGCCATTTTCAGACTCCGTTTTCCCAAACTCTATGCGATAGTCAACTCTTTGCCCTCCATAATAATTATAGCACTCTCCATTTTGCTCTGGACACTTCTCCGGAATATTATTAATTAGCGACTGCTTAATACTCAATACTTTCTTATTAGCGCCTGCCGAGACATGGATAATAACCGACCAGCACAATCTGATTCCAATTTACAATCTGATTCTTATTCCCGAACTCATGGCTGTTCAGATCCGATATTCATAATCGGATATATGGGTTGTGGGAAAACAACTTTCGGCCACGCATTGGCCTCTGCAACCGGCCGACAATTCATTGACCTCGATTTCTATATCGAACAGAGATTTCACCGGTCAATAACCGAAATATTCGCCTCGGACGGGGAAGCTCATTTCCGCAAACTCGAAAGAGCAATGCTTCATGAAGTTGCAGATTTCGAGAACTCTATAATCGCATGCGGTGGGGGTACGCCCTGCTTTTTCGACAATATCGACTATATGCTTGAGCGCGGGACGGTTGTTTTTCTTGAGGCTTCCACCGACCGAATTGTCGAGAGAATAACCATCAACAATGCGCGCCGCCCTTTAATGGCCGGAAAAACCAAAGAAGAAATCCGTGAAACAGTTGACAAAGGGTTATCGTCACGCTTAAACTATTATCGGAAAGCACACATTATCCATTGCGGAGACAACTTGGAAGACCACAACCAGATTTCAGAAACCATCTCCGCTTTCCTGAAGCAGCATTTCCCAGTAGGGACGTGATTCTTCACGTCCGGGACGACGCATGGTAATAGGGTCTGCCCGCACGTGATTCTTCACGTCCGGGACGACGCATGGTAATGAGGTCTGCCCGGACGTGAAGAATCACGTCCCTACTGACAAACATTTTGCATTTTTTCAATTTTTTATTAACTTTGCGAATAACGGGAAGGTAATAATACCCGAATATAACTCCAATACAGAACGCCCATGATACCCACCAATTCAGCAGTGCCCGAGGTTGAACCCCGGATTCAGGAACTGGATGCAGCTCCCCATTCGATACATATCGGTTTGTTAGGCAACTATGCCGATACTGACGAGACACGTTTTCTTCTCACTCCGGAAGCTTGCGGTTTGCTCACTTCCGCCGGCATACGCATATCAATGGAAGCCGGGGCCGGAGTTGATATCAGTTTCTCGGACGAGACATACGCTGAATATGGTGTAAAAATCGTGCAGCGCGACGAAGCGTTGAAATGTCCGGTTGTGGTCAGCTACCAGCCTTTGCGAGCCAAGGATGTAAAGAAAATGAATAACGGAGCCGCACTTGTGTGCATGATGGACAACACTCTTTTTGAAACATCCGTAATCAAGGTTCTTCTTGACAAGAGAATTTCCTGTGCCTGCCTCGACAATATGCTTTCACACCATGACATGCAGATTTTTGCAGATATAGTTGACGAGATAGATGGCCGCGGCGCAATAATGTATGCTCAGGAATCACTTTCTTATCTTGGGGGTGGGAAAGGCGTTCTTCTTTCGGGAGTTGCAGGAATCAATCCATGCGAGGTTCTGATCATCGGATGTGGTACTGAATGTATTGCAGCGGCCAATGCAGCCGCCGGAGCAGGCGCAAAAGTTGTTCTGATGGATAACGACACCTCTTCACTTCAGATTGCCCGCCAAAGTTGCAATTATCCCGTTGAGCTGATCATCATTCATCCCCGGGTGCTCACCAACCGCGTGAAGACAGCCGACGTTATCATCACCGGCAACACCACACGCCCGTTTGAATTTCCGAAAAGCCTTTCATCATCGCTCAAGAGCAGTGTGTATGTGCTCGATTTGAACGAGTCGCACCCCTCCATCTCCCTGCCGCGCACCGTGGCTATGGCCCTTTCCAATCCGCTCGTTAATTTCTTCAACGAAATGTCAATAAAAGACGGCTTTGACAACATGATGAAGACCACCCCCGGAATGCAGATGGGAATGGTGACATTCAACGGCAAGCTTGTTGACAAACTCATCGGCTCTTTCCTCTCCATGCCAAGCATTGACATCCGCGTAATGCTATCTACATCCAACTGAACACGTGCGTGTCGGAGTCCGGTCACATGCGAGCCCCGGCTGCATTAATATGCAATGAGTGAGAAACCGACGTTAATACATCTCGTATCCTCCAACCGCTGGGGCGGTGCACAGAAATATGCCGTAGACATCTGCAGCCACTTTCACAAAGAGGGCTGGGACGTTACGGCCATGACCCGCGATGCGAAAGTGGTGGATGACCGTTTTCGCAAAGTCGGCATCAATCTGCTTCATGCGCCCCTGAGAGGATTTTTTGATCCGGCATCAGCATTTATCCTGGCTCGCCGCCTGCGGCAGGTTGGCCATAACAACGGCTATATCCACGTGCATCGATACCGCGACGCCTTCACCGCCCTTCTTGCCAAGCGAATAGCCAAAAGGCCCGATATCCGAGTTATTTCCACCCGTCACACTGTGAGACCGGGCCGCAACTCATGGCTGTTCAGACGTATCTACGACAAAATCAACGCACACATCTTTGTGTCGCGAACTGCCTTCGAACGCTTCAAATCGCCGTGGCCTCAGCGCCTCCCGATGCGTGTCAGCACGGTCCACATCATACTTAACAGCGTAAATACTCCCTATTCCCTTCCTACTGACCCTCCCGAAAAAGGCCCGATTTTCGCGTTATATATCGGCCCGGTGGTGAAAGGGAAAGGCATCGAAACAATCATTGATGCCCTCCCCTCTTTAAGAGGATTAAAGTTGAGGCTGCGCATCTGCGGAACCGGAAACCCTGATTATCTCGATGAATTGCGACGCCGCGCCATGGCCCGGAATGTAATGGAAATGATAGACTGGAGCCGTAACGAAGATAAGGCGCGGGATATAATCAGCCAGTCGCACTTTGCGGTTCTCCCCTCGGTGGAAAGAGAGGGATTCGGACTTTCCAACCTTCTCGTAATGGCCTCCGGACGCCCCATAATCTGTTCTCCCAACGGCGCTCAATCCGAGTATCTTACCGACGGCGAAACAGCCATTTTCGTTCCCCCCCTGTCTCCGTCTGCACTGGCAGACGCAATGAGGACTTTGGCTACTGACAATGCGATGCGAACAATTATCGGAAACAATGCGTTTAAATATTACGCCAAATATCTTTCCTGGGAATCTTTTATCCCGAAACTTCAAAAGATATATCTGACGTGCTGAGGATGACTAATTAAAAAGTTAATATTATGAAAAAAGTATTTATGACGCTTGGGCTTGCCAGTCTTCTTATGCTGGGTGCCTGCGGAAGCAAGAAAACAGATGCCAATGTTGACAGCACAGCCACAGAAGAAGTTGTGCTCGAAGAAGTTGCACCTAAAAACATCACCTCGGCCGTTGAGCTTAAAGACAGCCTGGCAGCCAAGGGTTTGGAAATCGACAACGAAGGTAATATCGTTAATAAAGAAGGAACGGTTGTAATGAGCTTTAAAGAGGCTGCAAAAGCATACGGCGAATATTACAAGGAAACAATGGAAGGCTACGGAAAATCGTTTACCGATGCCGTAAAGAACGCCGGTGAAGGTTTTGCCGATGAACTCCAGACAGCAGGCGTGAATGTTAAAGACGCAGCAGGTGATGCCGTAAACAACGCTAAGGAAAAAGCCGGTGAGGCTGTTGACGCAGCTAAAGAAAAAGCGGGTGAAGCCGTAAGCAACGCTAAGGATAAAGCCGGTGAGGCCGTTGACAACGCTAAGGATAAAGCTTCACAGGAAGTGAACAAGGCTGCCGACAAAGCTAAAGACGCAGCCAACAACGCACTCAACAAGGCTCTGGGTCGCTAACCACTCCTACCGGTAGTTAGAGTCCGATAACTCAGCGTAAAAATTATATAAAAGCATTACAAATCAGAATGCCGGGACGTGGCGTGCGCCATATCCCGGCATTCTGCATCATAATAACGCGAGTTCAGCAGCAAAAGGAAGGATTAGATGAGACTTTCCTCTACTTCGCCTCCACCGAGTACCAACAAAAAAAACCGTTGAGTGCCTCCATATTCTCGGTGGCTTTTGTGCGTATAATCTCCTCATTTCTCAGACTATAGCTACAAATTTTCTACTGATTTATATGGTAATCTCAGGATTTATTTGTAACTTAGCGTTTAACATCAAAGTATTGTAACAAGTAAGCAAAGCAAGTAAAATGGAATCACAGAAGACTAAGAGGATATATGCTTGTGAAGATTGCAGAATTACTTGATATTGATGTTAAAGACTTAAACGACTTCAATAAATCATAGCCATGGACAAGAAAGAAATATTCAACCGAATAGAATATGTAGTGGCGTGCGTCGGAGCTTTCGCGCAGCGATTTAACCTCTCCAATATGCAGGCCTACGCATATCTGCGGCGTTTCACAGGAATAGATTTCCTTCTCGACTGCTATGCTGCCGAGCATACTCTCTCCATCGATGACGCTGTTTCTGACCTCCAAGTCATTTGCCAACGGGAAGGAGGTAGGATATGAAACGTCTCTATCACGGTTCAAACGTAGCTATCGAGCAGATTGACCTCTCACGCAGTAAACGTGGCAAGGATTTCGGACAAGGTTTCTATCTCAATGCAAACCCCGACCAAGCTATGGAGATGGCTACTCGAACAACACGATTTCTCAATGAGGGAACCCCCACTTTATCCTGCTTTGAGTTTGACGAAGACGAGGCTATAAAGAATGGGTTGAACATAAAGGTCTTTCATGACTACTCAGAGGAGTGGGCAGAATTTGTCGTGATGAACCGAAAGAATAACTCCGATGTTCCGGCTCATCCCTATGATATTGTTATAGGACCTATTGCCGATGATACGGTCGGTGTTCAGATTCGCCGTTTCATAATGGGCTATCTGTCGGCATCAGCACTTGTTGATGAACTGAGATTTAAGGGAGACCATGATATTCAATACTTCATCGGCACCCCAAAAGCCGTAAAACTCTTAAAACGCATCGATTTATGACACAAGACATACAGTTTCAAATAGAATGCCTTGCGGCTGAACTCGCTGAAATGCTTATGGCAGAATATGGCTGGGATATACACCGAGCCCTTGACGAGCTTTATTCATCAATTACCTTCGCCAAGCTCAACGACCCTGAATGTGGCCTTTACTATCAGGGCGCAGTCTATATATTCCAGTTCCTCAAATCAGAAATAGAAACCGGCAAAATCGCATAACTCAATTTGTTATTGATGTAATAAGGCATAAGGGAAATTGATATACGGCTTGCCAATGTTTCACTGAAACTATAATCAGAAGAATATAAATCTTCAACAAGTCGATGAAGATTTCAATGAGGCTGAAAGTTCAAGAGACTGTGTCAAAATTAACTGCACTCCAAAAGTTCTTTGTTCAACTTTTGGAGTGCAGTTAATTTTGAGGCAGCTCTTTCTTTTTAGACAAGCTGCTTGTTTACATCGATTTTACGGTCAGTTCATTTTGATAAATGCAGGTACCCACGCGCTAACTGAAACGTTGCCGCTTACGTTGCCTCCGTTTATAAGATCCAAACCTGTGCCTCCGATTGAGATGTTGGTGTCGACTGAACTGAAGATTACTATTACCTTATTTCCGGTCTGTGCATCGGTCTTAGTGATGACTTCAACAGTGCTGCCTTGCTGCTCGCGCTGAACAGAGCCACGCCATAAAGCGGGATTCTCGGCACGCGCCTTGAATACCTTGGCAACATAATCGTGAACCATCTGCTCGTTGGCGTTGAAACCAGAGATTCTGCCGGAAGTGCGAGAATGGTTATCTGAATAGCCGTCACCGCATTTGTCACCAATTTCGTCACCATAGTAAGTACAGGTCGGGCCTGAGTAAGCAGCCACCGCTGCATGGCGGGTCATGAGACCTTTAGGGTTTGAATTGATGTCAACATAGTCGCCAACACGATCAGTGTCATGATTGCTGAGGAAAATTGTGGGATTCACGCCGGAATCTCTGTAGCCACGTGCAGAGGCATCGTTTCCGAGCAGCCAGCCGATAGAGCCCACTCCATATCCGAGACCCACCAGATTATCCTTGGCATCGAAGTCCATAACGCTTTTGAGACCGTCCTGCTGGGTTGTGGTGATATTGGGAGCAGAAGTCCAATCCTCGCCCACCATATAGGCGAGCGTGCCCCACTGTTCGCCACGTGCCTTACGCTCGGACGCAACTTTCTCTGCTTCCTGACGAAGTTCTTTCCAATAGTTGTGTCCACCCTGATACACCTGATAACATTGGTCAAGGCGCCAGCCGTCAACGCCACGTTCCATCCAGTAACGAATCACTTCCTTGAAATAATCGAGAGATCCGGGATAAACTATATTTCCCGATTCAGAGCCACGCACATTCGGTGTGTTATCCTGGGTCTGAATCCATTTGCCATTTGGAGATGCGCTGTTCACACCGCCGTGGTGGCCGAACACTCCGTCGAGAATTACGTAAATACCACGGTTGTGCGCCTCGCGGATAAGTTCATCAAACTCTGCTTCAGAGCCGAATTTGGGATCTACCTTGAAATAGTTGGTGCAGAAATAGCCTGTGGCCTGAAGTTTTTCACCGCCGTTGCCATTGGTTGAATCAAAGATAGGTGTCATCCAGATAGCATTCATTCCCAGGTCTTTGATATAGTCGAGAGAATTGATAATGCCGCGGAGATTACCGTTTTTGCGATGTCCTGAAGGTCCCCACATATCGGAGTAACCGGAAGCACCGCCCTCGCCATGCTGGAATGAGCCAACCATTATCTGATAGATTGAAAGTTCGCGCCAGTCGCCTGTAAGCGTATATTGAGGAGTGGAATCATCGCGTGTGAAGGTTGAGCTGTAAGTTGCGGTTCCAACGCTGTTTGTGGCTGTTAGCGTCATCTCTGCGCTCTGGCCTTCAGAAAGGTAATCGGAAACGGAAAGTGTGTTCGAACCATTGTTGAGGCTGAGGCTTTGGCCATTGAAACTGCCGCTGATTGATGTGGCATCATTATTGATTACAATAGTTATGCTGCCATTACCCTTCACTGTTCCTCCGTCGGGACTCACTGTGATAGTCGGTTTCTGAGGGCCATATTCGATAAGGGAATGAGAGCCGTCGGCATTGTAGGTATGCTTGTTGACAAAGGTCAGGTCGCCTCCACCGGCTCTTTCGCTGTCGCCATGATTACCCCAGCTGATAATAATATTGGTGGGTACAGACTTGCCTGCCGGAAGAGCCCAGTAATACTTGCCATTCTTCAGGGTCATTCTGTCGCCGGGCCATGTTCCCGAGGCAGTGCAGTTCACGTCGTTCAGGCCCCATGCCCAAACCGCCACATCTTGCTTTGATGTGTCGTCGAAGTAAATATAATAGTCATCTTCGGGCTCAACGGGGTCGATGATTACAGACTTCTTGGTGTAGGTGAAGCTCGCGGTATTTGAACCGGCTTCGTTCTCAACGTAAGTTGAGAGAGTGGTTGTCTCGGTGAATGTGAGCGGAGAGGAATAAACGGGCGACGAGGCTGTGGCCGTTCCGGTAGTGGAGTAATGGATAGGAACTCCGGCAGGGTTCACACTAAGGGTAACGGTAACGTTGTCGGTGAAATCTGACGAACCGGGATTAGCCGAAACCACAGGCTTTGAAGGAGTCGGAGGAATGGGGGGAGTCGGGCCATCACCGCCTACAGTTCCGAATTCTTCGATAAGCAGCACCGGTCCGGAAGCGGTGATAGTCACCGAGCCGCCTGTGACGGTAGCCGTATTGTCTGTGTTGTAACCATCCATCACACGGGTGCCTTCGGGGAAAGCATCACCCACATTGAGAGTATATGTCTGGCCACTCTGAGTGTCAAGCTTGATAGCGACGGCATTGGTATAACCGTTCTCCGAGAATTTACGGATATAGGTTCCGTTGTTTTCGGTCTGTGAGCCTGCACCGACGGCCGGATTGCGACGACGGAATTGGCCAACTTTCTGCCAATGCTTGTTCACATCGTTGTCTTCGGCATCCCAGTTGAAATCGCCGCGTGTCACCATTCCGGCATCACCGCCGCCATCCACATTGGGTCTTGAAGTTTCATCACCATAATAAATCTGTGCGCCACCGGGACAGAGCAGCAGCATTGTTCCCACCTTCTTCTGGTCGCCGGGACGATGCAGACCGGTGTCGTGACTTGAAACGTAATTAAGCACCTGACGGCCGTTGCTGCCGTTACAGAAATTAGCATAATAGCTCCAGTCATTTACTGTCGGGGTGCGTCCGGTTCCTCCTTCGGTGCCGTTGAAGGCGAAGTTGATCATTGAGTCATATCCACCCTGAGTGAAATAACCTGTGTCACCGTGATCCCAACCCCAGGCCTCACCGGTCATCCAGAAGTCGTCGGTCCAACCTTTGGCATATTCATCGGCACGGTCGGAAGCACGCCATGCAGCCAAAGCCTGTTTGCAGGCATTCTTAAGTTGATTCCAACGATTGAATTCCACATGCTTGGCAGTGTCGCAGCGGAAACCGTCAATTCCGAAATATTCAACCCAACCGGCCAGCCAGTTGATGACATAATCAGCGGGAGCACCCTTTCCGCTCACACGCCAGCCGTCAAGATTGGGCAGACGGTAGTTATCGTAATCACCACCTTTCTCAGCGGCCCATTTTGTTGCCAGGAACGGAGGAATCGAAACAGAGGCGGTGCGCTCGGTCACAACATCGGGCAGACCCGAGAGCGACATGGTCTTATCATCACCACCAGGCACAACAAAACCGACCTGAGCACCCCATGCGCGGTCGCCGAAAGCGCGGACCCAGGGACCCCACCAATTGCCCCATTTGCCCTGAGTGTCGGCATTGAAGCTAACGGCATTTGATTCGCTCCACATTGAATAAGGCTGAGACGAAGGAACCCATCCGGCAGTAGGAGTGCCGTTAAAGTTACCGAAATCATAGTCAACGCAATCATCGAGGGTGCAATAACCGGTGTGATTAAGCACGATATCCATTACGACGCGGATGCCGCGGCGATGTGCCTCTGTAACGAAATTGCGCATATCCTCGATGGTTCCCATATTACGGTCCATGAAGGTCCAGTCGAGTGTGTAGTAACCGTGGAAGGCATAATGCGCGAAGGCATCGTTTTTACCGCCCGTCCAGCCATGCATCTGTTCGTAGGGAGCGGTGATCCATATCGCATTGACTCCGAGTTTGTCAAGATAATCAAGTTTCTGAGTCAGACCCTTGATGTCACCGCCGTGGAATGTAGCCACGTTCGAGCCTCCCACTGTCTTGTGGCGGTGATAGCTCTCATCGTTAGAAGTGTCGCCGTTATAGAAACGGTCGGTGAGCACAAAATAGATATTGGCGTTTTTCCAAGTAAAGTATTCCTGACGCACCACAAGCGGAGTTGTCACCTTGATTGTATAAACCTCGGTGGCTCCGTTTTCCTTTACAGTGTAAGTGATGATATTTTCGCCGGCAATAAGGCTTCCTAGAGAGTGATTGGAATAAGGAAGGCCGTTGACTGCGATATCAACCGTTGCATTTGCTGAAGAAGGAGCGGCCGAGAAAGTTGCTATTGAAGCCGCATCTTCACCAAGTTCAATTTCATAGTTTTTGGTCTGTTTGTTAAAGTCGGTGAGAATATTCTGGCCTCCGACTTTTATTTCCAGACGATTCAAAGTGGCATCTGCGGCATAACCGCACAGGGCACCAAGACCGAGGACAGCTGAAAGCATCCCGGCTTTGACACCACCAATTATATTGGTTAATGATTTCATATTTTTCGGGAGGAAATTATCGGTTTATTTTTTAATAATCTTGAATACTGAAGTTTTAGCATTCCCGTCGGTGACTTTCAGTATGTAAAGTCCGGAAACAGCGTTGCTGATATCGATAGAAACTTCTGAAGCTCCATGTGCCGAGCCGGCTACCATCACGCCACCGTCAAGGCTGAACATCGCAAATTCACCCACTCCGGCTTCAGCCGTGATGCTGAGAGGGCCGTTGGTTGGATTCGGGCCGACAGTAAGCAGGCCATTTTGTTGGAGGCTTTCAACTCCGGTTATGGAGACATAATATTCTTCCGACAGCGGAGTTTTCTGATTTTCAAGATTGCGGAGAGCCGGGAATTCTTTGCTCATATCGGTTCTCCATTCCCAGATATTGTCAAAATCCCAACCGGTCAGAGATTCAAATTTTGTATTATCCTTAAGGTCGTTAGCGGGTTGGGTTGAAGCGTGGTCGCCGTGCGATGTCCAAGTGCCTCGCCCCGTTCCTATCTCATCCCAACTAAGGTTGCCGGAACCCGAGTTACGAGTATTATTATTACCTCCGAAACGTGCCACGAAATCATGTGGAGCCGTGATGATTCTGTTGAGTGCCACTGAATTGCTCACAGAGCCATAGTTGGCACCAACGAGGCCGCCCACATAGTCATGACCGGTCACGTCGCCGGCAGCATAGGTATTCCTGATTGTACCGCTGTTCTTACCTGCAAGACCACCGGTGGCATAATCGTCAAGGTTTTCAACCGTTGCACCGGAATAGCAATCAGACACCAGCCCGGCGATATTTTCACCCACCAGACCACCGACACAGATAGATGTTCCGACAACCGTGCCGGTAGTGAAACAGCGTTCCACCGTGCCGCTTTCAAGGCGACCCACGAGCATGCCGACAAATGTGGTGCCTTCCACATGGCCGTTTACAACACCAAGATTTTTGATTGTGGCGCCTTTCACATCACCGAAAAGACCGGTGGCCGAACCGAGGGTCGTTCCACGCAGGTTAAGACCGGTTATTGAATGGCCACGGCAGTCGAAATTGGCTGCAAAGGGGGTGGAGGCTGTGCCTATGGCTGACGAAAGACCGGTGGCATCTATATCCGAATCCATCACAAAATAAGAATCTGCCGCCCAGTCTGCCGGGTTGGCCAACAATTCTTTTAAGTCGTCAGATGTCTTAAGAATATATGGAGAAGCAACGGTGCCTTCACCACCGGAATATGCGTCGCGAGCACAAACCACATCTACGAATAAGTCGGAAGTCTGAGCGCCTGTCTTGGTTTTGGCAATAAAGCCTAACTTCGTAAGACTTGAAAGTTGAGTTGAGGAGAGCTGATAAAATGAGGCAATATCCTCAATCGTGATTGAATACTGCCCGTCACTGCCTGTCATACGGAACTTCTGGGAATTGACTCCGTCCCAATTCCATGGCAATTGATAAGAATCGTCCACACTTTCACACCAAGTGTAGCAGTAGACTTCCGAGCCCATATTCGAGCAGGAGATCGTCACTGTCAACGGTTTGTTTGTCACTGCCGGCGATGGAGTGGAGGTTATACTGTCGGCCTCACATATAAATACGGATGCAGACAGAGCCAGCAATGAAAAGATCATTTTTTTCATTGGAAAACACCTTTTAATTAAATTCTTCTCGTGCAAGGATAGCAAAACACTTTCTTACGCGAAATAATAAACCATACTAATATAATTTGCAAAATTAAAGTGTTTATAATTAATACCCAACTAAAATAACATGTTGTACAACATAAGAAACTCTTAGAAATCATCCCTGACTTGTTCGAGGTTTTTGTATGATTGTTTGTGCCACCTGCGGTGTGAAGTCCTTTTGTTGTGGCAGAACATAACGTCCTTTCATATACTGTTCACGTATTGCACTTCGGATATTCTGAACGATTCTTTCTGCATCAGCTCTTGTAAGGTATTCTACGGCAAGATTGAGTAGAAACTCTTTCTTGTCCTCATTGGAAAGAGAATGGAATGTTATCGCAATCTATCCTTGCAATATAAACTTTTTCGACTTTTCTCGCAGTTTACTTGTGAGTTAAACAATCAATATCGTCATGTTTTATCAATTTATTAATTTTCCCGCTCTTAAATCCCAATAAATGAGGAGACAATTTGCATCTATTCCAAAAAAACTGTAAATTTACAGTAAAAATGGAATAGGCATGAATCATAACCAGTACATTAAGCGAGACTTCTATCTTGAAAAGCTGATTCGAAGGCGAGCCAACGGTGAGGTAAAAATCATCACCGGCCCTCGTCGGTGTGGAAAATCGTGGCTTCTAAGCCATATATACCGCGATTATCTTATTGAACAGGGGGTAAGGGCAGAGAACATAATCACCGTAGATTTCGACAAAGATGATGATAAGCACGATTTTGACGTGCTTGACCATAAGGCTGTCAAAGAATACATCTATTCGCTCATAAAAAACGAAGATGAGAATTATTATGTATTCCTGGATGAGATACAAGAACTTGATAATTTTGAACGCCTTGTGAATGGACTAAATGGTCATGAGAACATAGATGTGTATGTGACCGGAAGCAATTCACGATTTCTTTCAAAAGATATAAGTACCATTTTTCGGGGCCGTGGAGACGAGATACGTGTGTTTCCTCTTTCCTTCAGGGAGTTCAGTCCTATGTATGACAGCATCAGTGTGGCATGGAAAGAGTATTATACCTTCGGTGGTATGCCAAGACTGCTGCACTATAAAGATAATGAGCAAAAGATCAATTATCTTCAGAGACTCTGGGACAAGACATATCTTGATGACGTTGTGGAGNGGAACAATGTCAAGAACGAGGTTGCNTTATCAAGGCTGGCAACCTCGCTGTGCAGTTCAATAGGTTCTCTGACCAACCCAGCGAGAATAGCCAATACTCTTGCATCGGTCCAGAAAATGAAGATAGATTCNAAGACAGTAGCTTCCTACATAAATTATCTTGAAAATGCTTTCCTTTTTGAGAGTGCGGAACGATATGATGTGAAGGGGAAGCGGTATTTCGAGTCCACTAAGAAATACTATTGCATTGATGTAGGACTTAGAAATGCCAGATTGAACTTCCGACAGCAAGAGCCGACACACATCATGGAGAATGTGATTTATAACCATCTTCGTGTCCTGGGTTTCCTTGTTGACGTCGGAGTTGTGGAAAGCCGCGAAATGAAAGACGGCAAACTAAAGTTTGTTCAGCGGGAAATTGACTTTGTGGTAAACAAAGGAGATCAGAAGTACTATATCCAGTCGGCTTACTCAATTCCAACTGAAGAAAAGAGAAAGCAGGAATTAGCCTCGCTTCTTAAGGTATCCGATTCATTCCGGAAGATTGTGGTTGTGGCAGATGACATTATGCCATATACTGATGACAATGGCATATACTTTACGGGATTATTTGATTTTCTTTTGAAAGACGAGTGGCAATGAAAAGATCATTTTTTCATTAGGTGTTTCCCCAGACGTGGCGCGCCACGTCCCTACACTTGCCCGGTAATGGGACGATATTTGTTCAGCCTACATTTGACGATGAATTTTCTACTCTCGGATTTGGTAAAATTTGATTTTATGGTGGTTAATTTGTAATTTTACGAAAAAATCTGACTGACATTGGAAAAAGATTCTAAAATATATGTGGCCGGACATCGCGGAATGGTTGGCTCGGCTATACTGCGCGAACTTAAGCGCCAAGGCTTTAATAACATTATTACCAGAACTCATAACGAACTTGATCTTACCGATCAAATTGCCGTTAACTCCTTTTTTGAAGCTGAAAAACCGGAATATGTTTTTTTAGCTGCAGCCAAAGTGGGGGGCATTGTGGCAAACCAAAGCGCGCCTGCCGATTTCATGTATGAAAACATGATGCTCGAGATGAATGTCATCAACGCCGCGTGGAAAAATGGGGTGAAAAAACTGGAATTCCTTGGCTCTTCGTGCATCTATCCCCGCATGGCGCCACAGCCTATGCCGGAATCATGTTTGCTGACTTCAGAGCTCGAAAAGACCAACGAAGCATACGCACTCGCCAAGATATCGGGCTTGAAATATTGTGAATATCTCAACCGTCAGTATGGCACGGATTATATATCAGTGATGCCCACCAATCTTTATGGACCCAACGACAACTATCATCCCACCCATTCGCATGTGCTTCCGGCATTGATAAGACGTTTCCACGAGGCCAAGCAGCAGGGCGCGCCGAGTGTGATATGTTGGGGCGACGGCTCGCCGCTGCGTGAGTTTCTATATGTAGATGATCTTGCCAACCTATGTGTGTTCCTGATGCAAAATTACTCGGGCAACGAGACTGTAAACGCCGGCACCGGCAAGGAGCTTTCCATCCGTGAGCTCACGGAAATAGTGGCCCGGACCGTGGGCTATGAAGGAGAAATACTCTGGGATACTTCCAAGCCCAATGGAACGCCGCGCAAATTGCTTGACGTTTCAAAAGCAACTGCCTTGGGTTGGACATATACCACCGAATTGGAAGAAGGCATCAAACTTTCATACGAAGATTTTTTAAATAACCCTATGCGTGCCGAGCGTTAAGGACTAAGCGTTTCACCCTTTCTCACTAACCGCAGGATTCACCCCCTGCCTTCAGTTGATGACCGAAGCTGACAGAAAATATCTTCCCGCCGAACCGATTGTGGCTTGGACCGTGTTCGCGATTCTGCTTGCATGCTATTGGCTCACGGTTGCCCCGACAGTCTCATTCTGGGATTGTCCGGAATATGTTTCATCCGCTTATCTGCTTGAAATCGGGCATCCGCCGGGCAATCCCGTATGGATGCTTACAGAGCGCATCGTCACTCTTTTCGTACCGCCCGATTACGCGGCTTTGGCCATAAATCTGTCGTCGGGACTTTTCACAGCTTTCGCAGCTTTTTTTCTTGCCAAGACGATATTCCGCGTTGGCCTGTGGGTGCTTCTGAAATTACCCCATCGCCGCCTTCCGGCTCCGTTGGCAGCTTCCGGGGCAGCTCTTACCGGGGCACTCGCCTTCGGATTTTGCGACTCAGTGTGGTATTCGGCTGTTGAAGCCGAAGTCTACGCCATGTCGATATTCATGACTTCGCTCTGCATCTGGCTGATGACCAAGTGGGCCGGAACACGCAGCCGCGGTGCGTCATGGCGGTTACTTGTGCTTATCGCTTATCTTTTTGGTCTCAGCATTGGCATCCACCAACTGAACCTGCTGTGCATCCCGGCCTTGGCTATGATTTGGGCCGTGAGACGCGGAATCCGCACCACCGGACGGCTCATCCTGATTTTCACCCTTTCTCTNATNGCGGTGGGGTGCATATTGGTGGGCATGATGCCCTCATCAATAGCTTTAGCCGCGGAATTTGAGCTTCTGGCCNCCAACGTTTTCCACCTTCCGGCCCTGTGGGGAGTGGGAATATATGTAACGCTGATGACTCTCGTTCTTGTCTGCGCGCTTTACACCGTGGGCCATTGCTCAAANAGATGGCTAATGGCCGCTGCATGCTTCCCCGCCATTTTCCTTTCGGGCATTTTTATTGTTTCGGAACACTATGCGGTCGGAGCTATAGTTTCGTTAGTCGTGGCAATCGCTCTGGTGTGCGGTTCGAACTTCAAAGTCAGACGCCTATACCTCGCGATATGGATGCTGGCAATGATGCTGATCGGCTACTCATCTTATGCCCTTATACCCGTGAGGGGAAATATTCCCTCTCCGGCCAACAGCTCAAATCCCGGCGAACCTTTTGCCTTTGCCGCCTATCAGAGTCGCGAACAGTATGGTGCGAAACCTCTGCTTTACGGTCCCACTCCTTTCAGTCGGAATCTGTTGAAAGAGGAATATCGTTCNGACGGCTCTCATTTTTATTCNCGCTATGCAATAGACTATTCCTCACCTATTTATGCCCCTCGTGTCGAGAATGGTAAATTACGCAGTCATATCCCCGGCATTTCAAAAGCCGACAGCGCACGCAATGCTGAAATNCTGAAAAGAGATGGNGCNGGATATATTGTGAAAGGNATGAAGGCNACCCCNCNTAAAATTCCGGAACTTAACATCTGGTTTCCCCGCATCACGAGTTCCAAACCCTCTCACATCACTTCATACGGAGAATGGGTTGGAATGGACACTTCGTCAATGGTGAAGGTTGCTGTCTCGGAAGTGCTGGATTCGGCTTCAAACCCACAAGGCAAACTCGGCAAGGANGGTCAACGCCGACTCGGAATATCATACAGGCCCACNTATCTTCAAAACATAAGCTGGCTCCTGACTTATCAGACGGGNTANATGTATTGGCGCTANCTGTTNTGGAATTTCGTGGGGCGACAGAACGACCGTCCGTCGCAGGGGGAAGTGCAACATGGAAATTTCATTACCGGAATTCCCGTGGTTGACAATGCNATGTTAGGAGCCGAANATTNCCTCCCCCCCGTGGCAGGTTGNGACAATCCGGGAAGAAACAGATATTTCGGGCTGCCGTTCATTCTCGGCATACTCGGCATTTTATGGTTGCTCAAATCGCGGCGTCGCGGCAAACAGGCATGTGCCATTACCGCCATACTGTTTATTATGACCGGTCTGGCCATAACGGTCTATCTTAATCAGGACCCCGGAGAACCACGCGAACGGGATTATTCCTTCTTAGGCTCTTATCTTGCGTTTTCAATATGGATCGGGTTCGGAGCATTGCTTATAGCGCGCCGTCTGCGTTCTATATGGGGATTCGCCATTTCCCTGGCGGTTGTGGCATGGATGGGATTTGAGAATTATGACGATCATGACCGCAGCAACCGCTATGCTGCGAGATACTTCGCCCACAATATGCTGGAATCTTTGGAGAAAAACGGTATTCTGTTTGTCAACGGTGATAACTACACATTCCCCCTGTGGTATGCGCAGGAGGTGGAAGGTGTGAGAAGGGATGTCCGAATTATCAATCTTGCGTATCTCCANACCCCGGTNTACGCTGCCAACCAGATGAAAGACTGGCGGGNAGCCCCCGCAATCCAAACGACTCTTACCCGTGGTGATATAATATGGGATGCNTTCAAACGTGTNNATATNGATAATTTCGCTACCGACACCGTGTCGGCAATTGATGCCCTGGNGGAACTCCGCGANATGGAAATTCCCAAATTCCGCCACAGATTTGTAACCATTCCNCTCAATCGCGATTCTGTAATGGTTTATGACCTGCGGAAGCTTAANACCGATGGGCGCGGCNTTGAATTCCGGAATCTCATCATGTTTGATATGGTTGCCACAAATTCCTCGGCTGCTTCCCCTCGCCCCATTTATTGGTTAGGCGCTTTGGGAGCCGACAAACGCCTCGGCATGNCGGAAGGAATGTCGCCTTGGCTGTTCGGTTACAGATTCGGTATTGCCGATGCGGAACGCACGGATTCNCTTCTTTGCTCAGCTATACTTAAAATATTACCGGTGAATCCACCGGGCAAACCGGTGTATATGGATCGTGCCCCTTCGATGATGACAGGAGCATTGCGCGGCCCGCTGATTTCGGCCGGGACGCGCCTTCTCCGTAACGGGAATATAACCGGNGCCCTTGAAGCTGCACGGCGTTCGGATGTGCTGATGGGCAATGCACCCGATTCTTTCGTGCCGATGATAATTGAAGACACTCTTTTCAGGGTTCGTAAAGAATTAGGAAACTTCCTTCTGGAATGTGCCGACACGCTGTTGTCGCGAAGTCTTGACCCCACTCTNNCNGCTTNAGAAAAAGAAAAGCTCAATGCACNCGGCATTGAGCTGAAATCAAGAGGNAAATATCATCTGAAGGCGTATTATGACAACCGCGAGGCCTGGAATGAATACAGGCGTTGTCTTCCGGCCCGGCTCCGNCCNAAAATGGCTCCCGTATATTGATTCGNCACCATTGCNGGCNGAGGTTTNAGCCACGGCTCAGGGCCTAAAGCCGGGTGGCGACATCAAAACAGGGGCATGCCTTGGCAGCAAACTCACAATGCCCATGCACCGTACTGCCCGGGAAACGAGCCTGCAATTCCTTTACAAGTTTTTTCAAGGNAGCCCGTTGTTCCGGCGTGCGCGTATCTTTCGGTTTTAAAGATGCGCTGTCTATACCGCCCACATAACAGACTCCGATTGAACGGCTGTTCTGTCCGAGGCAGTGGGCGCCGACTTCCTCGACCGGGCGCCCGGGTTGAACCTTCCCGTCAAGGCCTATCAGATAATGATAGCCGATNGTGCGGAATCCCCGCGCCTTATGCCATTGTGTCACTTCCTTAACACTCACNNTGCGCCCTTCCGGAGTTGCCGTGCAGTGTATGATTATCTTATCTATTTTTCTCATATTCCTGTCTTTCCTTTTTTTGTTTAAAGCGGATGTTCCCCACCCCGAGAACTGTCCCTGCGAAAGTGCATATTTCTCCGAATGCCACCAGCACCGAGTCATCAATCTTCCCCGGAGGCGGAATAATGAGCGCGGTCATCAACAGGATGCACCCAACCACTATGACCGCCACAGCTGTGCGTCCGGCAATATCAGGCGAAATCCGAGACCCTTCCGGCAAGGTTGTTATCTTATCTTCCATATATAATTCTTAATTAATTAGTGTGGTGTGGCCAAAACGGATAAGACCGTATCCGCCACATTNGCACAAACATCATGAAACAGAGCGGGAGGTAAATCTATCTCCTCATTNACAATTGCGGGACGAGCCACATATTGCAGATNGGCAACCGACGCATCNGGTTGCGAACCATACACCAGCAGATCGCAATTCCGTCCGCGTCTTCTTATTGTCACCGNCGGGCGTTGGTAGGCATATCCGAGANTGCCNAGTTTGCGATTACGGAGCTNATGANCCTCNGACCCACATTCCATCGGCACCGAAAGTCCNTCTTCCCAATCGCTCATGCGGAAATAGACCAATCTGAGAAAATCGTCGGGCAGGCCGACAGTGGCTCTTCCAAGAGTTGAGACACCNCCCGAAGNGCCGAAATCGGCCGCGGGCAACCGACTCTCGGCAACCGTGATGCAATCATCTATTTTGTCAATTGAGGCCTCGCTTATCACCTTTCGGGCCGATTCGGGCAACAGAGCAGNAATGAACGGAGCCAATTGCACCCCCGGGTCGGCATATTCAACCCGCTCNTCTAAAATTTCACGATTCTCGTCAAGCAGTGAATAGACATAATCGATCACTACATTCAATNGATATTTCATTTCGATAAANGGTGTCTGATTCAAAGGCGCACGATGCGGCCCGTCTTAAAATAAATACTGTTCTCAATGAGTAGGGCCAACGACCGGTCGCGTGTGACGAACGACGCCGGGACACGCCCGTAGCCGCTCGTCTCTCCACCGGCGAAACACACACGCAGCTTCGCCTGACCGGCCGGAATAAGAGCAACCCATTCGCTGAGTCCGTAGACTCCATATCGAAATTCCTTTACATTTCGTGCTCCTTGAGCTTTATTTTCTTTTCCGGTATNCATATAAATAATTTTTAAGGATGAATTAGTTTATCCNGNTCAGTTTATAAAGAGTTCNCCTTTATATTCNTCCCANATAAATCTTTGNACAAGNTCACTNCCGGTNCGCGTGGTGACTCGCCACAACTGNCCGGTGCGGGCNGCCGGATCNATACCCGGGCAATCGCAGGTAAGATAGAANATTGTTCCCGATTTTGGCTTTTCNGGAGCCTCGGTGCTTTCCCACATCTTGAATGTGAATACACTGCGGTTGTCGGCCGTTCCTTCACCGTCAATCCAGATATGGCAACCNCCNTTNAGGGCCACNGCGTCCCAGATGAGTATACCGTTACGGGTGGCCTCTTCNCCGTCAACCCTGTCGGAAAAAGAATGTTCCGAACTGTAGATATAGTGAACCAGTCGGTTTTCNCCGATAAGAGCACCNCTGTTGCTCCACCCCAGNCGATCGAGTGTNGGTTCGCGTTTGATTTCTATATCTCCGAAGACAGTGTGGAAATTTGTCACACTCCAGCCNATTGCATTGGTNCGCGATGTGATCTGTATTTCCGGATGACCCGAAAAGTCTATACACTGAATCTGTTCAAGCAGNTTTTTGCCNGCNANGAGAATTGCTGTTTTAGGCACATCCTCTCCGGTGAAAAACATCTTGGCCAGGGCGATGATACGTTCCACAGTCCATTTNCCCTCGTGTTGAAGTTCGCGTCGGAATTGCCAGCGCAGCCCCTCGGTGCAATAAACATANTGCATNCCCATTCTGGGCACATTNACTTTAAATTTACCCCCGCGNCCTGCCCAGAGCGTACGGTTGCCGCGCACCTTGAAATTGGTNATGGCCTGCTCGGCGATAATGGCCTGTGAAAACGGAATCCGCTTGCGCTGACTGTCGAAATAATCTGATACGACCTGATTCATGCCTCGTTTCTGAAGATACACCTTCGACGGCTGCGGAACAATAAGATCAGGATCCACTTCTTTCTGAGTTTCATAAAGAGAGTTGGCAAGAATCACGCACACTGTTCCTTCGGGAATGGAGGGAATCCGACACACCTCATCGGTNGCTGCCGCACGAGGNCCGTTTACTGCNCGCACAATGGGGCAATTGGTGGCCGTGTCAATATCGGTGACAAACAGCATCAGATCCTTTCCGGGAGTTTCGACTTTACCCGTTTCNTCATAACCGGGAACNCCCTTTGCAAGAAGAGTGGTGTAGGGACGGGGCAAACACTGGTCGGCGGGATCAAGAGGGAGAACCACCTGCGACGAATTGGTGGAGTTCACTCCTTCGGCCAATGTCACGTAGCTTCGTGCCTCGTCAATCATGTAATGCTCAACTTCGGGNCTGTTCACCTTTACNCGTTTCGCCTTGAGCATAAGATTCATAAGCGGAGTGTCCTCGCTGTTAAAACGGAACAGCTCTTCGTCGATGTCGCTTTCAATTAAATTTCCTCCGGCGATNCCTCCGGTCACTTCTGCCGTTTGAGATACTGTGGTTGGCTGGCCCGGCATTTGGGTGGCTTGACCCGAGGTGCCGGCTGTAAGTTTTTGTTCTGTCATAGTGATATAAATCTAAATGGTTGATTAATTTTATAGTCTTAATTTTTTTAGTCTTTATTTATTGAGCAGTTAAAGCATTGCCCCGCGAGCCAGTCGGAAAATTCCGGGTGATGAAGACTCGCTTACATTCCCTGAAGANCCGGGGTGAGGAATCCCGTCGCTGTCGAATATCAAGGTCTGTTCTTCTTCGATACGCGTGTTTCGACCTCTGATTTCCCCTTCCATTGNGGCCATCTCAACGGCCCGCTCATAATCGGAACCTTTCAAAACAAGNTCGAAAAAGAANTCAGTAGGATTTTCTCCTTCGGCCATGGTCTGCAGTGTTTGCATCGCGCTCAAAGCTTTCTGTCTGACCTCCAATTCACCGACATTTTCTTCGAGCCANTTGNCAAACCTGTCGCACACGGTTTCTNCGGTTTCTGCGGTTTNTGTTTCCTCCGCATCTGTTTCTTCACCTGCATCATCGGCAACCGATTCTTCGTTATCGGCCGGAATGATATCTGTTTCGGACTGCACGNGTTCGGCATCTTGGAACCCGGTTTCCGGAGAGATGATATTCTCCGTCTCCTTTGTCTTTTTAAATAATCTGAACATAAAAAAGTGATAATTTTACAGTTAAGATTCACAAGGACTTCTGTCCCGTTGAATCACACTGCAAAATTATCACTCTGTTTTACGGTAAGACCCTTATCCGTCAACTAACGAAACCGACTTCCCGGGGGCAANTGATTTTTAGTGGATAGAGTCAAAATATCGCTCAAGCACNCCCCTCAACACATCGGGGGCCGNCTCAAATGCCTCAACCGGCTTCCCCGGCTGTTCCAACAGCACAAACGACGGGACTCCGTGCTTACTGTTCTTTTTGTCATGACTCATAATTCGCAACAGTTCTTCAATATCTCCCNTGTCTAAAGGCAATCTGTCGTAATATCTGTCAAGGATTCTGCACTTAAATTCTTTTGCCACNTCAGAATCGAGAGCACAATAGATTTCACTGAGCCATAGGGCAACNAAAATNCCGTATGCCACCGCNGCGCCNTGNGGCACCGGCTTGCCTTTCATAGCTGCCGACATCTCNAAAGCATGCCCTGCCGTATGCCCGAAATTCAGAATACGCCGCAATCCTTTCTCTGTTGGATCAAGACTNACTATTCGTTCTTTTTGTCGGGATGCATTGAGAAGTGCCNCCTCAAAGAGTGCCTCATCTGTNAGTGCATCNTTGCTCACCAACTCGCCATATATTTCAGGCGATGTAATNAGNGCCATTTTTACTATTTCGCCAAATCCTGATAATAGTTCATCTCTCCCTAANGTTTTAAACCAAGAGGGACAGATNATTACCCTTTGCGGCTTTGCAAAGACGCCTATTTCATTTTTGAGTCCACGGTAATCNACACCGGTTTTTCCACCTATTGCGGCATCNGCAGCCGAAAGCACTGTTGTTGGAACGTTTACATANTTTATGCCNCGCTTGAATATCGAGGCAGCAAACCCTCCGGTATCCGACACAACTCCGCCACCAAAATTGATGAGAAGACTGCGNCGGNTGGCACCGCCNTCGATAAGGGCATCTATTATCTTCAATACTGTTNCGATTGACTTACTTNCTTCGCCNGGAGCAAGCTCTATNANACAGGGATTGAAGTCGTCGGTGAGAAGACGTTCAAGGTACCCNCGAACATTGCTGTCGGTGAGAATAAAGCATCGGTCGGGNTTCAATTCGTNNACAACATTNCGAATACTCTCGGACGGATTCTCGGTATAAATTACACTNTTAGCTGNCATAGGNNNTAGGCGNTAGGNNTTAGGTGGTAGGNNNTAGGTGGTAGGTGGTAGGTNNTAGGCNTTNGGNTTTAG
>JAAVCL010000006.1:0-7678 GCA_014802335.1 Bacteroides sp. | reverse complement strand
AATCTCTTNAACTNNTNANCTNTTAAACTCATTTTCAAGNAAATCGGCAAAGTGANNCATTGAGNCAAATATCATATCGGCACCNTCTTTCTCAAATTCCACGCGGGNGATTGGNCCNGTGGTTACTGCAATNGTAAATGCCCCGGCGGCTTTTCCGGCTCTNACCCCAAGNGGGGCNTTCTCAATAACTATAGNNTCACTTATATCGACTCCGGCTTTTTCNGCCCCNCGCAAGTAGGGCTCGGGATGCGGCTTGCCGTGTGTNACGTCATTTGCCGTGACTCGACATTCCTTATCAAACACTCCGGGNTAGTCGGAATCAAGTGATTGCAAGAGACTTTTCTGCCCNCTCCCCGTGACCAGTACACATTTCAAGCCTGCCGATTTCAAGGCNTTCAGCATCCGGGAGGCTCCGGGCATNACNGNNGCNACNCCCATTTCCTGAAAGTATTTACTCTTCACGGCATACAGCTCNGCNGCACGCTCGTCGGATACCTCTTGCCCGAAAGCNCGCTTCATCAGAAGGTTGATGGTGGCTTTCCCGGTCATGCCNTCATAGAGATAAAATTCATCTCGCGAACAGTCAACGCCCAAATCATCCATCATACGCTTCCAAGCCNGGGTGTGGCCCGGCATCGAATCATANAGCACGCCATCCATATCTATGAGGGCTGCCTTCTTATTTTTNAATATTGAGTTCATCTTCAATCTTTATAAGTNGCTTNAATTTTTACGAAAACCCAAGAAGTGTTTAAAATTNTTTTCTTCAAGGTTAATCTTCATTGAAGTCGCTTAAACTTCTTATTGTGGCCGTAAATTTACAACTTTTTTTGTAATTTTGCAGACATGAAAAAAATAGATGCATTGCTTCCGGCNATATTGCTGCTACTGCTGGTTGCGGGCTCGTGTGGNGGTGACCCACGTCGGGCNCAGGATGAAACTTCGGCTCCAACTCCGGCTCCTTGGGATTTGCTTGAGGAAGGNGAACTCCCCCCTCCCTCTCCAAAAATNGNAAACGAATATCTCGCCTCCGATTATGCCACCGANACCCTTGCAGAAAGTTCGTCCNCTCTCCCCGAAGCCGANGAGGGTGATGNAAACTATGCTCCCGACTCGGTGCAACCGGCCAACCTGTCGCGTTTTCGTGGATTAGGNCGTCTTGCAACAGTTTTCAACGACTCCAATAAATATCAATATGCAGCCGGNGAACGAATCGGCATCCGCCCNATTTCTTCNCTTTCGGAAGCTTATTACCTGCGTCGNCCCCTGGTTCACATCCGCTCATGCCAATGGTATCATGTGGAACCTCTCACCCACTCGGTGCCCTATCTCGTGCCGGAAGCAGCACACCTGCTNGAAACCATNGGACGNAACTTCAACGACTCGCTCGANAAACGTGGAATCAAAGGACACACAATGCGCGTTACCAGCGTGTTACGCACGGCTCAGTCGGTAAAAAAACTAAGACGAGTGAATGGAAACGCCACCGATTCGTCAACTCATAAACTCGGCACGACTTTCGACATTTCATACGCCCGATTTGACCATGACGGCNANTCACCGCGCCACAGTGATGAAGAACTGAAATATATTCTTGCAGAAGTGCTCAGAGACCTTNGNAATCAAAAAAAATGCCTCGTGAAATTTGAGCGTAAATCNCCCTGCTTCCATATCACGGCTACCGGACGTTGATTNCTCTCCCGTTAAATTTGGTTTAAATTTTAACATTTCGGGTCNGCNGTTTGTTGTCTATATAGAAANAGGAGTGTTCGGCATCTGCAAACACTCTGAAGCTCGCAAAACTTAAAATAGAATTACTAATTACTATTGTATATAACCCAAATTTGAAAAAAACTAAAGATTATGGATAAATTAAGTTATGCCTGGGGCATCGCGATNGGTCGCCAGCTTCAGGGCATGGGTATGAAAAACCTTAATGTTGATGATTTTAAAGATGGTTTGAAAGCTGCAATTGATGGCACTGAACTTGCCATAACTCCCGAAGAAGCTCAGAAACTCATCCAGGATTATCTCAACGACCTTCAGGCAAAGGCCGAAGAAGCAGCCAAAGCCGAAGGAAAAGCTTTCCTTGAAAAGAACAAAGAGAATGGTGAAGTGAAAGAAACNGCTTCCGGCCTCCAGTATATCGTNGAAAAAGAGGGTGANGGCGCACAGCCCACAGCNGAAGATGAAGTTACTGTTCACTATACCGGTAAACTTCTTGACGGCACCGTGTTTGATTCGAGCGTGAATCGCGGCGAACCGGCAACTTTCCCTCTTAACCGCGTTATTCCGGGTTGGACCGAAGGTGTACAGCTCATGAAAGAGGGCGCGAAATATACATTCTTCATCCCTTCCGACCTTGCATACGGNCCTCAGGGAATTCCCGGNGCTATCCCCCCGCACTCAACTCTTATCTTTGAAGTTGAGCTTATCAAGGTTGTAAAGAAATAATCATACACNATGAAAAAAGCAAAAAAAATCGCCATGACTCTCGGCAGCGTGGCTGTTGTGTTTGGCATGGCCGCNTGTTCTTCAAAGACTGATGCCAAAACCGACTCGGCANCCGAGATCATTGACACAATAGAAGAACCTGCACCGGCCGAGGCCACTCTTGACTCTCTGGCTGCCGTTTTTAACGACAGTGCAAAGAAAAGTGCGGTTGCCACAGATTCAACCTACGCCGTNACCGAAAGCGGCCTGAAATATATGATTCTGCGNGANGGCAATGGCCANAGTCCGAAAGCCACNGATAATGTAACTGTGCATTATGCCGGGCAACTTCCCGACGGAACCGAGTTCGACTCGAGCTATTCTCGNGGCGAACCCACCACGTTCCCTCTTAACAGAGTTATTCCGGGCTGGACTGAAGGTCTGCAACTGATGAAACCGGGCGGCAAGGCTGTATTCTATATACCGTCTGACCTTGCATACGGCCCGACCGGAACTCCCGGTGGTCCTATCGGACCNAATCAGGATCTGGTGTTTACAGTNGAATTGATTTCTGTAAATTAAGTTGATAAGTATTCAAATGAATAAATTCTTNAAATCGACAATCGCCGCGGCTTCTGTCGCGACGATTGTCGTGTCTTTTTTCCTATCTTCTTGCGAAGGAAGAAAGATGAGCAATATGAAGCCTGCGGGCGAAACNGTTGAAGTCAATATTGACCGCCCCGAGATGATGCCGGAGGATATGAACGAGCCCGCCGACACAATCGCCAATATCTGACAAANCCCCTTANATCTCACCTCTTTCCCAAAAAAANCTGTCGTTTCTTTTACTTTTTGACACATTAAAGTCGATTAATCGACTTCTTACCTTTAATCGACTTCTTACCTTCTGACATTTCTGACATTATGAAACATCTTATTTTTTCTGTTTTTACAATTATGCTAATTCTTTTCTCCTCGTGCNAACGTAATGAAGGAAAAGATTTGGATGATTACANTAACCTCACCTCTGTCGACTCTCTNCTGTTTTATTACACTCAATTGCGCGCGCACGAATATTGGGAAGAAGCGGAAAAAGACACNNTGCTTCGCAGCAGCGAGGCCCGTCAAGATTTTATCGAGGGGTTTGAAGAAGGCTTCAAGTCTATTCGTGATGATGCGCCAAACTACAATCGCGGCATGGAACTTGGAGTCAGAATGGCCATTAATATTCTCAAATTTGAGAAAACATACGGGGTTAAGCTTGATCCTGATTTGGTGGTGCCGGCCCTGAAAAACGGCCTGCGCAATGGCGCCGATATTCCCGAATTGGAATANCAGGAAAACTTCTATCGTATCCTCAACAAACTCCGGAACGAACAGCGTGAGCACGACCACCAGAAGGCAAGAACATCCCTGATCGAAGAGGCACGCCACCAAAAGATGTCTAAAATCACCGACGACCTNTATTTCCGAATCATAAAAAANGGNGAAGGTGANTACGCGCAATACGGAAACACCGTATTTGTAACCGTAAATTATGAACGTGCCGATGGCCAGGATATNGTTATCCCCTCGCCGGGAATGGTGACAATCGGCTCGGACGGNATGCCCAACGTGCTTTGCAAAGCATANACCCGCCTCAACAAAGGTGAAATAGCAATGTTCGCCACCACGGCCGATGCCGTGTTCGGCTCCAGAACGTATGTAATGGGNATGAAGCCTGAAGACGTGTTGCTGCTCACGATTACCCTCAACGATATTTATTCTCCCCATGAATTGTCTGACTCTATAACGATGTGACAAGAACAATGGGGCTGAATTCCTAAAAAAAGATAAGACAATGTATGTAAAGCCTAAAAAAAATCTCGGACAGCATTTTCTTAACGACGAGCATATTGCTGCTGAGATTGCCGCCACCATCAACACCGATAATCTCCCTGAAAACGCCCGCTGCTACGGCGACCTCCCGATTCTTGAGATCGGACCCGGAATGGGGGTACTTTCCAAATATCTCCTTGACACGAATCGCGAAGTCACCGCCGTTGAGCTGGATGCCGAATCAGTNTCTTTTCTGGCCAAGGTGTTTCCNCGNCTCAAAGTGGTGGAAGCCGATTTNCTGCGACTTNATCTCGACTCCNTCTACCCGGGAAAATTTGCTTTAATCGGGAATTANCCTTACAACATTTCGTCGCAGATATTTTTCAAAGTGCTCGATAATATCGATCGGATTCCGGTCGTGGCAGGCATGTTGCAAAAGGAAGTTGCCGAAAGAATATGCTCACGCCCCGGTTCTAAAGTTTATGGAATCCTGTCGGTGTTGCTGCAGGCGTGGTATGACTGTGAATATCTTTTCAATGTGGAGCCCCATGTCTTTACACCGCCACCAAAAGTTANGAGCGGAGTGTTGCGCCTCACGCGTAATTCCCGAACCGAACTGGGATGTGACCCCGTATTTTTCAAGAAAGTGGTNAAAACAGCNTTCGGGCAGCGTCGCAAGACATTACGCAACTCNCTGGCCTCAATGATTCAACCCGGTTCGCCGGCTTTGAACTCACGATTTATGTCCGAACGCCCCGAAAGGTTATCGGTAGATGATTTCATCGAACTGACTCTTCTGCTTAAGCCNTCTCCNGCAANCGGCATTTCCGAATAATGTGATGTGATTCGCTTNNNTNAAGCGAATCACAGTAAACNCTCAAGGCACGCNAAGAAACGTGCAATNATATCTTGCAACCGACATTATGAAACGTATTCTATTTTTAATCGTGGCCATTTATGTNATGGTCAGCACTTCTTTTGCTTCAGATTTTAAAATCACCCCCACGGGGCGCGCNCTTTTTGATGTGGCGGCATACGCTCCGTCTGACTCTCTTTTTCGACCGGGAGTTACGATTCCTGACGTGCGCCTCGGCGCAAAAGCCAATTTCGATGATTTCGAGGCNCGNGCAGACGTNTCCTATCGCTTCGGGAAGCTNTATCTNGCCGACGTGTATCTNCAGTGGAANATCAACGAACGCTCCTTTCTGAAAGGGGGATTNTTTGTGCATCAATTCGGCCTTCAAAGTGCCACGGGAGCCTCTCACAAAATAAGCATGGAGGAACCGATCGCACAGNCGGTTTTTGGTGAAATCCGNCTTTTAGGGGCAATGTATGTGTGGCACAATNCAAAANTCCATTTCGCCGGCTCGCTTTTTGCACAACCCGAAGCNTCTGTGCTTCACGCAAATGAAATGGGCAACACCGGTGTCGGNGCNNCGGCACGGTTCGTATGGCATCCTTTCACTTCAACCGGAAATATATTTCAAATCGGNACATCGGCTCTGATTCAGACTCCCGATTATTCCGGNAACCGTCACAATCCCGTTTCCCAATTCACATCAACCTTTCCAACCCGGGTCAACAATGTGAATATGCTCAAGGCCACTGTNGANTCCGTTTCCTCAATTTTTAAAATCACACCCGAGCTTCTGTGGGCAAAAGGCCGCTGGGGAGTNGAAGCTCAGTTCTATTGGCTCAACACTTCGCGTCGCCACAATTTGCCGGCCTTCCGCGGTTACGGAGCCTACGTGATGGGTNGNGTNCTGTTGAACCGAGGTGCCCAATATGCTTATTCGGCTGCCCCGGCTGCACTTGCAACTCCAAAACCTAAAAGCTGGGAAATTGTGGTGGGATATAGTTTCGCGAATCTCAACGACCACCANTCNCACATAAACGGGAGCCANGGCAATGACGCATCCNTNACTCTGAATTACTATCTGAATAAATACATCACCTGGCGCTTTAACTACACNTACGCCAATCGCTATGAGGCGCCGGGGCTNCCTTCGCTTCATGCAAATATATTTCAGACCCGAATTCAATTCGTATTCTGAACCGCCACTCTGTTTGACCACGGATATAGAAAAAGGCCGACTCACGTCGGCCTAATTTCTTAATTTAAAACAACAATAACAACTTTTTCAGAACGCTTATAGCAGTTTACCTTTCGGTAATAATTATCTTTTTAATTTGTTTTTCAAACCTTACATCATTATAACATTGAGACTTTACAAAAAGTTTTTTTGAGATTTAAAAAACTTTTTTTATTTTCGCTCTCCGAAGAACTTTTATTTTCGCTCTCTGAAGAACCTCCCCATTTTCTTAAATGCTATGAAAGATCTTATTAATAAATATGTTTGGATTGTCGACACACTGACACGATATGAGCGGTTGTCNCGTGAGGAACTNGATGAATTATGGAAACGTTCCATTCACGGCGATGGAAATGGAATTCCGGCACGCACTTTTTATTATTACCGACGCGGCATCGAAGAAAATTTTCATATTGATATTCTCTGCGACAAGTCGGGGAAGTATTATATAGATCCGGCTCAACAACGCGAACGCGCCAATGTGACCAAATGGCTCCTCGAATCGCATGCCGCCAACTCAGCCATGAAAGATTCGGCGTTACCTGCCGATCGCATTTCGGTCGAAGATGTACCCTCGGCACGTGAATTCCTACCTACCGTGCTGGGCGCTATCGGCGATTCTTCCAAACTTAAATTCACTTACGCAGGTTTTTCACGTTCCCTGCCGGAAGAGAACATCATTTTTCACCCCTATTTTGTGAAACGATANAAACAAAGGTGGTATATGATCGGACTCAAAGAGAAAAGTAACGATATCCGCACCTACGCACTCGACCGTGTGAAGAAAATGATCACTCTCGCCGACAAATTCGTAATGCCCGACATTACCCCCGAACCTTTCTTCTCTCATNTGATNGGAATCACTGACTCNAAGGCACCAGTGCGAACCGTGAAGATTATGACCACTTCCCGACAAGCGAAATACTTCCGGGCNCTCCCCTTCCATGACTCGCAGGAGGAACAGTTAAACGACAAATACTCTATTTTCAGCTATCGGCTCAAAATAAACTATGAACTGGTGCACGAACTGCTCAGTTACGGCAATGCCATNAAGGTGCTCGAACCGAAGGAGCTTGTCACCATGATTACAGATGAACTCCGGTCGTCGNTAGAACTATACGNCAACGAAGACTCAATTCCNGGCCTTAAGTAAGACGNCCTATCCACCCCGGCCTCAAGACACCCCATCCCCAAAATACTATAAAAGCAGCCGACAATGTAGGGACTTTTATCTTTGCAGAGAGATTTAAATGTTAAATGTATCTCACAAATTGTTAATACTATTTGTTAAAAATAAGACAGAGCCAGTGAACTTAGTAGGGACATAGGTCCTC
>JAAVCL010000005.1 GCA_014802335.1 Bacteroides sp. | reverse complement strand
TAGCGGGCTATGCGACTGATGAAAGAATCGAAAGGCGCCAAAATATTAATAAATATTAGCCTTGAAGAAAACAATTTTAAACACTTCTTGGGTTTTCGTAAAAAGTTTAAACGACTTCAATAAAAACATTCATGTTTTTTTAGGGAGAATGATGTTTATTCTCGTAAATTTTTTTAATTTTGCATTAAGAGAATAATGGCTGTTGCAGCTGTATTTTTAACTGCGGCTCACTCAAAAGTGTTATATTCCTCATGGATTCGTGAACTCCAACTCACACTCCGTGTCATTCCATCCGTTTGGCGGTTGGCTTGATAAAAATAATTAAAACACCTGTTGAGTTTCAGCAAACAGTTCATTCACATCCATAATACCATAAACACATCACAGCCTTTAAGGCTTTTTATTATCATGAAATTAGGAAACGCTTCTAAAAGCAAGTCTATCATTATACTTGCCCATTTGGGCGCATTGCTTACTGCTTCAGCCTGGGGAACTTCTTTTTTAAGCACAAAGGTGCTGATGGGTTCAGGTGGTTTTACGCCGGTCGAAGTTTTTGTTTATCGCTTTATGGCTGCCTACCTGATACTGTTGCTTTTCACTTTCAAGAAAATTAAGTCTAATTCCTGGCGAGATGAACTCACGTTCATGCTTAGTGGTATCTGCTCGGGATCATTATACTTCATCACTGAAAATTATGCTTTGAAGCTTACCACCACAGGCAACGTTTCTCTTCTCGCTTCGCTTTCGCCTATTTTTACAACTATCCTCGTAGCCATAATGTACAGGCAGAAAATCAAGCCCGGTGTGATTATCGGTTCATTAGTGGCTTTTATCGGGGCCGGATGTATAATATTCAGTCATGGAGAAAGCCTTGAAATCAGACCCGCCGGAGACCTTTTAGCTCTTTTAGCCGCACTCTCATGGGCCGTCTACACAATGGCCATTAAAAGAGTTCTCCCATTATACAGTGGATTCTTTGTAACACGTAAACTCTTTTTCTACGGAGTCGTTTCGGCCATTCCACTTCTTTGTATGCAGCCCGAACCCCTTCACCTGCATCTCTTCTTTGATATATCAGAGCCTTCATACCTGATGAACTTCTTATTCCTCGTGCTTATATGTTCATTGTCGGCTTATGTTATCTGGAATGAAGTTATGAAAATTCTCGGCCCGGTGGCCGCCAACAACTATCTCTATTTTCAGCCAATCGTAACTATGGTAGCCGCCTACTTCATTCTCGGAGAAGACATATTCCTGCTCGGATACGTTGGATGCATACTGATCATAGGCGGGCTCATATACTCCGACAAATTCCCCGAAGGCATAAAATTGCTGAGGCGATAGCCTCCCAATCCGCCCGGCTCTCCCAAACCTCCCAAATATCCCAAATCTCTCATTTTTCCCAAATCTCTCCCCCCCACACACAAATAAAACGGCAGTGAAACTTGCATGCAAGTTTCACTGCCGTTTTATTTGTGTGGATCTTACTCTTCAGGCACGAGTTCAAAATCCTCTTTTCCTACTCCACAAACCGGGCATACCCATGAATCGGGAATGTCTTCAAAAGCTGTGCCGGGTGCAATGCCATTATCAGGATCTCCTACTTCGGGGTCGTACACCCAGTCGCATACTGTGCAAATGTATTTTTTCATTTCTTCTAAATTTTGAGTTATAATTATTCTATCTTATTTCTGATTAAGAGAACTAAAGTTCAGCGATTGTCCGTAAAGTATTAATGCTGATACTGTTCTCATCAGTTACTTTAACCACTCTAATATTTAAACATCATTTCATCATAAAGGTTCTCCGATTCTTCATAAATTGAGAATATTTGAATTCCTTCCCGGCAAAATCGCAAACTTACACTCTTATCAAGTCAACTCAAACCCAAATTTAAATACATCTTGTTTAAATACTTCTTGGGTTTTCGTAAAAAGTTTAAACCGGTTCATTGCATATTTGAGAGTGAAATATTATATTTGCGTTAAAATATAACACAGCTTTCCACACACCGTGGATAAGCGCATCTAACATCAATCTATACCATGGCAAAAGTAAAACCATTTAAAGGCGTGCGTCCGCCGCGTCATCTCGTTGAGGAAGTTGCATCTCGTCCTTATGACGTGCTCAATTCTGAAGAAGCTCGTAAAGAAGCTGAAGGTAACGATAAAAGCCTTTACCACATCATCAAACCTGAAATAGACTTCGAACCCGGTTTTGATGAACATCATCCCGATGTTTATACAAAGGCTGTCGATAATTTCAAAATGTTTCAGGAGAAAGGATGGCTTGTTCAGGATGAAAAAGAAAACTATTACATATATGCCCAGACAATGGATGGCAGAACTCAATATGGCTTCGTTGTCGGAGCTTGGGTTCCCGACTATATGGAAGGGCGTATAAAAAAACACGAACTCACCCGTCGTGATAAAGAAGAAGACCGCATGAAACATGTGCGTTGCAACAACGCCAATATCGAACCGGTTTTCTTTGCCTTCCCCGATAATGAAAAGCTCGAGGAAATCATTACCACAGTCACTGCCGCCGAACCGGAATATGACTTTGTCGCTCCCGACGGTTTTGGCCACACCCTGTGGGTAGTTGACAATCCCGATACAATTCAGACCATTACAGAGGAATTTGAAAAAATTCCCGCTCTCTACATTGCCGATGGCCACCACCGTTCCGCTGCGGCCGCTCTTGTCGGAAATGAAAAAGCACAGAATAATCCAAACCACAAAGGCGATGAGGAATACAATTACTTTATGGCAGTTGCTTTCCCCGCGTCTCATCTGCGCATCATAGACTATAACCGCGTGGTGAGAGATCTCAACGGTCTTACTCCGCAAGAATTCATTAAAAAACTCGAAGAAAACTTTGTTGTAGAAGAAAAAGGAACCGAAATTTACACTCCTTCAGCACTCCACAATTTCTCATTATATCTTGACGGAAAGTGGTATTCTCTCACTGCAAAGCCCGGCACATACAATGATTCCGACCCTATCGGCGTTTTAGATGTAACCGTTTCTTCCGATCTCATTCTTCGCGATATTCTCGGCATCACCGATCTCCGTTCAGACAAACGCATTGATTTCGTTGGTGGTATCCGTGGTCTCGGCGAATTGAAGAGAAGAGTAGACAGCGGTGAGATGGCCATGGCTTTGGCTTTGCATCCGGTCACTATGGATCAGCTCATTAATATTGCTGATACGGGCAACATAATGCCTCCCAAAACCACTTGGTTTGAACCTAAACTCCGTTCAGGCCTCGTGATACATAAACTTGATTGATGAAAAAAATTAAAATAATACTTTCGATGGTCGTGGCGGCTTTTTGTTCCGCCACGGCCTTTGCTTGTACTTCCGCTATTGTATCTGCTTCGGCTAACCCCGACGGCCGCCCGATATTGTGGAAACATCGCGACACGTCTACTATTGACAACAAAGTTGAGTATGTGCCTGCTAAAGAGGGTTCCTTCGCTTATGTTGCCCTGTTTAACGCTGCTGATAAAGATCTGAAAGAAGCATGGATGGGGATGAACGAATTCGGATTTGCGGTGATGAACACTGCCTCCTACAACATAAAAGACGATAAAGTCTCCGCTAAGAATATGGATAAAGAGGGAGTGCTGATGACTAAGGCCTTACAGACTTGTAAAACCGTTGACGATTTCCGCAAACTTCTGGACAACTATCCACGGCCCATGGGGGTGGAAGCAAACTTCGGTGTGATCGATGCCCTCGGAAACGGTGCATATTTCGAAACAAATAACCATTCCTATCAATTCTTTGACTTGGCCGATGCTCCCGGCGGAGTTTTGGTAAGAACCAATTATAGCCACTCGGGCAGAAAAGGGGAGGGTTATGGCTTTATCCGCGAAGCCAATGCTGAATGTCTTTTAGAAAAATATGTGGAGAATGGCTCTGTTACGCCCGAAATTCTCACTGAAAAGTTAAGCAGAACATTTTATCATGATGGATATAAGAAAGACCTTACGCTTTCTGAAAACCATCATATTCTCGACGAGGATTTTATTCCCCGCTATAAATCAACCGCTACTATTGCCATTGAGGGATGCGCTCCGGTGCAGTCGCTCGACTCAATTTCTCCTGATATTGTATCGCGTCAGTACATCATGTGGACCGGAATGGGTTATCCTCCCGTCTCTCAGATAAGACCCGTGATGTGTGCGCCCGACGGGGTGCCTTACGAATTGCGTGGCACTTTGCCCAATGGACACTGCATACTGGGTGATGAGGCAAAAAAAATCAGGAATGAAGTATTTGATGTTAAATCCAAGAAAGGAAAAACATTTATTGATATTTCCAAACTCTATAATGAGCATGGCACCGGTTATGCGCAAAAAGCAATCGAAGCAAACAAAGAAGTCTATGAAAAGGCAAAGAAGTTAAGAGATGGTGCAAAATAATACATCAACCCGTAGCCTAATGTCAGACCCCGAATATTCCGATTCCCGACATTCAAGAGTTATCAGAATGACTCCGGGCAGATTTGCCGCCGAACTTATTTTCCGATATGCTTGGATCTGGCTTCTGTCGCTTTCCCTTATTTCTGTGGCCGGAATTGCTTTGGGAATTTTTGTCGATATCAGGTGGCTGTTGATTGTCTTGATGTTCGTGTGTATTATATGCCCGGGTTTGCTCGCTTTCCTTTATTATTTCCATGGAATGAAACGTGGGTGTTATGTCAACACAATTCCACACCGGATTGTTATTACCGAAGAAGGTCTGATTCTCAGATTGCTGATCAATGCCGGCGACTGCCGCAGCGAAGATGAAAGATGCTGTGAATCAACCGATAATTCTGAAATGAGTTCTTCAGAAACATCCGTGCAAACACGAGACGAATTTTTCCCTTTCTCTTCGTTTGGTCGTTTTTGCATTGGTAAAGACTCGGCAATAATACCTCTGAAGAAGCCCGACTCAGGTTTTATTTGGATTCCGGCTGATGCTTTTAATGATGAGCAACACTTATCCGACCTTCTGATTCTTCTTGATTCCACCAACGAATTGCTGCGTGCCGGTGAATCTCAAAACTAATATTGATTCATAAAACTAATCATTACCCTCCATGAGAATTGTTAAGGATATTGATAAAAAGTATTGCTTTATTATGGAAATGGAAGTTCGCGACTATGAACTTGATTGCGAACAAATAGTAAATAATGCAAATTATCTGCATTACATGGAGCACACACGTCATAAATTTTGTAAAGACGTGGGGCTTTCTTTTATTGAAATGCACAACAGTGGCATTGATGCCGTGGTCAGAAAAATTGACATTGAATATATAACCTCACTTCGTGGGGGAGATTCATTCCTCAGTTGTCTGCGCTTGGAAAGAAAAGGGCCGCGCTTCATATTCCATCAGGATATTATCAAAACTAATGGCGAGGTTTGTACCGAAGCCGTTGTTACAGTAGTTGTTCTTAAAGACGGCAAGCTATCGCGCGGTGACGAGCTGGCAACACTTTTTGCCAAATATATTTGACAAAATGAAGTCGTTTAACTTATGAAGAAAACATTTTTAAACATTTCTTGGGTTTTCATAAAAAGTTTAAACGACTTCAATAGGAAAGTCAAAGCCACTAAAACGGCTGGTTGGCGATGAACTGTAAATAATCATGATTCAAAAAGATTCCGATTTAACCTACAAGATAGGCATAAGTATGACTCCGGGTGTCAACGCCGATGTGGCGCGTGCCTTGGAAAGTCATGGCATTGAACTCAAGGATTTTTTTGAATTGCCCATGTCGGCGCTATTGGAGATTATTCCGAATGTCCGTCTCCAGAATGTGGATCGTCAGGAAGCTCTTTTCCGTGCTCGCAATGAGGAATCGTTCGCGCGCAGACATAATATCAGGTGCATTTATTATACAGATGATGAATACCCCATTCTTCTTCGTGAAATTCAGGATGCCCCGGTTATGTTATATGTGCTTGGAAATGCCGATCTTAATGCTTCTCCGGCAGTCGCAATGGTCGGTACCCGTAAATGCACGGCCTACGGTATGGGATTTTGTGAATCTTTTGTCAATGATTTCGCCCCTTATTATCCGGAGGCTGCTGTTGTCAGCGGGCTGGCATTTGGTATTGATGCGGCTGCCCACACAGCTGCGCTAAAAAATAATATTAAGACTTTCGCAGTGTTAGCTCACGGCCTTGACACTATTTATCCTTCACAACATCGCGACCTTGCCAGAAACATTCTGAATAAAGGCGGGGCATTAATATCAGAATATCCAACAGGAACAAGGCCTTTCCGTGCCAATTTCCTGCATAGGAATAGAATAGTCGCAGCACTCTCCGAAGCTACCATTGTGGTTGAATCTGAAATTAAAGGAGGAGCCATGTCTACGGCCAACCTTGCTTTCAACTATAACCGCGAAGTTTATGCACTCCCGGGGCGAGTGTCAGACAGGGCAAGCGAGGGAACCAACTTGCTTATAGCCCAAAATAAAGCCAAGATTTTTACATCATTGGCCGATATGATGGCGGAAATGGGATGGCCTTTGGCCGGATGTCATAATATCGTTCCTCCGGTTAAAAATCTTTTCCCTGAATTAGACGGAGACGCCCGCACAATCTATCAATGTCTGCACCAAAAGAATGTCCCCATGGCTATCGATGAACTTCACAAGTCTACTGCACTCCCCATTTCAACTCTGCTTGCTGTCCTCACAGAACTCGAATTCGATGGGGTAGTGGTAAGACTCCCGGGAGCCCGCTATGAGGCCCGATAACCGGTCGCATAATAAAAAAGAGGATTCGGAAATCTCCGGATTCTCTTTTTTATCTTCTGAGGTGGTTAAACCTTTGTCTTTATCTTTTGAAGTAGTTTAAATCTTAGTCAAGATTGGCCTTGAAGGAAAGAATTGTAAACTGTTCTCTGATTTAAGTTAAAATTATAATCGGCTTCTACATGCGTTCAAGAACTGTCTCAACAAGATGACGAACTTTTGGCTTGTAATCCGTATTGGCATTGTTGGCTCTGCGCTCGGCTATGATGCAACATACGGTCATGGCCTTATGTCCCATCAATTTGGATAAGCCTTGAAGACAGGCTGACTCCATCTCGAAATTAGTAATCGGGCGCCCTTCATAACGGAAACTTTCAATCTTTTCATTCAGATCAGGATCCTTAAGTTTCAATCTTACCATTCGCCCCTGAGGTGCATAAAAACCAACGGCCGCTATGGTAAAGCCACGTCTCATGTCATCCCTGCCGATTTTTTCCACAAGCTCTTTATCGGCATCTACCGTATAAGGCGCTGCCCAGCTCTTGTCCCAACCCGTATGTTCGCAAAATAATCTTTCAAATTCAAGATCGCAAACTTTGTCACGGTCTGCATAGAAATTTAAGATACCGTCAAACCCCGTGCCCTTATCCGCTATCACGAAATCACCGATATGCAAATCCTCCTGAAGAGAACCCGAAGTGCCGATGCGGATAATTTTCAATGCGCGATGTTCTGATTTAACTTTGCGTGTTTTGAAATCAACATTCGCCAGAGCATCAAGTTCTGTCATTACTATTTCAATATTGTCGGGCCCGATACCATGAGAAATTACCATTACCGGCTTTCCTTTGTAAGTGCCGCCAATTGTGTGGAACTCTCGCGAACTGACTTCATAATCTATTTTATCAAAATAGGATGCAACCATATCAACACGTCCGGGATCGCCTACAAATATGATATTATCTCGTAATTGTTCCGGTTTGAGATGAATGTGAAATGCTGAGCCATCCTCGTTTATTATTAATTCGGAAGGGGGAATTATTCTTTCATTTTCCATGATATTATAGATTTTTTAAGTTTTTAACAGCTTAAAAGCTGGAATATATAATCCTACTTAACTTTATAACAAAATTTAAGATAAAGTCGTTTATAAATTTTGAGTATTTCAACACTTTTGCACTATATTTTTAGATGTTGGAGGCTTTGTGGATGGAGACTAAGCAGATGCGACCAAGTATTTAGACTTTTATCCATAAAAGATAGCCTTTCTTTTGATATTTTTCTAACTCGCAGAATTGAGAATTTCCTGAATTGGATTTTTTTGAGTATCATCTATTGTACATCATCTAATCTTTTTATATCTTTACCAACACAACCAATAAATTACGATGAAAATGAAGAATTTATTACCTTCCGTCCTAATATCAACTCTTTGCTTCGTATCTTTCGCTCAGTCAAATAATACTGATACCGATCATCCTGTCTCTCCCTTGGATGCCGACAATGCGATTATATATAATAAAAGGGATAGCGCCCGCTTGGTTGGCACATGGCTCATGCCGGAAGATGCCAATCCTAAAGCAGCTCTAATATTGGTGACAGGAAGCGGGTTGCAAGACAGGGATGAAACGATTCTCAATCATCGTCCTTTCCGTGCCATAGCAGAGCGACTTTCCAAGGAGGGTTATGCTGTGCTGCGTCTTGACGATCGGCGCGTAGGGAAATCTACGGGCGATGTAATCAATGCTACCACCAATACTCTAACCGGAGATATCGCCGCTGCACTTGAATGGATAGACTCTGTTGCCCCAAATGTAAAGAGAGGAGTTTTAGGCCACTCTGAGGGGGGACTTATCGCAATCAATCTTGCTCAAAATCCGAAATGTGATTTTATAATTACACTTGCCGCTCCCTCTTGGCCGGGAGATTCAATCATCCTCTCGCAAGGAAGAGCTGTCACTACAGCAATGGTCGGGAAATATGAGGCTGAACCTATTCAGAAAAAAATATTGTCAATCGCTAAAAGCGATATCCCTCATGAAGAGGCAAAGGCCGGTATCACAGCACTTTTAGCAGGGCAATTAGGCGAACAGTTCAATATGCCTATTGTCAAGAAACAGGTGGATCTCCAAGTGGAAACAGTTCTTACCCCTTGGTATCGTGAATTTCTTCGCACCGACCCCACCGAGTCTATCCGTGCTGTCAATAAACGTTGGCTGGCCCTGAATGGAGAGAAGGATTTTCAAGTGCTTCCGCAGAATCTCGCTCACATCAAGGAACTTAACTATAATGCGGAATGTATGATTCTTCCCGGGCATAACCATCTCTTTCTGGAATGTGCCACCGGTCTTCCTCAGGAATATACAATGCTTAAGGGTGATATTTCGGAGGAAACCCTCAATATGATTGTGAATTGGCTTAATAATTTGTAATTCCGGTCCTGAATTCTTAACTTTGCTAAAAGCATAATTATGGAAAGGATAATGCCCGAAAAAGTGAAATATCCCATTGGTCAGCAGGATTTCAAAGTGCTTCGCCAACAGGGTCGATTATATGTGGATAAAACAAGATATATCGAACAACTTGTTGAGGAAGACCAATACTATTTCCTTGGACGCCCGCGACGTTTCGGCAAAAGTCTTTTCCTCTCTACTCTGAAATATTTTTTCGAAGGAGAAAGAGAATTATTCAAGGGTCTTTATATTGATTCTATCGAATGGAGTTGGGAGAAATATCCGGTTCTTCATCTTGATCTTAATCCTGAACGATATTCCGATAAGGGTATGCTGGAAAATATCCTTAATTCAAGATTAAAAGAGTGGGAAAAAGAATATGATATTGAAAATGATGGCGCTGATTATAGCCAGCGATTCCGAAGAATCATCGAGAGTGCCCATGGAAAAACGGGCCGTCAGGTTGTGATTCTCGTTGATGAATATGACAAGCCATTAGTCGGAAATCTCAATAGGCCGGATCAGTTTGAATACTTCCAAGAGAAACTCGCTTCCGTTTATTCCAATTTTAAAAGTTCTGCCGAACATATTAAGCTTGTATTTATCACGGGAGTGAGTCGTTTCAGCAAACTAAGTGTTTTTTCTGATCTCAATAATTTAAGAGATATCTCTTTCTCCGATGATTTCGCTGATATCTGCGGAATTACGGAATCTGAACTTCATCATTACTTCATCCCCGGTATTCAGAAACTTGCCGATGTGGAAGGAATCTCTTTTGAAGAAGCATGTGCTGAGCTTAAATTAAACTATGATGGCTATCGTTTCAGCAGAAGAAGAAGCGATATATATAATCCATGGTCTGTACTCAACGCAATGCGTGAATCTGTGGTTCAGGACTATTGGGCTGAAACCGGAAAACCCACAATAGTGGTCGAGGCTTTACGCAATCTGAATGTAGATCTTGAAAAAATCTTAAACACTGACTGTACTCTTGATCAACTCAAAGGTCTGGATCTAAGTAATATCGAGCCTTTGCCACTATTATATCAGACCGGATATCTCACAATAAAAGCATACGACCGGGAAACTAAACTCTACAATCTTGGCATCCCTAACCGCGAGGTGTCTCGTGACCTTTTCAAGGCTCTTCTACCATATTACATATCTGTGGAACGAGATACACCCGACTCTGTGGCCCGCGACATTTTGAATTCAATTATTAAAGGCGAGCCGGAAAAAATGATGGAAAGCATCAACATCTTTCTTGCAGGAATCCCCTACGAAATGAAGATTGAAGATAAGAATAACTTCCATAATGCCATATACATTCTTTTGAGGCTTATCGGTGCAAGAACAGAAACTGAAGTTCATACATCTGATGGACGTATTGATTTAGTTGTAAAAACACCAAAATTTATATATATTATTGAGTTGAAATTTGAGAAGGATTCTCAAACTGCGGTTAATCAGATTGAGAAAAAACAATATGATCTTCAATTTAGACATGATCCAAGACAGATATTTCATATTGGTGCAAATTTCAATAATACGACACGCAGACTGGATAAACCTGAGATTCGGAAAATCAAGTAATCATTACATAAGGATTCATAATACGCAATAGCGTGATAGTGTAAAACGAGAAAGTGTAAAAGTTGCAACGACTTCCACGTGAGTTGGTTTTTTTGAAATATAGTTACTATCTTTGTAAGTATGGAAGAAATGAAACGGCTTTTGCGTGAGGAGGTCGGGTTCTTGCCCGATGGCCCCGGACTTGAGATGATGCTGAAGAGAGGCGAGTGGATCCACACCGATGGCAGGCAGGTGCTCGTTGAGATTGGCAGAAGATGTCCGGATGTTTTTATAGTGCGCGAGGGTATCATTCGCGTGTGGGACTATGACAAGGATAAGGAGCGTACATTTGGATTCGGATTGCCCGGAACAATCTTCGCATCCAAACATTCATTCGTAATGGACGAACCCTCACACTATCAGGTAGAGACATGCTGTCAGTCGGTGATTCTGCGTATCCCTCGCTCGGAATTCTGGAAAGCGGTAAACGAAGACCATTCCCTCGCAATCTTTATGCTTCATAACGCCTATGGAGAGTTATACAGTCACGAACTCAAGAACAGTGCAATCCATAACGGCACCGCAAAGGAACGTTTCATGGCTCTGGCCGAATGTCGCCCGATGATTATGGAGAAGGTTCCTCAGAAGATTTTAGCCTCTTATCTCGGCATCACTGCGGAATATTTCAGTATTCTGAAACGTCAGATATTGAAAGGTAAGAAAAAAGATGATGCTGACACGAAATTAAAATAGTTTAAGAGTAAATGACAGAAAAAGTAATATTTTTGCGACATTCAATCGTAAAAATTGTTCAAATATGAAGAAACTGTTACTTTCTTTCTGTCTCGGTACCATTGCCATTTCTGCCTTGGGCGCCGTAACTTTAACCAAAGAGGGTGTTATCCGCTCGAAAAATGCTCGTCAGGAGATTAAGACCATAATGAACGGGCCTTCAGCTATCCGTAAAAAAGCTCGTGCAGCAGAGAATTCAGACATAATTGTCACTCCTCCTGCAGGAGAAAAAAAGATGATGCTTGGCAGTTCAACATCTTATTATATATTTTACGATGCCATCGAACAGGATGAATCATACGGAGTGGCCTACGAGTGTATATTTTGTGATGACGGTTCTGTCTATCTCAAGAATCCCGTAAGCATGCTCGACTGGAACACTTATATCAAGGGACAAACAACCAACGACGGAATCGAATTCACCTTTCCTCAGCCCCTTTATTGCGCTGAGAATGAAACAATCGATGGTGAACCTATCATATTCATGGCAGATGTCCTTGAATATACCGAAATCGAAGATCCGAATAATCCGGGCGTCGTAAATATGACTTTCATCCCGTCAACAGATAACCACACCATAAAATTCGTAAAGGAAGATGATGGCTCGTACATGATGGAAGGGGAGAATATGCTCGGAATAACATGGAACAATCTCTGGCAAGGTTATGGTGAGACTCAATTGCGTCTCGAACCATTCAATGCCACTCCTGTGGTTGCCCCCGAAGGTCTTAAATATGATTATTCCTACATTCTCGCCGATGAACTCAACGGATGGGGAGAGACTGTGCTGCGTCCCATTGGAATTGCTTACGACGGTGATGATGCCTATATAACCAACATGGCTTCCGGCATGCCGGGTGCGGTCTTTAAGGGCACTTTCGACCATGAGAAGAATACTCTTACAATTCCATCTAACCAATTCATGGGAGAATTCTTCAATCATTATATCTTCATGATGACCGGAACCGGATATTCCTACTATGATGAATTCTGGGACGAAGAGATGATTTCATTCGATATTTCTGACGAGCCTATGGTGCTTAATTTTGATCCCGAACAAAACGTATTCACTCCCGTTATTCCCGAAGGTATGGAATACGCCTACTTCATCTTCAACTTCGGTTATGCCACAACCTTCCCATGCGAGTACTATACCGTAGACCGCATCTATTCTCAAGGTGAGTTGACAGACTGCAATCCGATTGCTCCCGTAATTCTTGGCCTTAATGACATAAGCTATATGGATCCCAACTATAGCTATTCGTTCGAGTTCGAGATCTACGGAGACAACGCCGAGGGGCAGATTCTTCGCGATGACTGCATTTTCTACAATCTCTTTATCAACGGCGAGCTCTTCACTCTCACAGCCGACGACTATCCCGAACTCAAAGACGCAGGCTATGAGTCTCTTACCGACATTCCGGTATTCCTTAACGTAGGTAATGACATCTTCACTTCGGGCAATTACCACGGTGTCGCTCTGCCGGCGCGCGAAATAGAAACTGTCGGCGTGCGCGCACTCTACATTGACGGTGACATCCGCGGTGAAAGCGAAATCGTAACTGTCGACAAAGACGGCAATCCGGTGTTAGGTGTAGAAAATATTAGTGATGACTCCTCGGTTGCACGCACGGAATACTTCGACCTCTTCGGCCGTCACATTGACCGGACTGCAAAGGGTACCGTAGTAATCGAACGCAAGGTGTTTTCCAACGGCTCTACACAAGTCAAGAAAGTAATTCGCTGATTCCCTGCTCGCCAATTCTGAATTCAGGACACCCCATACAATATTACCCGATTCTATACGAGTCGGGTAATTTTTTTACGATTCAAGTAATTCTTTTACGATTCAAGTAATTTCATTAAGATCTGAACGCAAAAGTCACAAATAAAGAAAATATACTTGCATGGAATAAAAAAATATATTAAATTTGCACCGCTATCAAAAACGACTAAGGAAAGTTGCCGGAGTGGTCGATCGGGGCGGTCTCGAAAACCGTTGTGCGTTTTACGTACCGGGGGTTCGAATCCCTCACTTTCCGCTTATTGATGAAAACCAGTTTACCCTGTACACCAAGGGCAAGCTGGTTTTATTTTATTAAATTGAAAAACATTGAGTTAGGCTACTCAAAGTCCGCACCTTTCCCTGTATAGTTTGGGGCGGTTAAGCAGTGTTAAGGCTATGGTCAGTTAGCGATGTGCATGATTTGTGATGCAAGTTTCCGCACTTAGTTAATTGATAAACTGAATCGTTAGGATCACAATCAATTATCAGACATTTTTGATGAACATGCTCGCTGCTATCGGCGCATGTTTTTTTAGGTTTAAATTATCAACTTTTTTAGGCCTTGTGATTATGATATTCGGTGCTATACGTGATAAACCTTCGTCTATGGGCAATATTTTAGTGTAGCAAATCATTATAATATATAAATAAGTTTGTGTTCGAAATTATTTATTAATTATTCCACACAAATAGAAATAAAGATGGATAAGATAATAGCGCGTAATCTAAGGAAACTCAGGTAGGCAGCTCATTATACCCAAGATGAAGTGGCTTCGGCTATCGGTATCACTCGCTCCGCATATAGTAACTATGAATCCGGCGATAGAGAGGTTCCATACGATGTAATAGAGAAGGTAAGCGATTTCTTTGGCTGTGAGATAGCAATCCTTTTTGAAGAGAAGGAAAATGTGGATGCAATGATTTTGGCAGCAGCGTTCCGTATTGATGGATTGTCATCGGAGGATGCTAAAGAAATACGCTACTTCAAGGACGTTGTAAAATCATACATTAAAATGACTGCAATTGAGGCAAGATGAAGAGGACATTATTTAATTATGTGGAAAATCAGGCCTCTCGTTGTTGTCAATTTACTTATAAATAAAATGTAGGCTGACTTTGAATAATATGTAGACTAACTTTCTACTCCGAAAAAGTGTCACAAATGCCATTTTTTCGGAATACAATCAGGATAGAAAGGTTTAGGTGTGCCGGAAGTAGTCTTATTTCGTATTCACAAGCTGGCCGAATTTTATAGTATTTATTCCTTCTCTAATAATTCTCGCAGGATTTCCGACAACCATGCAATTTGAGGGTATGTCTTTAGTCACAATGGCCCCGGCACCTATTACACAATTATCTCCGATTCTCACACCGCACATAACCACAGCATTGACTCCGATAAAGCATTGAGTTCCAATATAAGTCTCAGCATGTATATTTCTACTAAAATCGTGAGAAAGAATGATAGCACCTGAAGCTATAAAACTCTCCTTGCCAATATGAATACCTTTTGGATTAGTTTTGTCTAATTTAGCACCGAATGATATTCTTGCTGTCCTCGAAATCTCCATTCCATAAATTTTAGTTAAGATAAGGTATCTTACAAATATTGCGACCAATCTAACGCAGTTTCTAATTTTTACCATTTTCACAAATATATTTAAGATAAAAACTCATACCATAGAACATCCAAGCATTAGGCCATCTCATGTACTTGATTTTATTTAAGCGATCTCCTTTTCTTCTATAATAGAATCCTCCGTCTGACGACTGCATATTGTCGATGGCCCATTTAATTGATTTTTCAACTAATGGAAGTTCATTACCTAACTGATTAAGATAATAAAGAGTGGGAATTGCTTGAGCCAAACAATGTAAATCAATTGAGGAATTGATATTGTCATTGTCATAATACAGGCAAATACCCGATTCTCTATTAAAAAATTTGACTATCCAATGTTTGTACCCTTTTTCTATAGCTTCTTGAATTGCATCATCACCTAATATGCGGTTGCATCGAGCCAAACTTTCAAGTTTGAATCCCGTGTGGAAATTATCCCTCCATTTATTTCCTACCTGATCACTGTGAGGAAACGAACCATCCGGATTTTGAATTGACAGAACCGACCGTATAGACATGGTGATTTGTTCCATTAATCTCTTTTCTTGTTTATACTCATATATTGCCGTCAAGGTCTTGGTTCCCAGCAGAGTTGCATTGTATACTGCTCGGTTGTCAAGTGGAGAATATGAAAACATATAACCCTCCGACTTGTTTATCCGATTTAAGTCATTGAGAATAAATTTCTCCGAAGATAAAGCTAAATCCAAATATTTTTGGCATCGGGTGATTTGATAAGCCCTGAAAAGTGCATCCACAGCAAAAGATGTGACGACTACAGTGGGTGTGTAGGCGGGAAGGTAGAATGCTTTTGATTGCCATCCAAATTCATAACCCCAGCAGGCCCCGTGATAATTCCCTTTTGAACGAATATCCACCAATAATTGTGACAGTTTGACTATCTTTTTTAATACTTGTTCGGGCGATCCGAGTCGCTGTTGTAAAGTTGGATTCTCAATTACGGCATCGTAAATATTACAATAACCTGTCAATATTAATGCAATGCCTTTAGGGTTATAGTCCTTGGGAATGAGTGCAAACCTGCGTAGGTTTATCGGATTTCTCTTAAATAGTTGAATCATAGCAAGTCTGCATATTGCTGAATTTTTGAGCAATGGAATGGCGTTGAATATCCGCGAGTTCAACCCGTCGTAGGGATCCCAACCTTTGAAATCTTCTGATTCGCAGTACTTTTGAAGCTTGGCAAGAGACTCAACAATACGATTCATAAGTGTGAAGATTTATATGGATTAAATGAAGAAATTTAGTCAATATAACTTGATTCAAACATAGTCTTACATAGGATAACTTATTTGCTCTCCTTTCTCAAAGTTAACCAAAAACTCTCGATTGTGCAAGATTATTTTGCTCTGATTCTTAGAATCCAAATGTATAATTCATAAAAAAATGCTATATTTGCATACTAAAGGAATTTGAGTGTAGAAAAATTTATTTTGTGCAAGTTTTTCCAAAACTTTTATTCCAGTGTTAACACCTTTCATCATCGAAATTTACTTAATGGTCGAAAAGTGTTTTTCGTCAATAATTGTTATTGACGACCGCGAAGCGTATCCAAAATTTTTCATTCTTAATAACAAATCATGAAAAAGTATCTTTTGTTAATTGCGTTTTTATCTGTTTCGCAGTTCTTTTATGCTGAAAAGACAACAAACAATGAGTCAGATTCAGATGTAACTTCCAATGTTAGTCAAGCTTTTCAAGTTGACTTTTATGCCGGCGCCAACAGTCAGGCTTGCAAAGAGTATGCCATTGAGGGGATTTGGAAGAAAAATTTGAAAAATAACTGGTATTTCAATACCGGTCTTTCTCTTACTTTAGATGATTCCCCCAAATATTTAAAGAAAGGTCATCAGAGAGATATGTTTGAAATTGGTGTCCCTCTTCAGATTGAATATGGCAAACTTAATTTCTATAAAAGCTCCTTTTATGGTCTTTTCGGTTTCATGCCTGCGTTTTACACAACTCTCAAAGCTAAAAACTGGAATGATATTGACTATAATCGTGTAAATGGCTATATGAAATCAGGCTTGATTTTGTCTCCTTCTCTGGAAATTGGTGGTAACATTCCCTTGTCTTCTGTGTTGATACGCATAGGTGGTTTTTGGAATTACAAAATCAACTGTACGCCCGGAAGATATAATGTGTATCGACACGAAGCCGGACTCTCGTTCGTAGGTATTAAGGCAGGTGTAATATTTTAATTAAGTTGCTCTTTGAAATTAACAATATCTTATTTTCATCTTATTTTCGAGGTTTTTTTGAACGTATTTGGAATTGAAAAGCAGAAATTTAGCGGGCTAAAACACTAATGGGCAATTTCAAAGACAGTAAAAAAACGTCGGCAAATGTTGGGACATGGCGTGCCATGTCCGCGATATATCGGAAGGGCATTAAATGCCTTCAAATATACACGAAAGAGTAACCCTTATTGTAAAAAACACTCTGATGCTCTACATCAGAATGATTATAGTGGCAGGCGTGGGCCTTTTCACTTCCCGAATCGTTCTGGAGCAGTTAGGTGTGATCGACTACGGCATTTATAATGTTGTAGGTGGTGTTATTACTCTGTTTTCTTTTCTTAACGGTGCGATGGCTCAGTCAACGCAGCGTTTTCTTTCTTTTGAATTAGAGCAGAATAATCCCCGTAAAGTTAGAGAAATTTTTAAAGCTTCCTTAACTGTACACATTGCTATCGGATTGATTATTCTGATTCTTGCGGAGACAGTTGGAGTTTGGTTTCTTAACAACAAGATGGTTATTCCGGCGGGACAAATGGAGAGTGCCCGCCGGGTATTTCAATGTGTTGTAATTTCCTTATTTATCAATATTTTATCTATTTCCTACAACTCGGCCATCATCGCCAGGGAGAAAATGCAAATATATGCCTATATAAGCATCTTGGATGTATGTATAAAATTAGGCATAGCTTACTCTCTTTCCAACTTCGCGGGAAACAAACTGCAATTTTACGCCGTTCTCTTGCTATTAAGCAATGTTCTTGTTTCCGCAATTTATATTGTTTACTGTAAAAGAAATTTCAGCGAGTGTGCCGGATTCGGCCTTTCATTTAATAAAGAAAATCTCCGATCTCTCGCTGGCTTTATTTCATGGACGGCGTTCGGCTCTCTCGCTTGGGTGAGCCGCCAGCAAGGATATAACGTTTTGCTCAATCTCTTTTTCGGTCCGGTGGTCAATGCGGCTTATGGGATTTCTAATCAGGTTAATAATGTTATCGGAAATTTTGTAAGAAATTATACTACTGCCCTTAATCCTCAGATTGTAAAGAATTATTCGGCAGGCGAATACGTTGATATGAACAGATTGGTGATGTATGGATCGAAAATTGCTTTTCTTCTCCTTTTCCTGATTTCATTCCCCATTCTTCTCTGCACTTCTCAGGTGCTCCACTTGTGGCTTGTTGATGTGCCGGAATATGCAGTTATTTTTACTCGTCTTTTCATTGTCAACTCTCTGATTGAATCCTTTACCCACAGTATGGGAATAAGCATTATTGCAACTGGTAAAATTCGAGTCTATCAAATTGTGGTTGGCGGAATTCTTTTATTAAACATCCCGTTGGGTTATATCTTACTCAAATCAGGAACAATGCCTCCAATTCTCTTTGTTGTGATGATTTTCCTTACTTTCACCGCAATGGTGATAAGGCTTATAATTATGAGAAAACTGATTCCCGGTTTTTCCATTCGTAAATTTGTAAATACTACTTTCCGCCCTTCAATTATTATATCTGCAATTGCGACGATAATTTTCATTGCAGTTAATTATTATGGGGTTGCCGACGGGCTCAATATTTTCATCACGCTCGGGCTTAGTTTTATTATTATCTTTTTTTTGGAATATTACATTGTGCTCGGCCATAATGAGCGAGAACAACTATGCAACTTCTTCCGCCGGATAATTGCAAAATAAAGACATCTCAAAGAAATAAAGCTCTTTATTATCTTTTATTATTGATTTTTCCCGGCAGTATTTTAATCGATCTGTTCACCGGGTTCACGCAACTTCAATTGAATTTACGCATCTCTGTTGCGCCGGTGTATCGCACGGCATTAATGATATGGATGATGTGGCTGATTTTGAGAAGACAAAACGATATTTTCAGAAAAACCATATTTTTCCCAATTCTGTTTTTGCTGATTGCCTTTCCCTGCTGGTTAATTAATATCGGAATCAATAATATTCAAGGCTTTCAGGTTGGAATTGAAATAGAAAGCTTCTCTAAAATTATCTACTTTTTTATAGTTGTCTGTTTTTTCGTAAATTATCGTTATGAGTTGCTGAAATTTAACTTGGCGAAAATAATAGGAAACTATGGATTTATTATTTCAACGGCTTTGATTTTATCCTTTATTTCAGGCTACGGCAACCTGAGTCACGGGGGTGATTATGGTTTTGGAACCAAGAGTTATTTTAAAGCCGGCAATGATCTCGGATTGACTATTATCTATTCGCTGGTTGTTTACAGTCTGGATTTAGTCAGGAGATTCAATTTAGTTCACCTTTTAAAAGTTATTGTAATTGCTTGCGGGGGAAGTTTGATTGGAACAAGAGTCGGGTTGGTTGGATCATTATCATGGATCATTATATTGATAATTTATTTGGGATTTATCTATACTCCCTCTTCCGCCAATAATAAAAGGAGTCTTAAGAAATTCAAAATATTCGGATTTCCACTGCTGGCATTGGGGATAATCAGGTTCATCAGTTTTATTATATCCTCTTTCGACAAGTACATGCTGATAAGGTTCTCGTTGGAAGGTATTAAAAATGCGAGATATCTATTGTCAACTTATGCACTTGAATATTTCTCATCTCTTGAAGGATTACTGATTCTTTCAGGAAGTGGAATGTCCTTGCTTTATCAATATGTGGGATACAAAATGTGTTTTCCCGGACAATACAGAATGGTTGAAGCTGACCTTCATGAGTTGTTGGGTGGATATGGCGTAGTTGGCCTCTTGATTCTCTTTTCTCCTTTTATTTATTTTTTAGTCCGGGCGATAAAAAGAATATCTAAATCTAATTCATTTGAAAATTTCTCTTTACTATTCATAACAAGTTCTTTTATTTTCATAGCCTTCACTGCCGGTCACTGCATCCGCAACACTATGGTTGCACCGATATACGCATACGCTGTGTCTCTTTTATTTTTTAAGAATGGCAAACACAAAAAAAATACTGCTTGTTAATAACGGCTATCCAACTCGTCACCGGCCTACTTACACTCCATATATTCGAAATATTGAGGTGTGCCTGCAGCAGGCCGGATTTGAAACACAAAAATTGGTTATTGAGTATAACCGAAAGATTACTCCGCTTTATAAAATAGTCAAATATTTCACATTCTGGTGGAAATGTTTATTTAAAAGCGTTCGGTGTGAATATGTCTACATTAACCACATCCCTTCATGCTGGCCAATCGCTTTCAATCCGTTTCTGCTGAAGCGTAAGAAATTTATTCATTGGCATGGATGCGATCTTCGGAGAGATACTCGGTTTTATAAATTTATAAAAAAGATACTGCGGCCCACTATCATTAAATCACAAAATATTGTTCCCTCTCAATTTTTCGCTGAAGAATTAAGGAAATATTTCCCCGATATAATCAATGATATTTGTGTTTCGCCAAGTGGAGGAATAGATACAGACTTATTTACGAATAGACCATCCCCTCATGAAGAGATCATTCTTGGATTTAGCGGGGGGCTGATTAATGAAAAAGGTGCTGATACTCTGATATACTTGATGGAACATTGCGAAGAGATAGAAAATGCCATAGGCCGACAAATTAAATTCCATATTATAAACTTCGGCAGGCAAGCTGAATACTATCTTCAACGCATCAGTCAGATAGCATCCTGTAAATATAAGATTTTTTCGATGATTGAGCACCGCGATATGGGAGACTTTTTTAATTCGCTTGATATTTTTCTGGCGCCCTATCGTTATGAAGGGGAAAGTTTAGGATTAGCTTTGCTCGAAGCCATGAGTTGCAACGTGCCTGTGCTGTGCACTCAAAAGAAACCGTTTACGGAGTTTATATCCCCCTTGAAAACCGGAGAACCGGTTGAATATTCTCCGGACTTATCTTTATTCAATCGTAATTTTAAATCAGCGCTTATTAGTCTTATAAAGAATATTGACTCCTATTCTCCACGGCAATTAGTTGTAGAAAAATATTCCATGCATCATGTGGTGCGCATGTATGAAGAGATTTTAAAATGAGAACAGAATCACACCTCCAATCTCTCCCATATATTATTATCGGCCTCACTCCCCAGGGGTTGTCGTTGTTACGCACTTTTTCACGTGCAGGCGCAACGGTTTATGCCTTCTATAATTCTTACAAAAACGTGGGGCGCTTCTCAAAATATGGTGTTAAGAAATATTTCGAAACAATTGATTCTTTAAAGGAGCAAATAGCTGCAATAATTGCCAAATTTCATTGCAAGCCGATATGTTATATTGCCTCAGGCGAGATGTTGGCGCTGATTCTCAGTGAATTCCCAGAGTTGTATGCGATGTGCAACGTTTCTTCGGGTCCGTTTGATGTAATTAAAGATTTGGCCCATAAAGACAGAATTTATAATTATGCACGCTCTTTAGGGTTCAGTATACCCGATTATGTAACATTAGATTCTTATAATCCCGGATGTATAAAATTCCCTGCTTTCATCAAACGAAATTATGAAATAAAACTCTTTTTCAAGGCCGAGAAAATTAAGGATGAAAGTGAATTAATGGAATATATGTCGCGGATTGATAAGAATGACCTTAAGGATATAATATTGCAGGAATACATATCCGGCGACAAAATTTTTTATCTTTCGAGTCAGTGTTTTTTTGTTGACGGTAGGCTGGCAGGCTGTCTGATTACAAATGAAAAAAGACGATTCAAAAATGGAATTACTTCTACGGCCGAAGAACTTCCTGACTCTAAGTTAAAAAGTGAGATAGAAGGCTTATGCACCAACTTTTTTTTTAAACCTGCGCCGGATTCATCAGAAATATCTTCCTCTAATCATCTCCCATACAGACACTACTCCGGGTTGGCCGACTTCGAGTTTATTTATGATGCCCGGAATGATAAATTATGGTTCATGGAAATCAATACCCGTTCTTCGGGTCTCCAAAGTTCGTTGGTAGCTAAATTCAGTAATATTGCAGAAGTTTTGCTCAACCCTGACAAGTACATCAAGCTGATTCCGGCAGTAGAAAGAGTTAGGTGGATGAATATCTTGCGAGATATTCGGGTTCGTTTGCGCTATCGCAACTTTTCAAACTTGACCGATATTTTTCACTCCTCTTTTGATGACTGGGACGTCAGAGACCCCCGACCCTTTTTTTCAACCCTGCTTCCTAAAAAGAAATTGTGAATGAAGACATTTATTTGCACTTTAGATTACGAACTGTTCGGGAATGGTTCAGGTGATATCATTGAGGATATTGTAAAGCCAACTGAAAGGTTATTGGCTATTGCTCGGAAACATAATCTGAAATTTACTATTTTCTTTGAGGCTATCGAATTTCTTAAAATAAGAGAATATAACCGTGTAAATGTAGGCAGAGGTTTGTATAAAGAGACTTTGGAAATTGTGGAAAAACAAATTATCGATGCATACCTTGCCGGTCACGATATTCAGCTCCATATCCACCCTCAGTGGTGGGATGCCGTTCTTTCTGATGGAAAATGGAAAGTAGGCGAGAACTGGTCGTTGGGTGATTTTGGTTCCGAAGAGAAAATTTATTCTGTTATTAAGGCCGGGAAAAATTACCTTGAGGAACTTATTCATCGGGTTGACACAAATTATCGCTGCATTGCTATTAGAGCGGGAGGGTACATGGCTCAACCCGGCAAATCTATATGCAGTGCAATGAAAAAACTTGGGCTTGTGATTGACTCATCAGTTGTGCCGGGCGATGTCTTGTTGTCTTCAAGAGGCGGTTATGACTATTCCCAAATTTCTCCGGAATCAGATTACTTATATTTCGATAAATTATCAGGTTGCGAAAGTTCGGAGATAATAGAACTTCCTATAACAACATTTCCATTGAGAAGAATCAGAAAATTATGTTCCATCAGCGCAATTAAAGCCCGATTAAGCAACAAAAAATCTTCATTAGATTCATTTGCAGCTTTGGGAAATAACTCATTGATAAAGAAAATCAGATATATCTTTTCGTCTCAATGGCAAACTTTCGATTTTTGCATTTTAATGCCCGATATTCAGCGAAATTTCCTGAAGGATGCACTCAGAAGCCCTAAAAAGCTGTTTGTTGTCATCGGCCATCCCAAGAGCTTTCATGACGATAAAAATTTCAGTTTTTTTATGAATTATATGGCTTCCAAGGATGTCGACTTCTGCACTATCTCTGAATTCTATCACCGGAACTTTAAAGCATAAAGGAGTCTGAAAGCGATCTTCAGGCTTTAGTCTTATTAATGAAACGACCCGCTGCGAATATATTAATAAATGCATGTGGTGCATTTGTAATTATAGTTTATATAATTATTCTGGTATGTTGTTGGCTTCATTCTGCGGATGCAGTTCCTTCTAAAAACCCGTCGAAGGTTGCACATCTAAGTATAGATGATGTGGAGGCTTTCAGTGACCTTATTAATAATCCCGAAGAATACAATTCACTGTTCGACCACCCGGTTTTTAGCCTACTGAAATCTCTTCATGAAGATTATGGAGCAACTTTTACCCTCTACACTTATATGTATTTCCCTGCCCGGAACACACAAATCTCAAACATGCCTGAAAAATTCAGAGATGATTTCCGGAATTCTGCTGATTGGTTACAAATAGGATTTCATTGGCCCGAACCTCAATTCAACGAGAATATATCAGTTGAGAATTTTAAGCAGGGGTTTGACGGTGTGAATGACGCAATTGCCCGTTTTGCCGATTCATCTTTAATTGCACACACTCTGCGTCTTCATTATTTCTGGGGCCATGATTCATTACTCCGCAATTTAAAGAATGTTCAATGCCTTCTTTGTGCCGATGATACTCTGCGCTGGTCTTATAATCTTTCTTCACTTGAAAAAAAACAGATGTATAAAAATCATCTTTTAAAGAAGAATGGGATTTCATATCGACCCACAGATTTTCGAATTGAAAACCACGTATTCCTTAAGAGAGCGCTCAGACAGGTTCAAGACAGAGACACTTTGGTTATTTTTACTCATGAATGGTGTTTGGATTACAATAAATTCCGAACAGTAGTGAAATGGCTGCGAGCTAACGGTTATGAGTTTGATAGGCTTTAACGCCTAACGCATATGAAAGTTTCAGTTCTGGTACCCGTGTATAAAGTTGAAAAGTACATCGCCCGGTGTGCTCGCTCTCTATTCTGTCAGACAATGAAGGAGGGTATTGAATTTATCTTCACGGATGATGCATCGCCCGACCGCAGTATTGATATTCTTCTTGAAACCCTCGAAGAATTTCCCGAGCGTAAACATCAGGTCAAAATTCTTCGGCACGAGTCAAACCGTGGATTGGCTGCAACTCGCAAAACCGGATTCCTCGCATCTCGAGGAGAATATATTATACATTGCGACAGCGATGATTGGGTGGAACCCGACATGTATGAAACAATGTATCAGGAGGCCAAGAAAATAGATGCCGATTTCGTCTGTTGCAACTATTTCTTTAACACGGATAGCAGTCAATCTGAACAGAAATTGAATTTTAATTTCCCCACCCATATTCAGATTAGTAGAATTTTAAATTCTAAGCCACCTGTATGTATGGTTTGGTTGAGATTATTCAGAAGTTCTTTTTACCGTACATTCGGTTTGACCGTCCCTGATGTGAATCGATATGAAGATAATCCGATTTCATTGATAGCTCATTACGAAGCTAAAAAGATAGGGCATATCGACAGGCCCCTTTATCATTACTACAAGTCTAATGCACACTCGATAATGGCAACCGAGAGTGAGGATAAAATAAGGGATGGAATCTTAGTTGCCGATTATATTTATAATTATCTTAGTAAGAGAAATGATCGTAAGGAAGTTTTGACAATTATTTCACCGTTTTTACTAAAAACAAAACATATTTTTATTCGGGATTCCCGTTATTTTAATCCTGCAAAGTGGAGGGAAATGTGGCCTGAAATTTCAATCTGGAGAAGTAAAACCAAACGTGGCATTATTCTTATGCTTCTTGCACGCATGAAATGCGACAAAATTCTTAAACTTTTTTTAAAATGAGCACCGTTAATATCTCTGTAATTGTTCCGGTATATGGAGTGGAAAAATTTATGGAGCGCAGCTGCAAAAGTTTATTTGAGCAAACCATGACCGATGGTGTGGAATTCATATTTGTTAACGACGCCACGCCCGACAACAGTATCCATATCCTTAATAATGTACTTGCACGTTACCCTCACAGACAATCACAAGTCACTGTTATTAATCAGCCAACCAACAAAGGGGTGGCAGCAGCCAGAATAAAGGGTATGAGTGTGGCTAAAGGTGAATATCTTTTTCAGTGTGACAGTGATGATTTCTTCGAACCGGATATGCTGCAGGCCATGTTTTCAAAGGCCCGGGAAAATAATGCCGACATTGTTGTGGCAGATTATTTCATTTCATATAGCAACAAGGATGTTTATAGATCGTGCAGACTCGGAAATACAAAAGAAGAGTTGGTAACGGATATTCTAAATTCGGAACATGGCATAGGATCAATGTTATGGAATAAATTGATAAAAAAAAGCATTTATGACAGATATTCAATTCAAGTTGTTGAGAGATTAAATGTTTGCGAGGATGTAATTGTGATTGTTCCAGCCGTTTATTATGCCCGTTCCATTATAAAAATAAATAAAGCTTTTGTACATTACAATAAACAGAATTTAAATTCATATACCAGTCATTCCTCTTCTGAAGATGCTTTCAGCAGATTAGGGAATTTAGCTAACTTAGATAAATTTATTAGAAAACACAATCTTATATCCGAGGAGAATTTTAATAGTTATATCTTTAAGCAGATTTCTATAATTTTACTTTACTGCAATTATGAAGATCAAAAGAAATTGCTTGATACCTACCCGCATATCACATATAAAAAATATGGCCACACGATGCAATGGTATTGGAAAATACCAATGAGAATGGCTTTCAACAGGCATTTAAGAGTTTTTAATTGTCTTAAATATGCCGTCTTGAAATTAAGATATGCATATCGTTCACTACGTTGAATTATCTTCATGATTAGAGTAAATATTCTGTTTCAAATGAAAGAACAAAGGTGTCTCGAGAAAGACACGGTTTTCATTAATCAAAGGTGTTTATGAATCGAGAAATTCTAAAAGGAATACAGATTGGATTGTTTTCTTCCGACAAGAAATTGTTGGAATATACCGATTCTTATAAAGGAATATTGATTGCAATAAATGCAGAAAAAATTATTAATGCCGACAGGCAGATGATCAATATAATCAATAAAAATTTAGGTTACATTGATGGAATAGGCCCTCTTTGGGCATTAAAAAATAAAGGATATAAAGATATTTGTAAAATTCCGGGATGCGAATTGTGGCTTAAAATCATAAAAAATTCGTATATTTGTAAGTCATTTTATTTGCTGGGGGCAAAAGAAGAGGTTATTAATGCGACTGTTTGTAAGCTCAGGGAAGAGTTCCCATCAATAAATATTTGTGGCTATCATAACGGTTTTATTGATAATGAGAATGATTATCAAGATGTTATAAATGAAATAAAAAACCTTAAGCCGGATATTGTCTTTGTTGCCATGGGTTCTCCGCGACAGGAGAAATTTATGGCCGAAGCCCTGAAACATCATGAGGCATTATATATGGGACTCGGTGGAAGCTTCGATATATACGCCGGATTAACAAAGAGAGCACCCGAGTGGTGGCTGAATCATAATCTCGAATTTGCTTATCGCCTCTTGAGCGATCCTCGGAGAATTAAAAGACAGATACACCTTGTTAAGTTTCTTTGGTGGATTCTTTTGAATAAAATATAGAAGTGCGCATATAAATCAGTGTTGGTTAATACATCGAAAAGTTGTCGGCACATGTAGGGACATGGCGTGCCATGTCTGATTAATACATCGAAAACTCGTCGACGTCTTTGGGAAAACCGCTTCATAATTTTTTTGGAAAGATTCGGATGAAAAAAATACTTGTTGTATTCGGCACTCGACCTGAGGCCATTAAAATGGCACCGCTATTAAAAGAAATGTATAATCACCCCGATAAATTGGAGGTGATTTTATGTGTTACGGGTCAACATCGCGAAATGCTTCATCAGGTGCTTGATATTTTTAATCTCGTTCCCGATTATGATCTTAGCCTCATGCAGAACGGCCAGGATCTTTTCGATATTTCGGCGCGTGTGTTGACCGGGATGCGCGATGTCCTTAATGAAGTTGAACCCGATCTGGTCATTGTTCACGGAGACACCACAACTTCCACAATGGTGGCGCTCGCTTCGTTCTATAAAAAAATCCCCGTGGCCCATGTTGAGGCCGGTCTCAGAACATTTGATATTTATTCTCCCTGGCCCGAGGAATTGAATCGGCAACTCACTTCCAAAATCGTTTCTTTTCATTTTGCTCCCACCGAGGCGGCTCGCCAAAATCTTATTCGCGAAAATATTGCATCCGAAAAAATTATTGTTACCGGCAACACTGTTATCGATGCTTTATATTGGGTAAAAAATAAATTCCTCACCAACAAGGCTAACTTAGATAACATTGTTAAGAGTCTTGCAAAAAAAGGATATGATATTTCACGTCTCGACTCAGGCAGAAAAATGGTATTGATTACCGGACACCGTCGTGAAAATTTCGGACCCGGTTTTATTTCTATTTGTAATGCAATAAAAACTCTTGCCGACAAATATAAAGGTACAGATTTTATATTTCCGATGCATCTGAACCCGAATGTGAGAAATGCTGTGTCTCAGGTCTTTGGTGATGATTTCGATTGCCGTGATAATGTTTTTCTGCTGGAACCTCTTGATTATATATCTTTTATTTTCCTAATGGATAAATCTTCCTTAATCCTTACAGACAGTGGGGGAGTGCAGGAGGAATCGGCCGGACTTGGAAAGCCGGTTGTCATTATGCGCGATATCACCGAACGTGCGGAATTAACAGATTCGGCACAGGCCAAGCTTGTCGGAACGGATTTTGATAAGATCATTTCAGCGGTTTCCGGTATTCTCGACAATTCTTCATCATTTAACGGGATTGGGAACCGTGTGACGCCATTTGGAGATGGCATGGCTGCTCGCCGCATTGTTGAACATATTCTTCATCAAATAATATGAAAGCTTGTTTCATTGGATTAGGTTATATTGGTCTTCCGACGGCAATAATCGCTGCCGACAACGGGGTGATGGTCCATGGAGTCGATATTAATCCGGAAGTGGTGACGCTGACTAATAATTCTGAACTTCACTTAATAGAACCGCATTTTAATAAGCTACTGAAGAAGGTGGTGGAGTCCGGCTTTTTGAAGGCTTCTTCTTCTCACGAACCGTCGGATGTGTATGTAATCTGTGTTCCGACTCCGGTCAACTCTGATAATGCGCCCGATGTCAGTTTTGTGGAAGCAGCTGCCGAATCTCTGATTCCTTTCCTCAAAGCGGGAGATCTTGTAATATTGGAGTCCACTTCTCCCGTTGGAACAACACGCCGAATTTCTGAATTAATCTTTGGTCAACGACCCGAATTGCGCAATCAAATTTATATCGCCTATTGCCCCGAAAGAATGATACCGGGAAAAGCACTTTTCGAGCTGATTCACAACGACCGTGTTGTCGGCGGGATTGACAAGGCCTCTACGCGCAAAGCCTGCGAGTTCTATGCGCATTTTGTGAAAGGGAACTTACATCCAACAGATTCTGAGACAGCTGAAATGTGTAAGCTCGTTGAAAATTCGAGCCGTGATGTGCAGATTGCTTTTGCAAATGAACTTTCAATTATTTGCGACAAGATAGGAATTGATGTGGTAAAGCTCATTGAACTTGCCAACAAACACCCCCGTGTTAATATTTTACAACCCGGATGTGGTGTGGGAGGCCATTGCATTGCAGTTGACCCTTATTTCATAACTCATTCTTTTCCGAACGAAGCCAAACTGATTGCTTGTGCTCGTGAAATCAATACTCATAAAACCGCTTGGTGCGCTGAAAAAATATCAAATCTTATTTCAGATTTTGAACTTGAAAACGGTCGCACTCCGGTTGTGGCTTTAATGGGCCTCTCTTTTAAGCCCGATATAGATGATTTGCGTGAGTCGCCCGCTTTATGTATCGTAAACGAAGTGCTGTTGCATCATGCAAATATTGAATTTCTGATTGTCGAACCTAATATTTCGCGTCACTCCCTTTACAAGTTGACTGACTATAACGAGGCAGTTGCCAAGGCTGATATCATCGTCTTTCTGGTGAAACACTCCTTATTCAATAATTTGAATATTGGCAAGAATAAAAGGGTCTTGAATTTTTGTGGCGTTGAATTATAAGATATTATAAGTAGCTCATGCAGGGACATGGCGTGCCATGTCTGGTGAATACATCAAAAATCGTTGCCAAATGCATGACGTGCCATGTCTGAGCACACATCTCCAAAATAACTTTTGATTTCGTTGTCGCAATGTTACGTTTTTTAATATTGATTCTGTTTCAAATAACTATCTTTATTTTCAGTCCGCAGGCTAATCCGCAGCTCATTAAAAAAGCGGGCGAGTTTGTCAAAAATGCATTTGACTCTTCTCCCGGAGATTCGGTTGCTAATCAAACTCAGACTTCCCCGGAATTAAAGCTTTTGCAAGATTCTTTGCGGATGAAGGAACTGGAGTTGAAACTGCATGAGATGCAGCTTAACGAAGTTGCACTAAAAAATGAATTGTCGGATGCTTTAAACAAGAATAACGTGTCCGATTCATTGAAACGCGCCCAACAGTTAGTGATTATCGATTCGCTGCGTTCCGTCAATCCCGGGGTTCCGGTGGTTGTGTTTAAAGACACTCTTTTCCGAATTTATGCCCCAATGGGGGGACGATCACCCTCAGACAGAGCTGAAACCATTGTGGCTCAAATTTTAAAAATATCTAAAAACAGGCATCTTGCCAATGATACCATTCATACTCTCGACAATGATACCTATACCGACATTATGTATGCCGATAAGGTGATAATGAGCGTGACCGAACAGGATGCTTTATGGCTTGGTCGCACTCGGCAAGAGGTGGTGAAGAGTTATGTGGCTATTCTTTCAGCAAAAATTGATTTCCTGAAAAACGAGAACAGTTTCTGGCAGATTCTTAAGCGGGCGGGTATGTTTGTGCTCGTTATCGTGTTGCAATATCTTATTTTCAAACTGATTAATTTCCTTTTCCGGAAGCTGAAACGTGAAATTATCAGATTTAAGCAGCAGAAGCTGAAAGCCATTGTGGTGCGCGATTACGAGTTGCTAAACACAAAAAGATTGACTCGTTTGATTCTCTTCTTGTGCAATCTCCTGCGCATTGTGATTCTCATTTTCGTTCTCATCATTACTGTGCCCGTTCTGTTCTCGATATTTCCTCAGACCGAGAATCTGGCCATGAAATTTGTGCATTATATAATCGACCCCGTGAAAATGGTTCTCGTGGCTATTGTCGATTATATTCCAAATCTTTTCATTATTGTTGTGATTTGGATCGGTGTCCGATATGCCGTAAAAGGGGTGCGTTACATTGCAAGAGAAATAGAACATGAGAAACTTAAGATTTCCGGATTTTATCCCGAATGGGCGCAACCCACTTTCAATATTGTCCGGTTTCTTCTTTATGCTTTCATGATTGCCATGATTTATCCTTATTTGCCCGGTTCGCAGTCGGGGGTATTTCAAGGCATCTCCGTATTTGTCGGTCTTATTGTTTCTTTAGGATCGAGCACGGTTATTTCTAACTTCATTGCCGGTTTCGTTATCACCTATATGAGGCCTTTCCGACCCGGCGACTTCATAAAAGTGAAGGATACCATTGGAAACGTTATTGAGAAAACTCCTTTCATCACGCGTATCCGTACAATTAAAAATGAGGTCGTGACTATTCCGAATTCTTTCATCATGTCATCGGATACAGTGAATTACAGTGCCTCCGCCCATAAATATGGACTCATTATCCATACGGCCATGACTATGGGCTATGATGTGCCGTGGCGCAAGGTGCATAAACTCCTTATTGAGGCAGCTCTGCACACCGAGGGCGTGCTGGAATATCCTGCCCCTTTTGTGCTCGAAACGGAGTTGAACGATAACTATATGTGTTATCAAATCAATGCCTATATAAGAAATGCTGATCAGATGCCTCAGATAATGTCAGATCTTTTGCAGAATATTCAGGATTATTTCCATAAGGCTGATGTTGAAATGATAGCTCCTCATTATTTCTCTGTCAGAGATGGCAACGGTTCGAAAATTCCCGTGGAATGATGTTGATTAATACTATTTGCGGGATTCTGGTCGGAATTATTCTTGTGCTCGTTTGTTTGATATTCCGGTATAAATGGAAGAAAAATAAGAATAAACGAACCGGAAAGAAAGGGGAGAGGTTGGTGGCCTCCGAATTAAAAAGTCTCCGCAGGAAGGAGGCGATTGTTTTCAATGATGTGTTACTCTCGCTCCCCGGTGGAAGAACAGCTCAGGTGGACCATATAGTGATTTCACTTGCCGGTATTTTTGTTATTGAAACCAAAAATTTCACAGGTCGCATTTCCGGATACGAACACGCCCAATATTGGACCCGTCATCTGTCGTCTCAATCCTATCAGTTCTATAATCCCATGCTCCAGAACAGAACGCATATTCGTGCTCTTAGACGCGTTTTCAAGTCTATTGACGAGTATGCTTTCATTTCTGTAATTGTGTTTACGGATACTTGGCGACTTGATGTTCGTGCCGATGATATTGTTGAGCCTCGGCGTTTCCTGTCCGACCGGCATGTGAAGCGAACTTTTATACCCGCTGAGAGAAGGCCGCGACATTGGTGGAACCGACGTGATGAAGTCAGACTTGATGAAAATAACATTGTTCTCACTTCCGAATTTCTTGTTGACGAAATAAGAAGAAGAAAGAAAATTTTCGACCGCCATGCTATCACTGAACTTGCGACTCTTCTCAAAGATGCTATGGAAAAAACTGCTCAGGATTCTAAGAAGCACGAAGTCTATGCGCAGTCTTCTTCCAATACGGCGATAAACTCGATTCGACAGGGGATATGTCCGAGATGTGGCGGTAGGCTTCGCACACTTAAAAACGATAGGGGAGAATTCGTGGGATGCTCCAATTTCCCCGAATGTAGATTTACCTGCTCGGTCGACAGACTGCACTAAACTCACAACCCCCCGGTTACGAAAGGCACCCCAAAAGTTGAGACAAAACTTTTGGGGTGACTTTAATTATTGAGGGGAGGCGTTCAAGGTTATATCATGGATAATGATATGCGTTTCCGGTCGTGATCAATATCAATTACTTTTGCCTCTACGATTTGTCCCAATTTCAGCACTTGCGATACGGAAGATACTCTCCGTTCCGATAACTTTGAGATGTGAATCAATCCGTTTTCTTTAATGCCAAGGTCAATAAAAGCACCGAATGCGGTAATGTTATTGACTTTACCGTTCACTCTCATTCCGACTGAAAGGTCTTCAAAACGTGATACCGTCGGAGTGAAAATGGTTGTCTCGTCGTCAGTCCGAGGGTCACGACCCGGTTTTCGGAGTTCGGTTACGATATCTTTTATTGTTTCTTCTCCTCCATGCCCCTCCATGGCAAGCTTGTGTGCATCTATCATATCAAGCAGAGGCTTGTTGGATGCGAGTGTTGTTATATTCACACCCATTCCCTTGGCTATGCGTCTCACAATTCCATAACTTTCCGGATGAATACCGGTATTATCCAACGGTTCCGTGCCTCCCGGAACTCTGAGAAAGCCTGCACATAATTCGTAAGCCTTTTCTCCAAGTCTCGGAACCTTCTTCAGTTCGGCGCGTGTCTTGAATGGCCCGTTTTGGGTTCGATAGCTCACTATGTTGGATGCAAGCGTCGGCCCGATGCCTGAAACGTAGGACAATAATTTTTCGGATGCAGTGTTCACATCAACACCTACCGAATTTACGCAGGCCGTAACCGTGTAATCCAATGCATCTTTCAGACCGTTCTGGTCAACATCATGTTGATACTGACCAACCCCGATTGACTTCGGATCGATTTTGACAAGTTCGGCAAGTGGATCAATCAGTCGTCTTCCTATTGAAACAGCCCCGCGAACAGTTACATCTTTATCCGGAAATTCTTTTCTCGCTATTTCAGAAGCGGAATAAACGGATGCGCCATCTTCACTCACAACGTAGATTTTTTTAGGATCTAAAAGCCCGCTCTGTTTCAGAAAACTCTCCGTTTCGCGAGATGCAGTGCCATTACCTAAAGCTATGACTTCAAGTTTGTGCGCTCTGATTAATTTTTCGATAACCGCTGTTGCGCCTGTGAAATCATTCTTGGGTACAGTAGGATAGATTACATTTTCGGCCAGTAAAGTTCCCTGGGCATCAAGTGCAACCACTTTGCAGCCTGTCCTGTAACCCGGGTCAATGGCAAGAACCCGTTTATTCTTCAACGGGGGTGCTAACAGCAATTCCCTCAGATTTGAAGAGAAGATTTCGATGGCAACCTTGTCGGCTTCCTCTTTCAGTTCTGCCGAAATCTCATTCTCCACACTTGGGCGAAGCAATCTTTTGGCAGCGTCTTTTACGGCCGTCTCTATCTGTTTAGCCGTCTCGGGGGTGCTTCGATTTGGCATAAAAGACCCACTGAGTTTATACAAAAGGCCCTCTTCTTGTTCGCCCAGATCATACTTTATTCTTACCAGTCCCTCGCGTTCGGCACGGCGAAGTGCAAGATATTGGTGGGAGGCCATGCGGCTCACACCTTGACGGAATGTTCCGTATTGTGCAAGAGGGGAATTGTTAAGCTCGGCTTCTTTCCCCTTCACCATGGTCGAGACTATTTGAGAACTGCGTCGTAATGTGCGGCGAGTTATCTGGCGAAGTCTCACGGATTCAGATGCCCATTCAGCTATGATATCTCTCGCTCCTGCAAGTTCCTCTTCATTACACGCCGGCGGCATATAACCGCTCATTATTTTTTTTGCAAGCGGTTCAAGTCCCTTTTCACGGGCTATGGTGGCACGCGTCCGTTTTTTAGGTTTATAGGGTGCATACAGATCTTCAAGATCGGTCAGCGTGGATGCATGCATTAACTTATTTTCCAGTTCAGGAGTCAATTTTCCCAACTCGGCAACTTGTTTCATTACCGATTCTCTGCGACTTTCAAGTTCGCGCACTTGCTTTAGAGTCAATTCTATTTCCCGAACTTGAATATCAGTCAATGCTCCCGTTGCCTCTTTCCTGTATCTGCTGATAAACGGAACTGTCGCACCTTCGTCGAGCAACGAAATTGTGGCCGACACTCCTTTCTCTGGCAACCCTAAACGTTCTGATACAGCTCTTGCTATATTTATCTCTTTCACTTTTTTAATTTAAGTCCGTCTCTAAATGCATTGCCAACTCTTGATCCAAGGGCAATATAACCGTTATGAATGGGATCGAACGTTATAAGTTTCATCTGCTCTACATCCGGATTGCCATCTTCCGAAAGATATTTCTCATCGCAGATAATATTTTTTATTTCAGCAATGATATAATAACCGGTTTCTGACTCGTATAGCTTTTCCTTTACACTACACTCCATTGTCATCGGAAAACAGTCAAATACAGGGGCGTTCACATTTTCTCCCTTTCTTTGTGTCCAGCCGGTTCTCGACATTTTGTCAGGGTCTTTTTTAGCACTGACAATCCCTACATAATCAGCTGCCGTAAGTGTATCTTCTGTTGCAAACGATAAAGTAAAATCGCCACATCTGTTCAAATTCTGTGTTGTGGCATGATTCCCCATCGAAATCATTATTTCATTTGAATCCCATTGGCCTCCCCAGGCGGCGTTCATGGCATTGGGAGTTCCATCTTCGTTATAGGTTCCTATAATTAAAACCGGCTGTGGCAATAACCACGCTTTGGGCTTGAAATTTTTCATAGCTTACTTTATTTTAATATTTAAGTAATTTATTGAAGTCGTTTATACTTTTTTCAAGGACTACTTCATTATCCTCTTGATTCCGGAATGTCTTCCGGTTTCAATTTTTCAACAGTCGAATCAAGTTTCAAGTTCATTTCTCTTCTTTCGCTGTCGAAAAACCATCCCCATTTGTTGAAATATCTTATCATATTCTCTATATGTATCCGCAACATGCGAAGGCTCTTCCTCGAGGCTGCGCGATGTTCATGAATAATACTTTCGGAAGGATAATATAGAGTTACGTAATGGCGATGAAGCCTTCTTGTTATGTCAATATCCTCGGGATACATAAAGAAGCGCTCGTCAAAAACTCCGGTCGCTCTCAAAGCGGATGTCCTGAAAAGCATGAAGCTTCCCAAAAGGTAGGGGGAGTTGATCTCTTTCTCATGATTCACATCATGCAGCAGATAACGTTTCACTCGTCTGCGCACAACGAAATCGGGCAGAAATCGTTTGGCAAAAACATCCCAAGGAGTCGGCAGACGCCGGACTGTGAGTTGAAGCACTCCGTCGGGATAATACACCTTTGGCATTATCTGCGCTATTTCCTCCCGATTATCAAGTTGATCGCATAGTGTGCTTATCACGTCGCCGTTCCAACTGATATCCGAGTTCATCACAAGATGATAACGGATGTTGCGTTCAAGACTCTTTCGTAAGGAAACATTGTGGCCTGCTCCATATCCGTGATTCGGAATATGTGTAACTTTTACGTTTTCATATCCCGGACGGTTGAAGACTGTTCGATATTCTTCACTCAGGTCTGGATCGGAATTATCGAGAATATCCACATTAATAATCCGAGGGCAGCGGATTATGCAATCCACTGCCTTCTTCAATTCTGCGACATCTGTGCCGTGTGTCACTATTGACACAGCCACATCTTTTGCACTTTTATCGTTGGTTGTTGTCACAACAGATACTTCTTACCCTCTATTATATATATTCCTTTCGGGAGTTCAATAATATTCTCACCGCCGGTTAATTCAAATCTCAGGCCGGTGCCGTCAATTTGGTAAATATCTATAGATCCTGATGTGTGGGCCTCTATCTTCAGATAATTACCAAATGTATTGACAGATATAATATTACCCGAATTTGAATAATCGGCAATAGTGTTAATCACACTCGTCCCCGATCCTACTTCAAGGAATTCTTCAGGAATGGCATGGTCGGGCATGTCGAGAGTGTACACACCGCGTTTGCGCACTTTGAGATCGGCGGTCTGGTTATCTCCAACTCCGCTCTGACCGTTGTTGAAGATTAACATATAGTCATCGCTTTCTTCGTTGGCCTCCATGCGATAATACCAGTATGAACTGCCATTGATTTCCACCTTTTTGCAGTCTTCGCCCGGCCAGTCTATTGTTTTGAAATGGTTGTCCCAGTAGTAAATTTTTACATTGCTCCAATCGCTTGCCTTTCCGGTTTGGCGGAAGAATACGTTGTAAACTCCATATTCATCTTCGGGAACTACGAAATCCTCGGGTTCATCAACATTCTGAACCGGGAACTCAGCATCAAGAAAACTCTTGGCCCCGTTCAGAAAGTTCTTGGCATAATTGAATTTTTCATTCAGATTATCATTGCCATATTGTGGCCATCTTTCTTTATCACATGCAGCTGCATCTTTTATCTCTGATATGAAATTTTGTGTAAAGCATGTCAGATCATCAAATGAAGTTTTTCGATATTCATGCCAGAGTTCCGCCATCTTTTCCCGTAATGCGGGGAACTCCCACAATTGCGCGATCCAATGATTGTGATGGAATGAATCTACCCAAAAATGTTTACGTGGATGCGAATCATTAAAGAACGCGCTCCCGAAGTCCCATACAGGTGAAAAATGCCATTTTTCATTCTCTCCTTTCTCGCGGAAAAGATAGCAGCTGCCATGAAATGATTCGTAGTTGTTGGTGATGTCTTGCGTCAGAACAAAGCGGGCGCAATCATCCAAATCTATATATTTCCAGATTTCGTTTGAATTTTTGTCACCGAAAATCAGCGAATTCATTGTGGCGAATTGATTCTCCAACCATTCACGGTAGCCGTCGGGTTCGTAGCCGGGGTCTACACTCTTGTCGTATGTAATACGCATTATTTCGCCGTCGCCATCGGTGAGTTGAATCTGGCCGTCCTCATCGTAATTGTCTATTTCTACTAATGTGCCACCTTCAATCCATTTTGACAATGGATTCCCCGATGAGTCTTCTTCACCCCATTCGCTGATGTTTACCCGTTTCTTATCAATCCTTATGAGTTCAACAAGAAAATACAACCCGCGGTAGGTACCGTTCACAACCAATTCAACCGGTCGTTGCTCGGGAGTCCATGGCAAACCCAGATTCTTGGATATTTCGAAGCCCAACGTGTTTCTTATGAAACCGCGTGAGTCGTCGGCATGTGCTAACAAACCGAAATGTTTGCTTGATTCAAGACCCAATAAAGGTTGCTTCTTGTCAAGTTTCAGTCGATATGGTTTTTTCTCAAATCCCGTAAAGGTGTAATTGCCGCGTCCCTTTATTTTTAGTGGTAACGGCGAATCCGAACTTCCTATGGCGGAAATATCCGATGTGTTCTTAGGATCAAGCCAATACTGTCCGTTAAGATAGTTTTCTTTGGATGTAACTTCTTCATTATTATCTATATTAATATAGATAACAGGAAGTGTCCCTGACGGGCCAATGGCCAGTGCCATAATTGAATTGATTGCGATGAACGCAACACTTAAAAGAAACTTTTTCATGATAATTATTAATGCAAGAATATAGTGTTAGTTATAAAGAAATGTATTGGACAATTCTATAAGTATGTGTTCGAAATTATTTATCGGGTTGAGTAGTACTTAAAGAATTATTTTACAAGCCGGTTAAACAGCTGGTCGAATTTTTGATTCAGTGAGTTCACGAAATCTGTCGGTTCGCTGAATAAGATTCCGGGGTGGGTGGGAGAGGTCTGGAGGATAGCACTTTTCACTGCTGCCAGCCATCTGTATTTTTCCTCCGTAGGCAAATTCTTGAACGGGACATCGGTTCGTGTGAATACCTCCGACTGTTTTTTTAATAAACTTATATTAACGGGGCCCGACAATCTTTCGATACGTGTCTCGTTGATGTCAATTTCACACTTCATCCATTTCTGTTTTTTACACATCATCAGAAGGCCGACATTCACAAACTCCCCACGCTCCAGATCGGGCACATAGCGCACCAAGCAATATTCATATATTATCTTCTCCATAATACCTGAATTTATGTGAGGGGATTTTGTAATAAAAGTTGCCTTTGTTTTATGGCCTCACGTGTGAAAATTGAACTGTTCTTAAGGCGGTTAAGTAAAAAAGTTCGATAAACTTCTCTTCTGTCTGCCGGTGAAATATCCGAATTTTCTTCCTCCAGCCATTCAGTTGGAATCATATCCACTATTTTTGACAGCGTGCGTGGTGTTATGGCCTGGCGCATAAGTTTGTCGGCTTCTTCTAAACGACCGGCAAACGGAAGAAGGGCATGTGTCTTTATATATGGGAATGGATCTTTGGATGCTTCCTCAGGGTTTTTCCACGAATGGTGAAAGTATAATGATGCTCCGTGGTCTATGAGCCAAAGTTCATTATTCCAGATCATCATATTGGGGTTGAGCCGAGTGCGGTCAACATTGGTAAGAAACGCATCAAGCCAAACTATTTTGGATGCCGTGAGTTCATCAACTTTATTCACCGACCCGTCAAAGGTGGCCGCTCCTGCGAGAAAATGCAATCCCATATTCAGGCCTTCTGATTTCCTGAGCAGTTCCTGCACCTCTTCGTCGGGCTCTGTAATGCCAAATGCACCGTCAAGATTTAGAAGAACTATTTCCGGAACATTGAATTTAAAGGCCTTTGCCACAAGTCCACCGACAAACTCCGAGATAAGGGCTTTCTTTCCATGGCCTGCTCCGGCTAACTTTACCACATATTTAAAACCATCTCCCGCCTCCGCGAGGGCAGGCAAGGAGCCTCCCTCACGAAGCGGGAGAATATATCGCGTAAGTTCTTCTTTTCTTATTTCCATAAGTAGTTGCTAAAAATTAATGAACAGATAAAACGCAGTTATTTTTGCGATGATTTGAGTGCGGAGAGAAGGAGCATAGCGCGCTATGCGACTGAACGACAAGCTTAAAGCATCCAAAAAGAACAAGTTTTATCGTTCAAGATATCTACTACTAATTTTAAAACATATATCGATTAATTTTTAGCAACTACTTATTAGTTTAACGAAACTTACGGCTTAAAATTGGATTTCCTAATTTTAAGAACGTGGTTTCTTTTTGGCGGGATCGCATGTCAGTCCAACTCCAAGTTTCTTGAATATCTTGTGATCCACTTCTCCAAGCATAACTGTGCTGTGAACCTGACATCCCTTAAGCTTCGGCAACATCTCAAGGGCTTGACGACACTGTTCGTTGATCGGACTCAACACGGCCAGCGTAACAAGCACCTCATCTGTATGCAGGCGTGGATTGTGACCACGCAGCCAATCAAGTTTCATCTGTTGGATTGGTTCAATCATTGATTGGGGAATCAGTTTGACACTATGGTCGATTCCTGCAAGATGTTTTGTGGCGTTCAGCAGGAGTGCCGCGCTCGGACCTAACAGCTGGCTTGATTTCGCTTTTATAATTGTGCCGTCGGATAGCTCAAGTGCCGAGCAGGGAACCCCGGTCTCTTTTGCATATTCGCGGGCTGCATCTACGGTGCGTCTGTAATTTATCGTGATTTTGGCTTGCTTGAAGAGTAAACCTATCTTGTTTACTTCTGCATCTCCGGTTTCTCCCTGTGCAAATCTGTTGAGTGCTGTAAAATAGCGTCTCACGATTTCATCTTTCGATGCCGAGCAGCACACTTCGTCATCGCTGATACAGAATCCTACCATATTCACACCCATATCGGTCGGTGATTTATATGGATTCTCTCCATAGATGCCTTCGAACAAGGCATTGAGAACAGGGAAAATCTCTATATCCCGATTATAATTGATGGCTGTTTTCCCGTATGCTTCCAAGTGGAATGGGTCTATCATATTGACATCATTCAGGTCTGCCGTGGCTGCCTCGTATGCGATGTTTACAGGATGTTTTAACGGAAGATTCCACACCGGGAAAGTTTCGAATTTAGCATAGCCGGCTTGGATTCCACGCTTGTGCTCATTATAAAGCTGGCTAAGACACACGGCCATTTTCCCACTTCCCGGGCCCGGAGCGGTTACTATCACAAGCGGGCGGCTTGTCTCAACATAATCATTCTTTCCAAATCCCTCGTCGGAATCTATTAATGATACGTTGTTGGGATAACCTTCTATCGTGTAATGATAATAGGAAGTGATGCCCATTCGTGCAAGTTTCTCTCTGTAAGCATCAGCACTTTTCTGACCGTTATAGTGCGTGATAACAACAGAACCTACAAGGAAGCCTCGTTTTGTAAATTCCTCACGAAGCCTAAGAACATCCATGTCGTATGTGATGCCCAGATCCTGACGTACCTTGTTTTTTTCGATGTCTTTTGCACTGATCACGATCACTATCTCGGCCTTGTCACTAAGTTGGCTTAGCATGCGCAATTTGGAATCGGGTTCAAATCCGGGTAGTACCCGACTCGCATGATGATCGTCAAATAACTTTCCTCCAAGCTCAAGATAGAGCTTATTCCCAAAATGAGCTATGCGCTCTTTGATGTGCTCCGATTGAATTCGCACATACTTTTCGTTATCAAATCCGATTTTCATGTCTACAAAATTACAAAATTATCTGCATACGGCCAAAAATATAATTCCGCCTCCCCGCAAGCTTCAACTAAGCCCCCTTCTTTTCTAAAAGTTTAAACAACTTCATATCAAGCCACTTAAAAAGTTGGGGACATTCTTGGTTATTTCAAAAAAAATCTACAATTTTGCACCTTATGGAAACTGACTTTGATAAAGTAATCGCTCAACGTGCACAAAACGTTTTCGATGCGATGCAGAAACGCGTCTCGCCCGATGATTTGAAGAGAATCAAGGAGGCTTTCGAATTTGCAAAAGTGGCTCATGCCGATCAGAAAAGGAAAACCGGCGAACCTTATATCCTCCATCCGATTGCGGTGGCTGATATCGCTGCTGAAGAATTGGAACTCGACACAAATCCGATTATTGCAGCTTTCCTTCATGATGTCGTGGAGGATACAGACACAACAATCGATGATATAAGGGAGAAATTCGGTGATGACGTGGCTTTCCTGGTCAGTGTGGTTACGAAGAAGAAAAAGAAAAAATATGACGAATCAAAGCAGATTGACAATTACCGTCAGATGCTTGATTCGGTGCAGTATGACATTCGCGCATTGCTCGTGAAACTTGCCGACAGGCTTCATAACATGCGCACTCTGTCGTCAATGAGGGCCGACAAACAGATGAAAATTGCCGGCGAAACCGATTATTTCTATGCCCCGCTCGCAAATAGACTCGGTTTGTATAATGTTAAAACCGAACTCGAAAATCTCAGTTTCCGATTCCGCTGTCCTCACGAGTATAATCAGATTGATTCCTTAATTAAACAAGATGAGAAAGCTCAGAAAGCCAGACTTTCTGTTTTTGCCGAGGAAATTAAATCTGTGCTCGCTGATGCCGGTATTATGGTTGATGTGCAGATCGATTACCGTAAGCCTTACAGTATCTGGAGAAAGATGCATAAATATGGTGACGATTTCAACCATTTGAAATACAGGCATTTCACCGAAATTATATATGATACGCCTCAAGGGATGTCGGAAAAGGACATGGCGCTCAGAATTTATTCTGTTCTCACCGACCGTTTCAAGGAAAAGCCGGGTGGAATATCTAATTATATTGACAGCCCGAAAGAAAACGGCTATCAGAGTTTCCACGTAAAATTGCTCGCTGATTTTGGCCGTTGGCAGGAAGTGCATATCAGTTCGAGAAGAATGATTCAGGACTCGCGGCTCGGGTGTATGGCTGATCGTTCTGACGATAACATTTTTCTTTGGATTGAGAAATTCAAGAGTGTGTTGAGAGATATTGCCCGTCATGGTCAAAATGGCACAAGCTTCATTGATAACGTTGTGTCTTCGTTTTATAACGATGATATTATGACTTTTACACCCAAAGGGAGGGAAGTGATTCTTCCACAAAAGGCAACCGTGCTCGATTTTGCTTACGAACTTCATCCCGCTTTGGGTTCCAAGGCGAAATATGCAAGGGTGAACGGCTTCTTATCGTCTATTAAAGCTCAACTCAGACGTGGGGATGTGGTGGAAATTTTTACCGATGCCGATACACATCCCAACCCCGATTGGCTTGATGCTGTCGTGACATATAAAGCTAAGAAGGCTATAAGATCTTATCTTTCCTCCCTTCCTGCTCCTAAATATAATCGGTGCAAATCCTGTAATCCTATTCCCGGTGAAGAAGTTATAGGTTTCCGTGAAAAGGATGGTTCGATTACTATTCATAAAAGAGACTGCCCAATTGCTATCAGACAGGCCTCTCAATATGGAGACAGTATAGTTTCGGTTGATTTCGAACCTGACGATACGCTATATCCGGTTTCGATTGTCGTAAAAGCTATTGACAGATACCATTTGTTTGTGGATTTGGTGGATTGCATCTCTAATAAATTGCATCTTGCCATTGACAGCATAAATACTGAAACGCATGATTCTATCGTTACATTAAAACTGGCATTTGCTGTTCATTCTTTTGGCGAGTTGCAAACAATCATTCAGCACATTCGGGAAATTCCGGGAGTTGACGAAGTCAAGAGAATTTAAATAATTTAGCATGCCGGATTAATTTTTGAATCTTATCTTATTGATTGGCAAAAGGTATTGATAACATTTTCAATACTTTTGAGATCTTAAGAAAAGTTTAAAAGACTTTAATAATAGCTAACTATAATTTTTTAAAGATGAAAAAGATTTCACTTTCATTTATTCTTTCTCTCCTTTGTCTATGCGTGGCGCTTCCAATGTCCGCTCAGTTTAATCTCAAAAAAGGTTTGAACGCTGTTGCAAAAGGGGCGCAGGCCTTGACTCTTTCAGATGCCGACATGGCTGCATACGTGAAGGAATATATTGACTGGATGGATAAACACAATCCGGTGACAGGTGCGGATGATCCCTATACCATTCGTCTTGCCAAGCTCACGGAAGGTCTCACTGATGCCGACGGTATTCCATTGAATTTTAAGGTTTATGATGTAATTGATGTGAATGCATTTGCATGTCCCGATGGTAGTATCCGGGTCTTTTCTTCCCTGATGGACATAATGACCGACGAGGAACTTCTGGGAGTGATCGGTCATGAAGTTGGCCATATTGCAAATCGTCATTCCAAAAAGGCCTTTAAGGAATCTCTTCTTACTTCGGCTCTGAGAGATGCCGTTTCTTCATCAAGCTCTAAGGCTGCAGCCCTTACTGATTCTCAACTTGGTGACCTTGGCGAGGCTCTCGCTTCTGCCAAATATTCTCAAAAGCAGGAGAAGGAAGCAGACGACTATGGTTATGAGTTCCTGAAAAAAGCAGGAAAAAATCCTTGGTCAATGGCTCTTTCATTCGAAAAATTGAAATCAATGCAAGAATCAGCTCCCAAATCGAGCAAGATTAACCAACTTTTCTCAACTCACCCCGATCTTGATACCCGAATCAAGAGAATGTCTGAAAGGGCTACAAAAGAGAATATCGAGAAACCCTGAATTTAGTTCAACCCGACGCATGTACCCCGGTTAATTACATTACCTACAGAACTCATTACTAACATTAACTTATTACCAACAGTAATCCCGGTAATTATATTAATCGAGTTATTTTATATCATTACAAAAAACGCCTGCTTGATTTGATTTTAATTCTCAAGCAGGCGTTTTTTGCAATGATATTAACAAGGATTAATCCGTGTATGTGCCAATCTTGACAAAATCGGCATCCGTTTTAAGAGTGCGGGTTCCTTTTTCTGTTAACTCAAATGTTCTTTCACGGTGATCACGATATTCATATATATCGTAGCTCCCATCACCATTATTTACTTCGTATGTGAGTCGGAATTTATTCTTTTTATTCTTATCGGTTTTATTGCGCGTGTAGTATGATCCTAATGTAAGAGCTTTCCCGGGGTCAATACTCTCCGAACTATAATATAGGTAATCTGAAGGAGTCGTATCATTCCATAATTTAACATGGCTGATATATTTATCCTTATTCTTATTTTCAAGAACAAGCGTTCCCGCTAATCTCGTCTCTACGGTTATGACTTGGTCGTTAATGAAATCTATCCCTTCTGTTATTTTATTTTTATCGCTATACATGAAGGGTTGCGTTTTGGTTCTCCAGTCTCCCGTTCCAGTCTTGAAGCTGGCGGCTTCACAATGGCCCGAAATATAAATCCTTACATAGTACTTTTGTTCACTTTCATCCTTCCCATTCTTGTCATACCAAACCCAGCCGGAGTCGAAACTCTGAGAGTTTTGGGCATTAGGATTCTTGCTGATATCAATCCAGCGATATTTTCCCATGTCAAAACATGGAGTATTAAAATAATTAAGTATCCATCCAACAGTTCCGTTACTTAAATTCAATCCATTTTGTACGATATTTACATCTTTTTGATTGAATGAGACTGAGTGACTCCATTTCCAGCCTGCCGTTAAACTGGCTTCTCCGCCTATGGATGTCTTGCTATCTTTTTTTCCTGTGCTTTTTCCTGCGCTTACGCTTGTACTCCCTTCGAGAGTAAATTCACGAGTGGAGGAATATTGAGTTTCGGCAATCACGTTATCAGGTAACACAGGTGCACTTCCCGGTACTGTGGCTACCGGCCTTCCATTCTTGTCAACAAGTTGGAAGTGGATAGTAGCATCTTTAAGATAATAACCGGCATAATGACAATGCGTGCCGTGTATTATCTGACAGAGGGCAGTATTCCTTTTGGAATCTGTTCGCCATGCGTTATTACCTACTGTTGTCTTGGCTGTTACCATAAAGTAGTTGCCCGATGAGTTTTCTCCATCATAAACATGCACGGGATAGATAGAGAGTGAGTAGGAAACAGTGGTTGTTGGATTTTGTTGAGTTTTTGGATCTTTTGGTATTTCCCAATAATTCTTACTATTATACTTTCGGAAGCGAGGATCAATATCAAATTTTACTTCGCCAGCCACAGAAATGGAACTTGCAAATTCAAGAAATTTAGCATTAGCCTCCTGGTTAGGATCAGAAGAACTGCCCGAGTCTAAATCATCATCATTATTAAGATAATTCAACCAAGAGCTGATATAGGTATAATATTCCGGTAAATATTCAGTTTCGGGAATTACATTTTCACCATTAAGTCCGGCAAAATCATTGTTTGCTTCCTCGTCTTCTCCCTCATCTGAAACGTATGGTATAGACTCAAAATCTATCGGATGGTAAGGTTCTATCATATAGGAACTGCCGTCATTATCGAAAGAGTAAATTAGTTTATCATCGATTTTTGTTCCGAGTTGATAGCCTGCCCATTCAGGATGAGATGTAAAGAATGTCTCAAAATCTGATGTTTTGGGATTTTCTACTGCAATAGTGGCACCTGCTTTATAGGCTGATTCTAATGTCTCGTATGGTATCTCATTTAAACTGCCGAGAAGCACGAGTTTTGTTGAAGCATCAATACTGCCTTTCTGATTTGGTACACACACTCCGAGAGCTTCGCGCATCTTCCCCGACACATTCCCTATATAAGACGGCTTTTCATAAGTATAGTTAATGTCGGCCTTGATTAGCGAAGGCTCATCAGTTTCCTGATTCCAGTCATTTTTTAAATCATCATCCTTACAAGATGTTAAACTTAATCCTATTCCTCCAAATATCATTATATATTTAAGGAGGGATTGTACGCTTAAGAGTTGTTTCATGTTATAATGTTTTAAGTCACTATGCAAAACTTTCTTGCACCGTAAAGCCATTTAAAGCAAATCGTCAGTTGCTTATTTAAGTAACGATAAAAGCCTTAATTTATTGAATCAGGCTTATTTATTAGTAATTCCGCGAGGGGACGCTTTGGCACGTGGTGCACGCCGTCGGGAGTACGATAATATTTTATGTCGGCTTTGGAAGTGCCGTCTGTTTCTTCCAGCGCTATTGTTTCTGCCGGGCGTCCCAATGCGATTATATATAATGGCTTCATTCTGTCTTCTAAATGCAGTGCTTTCCTCACCATTTCCATATTGAACGATTTGATAATGCAGCACCCGTAGCCTTTGGCTGTGGCACCCAAGGTAATGGTTTCCAATTGCAAGCCGTCATCACAAAGGCAATCTTTTGTGAGGCGAGTGTCAAGACATTGCACAAGGTAGGCAACCGGGCGTTCGAAAGGCGCAGGACCATTCCAGTCGGGAAAGTAGCCGGCCCATTTGAGTGCCGGATAAATTTGATTACATTCTTCTTCCTGTGTCACTATACGGTAACGAAGAGCTTGAAGATTACGCCCCGAGGGACAATATCTTACTAATTCTACTATTTCAGCCAGCTCTTTTGCCGATATTTTCACCGATCTTTGAAAACGACGCACGCTCCGATCGGCCTTTAACAGACTGCGGAGCATTCTAAAAGTTTTATTCATTGAGTTTTTCCTATGCTGTGTTGTTAAAAAATCTTAATGGCTCTAAGTCCGTAAGTAGCTACGAATAATTAATGAACAGATAAAACGAAGTTATTTTTGAGCATATTTTGCTGCGGAATGAAGGAGCATACAATCGTATGCGACTGAATAACAAAGCAAAAGATGCCAAAAAGAACGAGTTTTAGCGTTCAAGATATTCATAACTACTTTGTTTAACATATATCGATTAATTATTCGTAGCTACTTATTTTAATCATATTCATTGCATGATGAACAGAGGCCGGTTAATATAACAGAAATTGATTCTGCCTTATATCCAACCGGAATCGCCGGGAAAAATACAGGAGCGTCAGGTAAACAATAAGTCTTGCCGCATTTCCTGCAATGAAAATGAGCATGCTCATCTTTATGTCTTTCCGACTCGGTATCAAGACACAACTCGTAGCGTTTAGACCCTGAACCGTCAGAGATCTGATGTATGATATGTGTTTCGGTAAATAAACTCAGTGTCCTTGTTATGGATGAACGGTCCACTGTTTCAAGGGCATCTTCGATTTCTTGTGCAGATACCGGACAAGAACTGTTGGAAATGAATCGTAACACAAGCTGTCGGACCGGAGTAACCCGAACGTCGTGACGCTCAAGTATTGATTCAATATTTGATTGAGTCTCGGTCTTTCTGCTCTGAATCATTTTATAGTGTAAGTCTTATTTATCCGAATTTCGAGATTTTATGAAGTTGTGGTTCGTTCAGTATACGGATTCGCCTTCCGTCAACAAGAATTAATTTCTCGGTGACAAACGTGGTAAGGGTGCGGATGGCATTCGAGGTAGTCATGTTCGAGAGATTAGCAAGGTCTTCTCGACTCATGTATATTTTCAATGTGGCGCCGTCACTTTCATAACCATAATTTTCTGCCAGGAGAAGTAATGACTCTGCAAGGCGTCCGCGAATATGTTTCTGGGTGAGATTGATTATTTTGGTATCTGCACCTCCAAGATTTCTGGACAGCTCGTGGATAAAGAAGAGGGCGAGATCATTGTTCTTTCTGATTATGTCTTCTACTATTCGCATCGGTACAATTCCAAGCACTGAGGGCTCGAATGCCGCCGACGACGACACGTAGGGCTCGCGCGCAAAATATGCCCTGTATCCGAAATATTGAACGGGGCGATAAAGGCGCAGTATCTGAACGCGATCTCCTATGCCGCTTTTATAAAGTTTTACTTTCCCTTCAAGCAGACAGTATAGATTTTCAGGCTGTTCGGATTCTGCATATATTATCTGATTTTTCTTATACCGTTCATATCGGAAATTTTCAGCGATTATCCTTTTCTCGTCTTGCGTAAGGGCATTCCACAATTCGGCAAGATCATCACCGATTATTCTTTCCAGGGTACTCTTCTTTATCATATTTTTCCTTTGAGCGAGTAGTAGGAGAGAGAAAAATTAGAAATCAGAATACAGTAGTCATATTTTTCTATGAGGAACGGTTGCCGTATTTTCTTGCAATTTATCTTTTAAAATATGATAAACCGTTATGCTTAAATTATTTATTCCTCTTTTTGGGATGTAAAAGTATAAGTCGGAAGAAATAATTTTTAAACATTTATTGCGCTCTCATAAAAATCTTAGACAATTACAATGTTTTATAACACAAATATACAACATAAAATCCATATAGCGATAATAATTTTTAATTTTTTTCTTAATGAACCTATATATGCGACTTTATATGTATATAATGTGCATTATTTTCCACCTGCATGTGTCTTTCGTTCTTTCTTCCCATTTGCCGTTCGTGGAAGAGCTCGGCAATATATTTCTTTCGGCCGGGCTTCCGGCGGCAGATGTGTTCTGCAAAATGTATTTATTTTTTCCAAACTATATTCTTCGCTGCATCCTTCGATAATATACACTATCCGCTCTCCCCATTTCTCGTCCGGTTCGGATGTAACCAAAACTTCAAATCCGAATTCATTTTCAAGCATCTGCTCAATCTCGCTGGGATTAACCTTTTTCCCTCCGCTGATTATTACTGCATCCTTCCGGCCTTTTATCAAGAATCCCCAGTCGGGCAAAATTTCCACCAGATCATTGGTCTGAAGAGTCTGCCAACCTTCAATTGTTATTTCAAGACACTCTTCTTTGTTTTTGCTGATTTTTATTCCGGGCAAAGGATAGAAGGGGTGGAGGTCTGAGTCTATTTTTCTTAGTGCGATATGGGATGCTGTTTCTGTCATCCCGTATGTTTCCCATGCACTTAATCCGGAGTCGGCAATCCGTTTTCTCAACGCCGGGGGAATCGGCGCCCCTCCCACGAGGATATGCGATATTGGTGGCAGCGTTGCTAAATTATCAAGCAAATATTGCATTTGAGAAGGTACGACTGCTAAAAGATCAATTCTTCTCCCGTTATTATTCAGTTGAGGGCGGTTACTTGGATTCTCATATTTTAGTTCTCCATTATTGATGCAAGCACGCACCGCCATCATTTTTCCTCCGATGTAGGAAGGTGAGATGCAGGAATAGAACAGGCTCCCTTCTTTGAACCCGAAATATTTTAAAGTTCGAATCGCACTTTTTTTAACTTCTTCTTTGGGGAGTCTAATGCGTTTGGCAATGCCTGTCGAACCGGAAGTATTACATTCAATATCTTCCGATTCGCCAAGCCATTCTTCTATAAATTCAGGGTAAGTCATGTTTTGTAAAACTTCATATTGATAATCATTCCATTCTTCCGGCGGTGATTATCATTCTCTCCAATCAAGCTCTGATATTTGTTTTCTGTCTAAATGCAACGACGGATTGTAACTGAGTCGATCGCCATGAAGTTCAAGCGGTGATTTGAAATTATTTGTATAAAGTGCGCCTGTACCCAATCCTTGAGGTATTGTCGTGTTTAATGTCGCAACCCATTGAGCAAGGGCATTCAAACCGATATTTGATTCAAGAGAGGATGTTACCCACCACCCGATGCCGCGTTCTTCAGCAAGTCTTATCCATTCTTCCGACCCGCTGAAGCCACCAATCAGCGTTGGTTTTAAAACGATATATGAAGGCTTGATATAATCAAGCATTTCTATTTTATTTTCCGTGGTGAACTTGCCTATCAATTCTTCGTCAAGGGCAATAGGCAAAGGCGAGATCTCACACAAAAAACGCATTAAGTCGGGATTGCCCTGTTTGATAGGTTGTTCTATCGAATGAACGCCAAGCTCATGCAGCCTGTGCAAACGGGGGATGGCATTATCCATTGTGAACCCTCCATTGGCATCAACGCGTATTTCCACTTTTTCACGCGGGTATTGAGCTCGGATGAATTCTATCATTTCGATTTCCTTGCGCCAGTCGATCGCACCGATTTTCAATTTTATGCATCGGAACCCTTCTGATAACTTCGATTCGATACGTTCTATCATCTTATCGAAATCACCCATCCAAACAAGTCCGTTGATTTCAATATCACTCATCCCTTCTATAAAGGGGGATTCGTAATATATGCCTCGGCATCCTGATGCAAAATCTCTGATGGCTTGCTCAAAACCACACTGCAATGACGGGAATCTTTCAAGGTCGGTTTGCAGTCCGAGTCTGACATTCGCCTGTAATTCCATCAGTTTATAAAAGAAACGGTCGTCTGCTTCGGGCGAAAGGCCGGGGAAAATCCCGGCTTCTCCGATTCCGAATTGTGTGGGGTCATTTTCATCATAGACCCTCAGAAAACATGTGATTTTTTCGTTTAGAATTCCTCTCGATGTCCCGGCCGGCTGCTTGAAATGCAATACGTAGGGAGCAAACTGAAGTCGCATAGTTGTCAAGGAAATTGGGGAAATTTATCAAAGTCGGGATCGCGTTTTTCAAGAAAAGCATTTTTGCCTTCCTGAGCTTCATCAAGCATGTAATAGAGCAATGTTGCATCGCCTGCAAATTGCATGAGTCCATGTTGTCCGTCAAGTTCCGCGTTCAAGGCACGCTTTATCATTCTTATTGCCAACGGCGAGCGTTTCATGATGGTCCGACACCATTCAACTGTGGTTTCCTCAAGTTTATCAAATGGCACCACTTCGTTTACCATTCCCATTTCAAGAGCTTCGGCTGCGGTGTATTGTTTGCAAAGGAACCATATTTCGCGTGCTTTTTTTTGGCCGACGCACCGGGCAAGGTAACTGGCGCCGAACCCTCCGTCAAAGCTTCCCACCTTGGGGCCGGTCTGTCCAAATCGGGCGTTTTCTGAGGCTATCGATAAATCACATATAACCTGAAGCACATTTCCACCTCCGATAGAGTAGCCGTTAACCATCGCTATCACCGGTTTCGGAATTGATCTAATCATCTGGTGGAGATCCAATACATTCAGGCGCGGAACGCCATCTTCTCCGATGTATCCTCCTTCTCCCTTTACGTTTTGATCGCCTCCACTGCAGAACGCTTTGTCTCCTGCTCCAGTAAGGATTATAACTCGGATATCCTGACGTTCGCGGCAGATATGGAATGCATCAAGCATTTCCATATTGGTCTTAGGGCGAAAGGCATTATATACTTTGGGCCTGTTTATCGTTATTTTTGCTATTCCTTCGAATTTCTCAAAGAGAATATCTTCATATTCTTTTATTGTTTCCCAGTTATACATTTCTATTATTATTTCTTGGGGTTAATATTTCAATCAATGTTTCTGCACTTTGCGTTGGCTCAACTTCAATTTCGATTATCGAGTGGGGCGTACTATACAAAAATTCAATGCCGCTTCTTAATTCCCCGGCATTTCGAACTTTCATATAGGGACGTTCGTAAGCATGGGCTATCCCTTCAATCGGAAGGTGAGGGGCACTGCAAAAATACTCTTCTCTTTGTTCAAGCTCGCGTGTGGTCTTTATAAATCTGAAAATTCCTCCTCCCGAATTGTTTATTACAACTATTCTCAGATCTCCTTCTGTTATCTTTCGGTTCAAAATTTCCGTGCAATAACCGAACGATACGTCTCCGGTCAAAAGAAGTGTCGTTCCGTTATATGAATTGGAAATGCCGGCTGCCGTCGCATTCGTGCCGTCAATCCCCGAAACTCCGCGATTGGAATAACAGGCGTGTGGAAGGCGGTCCATCAGCAGTTGGGCGTAGCGCACACATGTCCCATTAGATAGGAAGAGATTATATGACAATGGGATGGTCTTGAAAATTTCTGCTAATGCCGTGTACTCAGACCATCCTGAATTTTTCAGCTGTTTTCTTTGTTTCGCCTTGCTCTTTTTTCTTGCCAATGCCCATTGCTCTCTATAATCGGGAATGGGTTTATCATATCCTTTTCTAAGAAGATGACGGCACATGCCTGATATACCTTTGAAAAAGCGTGCGGGAGCTACATCCAAATGTGTGCTGAGACGCTGGAAACAGTCAACCGATAAGGGTGTGTCGCTCAATGTCCAATGCTCAGCTCGGTCGGCAGATCGAAGATACTCCTTTAACATCCTGGAAACCAATGCACCACCGATACTGATAATAATATCAGGAGCCATGGATGCTCTTTCATCTTCATTCATATCCACCAGCAGAGAATCAATCATATATGGATTCCCGTCTAAATGGATATTGGATATTGTTTCGCACAGAAGGGTTACATTTTTGAGTTTTGTGAATTCGGCCAATGCACTGTTCAATTTGTCATCGGGTGGCATATAGCCGGCAACAACCATTATGCGTTTCGACAGGAGATATTCGCTGATTTCCTTCAACTGATGCGGGGGGAGACCGTTGTTATTCTTTATAACTCGAATAATTCTTCCGCTTCGCTTCTCATACTCGACAAGACCGTTCAATGGCTCTGCAAACTGCATGTTGATGTGAACGGGACCGGGTGGATTTTGCATGGATATAAGAACTGCTTCATTGGCTATTCTGTTGACATACCATTCCCGTTCTGTAGCATATTCCTTATTTCGGCACTTTACGCTCATACCGGTTTCGGCCGATATATCATAGCTGCGCTTCATTATTTTGTCAAGCGCCTCATACTGGTGAAGGGTTTGCGAATCATCCTGGTCAATCCATTGGGAGGGTCGGTCGGCAGAGATAACTATCAACGGTATTCTTTGATAATAAGCTTCCGCTATGGCCGGGGCATAGTTATATAATGCGGTTCCCGAAGTGCAGATCAGCGCCACGGGCCTCTGACGACTAATTGCCATTCCAAGTGCGATGAATCCGGCTGTGCGTTCATCATTCACTAAATGGGTCTTTAACTCATCCCTGACTGAAGCCCCTATCAGCAAGGGTGTGTTGCGACTGCCGGGAGAGGCTACTATATCCCTTATTCCATGGGCAATTAACACGTCAAGTAGTTCCCTGCAATTGGCATTTGCTGTGTCTTTCATTGGTTCAGCATTTTTTCAGGATGGTAACCAAGAAGGAACGCCGCCGTCTCCATGCGTTTTTTACCTGCAGGTTGAAGTTCTAAGATTTCAATCATTCCATTTCCGGTAGCAACCAATAATCGTCGGCCCTCTTCTATGCATGTTCCCGGTTCCGGGCCGTTAGCCGGTTTTGTGCTCAATGCTGTTTTATATATTTTTGCATCCAGACGGCGTCCGCTTTTTTCTACTATTGTGGTGAACGCAGCAGGGTAGGGCGATAACCCGCGAACCTGATTGTGGATTTGCTCTGCATCTTTATTCCAATCGATTGCACAGTCTTCTCTAAAAATCTTGGGAGCGGCGATAAATTCTCCTTCAGGTTGAGGATATGTCTTTAAGTTCCCGGCAATAATGGAATTTACTGTAGACTCAACCATCTCGGCTCCCATTTTCATCAACCTGTCATAAACTGTGCCTACATTATCATCGTCACTGATTGGAGTTTTGCGTTGCTCAATCATGTCTCCGGTGTCAATCTCATGTTTCAGAAAGAATGTGGTGATACCGGTTTCTTTCTCTCCATTCATTATGGCGCGGTTAATCGGAGCAGCACCTCTGTATTTGGGCAAAAGACTCCCATGAAGATTAAATGTGCCGAGACGCGGCATGCTCCATACCGATTCCGGCAACATCCGGAATGCTATGACTATGAACAAGTCTGCATTTATCTCACGAAGAGTTTCAAGAAATTCTTCGCTTTTAAGGTTAGTGGGCTGAAGGATTCGCAACCCTTTTTCTAATGCATATTTCTTAACGTCACTCTGTATCAGTTTATGTCCGCGTCCGGCAATTTTATCCGGCATTGTCACAACTGCGGCTATATCGAATCCTTTGTCAACCAACCTGCCAAGACTTTCTACTGCAAATTCGGGTGTTCCAAAGAATACGATTTTTATATTTTTCTTTATGTTATCTCTTTCTTCCATTTTTAATTTCTTGCAATGAAGTCGTTTAAAAAACTTTATTATGTTTGACTCTGAGTGATTCCAAAAATTTCTTACCCGTAATCAGTCATCACAGAAATGCCTCAATACTTTTCTGTAAGAATTGAATATCTTGGATTTGGAAACGAATCCTATATATTTCCCTTTGTCTACTACCGGTAGATTCCACGCATGGGTCTTATCGAAAATTTCCATAACCTTATCCATCCTCATATCCAACTCAATTACGTCGGGAACTGCGGCCATGAAGCGCGATACGTGCATCTTCCTGTATAAATCCGTGCGGAACATTATGTTTCTGATATCATCGAGAAGAACAACACCCTTAAGATAACCCTCCGAGTCCGTAACCGGGAACAGGTTGCGGTTCGATACGGATATGACATCCACCATTTCCTTAAGACTCATCTCGGGATGCACTTCGCAGAAATCCTTTTCTATCACGTTGTCGATCTTCAACATGGTCAGCACAGCCTTATCTTTCTGGTGTGTCAGCAAATCCCCGGCCTTGGCAAGACGCATTGTATAAATACTGTAGGGTGTAAAATATTGTATTGTGAAGTAGGCCAGAGTGGAGACAATGAGCAACGGGAGGAAAAGTTGATACCCTCCGGTCATTTCGGCTGTCAAGAAGATGGCCATCAACGGGGCGTGCATTACCCCCGACATAACTCCGGCCATGCCCATCAATGTAAAATTCTTCTGTGAAAGGGTGATACCAAGATCAAGATTATTAACTATGAAGGCAAATAGAAATCCGGTTAGTGCTCCTACGAACAGAGACGGGGCAAAGGTTCCTCCAACTCCGCCGGCTCCATTGGTTGCCGAAGTTGCGAAGGCCTTCATCATGGTTACGGCTGCTATAAAAAGAACCAGGAACCAAACATTGTATCTGTCCACATAAAAGAAGGTTCCGTTTACCACCGACCCCACATCGCCGTCAAGTAGATGATTGATTGTGCCGTAGCCCTCGCCATATAAGGGTGGAAAGACAAATACAAGTATTGCTATCATGGCACCTCCCAGAACTATCCGCGCCCATTGTTGCTTTATCTTCTTGAACGTCGATTCCATCAAAAACATCACTTTGGTGAAATAATACGACATTAATCCACATATAACGCCAAGTAGAATTGTCCACGGGATACGGCTCGTAATGAAGGGTTCGCTTTGAGAAAAGAAAAACTCTGCATTATATCCCTCCAGGATGTAGGCAACGGTTGCTCCTGTGATTGACGACACAAGCAGGGGCATCACGGTGAGCCCGGTGAGATCGATCATCAGTACTTCAAGAGTGAATAGCATTCCGGCAATGGGCGCCCGGAAAATGCCCGCAATACCTGCCGCGGCCCCGCAACCCACAAGTATCATCAATACTTTGGGTGACAACCGGAAGGCTTGACCGATGTTTGAACCAATCGCTGCACCGGTGTACACTATTGGTCCCTCAGCTCCGACTGAGCCTCCGAATCCGATTGTTATTGACGATGAAATAAGAGACGCATACATGTTGCGTTTCTTAAGCCGCGATTTTCTTCTTGATATAGCGTACAGTACTTTCGTTACTCCATGCGAGATATTATCCTTAACTACATATTTGACAAACAGGACTGTCAAAATTATTCCCACCACCGGATACACGAGATTCAGGTAATTTTCTGTCGTTGAACTGAAATGAGAAGTCAAAATTCCGGCTATCCAGTGAATCAGAAATTTTAATAGTTGCGCTGCTACTCCACACAGCACCCCCACTACGAGCGACAGCATTATCAGAAAGGTCTTCTCCTTTATATGATGCTCACGCCATATCACAAATCTCAGCCACAAATCAGTGGCCCAATTATGTCGTTCTTTATATGCCATCTGTTTTGCGTTTTTTACATTCCTGAACCATTAAGAATCGTATTTACGGTATGGATCATTATCTTAAAATCTGTTATTAGTGACATATTGTTAAGATAGAGCAGATCGTAACGGGCTCTGGCCACCATCTCGTCAACATTCGAGGCATACCCATGTTTTACCATTCCCCAACTTGTCAATCCGGGGCGTACCTGAAATATCAGGCCATAATAGGGTGCTCGCTTCACTATTTTATCAATGAAATAGGCTCGCTCGGGACGTGGTCCGACAAGCGACATATCTCCTTTTATGATGTTCCAGAGTTGTGGAAGCTCGTCGATTCTGTATTTTCGCATTATCTTACCCAACGCCGTGGTCCGGTTGTCGTTCTCATGACTCAGTTGGGGGCCGTTCTTCTCGGCATTCTGATGCATTGACCTGAATTTATATATATTGAATGGCCGGCGCCCGTGGCCTATCCGCTCTTGCTTAAAAATAACAGGGCCCGGTGATGTAAACTTCACTGCTAAAGCAATTATTATTAATATCGGTGAAAGAAGAATCCCGGCTATTAGCGAAAAGGATACATCAATGCTGCGCTTGGCGTTCTTTTGAAATTCACTGATTCGGGGGGAGGTCAAATCGATAAACGGAATGCCGTGAATATCATCAAGCCGAATACTGCCGGTGATATACGAAAGAGTATCGGGCGCAATCTTTACAGGACAATTTAATGGAAATAACCGTTTTAGTATCCCCATTAATTCACTGTCTCTTATATTTTCAGGTGCCAGAACTATCTGATCAATATTTTGGGAGGCAATCACGTCTTCAATTTCATCCCATTCCCAGACTCTGCAATCATCTTCGATGTTCTTTTCACCATCTAATCGCACAAATCCTACAACATTATATGCCCATACAGATCCGCTGTTTTGCAATTTATTGTATATTTTGCGGCTTTTCGTGGAGTTGCCGATGATTAACGTCGAATATATCCACGACCGCTTTCTGAGATGACGAAGAGTACGGCGAGTAATTATTCTTCTTCCAATGTAGGTGAATAGTGCAAGAAGAAAGAACAGCACAAGCAGCAATTCATAATCTTTAAGCTTCACCCCGGTTGTGTCATTTATCAGCAACGAAAAAAATATCAGCAATGTGGCCGTTAATGTTGATGAGAGGGTAGTGGTGAACTCCACAAGTCGCGATTTGCGGAATGGATGATTATAATAGCCCGACAACCAGAATAATGCCAATAATCCGGTCGGAACTGTTGCCTGTTCAATCAGAAGTTTATCACTGAATATGAAAGAGGATAAATTGATATAACTGCTCCCAATCTCAAGCATGTAATATCGGAAGCAATTGAATATAAGAAAAGCCAACGATGTCATGATGAAATCCATCAAGACATATTTGGCTCGCTGTAGTTCTTTGGATATATTCTTACCTCTCATTTTTATGCCCGATTTTGTATAAGAACGAGGATTATTTCAAATATCTGTAAATTTGTAGGAATTCGTTTAATCTTTTTAACGAAAGAAATTTAAACGAATTCTTCCTCTCCGAAAATCTGAAATACAAATATACGAAAAAATAAGCTGTCAGCAAAATTATTACAAAAGTCGCTTTCTTCGTTGTTCCACATCCGGATAACTCTTGTTTATGAAAAAACTCTCTTGCCTTTGACGACAAGAGAGCCCTTGGATATTTCTATTTTCCCCTTCGCTATACCATTATCTTGGTGTCCAATTCATAATTATGTTTTAGAAATTATTTATAGTTGAGTTCTTAAGTAGACGGATGAGATTTGTTTCTTAGCGGATTATTTTAATAATCCCCGAATCAGAAACTTTAATGATATTGCTCGGCTTGCTTTTGTTGGTATCTTCACGTCGAAATTTCACTACATAATCCACCCCTTCGATTATTTCAGGTGTAATTTCTGTAAAATTGCGCGGAGTCTTTTCTCCGGCTATATTGGCTGAAGTGGATACGATGGGTTTTCTTAACCGTTGACATAGTGTGCGGCTGAAGAGTTCATTAGTTATCCGGATTCCCGCACTTCCATCTTCCGACAAAAGATTTTTTGCCAATCCTTTTGGTCGGTCGTATATGATTGTCAGAGGATTCACAGCTGTCTCAATCAGCATCCACGCTGTCTCGGGAACTTCCTCAACATATTGTTGAAGTGCCCCTTCACTTCCCACAAGCACCAGCATTGATTTTGAATCAATGCGATGCTTTAGTTCATATATCTTTTTTACAGCTTCCTTGTTAGTTGCATCACATCCAATTCCCCACACCGTATCTGTCGGATAAAGAATGATACCTCCCGATTGAAGAACTTCAATAGCTTTCGACATATCGGCAGAGTCATATCGATTATTGCTTGAATCTGTCGAGTTATCAATGGTCTTATCTTTATGGCGCTCGTAAGGCCGGTTTTCTCTTATTTCTTTCATATCTTGACTAAAAAAAGTCTTTTTATGTTTGTTACAACTTAATAATTTTAAGTGGCTAATTTCTAAGAGCTGCTTATCCTCAAAGGTTTTCAAGCTCGGTTAGCCACAATGCCGATGATGCATCACTTGGCATTCGCCAGTCGCCTCGCGGTGAAAGGCTTACACTTCCAACTTTAACTCCGTCGGGCATACAGGAACGCTTGAACTGCTGATTAAAAAATCTGCGATAGAAGGTGCGGAGCCAATGTAAAATAACTTCTTTATCATACTTCCCTTTAAATGCGTGTTGGGCAAGATAATAGAGCTTTTTGGGAGTCGTGCCGTGACGCATCATATAGTAAAGGAAAAAGTCGTGTAGCTCGTATGGACCAACCAAGTCTTCTGTTTTTTGCTCTATTTCATCATTTTCTGTGGGGGGAAGCAATTCAGGACTTATTGGTGTGTTTATTATGTCTTCCAATACTCTTCTTAATTCCGGATTATCAGTCTCTTCCGCATATCCGGCCACCAGATATTTCACCAAGGTCTTTGGAATGGAACCGTTAACTCCATACATTGACATGTGATCGCCATTGTAAGTGCACCAGCCCAAAGCCTGTTCGGATAAATCGCCTGTGCCTATAACTATCCCATTGTATTTATTGGCAACATCCATCAATATCTGTGTCCTTTCTCTTGCCTGGCTGTTTTCGTATGTTACGTCATGGATGCCGGCATCATGACCTATATCCTTGAAATGCTGTTTCACCGCATCTGCTATGGGAATCTCCAGTTGTGTCACACCCAGCAACTCCATTAATTCAGCGGCGTTCGACTTTGTGCGGTCCGTAGTGCCGAATCCCGGCATAGTGATACCGATTATACCCTTGTGATCCAGTCCGAGCATGTCGAAGGCTTTTACTGTTACAAGTAAAGCAAGGGTTGAGTCAAGTCCTCCGGATATGCCGATTATTGCTGTCTTGCAATTGATTGCTTTCAGACGGATAGCAAGTCCCCACGCCTGAATAGATGAAATCTCGGCACAGCGTTCCGCTAATTTCGTCGGGTCCGAATCCACAAACGGATGCGGGTTGATGTGCCGATAGGTAAGTAGGGGAGAGGAAGGATGACGCGTGTCAAATTCACAACTCACAATTCGGGGAGTAAAGGTGATTTCTTTCTCACTGAATGTGTCAAAATGTTGACGATCATGTCGCAATATTTCTACATCTATTTCGGCAATGGCAATTCTTGGTGAAAGAGTGAAGCGTTCACTTTGTGTCAGCAACGTCCCGTTTTCGGCAATGATGCAGTTGCCCGCAAACGCAAGATCGGTCGATGATTCTCCCATACCGGCTGACGAGTAGATGTAGCCACATCGGCATCGGGCTGATTGATTGCATATCAGATCAACAAGGTAACGATGTTTCCCGATCAGTTCGTTAGTGGCAGATAGATTCACTATTATTTCGGCCCCGGCTTCGCATAATGCACTGCTCGGAGGACATGGCACCCATAGATCCTCACATATTTCTGAACCTATTTTAACTCCGTTGATTTCGAAAAGAAGATCGCTCCCTATTGGACATTTCACTCCGTTTCTTATTCTTGAGTTGAAAATTTCAATTTCTCCCGTAAGATCCTTGCCCGATGCAAACCATCGTTTTTCATAAAATTCACCGTAATTCGGAAGATAGATTTTCGGCACAAATCCAAGTAGTTTACCTCCTTGAATAAAGACTGCGCAATTATAAAGTCTGTGCCCAACTTTAAGTGGTGTTCCGACAACTATAGCTATATTTGAACTCCTGTAACTATCGGCAAGGGTGATAAGAGCATTTGCAGCACTTTCTATAAGTATTTGCTGGCCGAATAAATCTCCGCAACTATAGCCTGTGATGCAAAGTTCGGGAAATACGGCAAGATGAACTTCCTCCTGCAGGCAGTTGTCTACTAATTTGCATATTCCCTCTAAATTAAAATTGACATCTCCGGGTTTCACCTCGGGTGTACAGGCCGCTACCCTTATATATCCATAGTTGTCCATATATTTTCAGCTTATTTGTTGTGTGTGTTGTGTTATATCTCTTTAACGAAAACATTTTAGTTTGTTTTATTGTTTCACTTGAAAAAGTTAGCTGCTTACGGAATAAATTAATTTTTCCAAGGTAAAGACCTATTATAATTTTGAGTGAATTTAAATTCATCAAGTGGAAACAAGGTGGACTTTACGACTGATAATGAAGGAATTCTTAGATTTCGTAAGTGGTTTCAACGATGTTAATGTTTTGAGACTCAACAGATTCAAAGATTACAACTACACTTAATTGAATATTGTGATTTATCAAATCACTCCCCAAAATTTAAAATCATAGATAATGGACATAACTAACCTCTATCCAAGTGGTAAATCAAAGGTATACTGTCATGCCTTAACCAAACCCACTCTTACCGGATCCGCATTGATTAAGTTGCTTGTAGCAATTGCGATCCTCTTTTATTTAGCAGTTCTCCCTTCTGTTGCTAATGCCGGGCAGAATACCGTAAAGGGTGAAAAAACTTTAGGTATAAGGGGAGGATATGCATCATATAATGAGAGTGGATTCACTTCTATTTTTTTCGAATACTCTTTTGCCCCTCACTTCAGAATTGCTCCTGAAATCGGATATGTATATAGGCATCACGACAAAACTGCATTTGTTTTTGATGTGGACATGCACTTCCCTTTTAAAATAGTGAGCGGTTTGAAGGTTTATCCTCTTGCCGGCCTTGCATTCAACAACTGGAGCTATCATGATGACTCAAATAAATCAAGAATTGGTGCAAACCTTGGAGTTGGATTTGACTTCTATATGACACAAAACTTTAAACTGAATCTTCAGGCTAAATATTCCTGGCTTCCAAGTGTGTCAGGGTTATTCACAGGTATAGGCCTCGGATATATTTTTTAAGAGGTCCCAAACCAAGTGGTCATATAACCAATATAAGCCGATTTGATTTTTACCCCCAAGTCGGCTTATTTTTGTTGATACAACTCATTCTATACACATTATACCCGGGTTCGCGTGCGAAGGTGCGCGAGGTTAGGAAAATGAAAGAAGGAGATAAACACTTGCAATTGGTGTTTATCTCCTTCTTGAGTTTTATTATAGATACTTATTTCAATGCATCTTTTACTGCATCGTTGGGCACCATTTCTTCTCTGAAAACATAAGCGCCGGTCTTGGGAGATTTCTCCATAACGATGATCTTGCTGTATGTACGGCCTTCACCCTTTTGGATAGAGGCCACGGTTTTCTTTGCCATGGGTCAGTGCTTATTTGATTTCTTTGTGAACGGTTACTTTTTTCAGGATCGGATTGTATTTCTTCAATTCAAGACGTCCTGTTGTGTTTTTGCGGTTTTTGGTTGTGATATAACGTGACATACCGGGCATGCCGCTTGCCTTATGTTCGGTACATTCCAAAATTACCTGAACGCGATTGCCTTTTGCTTTCTTTGCCATAATCCTGATTGTTTAGAAGGAAAGGATTCTTATATCTCTTATGTCAAGATTGCCGTCTGCTTCTGCCTTTTTAATGGCTGCATTAAGACCAATCTTATTAATGGTGCGAAGTGCGCGTGCTGATACTCGAAGCTCAATCCACATGTCTTCTTCTACCCAATAGAATTTCTTTGTATGCAAGTTTACCTCGAACTTGCGCTTGGTGCGACGCTTTGAGTGAGAAACATTATTTCCTACCTGCGCCTTTTTGCCTGTGATCTGACAAACTTTTGACATGGCTATTTTATTATTCTTTTAATTTTACTTGAGTGTTCTGACGTCATCGCAGTTCTCATATCATCACTAAATGCATCTTTTTAGTGACTTTAAAGGATGTGCCACAAAACGTGTGCAAAGTTACTGCTTTTTTCGTTAATTTCCAAATTTTTCTTTATTTTATTTCTCTTTTTGGGCGCAGATCAGAGGAGGATCTTGGCGGTACGGGAGGGAGTCCGTAGGATGTAGAGTCCCTTGGTTACGGCAGAGGGGTTGACGCGACGGCCGTCAGGGGTGTAAATCTCCGTGTCTGGCGAGGTTAGATCGATATTGGGACGGTCGGCATTAATGCCGTGGATAGCACCGGGTTCTCCTATGCGGAAAGCCGGCGAGAGATGCTGGGTCTGGGTGGCACCGGCGCCATCGTGGATAGTGATGCGCAGGTCATACCAACCGTCGGCCGATTCCGATGTCACGCTGCTGAGGTCGGCGCTGAACAGGTTGCCATAGCCGGGGAGAATGATCTCTGATTCTTTCGTAACCTCAAGTGATGCGAAATTGTCTGTGCCCCTCGGAGCATATTCCACCGACATGCAGGATACTTCGTCGAACGATGCGTAGACATATCCTTCCTGATAGTTGTCGTTATAGGTGAAGTGGCCACCCGTGAAGAGGGCTTTCGCACCTTCGGCACTGTTCAGACGGTCGTTGATATTGCCTTCGCTGTCGACGATGCGAAGTGAGGTAAGCGTGGGAGGCATGAGATTGGCAGAGGTGGGGCCGAAAGTATGCGTAGCCTTTACGAAACCGGGAACTTCTCCGTCGATAAGCACGTTGTCGGTGGAAATCTCAAGACAGTAATCGGCCGGCTCTTCCCATTCGGTGTCATAAGGAAAGTCGTTGCGATCGTCACATATCAGCACGTCATTGCGATAGAACTTGAGATCGCAGAGCGGGCTGCCGAAGATGTCAGCCCAGTATTCGATAGATGGAAGAACATAGTAGGCGGCTGCCTGAGATATCGTCTCGCCGTGGCGACCGTTGAAAGTGAACTCGAAATATTCTTCCTCGGGGGTGAGCATAAGCAGAGGTGCGCAGTTGCCCAATTCAGCTGTCGGCACTGTGCCCGAGAATGCATCGAATCCGTCGCCGACTACCGGCGAATTCCCGTCGCGGAAGAAGATCAGTCTGTCGGCAGGGAGGTTGAGACCTACCTGACGCAGACCGTCGGGAGTGCGTTTCAACGCCATGCCCGAGATGTCGGAACCCCAGCCGCTCAAGGCTGAACCGGTGGGCACGGGCCACAGCTCGAACGTGTTGTCATAATCAGCTGGAGCCCAAGAGCCGACCACGTTGGTCTTGCAGGCGGGGTCGAACATGCCGATTCCGGCCGTGCCACGGGTTCGCCCGTTCATAAGCATCACGCAGGGAGAGAATCCGTAAAAATAATCCGGTGCTCCATGTGCGACATAGTATTCTTCCATTTTAAAGTTAGCGGGTGTCCTGGCAAAATTCTCCTCGGCCATCTGCCATCCTTCGGCATCGCTTCCGCAGGTCTCCTTGCTGAAGTCGATTGGTATGATCGAGGTCAGAAATCCCTGGGGAGAGTGCATCAGATCCAAACGGGTAATCGCGTAATTGGAGTTCTGATGGTTGGATATGAAGTATGACAGACCGGTGTGATCGGTCGAATAGCCGTTTAGAATCATCAGCTTATCGCGGTGGGTGAGGGCCTGGATAAACTGTGCCGATGGAACCGTGCCCGAGGGATTCCCCCACGAAAACTCGAGATCGTTTCCTGCCGGGCCGATATGTCTGAGGTCGGTGCGGTAGACTGCCGAGGATGCCTTCAGAGTGAGATCCATGTCTTCCGTGATCTCAACATCGTCGAGTGTGAGTGACATCATCCCCTCGTAATCTCCTAAAATTGCTCCCACATAGAAATCATAATGACCTGTCGGCATGTGAAACTCGTAGATATGGCTGTCCTCCTCCTCCGAGAGACCATAATAGACCTGCGGGTCGGTGCCGGTAGATTCCATCGCGAAGAGTCCGCTCAGCTCTTGATAGACAGGCAGGTCATAGTCTACGTCGAGCACCACGGTGTGCATTTCAACCTCTGAGTTGGTTACTGTCTGCACCGGTGCCTTGAAGTAAGAGACCTGCTTCATGCCGCCCGATGCCAAAACCACCGGGGCCGTGAGTGACACGAGCCCGGTGGTGATAAGGGTAAGGAATAAGTTTTTCATCTGATTAGTTGATAGTTAGTTTCTTGGTCGCTGAGTTAGAGCCGCCGACCGTGCGTACAATATAAACTCCGGGTTCGAGAGCCATATTGCCTATATTGTCATAAATTCCGGAATATACGTTGATACCCTGCATGTTGAGCACCTCGACCTCGCGTCCGGCCATGTTGACTGCCACTGAGGGTTTAGTGACACCGTCGGGCTTATTGAGCTTGAATGCGGGACTCAGTTCCTGGATCTGGTAGTTGTCGTTGGTGTCATAGAGCTTGATGCGGAGATCATACCAGCCGTCCTCACTCTCGGCGGTCACGTCAGAAAACGGAGCGCGGTAGAGTGCTCCATAGGCAACCTCGGTGAAGTGTTCGGGCACCTCCTCCGGGTAGAGGCTATGCCACTCGTCAGTGCCATGGGGGGCATACTCGGCGATGGCGTCGTTGAGCATCCCGTAGTTGAAGAAATAGTTATATCCGTAATCGCATTGTCCCATCTCGAAGTCACCGGCGTAGAACTCGAGCACAGCGTCGTCGAAAGAATTGAAACGATCGCAGAGGTTACCCTCGCCGTCGCGGAACTGGAGCGAGCGGAGAGCCGGAGGATTGGCTGATGACATGTTGGTGTCGTAGTATATCTTGGTCTTATTATAGCCCTGGATGCCGTCGACAATAACATTCTCGTCCTCAATGGTGATAACATACTCAGCCCTTGTTGATCTGAAGTCGCCGCCTTCCATGCGCCAGTATTCAAAATCTTTTGAAGTGTAATATACGCGCTCGGAAATAACCTCGCCATCGGCTGTCATCTTGAACTTGCAATTCTGGTTGTCGATATAGCGGTTGTCGCCCTTGCGTCCTATAAAGGCGAATTGAAGACGCGAATCTGTGTTGTGACGGTAGCCTATTGATGCCAGCACGATGGGCACGGAGTTCCCCCAGATCTCTTCTGAACCGGAAGGGATATAATATTCAAGATAAGGATTGAAGGCATCGATGTTCGGGTAAATATATTCCTGGGAATGTGTCCACTCGTCGCGTGAGAAGCCGTTTGCGGCAGCATTGTCAAGCACCTTGAAGCGACCGTCACCGTTGTCGAGCATAAAGGGGAGGAAGAGTCCGCTGCCACGGCCTATGAAGTCGTTGTCGCCTGACTCTTCATGGGTGCCGAACAGGGGAATAATCTGGAAGTCGCACGCCGGGTCATTCGTCGGTGGAGCCGACATATACATCATGTCCATGTTAGGTTGCTCTTCGAAATAGACCGCCGAGAGCACCTGATTCTCTTCGATGTTGCCTTGCCATACCGACACATAACCCATACTTTCGGAGGCGGCATAACCGGCCTCAACCCACGAGTTGGGAGTATTGTGCGGAGAAAAAACATTCTTGAGGTTAAGATAAGAATCGGCATCATTGGTGACTGTCTGTGAGGCAGTTCCCTGAGCCTGCATCTTCACTATCTCGAAACCTCGTTCAGTGCGGCCCAGTCGCACCTGAACAACTGCTATCTCAGAGTCATTGCCGAGAGAATTGATATAGATGTCTCCTTCCTGCGGACCGTAAGTAAGGACTCCATCCTTGTCTACAGCTTCAAGATGAAAGAAACAAGTCAGGAGCTGGCCTAAGGTCTGGTGATAGATTTCCGTATTACCGTAACCGGTATAAATTGCCCCGGGAACCGAAACTTCGTCGTTGGCTAAGATATCGCCCTTGAAGGGAGATCCGTCGGATGTCACGGCATCGAATGTGATTTTCTCAGTGGCTGTGTAAGCATCGAGCATCACGGGTTCGCAACCTTCCTGAATATCCACCTTTTCCTTGACCACTATTGTGGAGCCGTCATGGTCTGGATGGTCAAACACTGCCACGAACAGGTATTCACCCGGAATGTCGGATACATGGAAGTATCCGTCGCTTTCCACATCGACTTCATCTAAAACGAAACCCCAGATTTCATTATAGCACAGGATGCAGTTCAGGTGGAGTTTTGAGGAATTGCAGTCGACCTTGATTTTGAAGTCAATGTCGTCGGGGTACTCGTCGGCGCGCGTGGGTCGTTCTGCTTTCTTGAGTTTGGTCTGAGGGCCATACTGGATGCTGGCCGCTCCTTTCTCGAACGGATTGGTGTTGGAGGTCATTGCACCGTTGGCGGGAAGCGCAGGCAGCAGAGCGGTAGCTCCCAACAACAGTGCCGTGATGGAAAGACAGGAAAGTTGCTTCATGATTTGGTATTTTTATGTTTATATTTCCGGCTCCGTAGTGAACCGATAGCGCGAAGTTATGGAGATGTTATAAAAATTCCAATAAATGTGCCTCCGAATGTGTGCTATATCGGAAAATCGCACAAAAAAGCTCGTTTCCGAGGGGTAAATATATGCTTTTCTGAGTCTCAGCGGTGACGTTGTGTCTGGCGGAGGAAGTCGGTTGTTGTTAGTCCTGTGACGCTTTTGAATGTCCGCGAGAAGTGAGAGCGTGATCGATACCCTACCTTCTCTGCTACGGCTTCGATGGTGGGACGGTTGTCAGGGTCTGCGTTGAGCAGTATGCGGCACGCCTCCCGGATGCGGTAGTCGCTCAGGAAGAGCGAGAAATTCTTGCCTGCGTGCAGATTGATTGCGCGCGAGAGTTGCTTGGAGGGCACCTGCAGTGCCTGACTCATGTCATCGATAGAGAAACCGGGAGAATAGATGTCCGGGCAGGAGGCCATATAAGATTGTATTCTGCCGTGGAGTTCCAAAAGAGTGCCGTCATCCTCTTTTGCAGATGGCGTGGTGGGCGTCACATCGGCAGGAACCGGGGGCTCGGGTGTAGGAGAGGGGGTATCCTTGATATCCTTTACGATCAGGTCATAGCGGCATTCGTTGAGTTTGCGGCGCTTATAAAGCAGGAAGAGCAGCAGGGTGATGATGATGAGAGACGAGATACCCATTACCAATATGAGGGCCATCTGGCGTGTGTTTTTCTCCCGGAGAACCTCCTGCTGCAGCTGCGACTCGCGTAGTTCTGTGTTGTATCGCGAGGTGATGAGGTCTTGTTCCAGATCGGAGATCACGGTCATGTTGCGCGCGTTATAGAGCGAGTCGCGCATCACGAGAGTCCTGATCTCGCACTCCTTGGCCTTGTCGGTCTGGCCTGTCTGTCGGTAATATTGCGCCTGGATGCGGTCAAGGAAATAACGGCCGTTCAGCTCGTGGTAACCCCCGAGATGGTAGGCCGCTGAGTCGATCAGTGTGCCGGCAAGCTGCGTCTTTTGCGCCCGGAGGGCCACGTCGGCCGCCATCAGCAGTGTCATCGAGATATAGATTTCCGGGTCATAACTGGCGTTGATGTGTGTTCCGGCATGTTCGATAGACTGTATAGCCTCATCATACCGCCCCGCCATGTAGGCCTCGATGCCGTTTGTCAGCTCAAGATTATATTCATAAAGCTGGCCTTTCTGAAGAGACTTCTCCGCGCGAAAGCGGTGCATCGTCTCCCGAATTTCGGGGAGGCGGTCAAACTCGCAGGCCATAAGCAGCAGCTGGGCATAGATATAACCGGCGCGTTCGGGAGTGCTGCTGCCGAGTGCGTAATCGAATCCGGCTTTCAGGTGTTCTATGGCTTTGACGGTGTCGTTGAAGTTGGCATAGATGTGGGCCATGTTGGTGAAAGCTCCCACCACTAACAGTCCCTCGTCCTTATATTTATCCATGATTTCGAGCGATCGCTTAAGAAGCGGGTAGGCCTGCACCGGGTTGTTGCGCTCGAAAATCAGGTAAGTGGAATAATTGGAGTACCCGCCGGCCATCACTTTCTCCTCGTCGGGCGTGAGGTCTCGGGTGGCGCGATGCATCAGCAGCTTATAGATGGGCTCCGCCACGCTGCGCGGGTAGGTCTTGAGGTCTGTCCGGAAATAGATGGAGTCGGCCCACTGCTTAAGCTGGAGCACGGGCATGTCGCGAGCGGTGCGGGTGATTTCCTCGACCGACATATTGCGTGTCGCCTCGGCGTCAGGATTGACCCGTCCGGGCGCCGAGGCTCCGGCCGCTGTCACAAACGCCAGCACCCAGATCAGGACAATTGTCCCCCTCACCAGTTTATGCCAAAGCCCCCGACTCATTGCTAAATATTTTCAACAAAGAAAAGAAAAAATACCAAGAAATCCAAATTTTCCAGGCAAAGCGCCTCAAATTTGATTTCTCCTTATTTTACAAACTTCAACTATTTAATAGACTTTTCTACTGCTCTATCAGTTGGATGGAGTTATTAAATATGCTTACCCAGAATTCTGAATTTTTATTTGGAGGAAGCACAACTATACCTTCCTGTTTTGATTCTTCGCGAAGTAATGCTCCATATTTGCCCATGGTGCCTTGCGAACAGATAACGTGCCTACATTCTGAAATAAGGTATAAATCAAGGTAGCCCTTGTCTGAACCATTGAAGTCAATTACCTTGTAATCTGTGCCTTCTGTTTCTTTTAAAATATTGTCGTAACACCAGGAAGGCTCATCAGAAAAAATATAGAATTTTATTCTTTTTTGACGCTGTGCTTTTATGTATTGCATCGCTTCCTTAAAATAGCGTGGACTTACCGGATTTCCGTATGCGGCGTTATAGCGTGACAAATCTCCGCGCCTTATGTGGACAGCACAAGTTTCCGCCCCCTCTTTTTCGTGCTGTCGCATCTCTGTTTTAAGAGTACGGTTTTTTTCATCCGGCTCAGGCTGAATGTCGCTGAAAGTCGATCTGAATATTTTTTCATACATGTCGGCTCTGTCCCTGAAATATCCGGTCAGATAAAGAGGGGAGTGATAGTTCATCCACGCGCATACGTCTGTCGTATCGGAAAAATATTCGTTATGCCGGAAAAATGAAGTTATATACAGTCGCTTTATAATTTGGGTCCGTTCTTGCTTGAAATCAAGCGAGGGAAACAATTTAAGCAAATCAAAGTTCCGTGCATGTTTGCCATCAAGATCTGTCCCCTCCGTTTCATACCATGAAAGATCGTAGGTTATTTTCGATCCCATGCCTTGCAGGATGGTTCCAACTAAATAGAAGTGCATTTGCGAGCAGATTCCACCATCCATTTTTATTATTATGCGACGGGGCATCAATGAAAGTGCAACAGCTAATTTACTTAACTGTCGCACGCATTTCTTCAATATCTTTCGTATGGATACTTTAATCGTCTGCAATGTCTTCTTGTTCGGTATAATTATTTCGCAATAACTTTATAAGCATAACCATTACGTGATTTGTAGCACTCTCAATCACACTCTCACGGTCGCCCGAAAACTGCTTGAGTTCCGTCACAATTTTATCTCCATATTTAGCAGCCATCCAAACCGTGCCTACGGGCTTGAATTTCGTACCGCCGTCGGGGCCCGCTATTCCCGATGTTGCAACTGCGCAATCCGTATGCATCAATTGAGACACTCCGGCAGCCATCTCGGTCACCACCTCCCGGCTCACTGCTCCGTAACGGCCTAATGCCGAACGTGACACATTCAGAACATTTGCCTTTACGTCATTACTGTAGCTTACCACGCTGCCAAGAAAATATACCGAACTGCCCGGATTGCGTGTGATATTATGGGCGATATTGCCTCCCGTGCAACTCTCCGCACAGGCTATCGTCACCTCGCGCTCGCTCAAAAGATCTCCTAATACCTGGGCTACACTTTTATTTTCGATTGAAACCACTTCTTCAACAAACATATCTTGTAATGTCTGATGAAATTTATTGATCTTGAATCGAAGCAACTCGACACCATCATTTACTCCGGTCAATGATATGCGGGTCACAAGGTTGTTTGACGATATCGAAATTTTTACATATTCCGGAAGTTGAGCCTCGAAATGGCGCATGATGTTTCGAAGTTCATCTTTTGTATATCCATAGATCACTACGTGGCGTGATTCTTTTATCTGAGCCTTTTTTGCAGGTGCGGTTTCTTTAAGATGAATATCTTTTTTTGTATCTGTCATTTCTCTGCTGTTTTCTTTGGTTGATGATTTCGATTCTTGGACGTCCTTCTATAGCCTTCTTATACTGTGACTCTCGCAAATGGGGGCTGATCAAGACTTCCGAAATCCTTGTTCTTATATTTAAAACTTCCGGCCATTGCAACCATGGCGGCATTATCGGTCGTAAATTTGCGTTCCGGGATCCAAGCCCTTACTTTTTTACGTTCGCAAAGCTTTTCTACCGCATCTCTCACTCCGGAATTGGCTGAAACTCCACCTCCTATTGCAACTTGGCTAACGCCGGTGAGATCTATGGCTTTTTCAAGTTTGTCAAGCAGTATTTCGATTATAGTGCGCTGAAGCGAGGCAGCTAAATCAGTTTTGTTTTTTTCAATAAAGTCGGAATCTTTTTTAATTTCTCCTTTTAATGTATAGAGAAATGAGGTCTTGAGTCCGCTGAATGAATAGTCAAGCCCGGGAATATGGGGCTTGCTGAATTTGAATTTTTTGGGGTCGCCCTCTGCTGCAAGCCTGTCGATGTGAGGACCGCCGGGATAGGGTAGTCCCATAACCTTGGCACATTTGTCAAATGCCTCGCCGGCCGCATCATCTATGGTCTTGCCTAATATCTCCATGTCGAAGGGCGACTTTACAAGTATTATCTGTGAATTCCCCCCCGATATAAGTAAACACAGGTAGGGAAATTCAGGAACTTCTTTGTCTGTATTCTCTTTGATGAAGTGTGCCAATATGTGCCCGTGAAGATGATTCACGTCTATAAGCGGGATATTTAATCCTATTGCAAGTCCCTTTGCAAAAGATGTTCCCACATGCAGTGACCCTAACAATCCGGGGCCGCGGGTATATGCAATTGCACTCAATTCCGATTTGTCAACTCCGGCTTGTTTTAGTGCTTCTGACACAACCGGCACTATATTCTGTTGATGAACTCTCGATGCAAGCTCCGGAACAACACCCCCGTATGCTTCGTGAACGGCCTGCGATGCTATTACATTACTTGCAAGTAAGCCATCTATTATTACGGCTGCTGATGTATCATCGCACGATGATTCTATTCCGAGTATTATCTCTCTCATTTCAAGGTTTCCTTGGCGCTGCCGGCCTGGATAGGCTCGCAGCAAATGCTATTTCCTTTTTTTTTCACAAATATACAAAATTTTTTTATATTTACGTGCATTTTTATATTTACGTACATCTGAATGATAATAATGAATATACCATAGGTGTAAAATCCGAGCCGAATATTTTTCGGAAATCCACCGTAAGTGTTCCGTGTTCTGCCTTTTGCTCCTTGAGGAGCAAATTCCCGTCGAAAGAAAAATATCGCTACATACCTTTCTATATAGATGACTATCGGTTTCAAAATATTTGCCCCACAATGGCAAAGCACCATATCTGCCCCGTGTAGACCGTACCTTTGAGGAAACATTCAACAATGCAGACCAGTTTCCGTTACCATCGAAACACCGCATTCGGGCACTTGGGATGACCCACCTCCCTGTGGAAAGAGGATAAATGAACGGTAAAAGTCCTATTCAGTCGAACATCGCTCGAAGCGAAAAGTCTATATACAACAAGACCCCTCGGAGGTGTCCGAAGGGTTTTATTGAACGTGTTAGCGATTAACTCGCCTACGCTCGTTGAGTTAAAGGTTGAAGCCTTTTGGTCGAGACCTTAGGCTCGATTTACGAAAGCGTGGCGGGGGTGCCGCAACTCCGTTATAGATTATTCATTCGGGAAGAAGTATCTGGTAATATCCATTCTTTCGCCGTTCTCTTCTTTCCAATAGTATTTCTCGGTTTCCTTATAAATATATATCGGATAACGGTCATCAGAAAATCGGCTTTTGTAGTTTTTATCATAAAAGAAAGTAAGCCATCACGAGAAAGAAGAACTACACCCTCAAAACCTATGGCAAAAAGGTTTTAATCAATAGTGTTGCGGATTTCATATTCTTTATGGCTCGTTTTCCACAAACTGTCTTTGAGCAAAGAGGAATAATGATAGGCAATTAAGCCCATCGGAGTGTTCAATAATTTCTTTCGTCCTGTTAATTCGGCACTGGGTCTAAATTCATCAGGCAGAAGGTTTCGCGCTTGCTCAAAAGAGAGTGCCTTGTTTGAGTTATTCATGGAAAATGTTTTTTCAATGATGAAATATATTATGAAACACTTGAAAAGGAGAGAGTTAAAAAGCCAAGAATTATGAGAAGGTAAAGGGCAATTGATACAATCAAATATAATGTGAAATATCCCATTCGCTTTTTCAAGTTACCGACAGGGAAAGCTTTATACATACTTATAGAACATATCAGAATAGAATAGCCGATCTCCAGTCCTGAATAACAAGATTCAGATATAAATGACACCGGACTAATGATAATGTCGAAAAGAAGTATGGAAGATGTCATATATATCATTGCAGCGAAATATTCAGCAAGATTATATTTCCTTGCCCCCACCTTTCTATATACGATCGGGATAGCCACCAAAGCGGGGATATAAATTGTAAGGTTGCGGATAACCATATTATTCATTATGAAATCCGTAACCGCCAACGTCATTTTATATATGAGACCAACCTGCTCCGTGGCGCTTTCTTCCACTACACCGGCAGCCTCAGATGGCATAAGTCCGGAAACAAACGCACTGATGAAGCACACGACAATAAGCATCGAAATCGGCGCCACATATCTAATCCGACGACACTGTATATAGTCGCGTATAACTCTCCAAGGACGAATCAGAAGTTGCCACGCCGTATAAAGGAAACCTTGATTGATGCGCGTCAACCCCGACAGTAGCCCAATGAAGAAAGTTTTATTCTCGAGTCTCTTTTCCTTGACCGATTGACCGCAGTCAGGGCAAAAGTTAGAAGTGCAGGAACATCCGCAGTTCCTGCACTTAACATATGATTCTTTATTTTCGTTTGAAGTGGGCATTACGGTTTAATCTGTCTCGTGATATATTACCGTTTTGTTCGGATCGGCAATTCGTAGATTGCCGGGCACTGTATTTTTGGGGAATGGTTGATGTTCCCACGTACCCTGAGTGAACTTGTATTCAGCGGGTAGCCTAAGATTAAGGTCAATCGTGTAGGTGGAATCATTAATCTGATTCATCTTTACACCCATCGGATTCCAGTTTGCAAGTGCATCCTGATTTCCTGTTATATAGACATCTCCGCTTAGTGATTTGCCTTTGAGTTCGATATGCACAGGGTAAGTTTCTTCAGTGACAGGCGCATGATTGTGGGTAAGTCTATAGATACAATAATCTTTCAGGGCATCAATAATCACAGGCTGATAACTTGGATTATGGGAATATTGTGGCGATTCGTTGAATTTCATCACAATATTGGACGGTAAAGTGGTTGATTCAAAATGATTTTTCACCTTGTCGTAAGCCGGACGCCACTCGGGACCCCATCCGGTGTCCTCACATTCGTTAGCCATGTTAAAGAAGAAGTAACGCGGCTTGCCGTCATTGAAATTGAAGTTTATAAGGCGGTCCGCCCAAAGATCATTGTCCCAACAAAGATTTGGCGACAAGGCGATGTAATCATCAAACATATCCTCTGTTTCCAGAGCATCAAGAATGAATGAGGCGCTCAAAGAATGACCTACAGCGAGAGTATGACCTGTTGTGCGGTAGTTGGAATCAATGTAAGGCATCAGTTCCTCCTTAAGAAATTTCTTGAATTTAGGAGCACAAAAGAATTCCTCAGATCTTCCTTCAGGTATAGGAGTATTTACCGGTAAGGAATAGAAATCGCAATTTCTTTCGTAATTATATTCAGGAACGAATGGAGAAGGAATGCCTACAACAATATATGGATGATCTTCTTCATTCGGAGTTGCCTCCTCCTGGCAACCATAGTGCAACAGATTATGAACCAGTCCAAATCTTGAATACCATTGTGCATCACAGACATAGATTACGTCATAATCAGAATTGACGTTAGTGTCATACTCCTCCGGGGTAAAGATAAGATAAGGACGCTTGAATGGAAAGTGCTTGGAGTCAAACTCTTTGTATTCGACTCTTGCGATTTGCTGAGCTGAAATGCTGCATACGATAATCAGCATCATCAGTACTGTTTGAATAAGTCTTTTCATGTTGCAGATTCTTTTGTCTTAACTGTTGGCACTTTACCAAGACTAACAAATATATCTCTTAATATAGAAACGTGAGCCAACTATGCCACGTCTTAACTTGATGGCCCTGAGAAAGCCTTGTACTCAGATGTGGTTGACAGCAGCCCACGCTATGCGAGGGAAGCCATCATGCCATATCGTTGAGTACGAGTGAAAATTTCTCAGGTTTTCAAGTTCAAGATACGCATAACGCTTCTTATTTTCCAAAATGTCGTGGAGAGGTCGAAACCTTTTCCGAAGGCAAAGTTAACTAAAATATTTGAGAACGAGGGCGTAACTGAAAAGGAAAATCAAAGTAATATTTTGCGGAATGAAAAAGATTGGCTACCTTTACACCGAAATATTTGAGAAATTTCGGTGCTAATAAATGTTAATATGAATGGCGCAGCGCGAGGAAATATTAAGAATTACGTTATGAAGAGTATTTATGAGAGCCAACCTCACTCAATATTCTTTATATCTGATTATGCCGATTTGGGAGCGGCTGAAACAATCAGGAAAATATTGCATGAAGCAACTATATCCGGCGTACTTGAAAAAGCCGGACACGGCATTTATATCAAGCCCAAAATTTCAAGATTCGGGAAGGTTCCTGTGCCTCTTGAAAAAATAGCGAGAGAGATAGCCGAACGAGATAAGTGTAAGATACTGCCGGCCGGGAGCACGGCGGCAAATCTAATAGGTCTGTCAACTCAGGTACCTATGAATTTATCTTATATTACGACCGGCTCAACACGAACAATAAAGATAGGCGACAGGAAAATTTCATTTCGACATGCCTCGCCAAGAAATTTTGCGGCAAAAGGGAGAGTAATACCCTTGTTGATACAGGGTATTAAAGAGATAGGAGAGGAAAATATTTCGGGTGCCGAGTATGAGGCAATAAAGCAGTTTATCGATAGACAGCAAGACCCATATCTTAAAGAAGATTTACCACTTGCCCCGGCATGGATTCAAAGAATAATAAAGAAACTGATGCAAGAATGAAACATTGGCAACAATTAAGCATTGAGGAACGGCTCGATGTCCTTGAAATAACATCTGCGAAAACACATCTGCCACAATTGGCAGTAGAAAAAGACTGGTGGGTAACAATGGTACTTAAAGCATTGTCTGCCACACAGCATTTTGAGCTAATGTCATTCAAAGGCGGTACGTCTTTATCAAAGGGCTGGAATTTGATTAACCGTTTCAGTGAAGATATAGATATAGCCATACGGCGCGAGGGTAAATTCAGCATTGCGTCAACGTCCGGCAATCAGTTGGCGAAAGTTAGACGAGCAGCTCGCCATTATATCGTGCGAGAATTGCCGGAGGAACTGACAGAAGCTCTTAACGAGATGGGCATTGTTGATTTCAACGTAGAGCCGGAGCTGACAAGAACAGATAATGAAGGCAACCCCGCCGAACTTCGGGCAACTTCCCACCCGTCTACAATCTTCGTGCGCTATAAATCAATTTTGCCGGAGGAGTGGGAATATATCGAGCTAAAGGTTAAAATTGAAATAAGCTGTCTGTCCATGGATGAGCCGGTAGAAGAAAAAACATTACGGAGTTTCATGGCAGATGTTCTCAAAGAGGAAGAAGATGTAGAGGTGCGGTTTCCAACCGTAGTGCCAACTCGAACTTTTCTTGAAAAGATATTCCTGTTGCACGAGGAATTTCAAAAAGGGAATCCGAGAAGCAAACGAATGAGCCGTCATCTCTATGACATCGAAAAGATTATGGATACAGACTTCGGCAAATCCATAGCAGATAGAGAACTTTATGACAGTGTGGTGAAACACCGCTCTGTCTTCAATAAGGTGGAAGGAATTGACTATGACTTGCATAATCTGTCTACACTATCTTTCATTCCACCGGAAACTTTTATAAAAGAATGGGAGAAGGATTATCAGTCAATGCAAAATCATTTTATCTATGAAGAACGAAGTTTATCATTTGATGAATTGATAAAGCGACTGGAAGAATTGACGGCAAGAATAAGAAATTTATGATATGCCCGACCCGGTGAGGGCGAAGCTGTCGTGGAACGGTCACCACTCCGAAGCGACAAGTTTATATACTACAAAACCCCTCCGAGGTGTCCGAAGGGTCAAATGAGTTATGCGATTGAAACCGGATGACGGAGACCGAGGCTCTGTTCACGAAAGCGCGCCGGAGGTGACACAACTCCAAAAAATTAAGTTTCTACAAGCATATAATAGCATCAACGGATGGAGGAATAGCTTCCAATGGTTTCTTGCAGGTCATTTCCATGTTGAACTTTCTTTCCATACCCAAATGTGTAAGCAACAGTAAGGTTGATTCTTCTATGGTCGTTGACACCAATAGTTGTGGTATTCATTGAATAATACGGTGTGTCAATCATCATTTCATCGCCCCTCCAATGGCTACGGAAAGGATTGATTAAAAACGCGGAAATAGTCCATGAAGAATTGCCCCATCCAGCCATTAACCAATATTGAGTTCGAGTCTTTCTTTTTATCGGATCTGCCTGATAGAAGAAGGTCATGGGTGTTGAATAGGAAGCACCAACATAGAACTGACCGCAATAATAAGTCGCATTAAGCGTTGCAAAAAGACTGGTATATAACTGTTCAAATTCATCAGTGAATTTATGATATGATACGGTGGGGCGCGCTTGCATAACAAGTTTACGGTTGAAAGCATACGCGGAAAAATTGATTGCTCCCCAAATATTATGATTATTACCACAATTTTCGGGCTTCACAAGAATCCCTTTCCCATCACTAGTCAGCGAATAGGTATCAGTGTAATAGTTGTGCTTGTAAATCCACGTTGCAACAGGTGAAATGTTAAGATACTGTGAAGGATTCCACGTATAACTCAATTGGGTTGACATCGTGTGATAAGAGCGTAAATTAGGGTTGCCCTGAGACCATTTGAGTAAGTCAGTTTGAAGCATAACAGCATTTGTCTGAGATCCACTGGGAGTATTTATGAATAATAGAACAATGCTCCAAGTCGGTGACCGCGTGTAGGCATCCAGTTGATGTTAAAATTCACAGTAGGATAGAATTTACTCTCTTCCACGTCCGATGTTTTGGAACGGTAGTATGTGGCATACATTCCAAGGCGTGAATATAGTTTATCGCTTGGTGAAAATGTATATGCGATCCCGGGTGCTATAAGCAATTGTGATGTAGTGTTTTTATTTAACGTTGAACCCATATAATCAATGCAACTTTCATAGGTGACAGCCGTACACTCAACTGAAACATCATGCTTATCATTGAAGGATTTAGAAATATCAATCTCGCTTTCCGTTCCCCATATATCTTCTTTGGCGTTAAGATTGCGGATTGTAATATCGCTTTCCGAAATTACTTGTGTTTGGTTGATATTGTCAAAGGAGAGTTGGAAAGAAGCAGACAACGCCCAATCATTTGGAAGTTCCTGAAAAAACTCGTTTGCCCAACTAACGTTATTCTTGCGTGAAGGACAGTTTGTCCTCCATCTATCTGCATCAAAGAGGTTTGGAGTATATTGCAGTGTTCCGCTACTTCTGTCGGCTCGGTTTCCTTCGTATGACCAATTCAGTGTACAAGAAAATTGGGTGGAGTTACCTTGATACAAAGCTCTAAATGATGCATTCGGTCGATTGAAGATATATTTGGAGTTATCCCAAATGCTTGTGCGAAATATGCCGTTAGGAGCAACATCTTCATATCCCGGTAATCGGAAGAGTTGAATTTCATTAGTCCCATTATGAGTGCTGTTAGTATATTGGCAATAAGCTCTCGCATCAAAAGTCATCTTCTTATATACCATCTTGCAATTTAGGGTATTATAAGATGAGAAACAACTCAGAAACATTTCCGTTGTGTTCAATTTTGTATATCCACCATATTCATATTTTTGCATAATGTAGTTGACTACATGGGCGGAATTACGAAATTTAGGGTCGGTTGGATAGTCTAATATTTCAACTCGGATAACATCGCGAGTATTCATATCAGCAACATCATTTTCAGTAGCCGGGACTCCGTCAATAAAAAATGCAATGGGCTCTCCAGTATTCATTGTTACTGTTCCTGCAAGAGCATCGACAGTCAGTTGTGGAATAGCCAACTGTTGCAAAAGCATTGTGCCGTTTGCAGAGGCGTTTCTTTGCTGTTTTGTTGGTGAATAGCTGACTTTATTGACTGTCATATACATTCTATCTGCTTGTACTATAACCTCGTTAATTTCCTGTGTTTTGATACTGTCGGTTGCTTCTGATTGAGCCATTGCTGCTATCGCAAAAATGGCATAAAATGCTGATGTTAGGATGCGATGAATCATAATGTCATTTATGCTTGTATTAGTAGGTGACTTTGGCTCGATTAACGAAAGTTCAGCGGTTGAGTCGCAACTTTTCCGTCTACCATATTTTTCTGAAGATTTATGGTGATTTTTTCACCGTTGACAGTAAGTGTAACTTCACAGTCTTTGAAAAGGGTGAGTCGTTTGAACTTCAGTTTGTAGGTAGCTACCCCGTCTACTACGTCGCATCTGATTTGTTTTGCAGGGTACTCGCTACCGTTATTTGATAAAACGGCATCGGTGATTTTGACAGTTTGCGGTGCATTATCATCCACCAATACGACATTAGTTCCTTTGATGTTGTCCAGACTCTTGAACTTGATTTCAGCAGAAGCTGCTAAAACTGAAAGGCTGGATACTGCAATTAAAAAGAATTTTTTCATGTGATATTTTTTTGAATTTGACACAGCAAAATTAGCATCAGCATTTAGTGTGCCCAAGAAATATCACAAAATAACAGTCCTCATTATGATGTCTAATCGTTTGATAATCAGAATGAAGAATAATTGGAAATTCCTCATTGTGAAAATCAGCATATTAAGACTACATTTTAGACACGAAAAAATCTTTATCCTGCGCGTTAGTTTCGAGGATTCGTTCTTTGAGTCGGCTTCGACGGTTGTAAAAATTCTTAATCTTAATATTGGTAAATATACAAACTGCCCGTGGGGAGAAACCGGCATAAAGATAAGTAAGGAATATCAAATCTTTTCTGTTAAGTTCAGGTAGCTGCTCACGAACCTTAACAAGTATATTATCCATATACTTATTGACAATATCTTCAAGTTCATTTATGCTCTTGCTATCACGTAAAGCCAATATGTGTTTTTCAACTTCATTATATAGCGAAAGTTTCACCTTCTCGGATTCACTTTTCTCAAAATATTCATTACATAGCATATTCAGGGTGTCGAGCCTGCTGCTATAGAGTGTATTTACCTGCGCTTCCAGTTCATGGTTGCGGTGGGATCTCTCGGAAATGAGCATTGAAAGTTCTTCAATTTCTTTCCGCTTTCGTGTCAATCTTCGCTTGACAATAATTAGAATTGTAGAACCGATAACAATAGCAGCGGCCAATGTGATATAAAAGAATATCCATGCTTTTCGGGAACTCGATATTGATCTGTCAAGCTGATTTTCATACTCCGTGCGTAGAAGATCCATATCTTCTCTTAGTTTCCCGGTCATTGATGTAGGACATCTTACAATTCCTTTATCGGTTTTAAGAATTAAAACATCACTATCTTCAAATCTATTAGAAAATGGGAAATCAAGAGAAATATGCCATTCGGTGTTTTTCCCTGACACTTCATTAGTTTGAGCAATCAGTGAAAAAGAGTCTGTTGGAACAAGCGTAGAATCACAATTTACCCATTTAGCATCATAAATTGTAAACGGTTCGTTAGTACTTTTTAATTTGAAAGAAATTCTAACCTTATCATCTTCATTTGAAATGCTTTCAAATTCCATTTTAAGTTTCTCGGAGGCACTCTCGATACTGTCTGAAACTACATAGGTTACAATGTTGGTTGCATTAATTGAAGGACAATTAAATAGTAAAATAATAACAGTAAACAACCAAAATTTAAGAAAGTGTTTCATGGACATATCTGCATACATTTCAATGTCAGCCAACAGTTATGATAGGCTGACCGAAAAATGAGGACAGCGCTCCAAGCGTAGCGATAGTAAAGTTGTGTTGGCCGCTAAGCCACTTTGTTACTTCACACGGGCGTTTGCCGATAGCATCGGCAAACTGCTTTTTAGACAGACCGCGTTCTTTCATAAGCGCATATATGCGGTCTGAAATCTGGAAAGAAAGTTCGGTTTCCTTTTGCAGACTGTCAGGAATAGGCCCCAACATTTCATCCAGAGATTTTACAGTCCGTTTCATAACTCAAAAATATTATCGGTTTCTATTGTCGATTCGGTAATATTGACATTACCGCCGGCGACCTCTTGATTAAGTAATTTCTCAAACTTTTGTAACGTCATCACATATCCGTTGAGTAAAGAATCGTCTTCGTATTTCTGAGACTTCTTTACACCTCCATTTCCTAAAATAAGGATTTTGTCGGATAGACGCAAACAATAAAGACGAAGTTTTGAAGAAGTTACGGGTAAAGCCACAACCGAATCATTCATCTTCCCTTCCGGACGGAAGTACCTCTCAGAAGCACCGGTTTTAAGCATACGTTTGATAAAGGCGGCAATACGCATGAAGTCCTCACTGTATTCCGCATCCTCTCTGAATTTAGAGACAAATTTCTCAAATTCAGATTCTACATCACGAAGAAATTGTAGCGTGTATATTGTACAATTCTCGCCTTCATCTATTAATAATAATTCAACTTCGTGCATTGGGGGATCTTCTGTTTTGTATTATAACGCAAAGGTACGACAAATATTTTACTTACAAATAAAATTTTACAATATATTTTTAGATCACTGCAAGGTCGGAATAAGTCGTAATGGGGTGGATTCCGTGCCGTTGGTAGACCGCGGCTACATATTAGCGGTCGGTACCGTCGGGATTGGATATAAACCACTTATAAATCCCGCGCGCACGAAGCTCATTATCCACAAGTGCTTGCGGATAACGGTCGCGCAGTTCAACCTCTTTTGTAAAGAGTTAGGCGCGGCAGAATTCTATGGCATTGGGATAACTTATACTGCAAAGATAAAGTATTAACTATAAGTTGGAAAAGACGTGGAATTTGACTAACTTTGCGCTAAATATTTTAAACATGAAACATATTCTTACCGTCATAATGTCGCTTGTTCTACTTACCAGCTGTAAAAAGGCAGACTCCAATCAGGATGTATGCAATATGGGGTATTTTTACGCAAACGACTCTGATATGGTTGAAGAAGATGAGCCTGAACTAATACCCGTTCCTCTTGATACAACAATATTAAAAGGTTCTTGGAAACTTGTGCAGTATCACTCTCCATATTTCAATATGGTACCAACCGATAAATTCGATTACATAATAAAATTTTCCAGTGGCTCAATCGAAATGCACTTTGTCGCCAATGAATTGTTATGTGAATATCATTTGCAAGGCGATTCTCTCCGTCTTGGGAATGGGTTGATGACAAAAGCCCTTGGAGGGGATGCCCCATTAGAGCAAGCAATCTACGATTTGTTGATGGATAGGAAGCTAACCATTCAATGCACCATGTTCTCGGACTTAGCAATATGTATAATGGCCGAGGACGAGATAAAGGGAAATACCTATGCTGATTTTCGTAAGATAAAATAGCTGCTACTCGTCGTCTTCCATATCAAGGAGATTGCGGTGGACGTTCTCGATAGCGAGTGGCGAACCTACTTGTACAAGCAACATTTTTTAATAAAACTTTTGCTATACCCCGAAGAAAAAGGGGCAAAAGATTACAAGTGCGATGATTAAGCCTATACAGTATCGAACAAAACGGTATGATACTTTATTTTTCAACCACTCTGAATCAGCTATTCCTATTCCGAGGAAGGTGGCGATCATAGCTGTTACGACTGTTAAAAAAACTCCTTCTGCCATAGTCTTATTATTTATGTGTTATAATTTTCAAAGCTTCCTCTATCACATTGTCATTACCGAAAATGACGCTCTCGGTTTCTTCAGCAACGACATCGGGCTGTATTCCGACGCCAATAAATTCCGTGCCATCTGCAAGTTTCTCGTGTCTGGTGCATATTCTTCCATGATAGCCCCAGCCCAAATCAATGAATATCGGATTGCCTGTGCTACCGCCGGTCGGAGTTCCGACGATTTTTCCACGTCTTGCATTTTTGAATAAAACGGCAAAGTCCTCCGCTGCCGAAAAAGTTGAGCCGTTGACAAGAAGAATTATGGGCTTGTCATACTTCGGCATATCATTCGGGTGGGATATGCAAAACGGCACGATAGAATCAGATGCGACAGTTTCAGAATCCCACTTTTTGCCCCAAGAAGCGTAAGCAGCTTCATATTTAGGAGTTTTCCAAGAGGCTTGCGGAATGGTATCGGTTGCAAGCAGCATCATTATGATCTGCCCGACCTGACTGTTGCCGCCGGTATTATCGCGAATATCTATGATTAAGCCGTCGGTCGGTATAATTTTTTGCTCGAAAAGGTCGCCAAAAGCCTGAACATTGAAGTTGTTTGATTGGAAACTCGGTATTCTCAAAAGCCCGATGTTGCCGGGAAGTGAATCAAACTGAATCGACATATCGGGATTAACAATGCCCCACGGGGATTGCCGATTATCNGTNATATCGAATGTCTTNCCNTTNNNNTTNCTGAANGTCAGCTTNACAGGAACNCCNCGATANCCTTTTGTNAGGTTNACGGAATTGAAAGGATATGTAGCAGACCATTGNGGAGTTGATGAAGGAATATAAGGCACNACATATTNGTTNCCATATTCGATAACCGGCATATCATNAATGGCNACNATTTCGGTTCCCCGNNGCACTCCTTTNTGANTGTATTCATCAGAATATACTTCGGTAACGAAAACCTTATCGCCGATTCTCTTNTGACTNANTGGTGCATAAGNTACATCGGCACTGAACCCTATGCTTGTATGACCGTCTTTCAGCNGATTGGCNAANANNTGCAGTTTGTCGCTNAANTCTTCATCGGTCNGCGTGTTAACAAGGTTNGGAAGTTCNGCACGNCAAATNCTGTCATAGTTCTGCGCGAATTTGNCGTATCCGGCAAAATTGTATTTCACTTCCGATGCAAANCGNGTTGCGATTGCAGCCTTTTGATAAGGCGTTAAATCGTTCTTTGCAAAGGCCCTTTGAAATGGTGCGATTGCAAAGAAAAATGCGGCTAAAAGGCTCACAGGGATTTGAAATCTATGTTTGCTCATATCATTATTATTTTATGTCAAATTCTAAAAACGGTAGTTGGCAATGGTGTCCCGTGATGTTTCAATCTCGATATTGGGTTTATTACATCTGAAATACGAATTATCATATCTGCCTGTCGTTATGGAAACCCTCTTTTCCAAACTACATGAGGTACTGCATAACCCTATTATCGTAGAGGCTATGAAAAGAAATAATAACATCGGAAGTAGTATAAGGTTCTTCATTATGGCTAACTTTTCTGCAAAGTTATAGACAATAAAAATAAAAACTCTCAAACTAAGTTGAGAGTTTTTATTTTTTATTTGCCGTTGTTTTTCGTAGCCTACTCAAATATGTAGGGGTAATATTCAGGAAAGAGGCTATATCTTTGAGGGAGAAAATTGAGAAAATGTCTTCGTNTTTTTCGACAAGTTCATCGTATCGCTCTTTTGCGGATTTGATGTAAAGGTCTATATAACGGTTATAAGTGGTGTCGAAAAGTGCCATACTACTTTCAGCTATAACTCGATATAACTCAGCATCCGATTTCATCAGAGTACCTATTTCCCTTGCGGAGATACAATAAATCTCGCANGGAGAAACCGCGATTATTGAAACGCGCGATTTTTTGCCGTATAAGGAAAAAGGAAAATCAGCGACAAACTCACGAGCAAACTCCAACCCGACAACTCTCTCGGTGCCGTCAGGGGCATATACGACATATTTAAGAGAGCCTGACTTAATGTACCCTAAATATTTGGCAATCCGTCCTTCTTCCGCAAATAGTTCTCCTTTGTCATATAGGCGTAACACTCCTTTCTCGACACAGAGGTCGCGCCAAAAGTCGGAGTCGATATTTTCGTAATATGTGTTGAAGTTAGATGACATCTCTAAACANAGGAAATTAAATTCCGGTTGACTCAAGAGTGGGTTATTAAGAAAAAGAAAACGTGAGCCAACTATGCCACGTCTTGATTTGAAGGTCGTAGGAAACCATTAGCACAGATGTAACAATAGCAGCCCACGCTATAAGCGTGAGAACCACTATGCTAATCCTTGTGCTATTTGTCGAATTTCCTACGTTCTCAAATCACAAGATTACGCNTAACGCTTCTTATTTTACCATAATGTCGTGGAAAGGCTACGCCATTCCGACTGCAAATATAGCTATTATTTGCGATACTAAAGGCTTNTCTCACGAAAAATTAGTAANTTTGCATTTAGAATAATACAAAAACTGAATGACAAAGGANGAATTGTTAAGCCGACTGAACGGTCAAGAATGGAATGACTTTGAAGTCAAGGAGGCAAAAAACGAGATTCCCAAGAATGCTTGGGAAACNGTCAGTGCNTTCTCAAATTCATACGGAGGGTGGATTGTATTCGGCATAAAAGAAAAAAAGAGCNGGAGGAAAATCCGTCTANGAGANCCAGGGCGTAGACCATACCGAGAAAATAGAACAAGACTTTGTCAATGTGTTGCGTTCAAACACCAAATTCAATCAANGTCAATCAACGTCAACTGACGCTGATAACGTTGAACAATCGCTGCCTGAAAGAGTGCTGACGTTAATTGAAGCCAATAAGCGAATTTCCATAGCGGAATTAGCAAATTCTACAAATCAATCTAAAAGTAGTATAGACCGCGTAATTGCCGAATTGAAAAGAAACGCGAAATTATCTCGTTCTGGCACAGCAAGGAACGGACAGTGGATACTTCTTTGAACTTCAAGTGAAGAAGCTCGGTAGGAGGGCGAAATCCTCATAATTGAATCAGAGGGCCCCTGACATTGACAGGCTGAACGAGTCGCTGTAAGGAAAATTTTCNCAGCCGATGTAGAGGGTATCGAAAGCGTCGGTACCGTCGGTGCGGTGTTCGAGCAGGTCTTCTTCGGACTTGGCGACCTGATTTATTTCTCCNATTTCAGGAGAANNACGACCTNGAAGTCTTTAANCTAAATTTAGGCTCCATTCACTAAAATTTCTTNTATGTATATAGNTCNGGGGGAGGNATATTGCGCATTTAAGGATTATTCGTTAATTTTGCATTGCAGAAAACTGCTTTAAGTTTAGTCTTAGGTTGTTTCGTGTGTTGTTTCTGACAACTTTTTTTAACTTTTTTGCAGGTGGATGAATGTCTGCTTCCAGATCTATTTATAAAATATTCCGAAGCTTAATTTTCACGGCAGTGTTGTCTGTGATAGGGATTTTTGTATGTNTGTACATAACCCTTTCAGTGCCCTCTGTTCAAAACAAAATTCGAGCCGTTGCAGAAAAAGAATTGTCGGAATTTTTAGGTGGTAAGGTTGAAATCGGAAGTCTGAACTTTCATCCATTTAATGAGTTAAGTCTTTATGAAGTGAGTTTTTACACTCCCGAAGGTGCTCGTTGCATTTCTGTAGGAAAAATCGGTGCTGGAATCTCATTGTGGACATTGCTTACTGAATATCGTTTTGAAATATCTTATGCGGAGATTATTTCACTGAACGCAAAAATTATTCAGCCGGCNNNNGATAGNCCNNTGAANATAGATTTTTTAATTCANGCTCTATCTTCAAAGAATAAAAATAANCCCCCTGCGAAGTTCGACATAGTGCTGAGGAATATAGTNATCAGAAAGTCNGCTNTTTCTTTTGATCGCNCTTTTATTCCGANATCTGCAAACCTCNATAAGTTTGATGCAAATCACGTTCATCTTTCCGATTTTAAGGCTGATATCGCTTTCCCAAAACTGAAGAACGATGAAATATCTATCGATGTCAGGCGTCTGGCTTTTACCGANCAGTGCGGTCTGAACATTAATTCTTTATCGTTGCAGGCAACTTATACTCCGCAGTTCATAGCTTTTTCCAATTTCCGTTTAAGATTGGCCGACAGTTCAATAACTTTATCCNACCAAANNCTGGACTATACCGATTTTAAGGATATAAAGGANGCTGCNTTNAATAAANTTTTTAATATATCGGTTCAGGCAGCTCCATTAATTCTTTCAGATTTTGCATGTTTTCTCCCTGCTCTNAATGACTTTTCTGATCCCTGTTCTCTTTCTGTAAATATNAGGGGTAAGCTATCNGAGTTNGATCTTGAATCATTCAGGTTNGAAGATTTCCGAAATGAGTCGCAGATAAANGTGNNGGGTTATTTTTATAATCTGACGGATTTTAGAGAGTGTAAAGTTGCTGATTTGAAGTGTCGNNTCAATTCTTCGANTGCNTTTGTTCAAAGGATACTNAAAACNCTTGGAAAGAGTGATGTTTTATCCAAAATAAATATCTCNCCGTTNGGGGGCTTNAGCGTNGATGTGTCGGGAGATGTCGATTTNAAGAANGGNANTGCNTCGTTAATTTCGGAAGTTTCTGCCGATTGCCTCAATTTGGGTATGAAGGTTGACGCACGTGGTTTGAATCAAAAGTCTCNNGAATTTGACTTTTCTATTAAAGCCAAAGATGTTTCAGCTGCCGAAATTCTTAATATAAATAATTTAGGACCTTTTTCATTGGAATCTTCGGGTTTTGTTTCCGTCTCAGGTTCAAATGTTAATGGTCATCTTGATTGTATAATTCCTTCATTTATTTGGAATGGCAGGCAATTTGAAAATATTACCGTTAATCTTGAAAAGCAGGAAAGTGATTATAAAGCAATTTTATCCTCTGCAACCCCGGGGCTTGATTTTAATTCAAATCTTGAATTGTTCTATAACGTTTCTGATGCAAGATTTGTAACGTCAACGGTTATAAATAATCTCCAACCTGCTTTATTTGGTATCAAAGGTTTTAATCCCACAGATAGTTTTGAAGCTGAAATTGAAGCAGACATAAAAGGTACGAATCCTGATAATCTCACCGGTTCCCTTGCGGTGAACGATTTCAAATTTGGAGGGGAGCAGCGAAATTTCAGTCTTTCAGAATTATTGATTTCTATTGATGATAACTCAAACGAGAAAATATATTCGGTAGAATCTGATTTTATTTCGGGGCTGATTAAAGGAAATCTTTCCCCTACTCGTATCATCAGTTCGGTGCAAAAATTGCTTGGCCACATTGCTCCATCCTTTTTTAAGCATGGCAATGCGAAGATTGACGAAAGGGAAGAATACCTGAACTATAATTTGCAAATCAGGCCTTCCGACAGTTTTTTCAATATAATAAAAACGCCGGTCCGCCCCGGAGTTCCCATTAATATCAGTGGGAATATAACAAATTCGGGCAATAATGTCTTATTTAATTTAGAGGCTCCATATCTGATACAAGGGAAAAACAAGTTGCTGCGGAACACTAATGTTCTGTTGGAAGCATCCTGTGATGACGGAGCCAAAATGAGTATTTCTACAGACATCCCTGTTAAAAATGACCGGGCCGTTATAAATGCCGATATAATTGCTTTAAATGACACTGTAAATTTAGGTTTGAATTGGCAAGGAGTGAAAGTAAAAGAGAATTCAGGGGAGCTTTCTTTGCAGGCGGCTTTGACAAAAACGTTGCAGGCTCCATATTTTGCGGCCGATGTTGTGGTGCGCCCCTCTTCTTTCTCTCTGCATGGCGCTAAATGGAATATATTCCCCTCTTTTATTAATTTTACTGATAAAAAACTTGAAGTAAATGGTCTGAAAATAGTGCATGGCAATCAATATGTTGATATATATGGCCGTGCTTCAGATTCTCCGTTAGATATTCTGAACGTCAACCTTTCGGAAATAAATCTTGACTATGTTTTCGGGATTCTTAATATTGATCATGTAGATTTTGGAGGAATAGCCACCGGCAGAGCTTATGCCTCATCCATATTCTCAAAATCTCCAGTGGCCCGGACCGACGGGTTAATTGTAACTGATCTTGCATATAATGATTGTGTGTTAGGCAATGGCGTGATAGAAAGCCATTGGGATAATGAAGCTAAAATGGTGGCAATTAACGCTGATATTGCCGGGCCGGATAATTCGTCGGCAACGGTTAGGGGAGGTGTCTATGTTACGCGCGATTCCCTTTCATTCGATTTCGGTGCCCGGCATCTTGATATAGATTTCCTGCAACCTTTTATGAGTGGATTTTCATCTAAAGTAAACGGGCACGCCTCCGGGAATGTAAAACTTTTCGGAACTTTCTCTGACATTGATCTGATAGGGAAAGTCCATGCCGATGACATCAGGATGTTGGTTGACCATACAAATGTAACTTATGCCGCTTCTGATTCCCTTTTCTTTTATCCCGGGCGCATATCAATTCCGGGACTTAAACTCTACGATAAATTTGGAAATTCCGGTAATTTCAAGGGTCAGGTCGAGCACAATTATCTTAAAGATGCCTCATTCAGTTTCAATCTCACCGATGCTCATAATCTCCTGGTTTATGACACGGATAAGAAAGATAACAACAAGTGGTATGGAACTATTTTTGCAAATGGTTCGGCCTCGATAAAAGGGGTGCCGGGTCTTGTTTCGGTATCTGTCGATATGTCCACTGCTCCAAATTCAGAGTTTACTCTCGAACTTGATGAAACTGAAGAAGCGGCTGAATACACTTTCCTAACATTCTCTGACAATAGGAAAAAAGAAGCTGAAATGGTGCAGGTGGAAGAATCGTTTGAAGATATGTTCTATAAAAATTCGGCCGGAGGTCAAGATGAAACGCCAACCGCTTTCGTTCTTGGTCTCTCGCTTGATGTAACTCCGGATGCAAATCTCGTTATAGTGATGGACCCGGATGCAGGTGATAAAATCACGGCCGTAGGCTTCGGTGCATTGCAAATGAAATATGATACCGGTTCAGATAATCTATCCATATATGGTAAATATACCTTGAATAACGGTTGGTATAATTTCAGTCTTCAAGATCTTATTCTTAAGAATTTTAAAATTGAAGCCGGAAGTAATATCTCTTTCAACGGCGACCCGCTGCGTGGAGTTCTCGACATTACGGCTGCCTACCGGGTTAATACCAATCTTAAGGATCTGGCAAATAGTTTTGCTTCCGATCCCGATCTTAACCGCACTTTTGTGCCCGTGGATGCTCTCCTTAAGGTGAGAGGTGATATTCACGCCCCTGAAATAAAATTTGATATAGATCTTCCCACTGTCACTTCTGAGGTTAAGAGAAAAGTAATGAGTATCATTTCTTCAGAGGATATGTTAAACCGTCAGGTAATTTATCTTCTGGCTTTAAACCGCTTTTACAGTCCTGAATATTCCGGTGTGGAACAAGGCAGCGAGATTGCTTCGGTCGCTTCGGCCACCCTGTCTTCTCAAATTCAGAATATTATCGGTTCCTTAACAGACCGTTTTACTCTTGCTCCCTCTTTTAAAACTGAGAAAAGCGACCTTTCAGACATGGAAGTTGATCTGGCGCTTTCTTCAAGTTTCTTTGATAACCGTTTGCTGGTGAACGGTAATTTGGGATATCGTGACAAGTCTACTTCGCAGACAACCTTTATAGGAGATTTCGATCTGGAATATCTCCTTTCGCGAGATGGTAAATTGCGGCTGAAGGCTTATAACCACTTCAATGATGCATCCTATTACCTCAAATCCGCCTTGACCACGCAGGGTATAGGTATCGTTTATCGAAAAGATTTCGATGACCCGTTGAAGTTTATAAAGTCATTCCTGCGCAGAAAAAGAAAAAATACGAAGGTCTTGAACGATTCTTCCATAAAAAATGATTCCGTTCAACACAAAAAGTAATGAATTGACGTTAAAAATAAGGATAAACAGATGTTGAGATATTTGGCAACGACTTCATTGTGGCCTGTGCTTTTATCAGGCTGATGACAAACTTTTGTTGTGTTCTTATCTGTCACATCTTTAAAACCTCTTCAGTAAATAATTAGTATGGTGAAATCATTTAATATTGAAGGTATCATTGAGCGCATCGGTTTAAGACGTCGCAACTCGGTTGGAGTTGCCTTCAGTGGGGGAGGTGCCCGGGGATTCACCCACATTGGTGTGTTAATGGCTATGGAACGTTTTGGAATCCACCCCGATGTGATTGCCGGGGTGTCTGCCGGCTCAATTGCTGCTGTGATGTATGCGGCCGGTCTGACCCCTCTTGATATTCGCCAATGTTTTGCTGATGCAAATAAGTTTGGTGATTTCCGCGAATGGATTGTTCCAAAAAATGGAATTTTCAAGCTGACTAAATTTGGAAAAATGCTCGAATCCTGGTTGCCCGTAAAAAACCTTGAAGAGCTGAGGATTCCAACAGTGGTGTGCGCCACAAATCTCGAATCAGGTTCTCAGGTGGGTTGGTGCAAAGGTGAAATCGTGCCCCGGGTTATAGCCTCGTGCAGTATTCCAATCGTCTTTTGCCCCGTTGTAATCAAAGGTTCACATTACGTTGACGGGGGAGTGCTCCATAACCTTCCCGCCTGGGCTATACGTGAATATTGTGACATTCTTTATGGTTGTAACTGTTCACCCTTGAATAAAAGGTATAAGTATAAAGATTCTCTGATGGAAATAGCCCTCCGGTCTTATCATCTCACCACTAAGTCTAACCTCGCTCAGGACATCAGACTTTGCGATTACGTGATTACACCTTCCGAATTACATGGTCAAAAAATTTTTGATCTCGCATCTCTTGACAGTTCAATTAAGTTAGGATATGAAGCAGCTTCAAGAGTTCTGGAGGCTATCGGTGAAAAAAATAAATAATATAAAATATATATGGACAAGTTAATAATCTATCAGGCTTTCCCAAGAGTGTTCACCAACACTGTGACAGATCCCGTGCTGAACGGAACCTTCGAACGTAACGGATCCGGGAAACTCAATGATATATCTCCATGTCTGCTTAAATCCCTTAAAGAGTTGGGCGTGAATTGTCTGTGGCTCACGGGGATCATTGAAATGGCTACAAAGACTGCTTTTAATGATGGCAGAATACCGGCCGATAATCCAAACGTTGTGAAGGGAGAAGCCGGTTCTCCCTACGCTATTAAGGATTATTATGATATCGCTCCCGCAATTGCTTCCAATATAGAGAAACGAATGGAGGAATTCGAGGCGGTAGTGAAGCGTACCCATGAAGCCGGACTCAAATTAATTATTGATTTTGTGCCTAATCACACTGCTCGTGTCTATCACTCTGATGCAGCTCCAAACGGAATTAAAGATTTCGGACAGGACGATGATTATTCAAAATTTTTCTCTCCTTCAAACAATTACTATTATATTACCAATCAGCAGTTTGCACCCTGTTTCGACATTGCCGAGCCGGGAACCGAGCCTTACGTGGAATTTCCCGCAAAGGCCACCGGGAACGACTGCTATAATGCATTCTGTGGCGTAAACGACTGGTATGAAACCGTGAAGCTTAATTACGGGTTCGATCCGGGAGATTGGTCCACTCATTATGACCCGATTCCCGACACTTGGCTCAAAATGCTGCACATTCTTCGGTTTTGGGCGTCAAAGGGCGTTGACGGTTTCCGTTGCGACATGGTCTTCATGGTGCCTCGCGAATTTTGGCATTGGGCTATTCCGCAGGTGAAGGCAGACTATCCCGATATTATTTTTATAGGTGAAATTTATGACGTTGATTCATACAGACCTTTCCTTGAATACTGCCACTTCGATTACCTGTACGATAAGGTAAATCTTTACGACACGCTGAAAGGAATTGAGTGTAATCACTGGTCTACTGCTCAGTTGTCATCTTGTTGGCAGCGCATCGACGGCATTGGTGATTCGATGCTTAACTTCCTTGAAAACCATGATGAGGTTCGTTTCGCTTCTAAAGAGTTTGCTGATGATCCGGCTAAAGTCATTCCTTACCTCGTGACAAGTGCTATGATTTCACGCGGTCCTTTCATGATTTACTATGGTCAGGAATTAGGAGAGATGGCACACGATAATGAAGGGTTTGCCGGTGATAACAATCGCTCCACAATTTTTGATTACTGGAGCTATGACACAATAAGACGCTGGTATAATAACGGTAAATGTGACAACTCTTTACTGACTCCGCAGGAAAAATGGCTTCGCGGGCTTTATTCGAAGGTGCTTAATCTTTGCAATCAGTCGAAAGCGATTTCAGAAGGTAGTTTCTTCGATCTTATGTATGTTAATCTCCGCAATCCGAAATTTAATCCACATCGTAATTTCGCTTTCTTGAGATATACTGAAGATGAAATTCTTCTTTTTGTAATCAATTTTTCCAATGAGTCTGCTAAAATCGGTGTCGAGATTCCTGACCTTGCTTTCCACATGGCAAACATAAAGGAGGGGATTACTCATGCTTCAGATCTTCTTTGGAATAATGATTACACATTTGAATTAAAACGCGATGGTGTCACAACTTTTGAAGTTGGTTCCTACAACGCTCTGATTGTGCCCCTGCCTCGTTTTCAATCCAAGGCTTCATCAACTAAAAATGCTCATTCAGGCAAGTAATCTGACCCGTATGAGCTAAAATATATGAGATAAGATTAGGACAGATATAAAATAATTCCTAATTTTGTACTTGAAAACTGTTGGGAACTCCCGCGGTTTCATTCTCAAAAAGGTTATAAATCTTCAAAACATATTTTTCCAATATGGATAATAATCTTCCGCCGATAAAAGTATTTGCAGGCGAAGCATCACGCTATTTAGGTGAAAGCATCTGCCAGGAACTCGGCATCGAATTGGGCAAAATGAAAAAAGAGCGTTTTGCCGATGGTGAATTTGAAGTGGCATTCGAGGAATCTATTCGCGGAGCTGAAGTATATCTTGTTCAGTCTACGTTTCCTTCTTGCGAAAACCTCATGGAACTGCTTCTCATGATCGACGCTGCAAAGCGTGCTTCCGCAGGCTCCATTATGGCTGTCGTTCCTTATTTTGGTTGGGCGCGTCAAGACCGTAAAGACAAACCTCGCGTTTCGATTGCAGCTAAGCTTGTTGCTGATTTGCTCACTGCTGCCGGTATTACCCGTCTTGTAACTATGGACCTTCATGCTGACCAGATTCAAGGTTTCTTCGATGTGCCGGTTGACCATCTTTACGCTTCTTCTATCTTTATACCTTATATTAAGAGCCTGAAGCTTAAAGATATGGTAATTGCATCTCCCGATGTTGGTGGCGCAAAACGTGCCAACTCGTATGCGAAATATTTCGACGTGCCTCTCGTGCTTTGTCACAAGACTCGTGCGAAAGCAAACGTTATTGAGAAAATGACTGTAATCGGTGATGTGCAGGACAAAAACGTTATCCTTATTGACGACATCGTTGACACTGCCGGTACTATCACTAAATCAGCTGACCTTCTTCTCAGCTTTGGCGCGAAATCTGTGAGAGCTCTTTGCAGTCATGCAGTGATGAGTGATCCTGCAACAGAAAGAGTTGTAAACAGCGGGCTCGAAGAAATTATATTTACCGATTCTATTCCTTACGGTAAAGAGAATAAGAAAGCAACCGTTCTTCCGGTGGCCAAACTGTTTGCCGATACCATTCGACGTATCCACAACAACCAGTCAATTTCATCTCAATACCTGTTTAAATAAGATTTTACGGTCTTATTTCAGGTTCTGCTGAAATTGAACTGAATAAATTGAAGTCGTTTAGACTTGTAGATAAAATTTAATACTTCTTGGATTTTAGTAAAAGTATAACGACTTAAGTAAAATGGTTTAGAGTCTATAGAGATTCTAAACCATTTATTTCTAAGAGTTACTTACCCCTTTATAAATTAAATAAACACAAACCGAAAGATTGCTTTTGCTCAGAAAAAAGAAGAGTCTCTGCGCTCAGAGACTCTTCTTGCCGTTAAATAACGCTATCTGGATAGGCGTTCGTTCAGTTAACTTTGTCAAAGGGGAACAGGAACAGATCCTTAATATAAAGTTGATTCAAAATCACCTCATATTCCACTTCAATCTCTTTTCCTTCTTCTATATCAGGAATGGTTGAATGAGTGACAGATAGGGTAAGAGTATTCTTTTCTGCTTTCCACGTCCCGGTAACAGAAAACTCCACGGGTTCTTGTTCTTCTTCCAACACAGCCTTTTCTTTTATAGAAAATGTGCCGTCTTCGTTAAAAGTTAACGTTGTTTCTGAAGTATTGCTTTCAAGAATTAGTTTCAGATACCATGTCCCCACCAGGTTCATATCTATACCCGGTTTTGTTTCAGGTTCGTCTTTATCATCACCGCAGGCAGTCGCGCCTCCCACGATTAATATTGATGTGAGACATAGTAAAAGAATATGTTTAATTCTTTGTGTCATCTATGATTTCTTTAGAGTAGAAGGACTTACCAAATGATGATACGTTCAGCTTCGGGGCGGAACATAGCGTCACCTTCCGTAATGCCAAATGCCTTGAAGAAAGGCTCGATGTTGCGCAAAGATACGTTCACACGGTTAACTCCAAGTGAATGGGGGTCGCCGGTGGTAAGATTGCGGATTTCTTCATCACGGATATTAGTAGCCCAAAGGTTGGCATAGTTCATATAGAAGATCTGTGAAGGATCAAAACCATCAATTTTAGCTTCTTCTGAAGTTACGTCTACACCTTTTTTCTTCTGTGAATCAAGCCATGCTGTGTATGCAACGCGAAGACCGCCTTGGTCTGCAATATTCTCACCAAGTGTATAGGCTCCGTTGGCATGAACACCCGGAAGTACTTCAACTTCATCAAATTGAGCTGCAAGACCTGCTGTCTTATTTGCAAATGCTTCGCGGTCATCATCTGTCCACCAGTTCACCATGTTGCCGTAGGCGTCGAAGTTGCAACCCTGGTCGTCAAAACCGTGTGTAAGTTCATGGCCGATAACCACACCGATGCCACCGTAGTTTTCTGCATCACTTGATTCAGGGTTAAAGAAAGGTGCCTGGAGAATACCTGCCGGGAACACGATCTCATTGAACAACGGGTTGTAATATGCATTAATGGTCTGAGGTGTCATGCCCCATTCGCTGCGATCCACCGGTTTACCCCATTTTTCGAGCTGGCGGTCGTAAGCCCATAGCCCGGCGTTGTGCATATTCTCATAATAGCTGAGGTTCGGGTCAATCTCAAGTTTTGAATAGTCTCTCCACTTATCGGGATAGCCGATTTTAACAGTAATGTTGTTGAGCTTTTTGAGCGCTTCAAATTTTGTATCATCTGTCATCCAGGGGAGGCGAATGATATGCTTGCCAAGTGCTTTACGCAGGTTCTCTACAAGATTTTCCATATAAATCTTGGAGCTCTCGGGGAAATACTGCTCAACATAAAGTTGGCCGATTCCTTCACCCATAACACCTTCAACGGCACCGAGCGATTTTTTCCAGCGGGGACGCTGCTGTTCAACACCCGACATCACCTTGCTGAATTCAAATGAGGCATCAGCAAAATTATCGCTCAAAAGTCCTGCTGCTCCTGAAACTATTTCCCATAGATAATAGTCTTTCTTTTCACGATCGGTCAGGCTCTTCATAAGATTATCTGCCTGCTTCACCGTATTGATTTCGGTTACTATAACTGTCTCGGGAACTTCGATTCCCATATCCTCGATTATACCGCGCACAGGAAGGTTGGGATACATTTCCTCAACTTGTGCGAGAGTGCGGGGATTATACATTGCGGGAATGTTGCGGCTTTGTTCGCGTGTCCATGTTGAGTCTGCAAGAAGTGTCTCGATCTTCATAACATTCTTTGCAATGCGTTTGGCATCTTTCTTGCTGTATCCGGCAAGCTCCATGTCGGTCTCAATAAGTTTTACGTATGCATTACGCACTTCCTTATTGCGCTTGTCGTTAAGAAGATAGTAGTCACGGTCGCCCAAACCAAGACTTCCTCCTCCAACATACATTGAATATATCTGGCTGTTGGCAAGATCTTCCTGCATGGCTATGCCAAACAGAGGTGAACTTTCATATCGATGCATATAGCGGAAAAGGTCGTTCATCTCATTGGGCTTTGTGTTCTCTATCTTGGCAAGTTTATCTTTGATTGGGGCGGCTCCCTCGCGATTGCGACGCACGGAGTCCATGCCTTGTTCATAGATAGTTGCAATCTTGAATGCATTTGTGCCGGGGGCAGGATTTGTAGCTGCAAGTCCGGTTACGATGCGTTTAACACGATTGTTGCTTGAATCGTTCAAGATATTGAACTGTCCGTAACGTGAATACTCCGGTGTGAGCGGATGGTCTTTCTGCCATTTATTGTTCACGTGGTGATAGAAATCTGTCTTGGGTGAAATGCTCTGGTCAAGGCCTTTCACGTCAAGGCTCTTTGTGTGTTCCTGAGCCATCATCGGCAATACGCCGAGTCCTAAGCTCAAACACATAACTGTCATTTTTGCTGTCAGTTTCATAGTTGTTTTATTTTGTTGTTTATTTCTTCTCGACGATGCAATTAAGCAACGTGCGTGACTTTCTCTCTGTTTCTTCCCATTCTTTGGCACAATCTGAGTCTCCCATAATGCCTCCGCCACTGAAAATACATACTCCATCTTTTTTAATAAGCATGGAGCGTAAATTCACATAGAATGAAAAGTCTCCGTTTCCTGTTATTTCTCCCACAAAACCTCCATAATTCGCACGCGGGTGCGGTTCGGTATTTTCGATATGGTGAATTGCCTTTTCCTTCGGAAAGCCACTTAATGCAGGGGTTGGGGAGAGATTGGTTGCTAATTTAAGGGCGGTAGGCAAAGACAGTGTTTCGGAAAATCCGCTGATATCGGTGCGAAGATGTTTCACCGGGCCTGCTTTAACCGTATAAGTAGGCCCTGATTCCGGGTCGGCAGATAATTCCTTAAATTTTTCTACTATATACCTTAGCACAACATTATGTTCCTCTATGTTCTTATCATCCCACTCTTCATTAGAGTCTGCGGGTTGCGTGCCCGCAAGTGCCATGGTAGTAAGATGTTTCCCACTCTTGGTCAATAACACTTCCGGCGAAGCTCCCATCCATAATCCGGTGGCCGAAGTATAAAAACAAAATACGTAAGCACTCGGATATTCTTTACATAGATTGAGAAATGTTGAAGTAACGTCAAGCTTGATTTGTTTGATTATTGCTCTGGAAATCACGCATTTCTCAAGATGGCCTTTCCCGATTGCCGTTACTGTTTCTTTTATCATCTCGTTATATTCCTCCAACGATGTGGAACGAGATGGGAAAAAAGAAGATGCTGTTTGGGAGGAATCTTCTTCTATCTGCGATGCAAGCTCGGGAAGTTCGTTTATTGTGATTGGTTGTTCTGCCGGTATAATATAAGTTTCAAAATTGTTTTTATCGAATGGAACAATCATAAATCCCCGGATAGATTGATCCGTGGAAATTCGGGATGATTTTGAACCGTTAATTTGTTCTTGTCCCGGAAGTCGATAAAAATAAAAATTCATGGTACTGAGATATATTCTCTGTCAAGGTTTCACTTCTTCAGCTATGAAGTCGAACGGAAGGGCTTCTGTCACTACTGCCTCAATCATTTCTCCGGGGCAGGCTTCCGTATTCAATACACGATAGGTAAGATCTACTTCCGGAGAATCCCACTGGCTGCGACAAATTGCCACATCCCCTTCATATTCATCAACAAGGAGTTTAACCTTACTTCCAACTTGAGCCGAATTAAGTTTCTCCGATATGTCTTGCTGAACAGCCATCAGTTTGTCGAGACGCTGCTGTTTCACCGATTCCGGCACATCGTCTTCATAGTGTAGCGCTCCATAAGTATCGTCTTCTTCTGAATAAGCAAAGGCACCTAATCTGTCAAATTGCTGATGTTTCACAAACTCAAGCAATTCTTCAAAATCTTCTTCCGTTTCCCCGGGAAATCCTACCATTAGTGTGGTGCGTAACTTGATTCCGGGCACTTTCTCTCTGATTTTTTCAAGAAGTTTCAAGGTGCCTTCCTTATCTATGTGTCTTCTCATGCGCGATAATTGAGAATCCGAGATGTGCTGCAAGGCTATATCCAGATATTTGCACACATTCTCGCGTTGTGCCATAACGTCGAGTACATCGTATGGAAAATCTGCCGGATAGGCATAATGCAGTCTTATCCACTCAACTCCCTCTATATCTGCCATTCTGTCAATAAGTTCAGCCAAGGCATGACGGCCGTATCTGTCCAACCCGTAACTCGAAAGGTCTTGTGCAATGACATTAAATTCCTTCACTCCCTCTTTTGTCAAGGTTTTAACCTCTTCCAGTATTTCTTCAATCGGGCGCGACTTGTGTCTTCCGGTGATGAGAGGAATTGCGCAGAAAGCGCAGAACCTGTTGCAGCCTTCCGAAATTTTCAGATATGCACTGTGTGGGGGAGTGGTCAGGGTCCGTTCCCATTCTGCTGGGCGACGGTCGCTCTTAAGATCGGGCAGTTCATTTACAAAACCATCCCAATCAAATTTGCCATACAGCTTGTCAATTTCCGGAAGCTCTGACTCTAATTCTTTGAAATAGCGTTCTGTCAGGCAACCCATCGCCACTATGCTTCCTATCGAGTTCTGATCTTTCAGATTACCAAGCTCAAGAAGCAGATTGATTGATTCCTCTTTTGCATCACCTATAAAGCCGCATGTATTCACCACCACATATTCTCCTTCAGGAGTCTCGGGATTATGGGTCACACTGTACCCTTTTGCTTGGAGCCTGCGGATCAGACGTTCCGAGTCTATCAGATTTTTGGAACATCCCATCGATATGATGTCAACATGATTTTTCTTGAAGCTCATAGTGCTTGTGTTCAGATTGCGTCTCCAAATAGTGATCTTACAAATTCGTCTGCATGGAAAATCTGAAGGTCTTCCATTCCCTCTCCAAGTCCTATATACTTAACCGGAATCTTGAATTGGTCGCTGATCCCGATGACTACGCCACCCTTGGGAGTGCCGTCAAGCTTTGTAATGGCAAGTGCATTGACTTCTGTGGCTGCCACAAATTGGCGTGCCTGCTCAAATGCATTTTGGCCCATTGAACCGTCAAGTACCAGAAGCACCTCTTGTGGCGCGCCCGGAACCACCCGTTGCATCACTTTCTTTATCTTGGTCAGCTCATTCATAAGGCCTACTTTATTATGAAGTCGCCCTGCTGTGTCTATTATCACCACATCTGCTTTCTGGGCTTTTGCTGATTGAAGAGTGTCAAAGGCTACCGCTGCCGGATCGCTTCCCATTTTCTGTTTGATTACAGGAACGCCAACTCGTTCTCCCCAAATGGTTAGCTGCTCGATTGCGGCTGCCCGGAATGTGTCGGCAGCTCCAAGAACAACTTTATTTCCGGCTGCCTTGTATTGGTATGCCAATTTCCCTATGGTGGTCGTCTTCCCGACTCCGTTCACTCCCACCACAAGAATTACGTAAGGATCATCACCCTTCGTTATTTCAAAATCTTCTTTTAAACTTTCATCTTCAGGCTTGGCAAGCATATCGCTGACTTCTTCAACAAGAAGTCGCCTTAATTCCTGACTGCCAACATATTTATCGCGGGCCACGCGTTCTTCAAGCCGCTTTATTATTTCTATTGTGGTGTCAGTGCCTACGTCGCTCGTTATGAAGGCTTCCTCAAGATTATCAAGAACCTCGTCATCCACCTTGCTTTTTCCTGCTATTGCTTTGGAGATCTTGCCCCAAACTCCCTCTTTTGTTTTCTGAAGACCATTGTCGAGGGTCTCCTTTTTCTTTTTTGAAAAAAATTTCTTAAACATACTTGGTTTAATAATGGTAAATGGAGCCGGTGGTCTGACTCCATTTACAAAGATAACAATTCTTTTCGACTTAAGCAAATATCCCTTTTGTCTCGTTTTTTAAAGACCTATGCCTCCGCCGGTTTTACCTCCCTTCTTCATATCGTCATTTTCCAGGTTAGCGCCCGTTGTCTTCACTTGTTCCGACAGATGTCCGAAATTCCATGAAATGCTTATGCCCACATTCCAACTTGGATTTCCATACGATGAGCGTTGATATTGATCTTTTGTTTCTATTTTGTTTTTGAAATAATTATATTTTGTCAGGAAGTTCGATGCATTTAAAGCCACTGTAAGGGCATCATTCTGTAAAAATGATTTGCCTAGACCTATTCCGTAGTAGTACCACCCATACCATTTCCCTTGCAGAGAGATGTCGCCTGTGGATTGACCTCCGTATAAGCTATACTTCATTTTCCAGGGTCCCGTATAGTTGAAATTCGCGCCATAACTTCCGTTCCAACCATGATTTGACAGACTCCCCTCGCCCGATTTTATTGATGTGTAGAAGATATTTCCATTTATTCCGGCACTCATGTTGGATGTTATGTTTACATTCAGAAAGCCGTTTAGTCCTATTTTCTGCCTATGCCCAATATTGGCATACGTGTGATATAGGATATTTGCATCTGAGTAGATATACTCTTCAATCGTGTTGTCAGATCTTGAGCCCTCCAGGGCAAGGTTGCCTCCAAATATCCGCCCGTAGTTTGAATAGGTGAGGGTAAGGTTATGATAACGTTCGCTTTCCAGATTCGGATTACCCATCCTGATTTCATTCTGTATGATTTGAAGGCGATATGGGTTCATCTGCGTAAGGTTCGGGCGTGTGATGCGCATTTGATACGCGAGTCTCAGATTAGTTGCCGGCCCGATAAGCCAGGTCACCGCTCCATTGGGCGCGACATCGTTGAGATGCCTCTTGTAGTTTTCTCCCGTGCCTCTCTCGAAATCCATACCCATGTATGTGTGTTCATACCTTAATCCCGCTTTCAATGCTATTTTGTTGAAACTGCCTGAATAGGATAAATACACTGCATAAATATCTTGTAATTGCTTGGTTAGCGATATGTTGTCTGGGTTTTCAGTCAATTCTCCGGGGAGGTTGCCGTAATATTGTCCCGAGTTGGCCGTGTTTCTTCTGAACACTCCTTTGATACCTGTTTCTATCAGATGTGTGTCTCCGTAAATAGGTTGCGAATAGTCGGTTGTAACCGTGTGCTCTCGCGTGTATCCGGTGGTTTTGTTACGTTCATAGGCGGGTATCATTTCGGCATTAAGCTCCCTCTCGTTGCTATAATTTAAAGCTAACAGATCTTTACCGTAGTTAAAACCGTAGGCAGCCGTGATGTAATGTGAATTCCGGTAAAACAGTCGTTTATAACTTGCCGATCCGTTTAACCCCAGGTTTTCCATTCTCCCGTTGGCATTTTGACTATATGCCTGCATAAGTTGGCCTTCTTTAGAAAATGAACGGGTGTTTACGCTAAGCTGTGTTAGATCTGCATTGACCGAAAAGACATTTCCTGTTAATGTTATCAGATCCTTGTCGCCGGGTTCCCACGACATGTTAAGACCTCCTCCGATGTACCTGAATCCATATTTCTGTTTAAAGTTCTGCAGTGTCTGATACAGATCATCGCCAGACAAATTGATAGTTTCCTGCCGAGTGACGTTGCTCCTCTTCATCAACTCGTTATCACTGTAATTCACATTTGCATCCGCAGTGACCCGATTATGTTTTAATCGGCCGTAGGCTGAAAGACCTTCATCGGCAGCCCCGATATTAGCACTTAATGATCCTGCGTAGCCGTCTTTACGTTGTTTGCGCTCTGTTATGAGATTTATGATGCCTGCGGTGCCTTCTGCATCGTATTTGGCTCCCGGTTCGGTGATTACTTCAATTTTTGAAACACTTTCAGCCGGCATCGCTTTCAGAATCTGCTTGGCGTTGGCTGTTAACATTGGCTCTTCCTTACCGTTCACGTATATACGAAAGTTCGAGTCTCCTTTAATTCGTATATTATCCTGACCATCAACGCTTATCATCGGCACCTTTTTAAGCGCTTCGAGAACACTCGTCCCTTTTGATGTATCATCCTGTTCAAGGTCGTACGTAAGGGTTGCTCCGTCACTCTTGATGAGTTCTTTCTTTGCTTCAATTATTATTTCGTCAAGATCCGTATAGCCCGATATGATAGTGTCGTTAGCCTCGATTGTGGTTGCCGACCCTGCGTTTGTCTGTCCTGCCATTTGGAGGCAACATATAATTGTTCCAAAATAAGCTAAAATATATCTTGTGGTGATCATATTTCTGAATAAAATTTTTCAAATTCTTGCAGACTGACTTCCAGTGCCTTCATCCTTTTGACAAAGTGTGGCATTTCCTTATCAAAAAATTGTTGACGTCTCATCTTGAAAACAAGCTCTTTAGCATTGTCGCTATAAAAATAGCCTATACCTCGTTTGTTAAATATTATCTCCTCTTGCTGAAGCCAAGTGTATGTGCGCATCACTGTGTTGGCATTTACTCCTGTGGATGCAGCATATTCTCTAACTGAGGGGAGGCGGCCCCCGGCTGTAAAGCCGGGTCTTTCCGTCGCGTCCATCAATTGGTCGGCAAGCTGAAGATAGATTGGTTTATTATCATTGAAATCCATTATTCCTTCTTCCTTAAACAACCTGTTTATGTTCAATCCTTTTATATGCCCAGAAAAATAAGAGTGCATCAATTATAAATATGAATGCAATCACGGTGCGTGCGATATATAGTACCTCTGATGGTGAAATTGAATAGCCTATGGTTATGTTTTTGGCAGCGATAAATCCAATAAGACTGATAACCATCTGTAGGATGATGAATACGCACATTGTCTTTAAGAATGATTTCTTAGGCCATATAGCTGATCCCAACACAAATAGAGCCTCGTTAAACAGGTATAGTGCAACAAGTATACCGATTCCTTCTGCTAACCCTTCTTCGTTTACTGTTATTGCACCCGTATCCCACGGTAACCAAATTTGATAGGCCAAACCGCTTGTTAGGATCTGACTTCCTCGAAGCACGTATACCCCGACAATCGCTAAAAGGGTGGTTCCTACAACTGTGGTCAGAACTCTGGGAAGGTATTTGTCTAACGTTGTGCCCGGGATCATGAGAAAGGAAATTCTACCTTCCTTTGTCGATAACTCATTAAATGTCAGCGAGGCTGCAACTGCACACAAGAGGCCTGCGAAAAATGAATATACTCCTTCACTCGCCGAGCCGGGCGTAGCTCCTAATAATGCCGTCCAAATACCGCTTATTATGCAGAAACCTATATAAACACATGAAAATATAAGGATAGTCTTCTGATATTCAACTAAATATTTGCGTGTGTTGAGCCAAAAATATGATTGATTTGTTTTCATTGTTCTTATCTATAATTTGAGATATAAAGTAATTATTCGTCTGTTTTGATAATCTCAAGGCCTTTGTCTTTTACATCGCCTACACCGGTGCTCGAAAGGTTGGCTTCTTTACATTCCCCTGATACGATGATATCGCCCGTGCCTGTTGTAACACCTGATATCTTGTCTGCTACAAGCCGTTTCACTTTTACATCTCCGGTACCATTCGTGTTGAAGTCTCCGATTACACATGATAGATATTCTATGTCTATATCGCCAGTTCCGGTGCTGGTTGCCACGAGTTTTGTGCACTTACCGGTGGTAAGATTAATATCGCCGGTGCCGTATGTTTGAAGTGTTATATCTTTGGTGTTTAGTCCTTTAATTTCAATATCTCCTGTTCCTGTTGAGGTAAAGGTCTGTACGTTCGGAGCCGAAACGGTTAGTTTTGAATACATATAACCGTTTATAAAATTCCCATTTCCATTTTCATCTTTAAGCCCAACTTTCAGTGTGCCATTTTCAACTTTTACTATTATGTCGGAAATCTTTTTTTCGGGTGCTGTCAATGTCACTTTTAACGGGCCTTGTGTGTAAGTCACGTCGGTGGTGGCAAAAGTTTCAATTGCATTGAATGTATCGGTCACGTTCACAACTCTTGTCACAGGGTCACCATAATCTTCTTTGCTTAAGGTCCCTTTCTTGATTTGGATGCAACCGGTGGTTAGGAATACTGAGGTTAATGCAATGCCGAATAATAATATCTTTTTCATGTTATGTACTTGTTAATGGTTTATGTTTTAGGTTGGTGTTTTGATTTATGTCTCTTGTTTATATTTTGAGTCGTTATAATTTTATGCCTTTCTGCATCATTTCAAATAGAGTTTCAAGATTTAACGAGGTCTCTTCTTCTCCGGCTGTCATAGGCTCTGCGATATTATAGCCACCCGGAACTTCCAACGCGATAAGTGCATTTTCTGCTCGTTCGCGATTTGTGGTAAAACTGAATCTTATCTTTTCAATAATCTCATTAATTGATGCATTGAGAAGTACTCCATCTCTGTCGGTTATGATCACATGATCCAGTATTTTATCAACATCATATACCTGATGGGTAGAGATAAGTATACTTTTGTCATCATTCATACATTCTGCAACCGCCCGCCTGAAATTTCTTTTTGAGGTAATATCAAGCCCATTCGTTGGTTCGTCAAGCAGCAGCAATGATGTGTTGCAGGCCATTGCGAAACTTATAAACGCCTTCTTCTTCTGCCCTAATGATAATTTCCCTAAATGCAAATCTTTCGAAAGTTCAAATATTTCAAGATAGTGTTCCATTTGTTCCCTGTTGAATCGGGGATAGAACGGCGAATTTACCGAAACATATTCTTCAAGTGTGACATTAGGAAGTGAAAATTCTTCGGGAACAAGAAATATATCTTTTAAAAATGCAGGCTCCCTTTTAAAGGGTGTTCTTCCCAGCAATGATATTTCGCCGTGCTGCGGTTTTAAGAGTCCGCAAATTAAATAGATCAATGTACTTTTCCCGGCGCCGTTCTTTCCTAACAGGCCGCAAACACAACCGGTGGGAAGATACATATTGAAGTTCTCTATCAGCCTCATGCGGCGTGAATAAGAATAATCTAAATTTTTAATTTTAAGCATATCGTGTATTTTAATTTATGATTACAACTGTATTTGTTGACTATGTTATTAGTGTAATAGTTTACTAATACACTGCAAAATTAGAAAAGATTTTTATATCTACAAAATATTTTCGAAAATTTTTTGAAAATAATTTATAGCTACTTAGGATTTTGTAAAAAAGTTTAAAGACTTCATTATGTTACAGTAGTAAGTATAGTCTGAAAAATTCTTTATGGCTAACGGTGTGAAGAGTGTGTGTGATAGCGTAAACATTTAGATTATCTTATTCGTTTATAATTTGTAAATCTACGCTATCTATGAGACTGTCGGAATTAAAAATTCATAAAATATAAATGCTTGTTGAGTTAGAGATATTTTCGACTGGTCTTAAATTAATATAAGTGAAACTATAAACTTAATCTCTATGGGAAACTACAGTTTAAACCGAGGAGCCACTAAATTATGGTGGATTCCTTTAGTTACCGGAATTTTAGCTTTAGCAATAGGAGTGTGGTGTCTGTTCAGTCCGCTCGACACGCTTACAGTGCTCGCATGGTTCTTTGCAGCCGCCATCACGGCAGCCGGTGTAATGAACTTAGCATTTGGTATCGCCAACACGCAGCCTCATTCAAACTGGGGGTGGAGTCTTGCTTTGGGACTTATTGAAATTATCTGTGGTATATGGTTATTCATGATGCCGGAAGCTCAGTTAATTACCGTATTTATTTATACAATAGCTTTATACCTGATTTTTGTCACGATCAATGCTATTTGCGAGGCCTTTGTTCTTGCCGGATACGCACGTGATTGGCTGGCATGGATGTTGCTGTTCTTATTTGCAGCATTGGTATTTGCAATTATATTCCTTGCAGGTCCGATTGCCGGTGGAATTGCCGTCTGGTTGTATATCGGAATATCTTTTATTGCATTCGGATTGTACAGAATAATTCTTGCCTTTAAGCTTCGCAAAATGAGCAAACTGATCCGCTTCTGATTTATTACGACCTCTTTATAAAGATTTATAAAGAAAATTTAATAACAAGAATATCAAGTCTTTAATAACAGGTTCATTAAAGATTGAATAACAAAATGCCTTAAGGCACACATCTTTTAAACCGACCCCTAAAAGTTTGCTAAATAACTTTTTAGGGGTCGGTTTACTTCGCCTATTATTCCTACTGTTAGAGTGGATAAAACCGTTATTAAATATGTATTAAGGAAGTTATTAGCAATTTTTATTAATTTTGTATTATGAAAGCCGAAATAGATACAAATAACCTTCCGCTTGGTTACACTGAATGGCGTAGTAAAATTGAGAAACTCATAGAGACAGCAAAACTCAATGCTGCTATACATGTCAATACCGATATGCTGTCATTATACTGGAGTATAGGAAGTGACATCATCCAGAAGAAAAAAGAACTTGGTTGGGGATCGCAAGTAATCGAGCAATTATCTGTTGATTTAACCCGCAAATTTCCTGAAGATAAGGGTTACTCAGTGAGAAATCTTCGATACATGAGACGGTTCGCTGAGAATTATCCTAACTTCCCAATTCTGCAAGTGCCGCTTGCAGAATTTAAGGATCTGCCGATTTCGCAAGTGGCACTTGAAAAATTGGCGGCTGGGAAGAATTATGTGGATGTTCCCTTGACCACCTTAAGCTGGTATCATCACATTTCTATGCTTCCTAAAATCAAGAACAACGCGGAACGTGCTTTCTATATCCTTGAAACGGCCAATAACGGTTGGAGTCGGGATGTTATGATCTCAAAAATCAACAGTGGCTATATGAAAGCCGTAGGTAGAGCCATAACAAATTTTTCACGAACCTTGCCGAATTATCAGTCGGATCTTGCTCAGTATGCTTTCAAAGACCCCTATAACTTCAGTTTCATAGGAACGATGGCCTTGCAGCATGAGCGTGACATTGAAAACAGTCTTGCCGAACGTATGACTGAATTTCTACTTGAATTAGGACATGGATTTGCCTATGTGGGTAGGCAGTATAATGTTGTGGTTGACGGTGATAACTATTACATTGATATTCTGATGTATCATCTGAAACTGCATTGTTATGTGGTGGTCGAATTAAAGGCTGTTGAGTTTATCCCTGAGTTTGTAAGTAAATTGAATTTCTATATCTCCGCTGTTGACGAATATGTTAAGTCGCCGGAAGACAAACCAACGATAGGCCTTCTGCTTTGTCGTAGTAAAAGTAATAAAAAGGCTGAGTTTGCATTGAGGGGAATTACCCAGCCGATGGGTATAGCTCAATATGAGACTGAAAAACTATTCAACGATGTGGCTTCTGCACTTCCCACCATAGAGGAGATTGAAGATGAACTGACTAATGGTTGTGATAATGACGGAGACAATGATACATAGACTATTAGAATATGCAGCGCAGTATCCGGGACATATCTGCGAAGCAGGTATTTAGAGATTTTAGTGGATAGATAGAACCTAAATTATAGAGCTATTCACAGATTTATTTCTCAAATCAGCATAATTATAGTTTCAAGGTTAACCGACCCCGAAATATATTTGCTAACTAACTTTTAGGGGTAGGTTCAAACCTTAATTACGACAAAGCCTCTAATTTTATTTCGTCTCAAAAATTTTTAGCGTACACTAATATATAAGAATAAGGTTAAAGTGTTCTATATAAGAATAGGGTTGAAGTGTTCAGAATAGGGTAGAAGTGTAGATTATCCGTTGATTCGATGATCCTCGAAACAGCAAGTCGGGATCACACAGTTTTTCAATGAATCTTCCTTCCACAATGGCTTCACAGTTCTTAATGACATTCATAAGGGTCGGGTCTGCCATGATTTCTTCAATTGTAAATCCGGTGTAGATCCATGTTGAGAAGCCCGCCTCCTTGATGAGTGCGGTCAGTTCTGTCACTTCATCCGGATGATATAAGGGGTCTCCTCCGGTCAACGTTACATCAAATTCCTCTTCCTTGATTATATCCATTAATTCATCAAGGCCCATTTCTTCACCTGCATTAAAATCCCACGATGACGGATTGTGGCAACCGGGACATTGATGACGGCAGCCTGCAATATAAATTGAGGTCCGGAAGCCCGGACCGTCAACAGTTGTTCCTTTTTCAATTCTGAGAATTCTCATTTACAAAAATGAAGTATAACCGATTCCTATTAAGTAACCAATTATGTAACCGAATTTTTCTAAGTAACTCTTTTTCAGACAAGACCTACCATATCTGGGGGATACTCGACAATGTAGGGACATGGCGTGCCATGTCTGGGTGATACATTTGCCGATTATTTATGAACAACGCGGTCGTGAAGTTCTGCCAGTTTACCTGAATTCCATCTGTCGGTGGTTCCAACAAGGTATCCTGTTATACGCTGAATTGTTTCAAAAGGAGTGTTACACTTCGGACATGTTTTCTGAGTCGTATCGGCATTCTCATATCCGCAGTTTGGACAGTGGTTGCGATTATGGTTCACCGAGCCATATCCCATATTATACTTATCCATCATGTCTACTATTTGCATGATGGCCTTTTCATTATGGGTTGCATCACCATCAAGTTCAACATAAAAAATATGACCTCCGGCGGTAAGTGCATGGTATGGAGCCTCCACTTTTGCTTTGTGGCGGGGTGAGCAATGATAATATACGGGCACGTGATTCGAATTGGTATAGTAATCCTTGTCGGTGATGCCTTTGATTACTCCAAATGACTTGCGGTCTTTTTTTGTGAATTTGCCTGACAATCCTTCTGCCGGGGTGGCTAAGACGGAATAATTATGGCCATACTGTTCGGAATATTCATTAGCCCGACTCCTCATGTAGCTTACTATCTTAAGTCCGAGGGCCTGGGCTTCCTCGCTCTCTCCGTGATGCTTGCCGGTGAGAGCTATAAGACATTCTGCAAGACCGATGAAACCGATTCCAAGCGTACCCTGATTGATTACACTCTCGATTGTGTCTCCCGGTTTGATTTTGTCACTACCGTTCCATAGAGTGCTCATCACTAAAGGAAATTGTTTTGCTAAAGCCGTTTTCTGAAATTGAAATCTCTCATCAAGCTGACGCGCGGTAAGGTCAAGAACTTTCGAGAGTTTTTCAAAGAAACGTTCAATCCTTTCTTCATAATCGCATATATTCATTACCTCGAGAGCCAATCGAACTATATTTACTGTTGTGAACGAAAGGTTTCCTCTTCCCACAGAGGTTTTCATACCATAACGATTCTCATAAACTCGTGTTCGGCAACCCATTGTGGCAACCTCATGCATATAGCGTTCCGGATCATCTGCTTTCCATTCCTCGCTTCTGTTGAAAGTTGCATCGAGATTCAGGAAATTCGGGAAAAATCTCCGTGCTGTTACCTTGCATGCCAGCTGGTATAAATCATAATTTCTGTCTCCGGGTTCATAATTAACACCACGCTTTTTCTTCCATATCTGTATCGGGAAAATTGCAGTTGCTCCGTTGCCAACTCCTTCGAATGTCGAATTGAGCAATTCTCGTATCACGCAGCGTCCTTCGGCCGATGTGTCAGTTCCGTAGTTCACTGACGAGAAGACCACCTGATTCCCGCCTCGCGAGTGAATGGTGTTCATATTATGAATGAAGGCTTCCATGGCTTGGTGAACTCTTCCAACAGTCTTATTTATGGCATGTTGTTCATATCGAGCCTTCCCCTGAAGACCGTCAAGGCTGCCACGCTGGTAGTCATCAAGTTTCTTTTCCTTAAGTTCTGACAGATCTTCTCCGGTCAGGGTTTCAAGGGTGTTGACCTCTTCGATAAATGAACTTCTCACGAATGGTGCCAGATAGAAATCAAATGCCGGAATGGCCTGCCCTCCGTGCATTTCGTTTTGTGCCGTTTCAAGCGAGATGCAAGCTATTACACTGGCCGTCTCAATTCGTTTTGCAGGTCTTGATTCTCCATGCCCGGCCACAAAACCATGTTTGAGTATGCGGTCAAGCGGATGCTGCACGCATGTCAGACTCTTGGTAGGGTAGTAGTCTTTATCGTGGATATGGATATAATTATTTTTCACCGCTTGTTTAGACTCGGCCGAGAGCAAATAATCATCTACAAATGGCTTGGTGGTTTCACTTGCGAATTTCATCATCATCCCGGCCGGGGAATCCGTGTTCATATTGGCATTCTCACGAGTTATATCGTTGTTTTTGGCTTCGATTATCTCAACGAATACTTCTCTCGTTTTGGCACGCCGCGCTATGCTGCGCTGATCACGATAAGCAATGTATCTTTTGGCAACATCCTTTCGTGATGACTTCATCAATTCTATTTCTACTTTATCCTGTATGCCCTCGACGGTCATCTGCTTCTGGCCCCCGATACCTATCCTGTCTGTGATCTTTTGGATAAGGGCCTCGTCCTCTCCAAGTTCAGTGGTGAGCATTGCCTTGCGAATTGCAGCCTTTATCTTTTCTTCATTATAGCCTACCACACGCCCGTCGCGCTTCACTACTGTCTGTATCATGGTTGTTGGAATTTTAGAGTTGATGAATTTGCTTAATTAGAGTAATCTGTTTTTTACGAATTTTTTTATCATCCGTGAGGATGACGAGACAAAATTACTATTATATTTTTAATCTGCCAAGAGATTTTTATTTTATTTTAAGTTTTTACTTTTGGATAACTTTTGGAGGATTTGAAATTTTTAAATAGCTGAATACTAATAATATATAAAAAATTTTGGAAAACTTTGTAATTTTACAAGTTTTCCAAAATGTTGAGAATTAAGATTTTCTAAAATTTATTCTGTGCCTGCACGGGCATATTAAATTGTTACTTAAAATCCTTAAGAAATGTTAACGCCAAGCGCAATATTTCTTTTGGTTGCGTCTTAATCCATTCGGCGTCTGTAATCATCGTAGTCATATTCTCGAAGCAGAACGGGCTCTCCGCTTATGGGCTGCAGCCAGATGGATGGATGCTGAATACCGTTAAACATGGTGGTCTTCACAGTTGTGTAATGATTCATGTCAAGGAGAGTGAGGCGTTGACCAACGGTGAGTGGATGACCGAAGCGCCAGCCGTCTATAAAGTCACCGCTAAGACACGAGTTGCCTCCCAGGCGGTAATGATAGCCCGCATTTGCCATTCCGCGACCTTCATTTCGGGAGGCTCCTCCTTCATCGGGTAATGCTTCCGCAATTATCGGTTTGTAGGGCATTTCAAGGCAGTCGGGCATGTGGCAGGCAAACGACGCATCTATTATTGCTGTTTTTATACCCGCATCTTCCACCACATCCAGAACTTCGGTTACAAGGTCGCCTGTCTGCCATGTGAATGCACTCCCGGGTTCGATTATTATTTCTAAATTGGGGTAACGCTCATGGAGTCCGTTAATCAGCCTGACCAGGTGTTCGGTGTCATAGTCCTTTCTGGTGATAAGGTGGCCACCGCCCATATTCAGCCATTTTACGTCTGGCAAAAGATGACCATATTCCTCTTCAAAAGATTTTAGAACTTCTTCAAGATCATAGCTGGAAGATTCGCAAAGTGCGTGGAAATGAAGTCCTTCGATGCCTGCAGGTAATCCGTTTGTCAGATTTTTAGAATTTTCTCCAAACCGTGAACCCGGTTTGCATGGATTGTAAATATCGGTTTCTATAACACTGCAATGCGGATTTACACGCAATCCCGCCGACACATGACGATTCCTTTTAACTGCATTATGAGCCTCGATTTGAGAACGATATTTTTCATATTGCGATAAAGAGTTAAAAGTAATATGAGTACACCCCTTTAGAAACTCAGGGAAAGTACTGTCCGTATATACAGGGCAATAAGCATGAACATCATTCCCTAAAAATTCAAGGGAAAGTTTCATTTCATTCAGAGAGCTGGCAGTTGATGAAGAAAAATATTCTTTGATTATCGGAAATGTCTTCCACAGAGCATTGGCCTTAAATGCCATGATAATCTTCAAGTCGGCTTCTTTGCTTACTTTGCTCAGTTTCTCAAGATTTGCCCGCAATTTGTCTTCATAAACAATGTAATAGGGGGTCGGAATCTCTTTATTTTTTATATCAGAATTCATAATATCTTAAATTTTGCGAATTTCAGCAGCAGATTTTTTTTACCCACTGCGTCAAATTCTACGGTAATACTTGGTTCGCCGCTGATGTGGCCGGTCTTGATTATCTCTCCGCGTCCGAATTTCCCATGTTCTATACGGGTGCCGACACTCAATTCCGCAGATTGATGCAGCGTATAGTCACCGGGCGATGTGTTATTTACAAGCGGCCTTGGTGAAGCACCGCGCGGTGTATTTACAAAAGCATCCATGTTTGAAAATCCGGATGTGGAATATTTTTTATTCCGACTGTCCGAGCCGTATACAGATGTTTTGAAGTTAGACTCGAATCTGCCGTAATTTGCTGTCGGATTAGTAAATCTTGAGCTGAATTGATCTTCAGATTCTTCATTCCCACTCGATATGGTCCTTGTATACTTAGGGTCAATTTCTGTTAGAAATCTTGAAGGAGAAGACATCTTGGTCTGGCCGTTGCGGAATCTTGATTTTGCAAAAGAAATCACGCATGTTTCTTTGGCGCGTGTCATCGCAACATACATAAGGCGCCTTTCTTCCTCAATTTCCGACAATGTGTTCATGGCCATAGCCGATGGGAAGAGCTCCTCCTCCGCGCCAACTATATAAATGTGTTTAAATTCAAGACCCTTGGCCGCATGAACTGTCATTAATGTCACCTTTGGCTCATCAGTGGCATCCTTTTCATCTGCATCTGTAGCCAGTGACACTTCCGATAGAAAAGAAGTAAGGTCAGTCCCTCCCTCTCCGCTCTCTTCATGAAGCTCAACAAAGTCTTTCAGACCATTCAGCATCTCCGAAAGGTTTTCTTGCCGAGAGATACTTTCCGGCGTATTATCATGCGCATAGAGCAGCAACATTCCGGTGCGGTTATAGATAAGTTGGCCCACTTCAAATGCATTGGAAGTCCGGTTATCTTCTATAAAATCATGGATCATATCCACAAATGTGTTCAGTTTCTTTCTGGTTCCCGAATTCACATCAAGTGCATATTTGTCGGGATTGTCAAGAATGGTCCACATACTGACTTCGGCTGCAGTTGCCGCTGTCTGTATCTTACGCAATGTTGTTTCGCCTATGCCGCGAGCCGGAAAATTTATTATACGTCTCAACGCTTCGTCATCATCCGGATTAACGGTGAGTCTGAAATAGCCGATTACGTCTTTTATCTCCTTTCGTTGATAGAACGCCGTGCCCCCAACGATGCGATAGCTTATGTTGCGTTTACGCAATGCCTCTTCAAGCACACGGCTTTGTGCGTTGGTTCGGTATAAAACGGCATAGTCTTCATACGAATCATGTTCGGTAAGTTTCTGCCTGCTGATACCCGTGGCCACGTAATAGGCTTCTTCTATATCGCTATAAGTCTTGATTATTTCTACCGGCGCACCCTTGTCATTCTCTGAATAAACTTGTTTACGAAGCTGACGGGTATTCTTGTCTATCAGACTTCCGGCCGCATTCACTATGTTTTGGGTGGATCGGTAATTTCTTTCAAGCTTAAAGGTTTTAAGACCCGGGTAAGCCTTTTCAAGATTGATGATATTTGAAATGTTGGCGCCCCGGAACGAGTAGATACTCTGCGCGTCATCTCCCACAACACATATCATATTGTCGGGTTTGGCAAGTTGCGATACAACCAGGTGCTGGGCAAAGTTAGTATCCTGATATTCATCAACCAGTATATATCTGAAAAACTCTTGATAATGTCGACAAATATCGGGATGTTCGCGCAGCAGAATATTCATGAAAAACAATATATCATCGAAATCCATGGCATTCGACACTCGGCATCTCGTAACGTATGCCTCGTAGATCGCAGAAATCATCGGACGCTTCGCGCGGCGGTCGCTGTCATAGTAAGCCTGCTGATATTGTTCGGGTGTCATCATTGAATTTTTCGCATTGGAAATCTGCGAGGCTACTGAAGCAGGCTTGTACTGCTTTTCGTCAAGCCCATATTCTTTGATGATCTGCTTTATCAATGTACGCGAATCTGTTGTATCATAAATGGTGAAGCCGGATTTAAAACCGATTTCTTCCGAATGTTTTCGTAATATTCGCAAAAAAACCGAGTGAAATGTGCCCATCCACAACCGCGATGCAACCTTTTCTCCTACCACCTGCGAGATTCTTGTTTTCATCTCCCGGGCGGCTTTATTGGTAAATGTCAATGCCAGGATGCGATATGGATCAATCCCAAGACGCAACAGATGCACTATTTTATATGTCAGCACACGCGTTTTGCCCGAACCGGCGCCTGCTATTACCAGCTCCGGGCCTTCGCAATATTCCACTGCTGCCCGCTGCTGGGGATTTAATTGATCAAGATATTTATAATCTGCCATTTATTCTACGCAAAAGATTGCACCCTTTTTTAGTCAGTGCAATCTTATTGGGTTATTATTTAGTATAAAACGGTATCCGGGGGATAAAATGATACGAATTATCCCGATAGTCAATTTTGCAACAGTAATGCTTCATCCCGTTCGATACTATCAGATAGTCTGCATGTAGCTGCATATTATATCTTACTATCTGGTCGAAGACATTTTGTGTTATATCGATGTGCGGAGCTTTATACTCCACAATTATTCCCGGTTCTCCGTTGCGTTTGAAGATTACCGTGTCGCATCGCTTCCGGGTGCCGTTAACTTCTATGCCTATCTCGTTTGCCATTAATAGGGGAGGATACCCATATTCACTCTGCAACCAAGACACAAAGTGCTGCCTTACCCATTCCTCGGGTGTCAGATTCACCCATTTTTCCCGTAATGTGTCATAAACTCGTGTTTGGCCACCTTCTTCTTTTATGCGCAGCGGAATTACCGGGAGATTCAATTCCGGATAGCGAGTCATTCTGTTTCAGCTTTTTTTATTTGCTTCGTGTCATTGGTTGTGAACGCATTGTTCAGGATATAAGCAAGTCTTAATCCCCCTTTGAGCAATTGCTGTTCAATTACCGGAGTCCATTTAGCAATGTAATTGTATTCTATATTGGTATCCTCCGGAGTCGTCGCATATATTTCTTGTGCTATTTCATACGTTTCCCGAGCCCAGTCGGTCGGTGAGTCGGATGACAAAATTTGAGATATTTCCCGGTCGCTGGCACGATCTATCTGTTGCTTCCATTCCGTGTAACTCCATTTATGCCCGGCTTCCAGAATGTTGCTATCCCATACCGAATGTAGATTTTTCGGACTTTTGAAAAAGCGGACCGGAACCCTGTTACCTCCAAGATCACTTGCCCGGCCCAAATGCATAGGTTGGTGAAGATCTCCTAATAGGTGAACCACCATCTTAAGTGCAAGGACTCTGCTATCTTTGCTTTGGGTTGTGTCGGCCAATATTGAAGTTTGTTCGGTTATGGCAGTAATTATATCTCCTTTCGGATTTCGACGCGATGTCTCAAAAGTCTCATCTTCGTCAATATTGCGGTAATGCCATGTCTTACTGTATGCATATTCAGGTGTGTGCGACGCGTTGTCAAGCCAATTAGACCAGTATACAATTGACTTCCCGTCAAGTAATGAATCGATTGCAGCCTTCGCCTCGGTTGAAAGATGACATTCGGCTATGTAAGCCACTGTGTCATGACCTTTCTGACCCCAACCATAAACTGACAAACCTGAAATTGCCATTAGGCCTCCACAAATATATCTTGAAATGTATTTCATTTTATTTTTATTTTAAATCAAATTAAGTTAAGTGCACTAAATGTAGGGACGTGGCGTGCCACGTCTGGCTAAAACTCATCACATTATTCAGACGTGGCACGCCACGTCCCTACATTGGCCGAATACTGAGTTGTGAAATATGTGGGTGAAATTTTGAATTCTGCTCAAGACGTTATGGAGCCCCAAATCAGCAGAAACCGGACTCTAAAGTTCGTCTCATTATTAATGAGGCAAAGCTTTAAATAATTTCAATCATATACTTGCATTTACAAAATTAATAATTTTTGGTCTAATATCAGATACCTGAATAAAAAAACTATGGCAAAACCCATATAAGATTTTGCCATAGTCATTATGAAAAAAGTCAGTTTGTTTTTTACTTCATGATCTTTTCAGCTTTGCCATTAAGAACGCGCACATAAATTCCGTTAACAGGATTTTCTACACGCTGACCTTGCAAGTTATAGTAAATGGCAGTGCCGTTAAGTTCTGAATCTATTGTCTGAACTCCGCTCACTTCTGTTACTGTAAGTTTGCTGTTNTCGAAGTCCATGATGAATTTATACTTTTTGTCCGCTGCATTTGCTGCAATCATCCATGATGCACATGAGCTTGCATTTACGTTTACAACGTAAGTTGTGAAATCAAGAGCTGTGTTAACAACAACTTCTGTATCACTNACAGCAGGACCAAAACGATTTGCACCATTTACGCCACCCCAGTCATCTGCATCTTCGCCAAGTTGGGTTGAGAAGCTGAAATATCCGTAGCCTTCAAGGCCATCTTCTATTTTGGATTCACAAGAATATACATTACCTTCTCTTGTCATTTCAACACCGTTATTTGCACACCAGCCTATATCGTTTATATTACCCATCAGGTAAAGAGTTGCGGGAACTTCCGGTTCGTCAGGTGTTTCGCCGCCATTGCCGGCGTAAGTCAAGGTAAGTGTATTGGTGTTGCAGTCATATTTTACATCGTAAATATCATTGGCTGTTGCACCTGTTACGGTCATTTCGCCTTCTTCCTCGATAAGTACTGTGGGAGTGCCGGGGGTTACTGTGCCATCGGTTGATGAATACCAGATGTCTTTTTTAGTATTCCAAATCTTGATTTTGAAAATTTCAGTGCCAATGGCTGCCTCGCCGAATTCCACTATACCATTCTCAGGAACAGCAACTCCTTTGAACCATTCGCCACCGGCTGCTTCAAATGCGGGTGTGCCAAGATTGAAATACCAGCCTNCAAAGTTGTCCGGGTCCGGATCGGGATCGGGATCGGGATCAACGGGTGTGCCGTCTTGTGTAAGCAGAAGTTTGTAAGGACCACCTTCTGTGTAGGTTACTTGGATAGTAACTTTTCCGCTAATGGTTGAAGATAAGTTGCCGGCATTTCCATCTGCAAGATTATACTCTGTGCCTACAACCGGCATTCCGGCTTCACCTTGGCCAAGACTGAAATTCCATGTGCCGTTGTTGATTTTCCATTCACCGTCGATACCATCTTCTGCTACGTAAGTGTAAACATTGTCCTTACGGATCATTTTGTTCTCACCTAATGTCCATCCACCAAATGCAGGGCCAATCAGATATAAGTCTGGATAGGTAACAACTCCTGCACCGGGATATGTGGAACCATCAGGAAGGGTTGCGGTAATTGAACTAAGGTCTTCCGATACGGAATACGTGATTTTTAGGGATTCGTTTCCGGGATTAGGAGCGGAAATATTAGCGTCNCCGGCTTTAAGAGTAGCTGTTGCGGTGGTGCCTTCCGGAACTTTATCCCAGCTGCCGTCAAGCATTCTCGCGGCCCCGTTAAAATCATTCCAAGTACCCTTCTGAATTGAGATCTTGAAGCCGTCGGTTGCTTTAAATGTGTAGGTTCCATCCACGAGCTCTACTTCAAGTGGTTGTGAAGGATCCCAAGCTTTCGGAGCATTTTCTACATTTTCTCCGGTTACGTAAAGTTGGGCAGATGCTGACAGGCCGACAAGAAGTGAACCCATCAGAAATGTAAATTTTTTCATCTTTTGGTTAATATTAAGTTTTTTATGGTGTTAAAATATAATTTTAGTTAGAATCAAAAGCTTTTTAGTAATTCCGAATAATGTTTTCTTGGTATTTTTGCCTTAAAAAGATATTCCTGACAAAGTTATTTAAATTTTCTTTTTATTGCAAGTTTTGTATCATAAATTCTTCAGAATATTTATAGATTATTATTCAATGCAGTAATCCCGGCTCGGCAATTTGTCTCTTAGAAAAAATTTGGCTAAATTTGCATCGTAGTTTATTCCTTAGGTTATGAAGGTATTGAAATTCGGAGGCACTTCGGTCGGCACGGTCGATAGTCTCAAAAATGTCAAGAAAATAGTTGATGCTCTTGATGAACCGGCAGTAGTAGTGGTCTCGGCACTCGGAGGCTTGACAGATTGTCTTATAGCAACCGCCCGTAAGGCTGAAGCCGGGGATGAGTCTTTTAAAAAAGATGTAGTGAAGATGACTGAACGCCATCTTCATATCATCAATTCTCTCGTCCCTTCCGCTATCAGGCCCGATATAACTGAAATTGTTATTTCTTTGCTTACACAACTCGAACGTGTCTATCTGGGAGTCTCTCTTATTAATGAACTTTCCGAACGTCAGCTCGATAAAATCGTGAGTTTCGGTGAAAGAATGTCTTCTGTCATTGTCGCTGCTATTCTGCAGGATGCAGTGCANGCCGATTCCCTTTCTTTTATGAAAACCGAAAAGTGGTTTGATAAGAATATTGCCTCGNGAGAGTTGACCGATTCTTTAATCCGTGAAACTTTCCGNCTGCCATTGCAAAAAACCGTTGTGACCGGTGGNTTCATCTCGCGCGACAAAGATACCGATTTTATTACGAATCTCGGNAGAGGTGGCTCGGATTACACGGCTGCACTTATNGCGGCTGCNCTTAATGCCGANTCNTTGGAAATATGGACTGATGTGGATGGNTTCATGACTGCNGACCCGAGAATTATNCCCTCGGCTTCNGTGATTCAAAAAATGTCTTTTATAGAAAGTATGGAACTCTGCTCGTTTGGCGCTAAGGTTATTTATCCACCTACNATTTATCCNGTGTTCCATAAAAATATTCCTATAAAAATACTTAATACACATAATCCGTCAGCNCCCGGCACTTTAATCACTGATAACAATGTGGATTTGAACACCACCGTGAGAGGCGTTTCTTCTATNAAGAAAACGGCTATTGTCAATGTCACCGGTGCGTTGGCNGAGAATGTGGCCCGTCTGAATTCCCGCTCCTATAATGCGATGGCTCGGAATGGTATAAGTATTTTTGTCGTTGCGCAGCCTGATGATGATAGATGTTTCTCTATCGCTATGGATGGGAACGACGTGGAAAAGGCTCTCTCGATCCTCAAAGAGGAGTTNGCTCCNGAGTTGCAAAGTGGCGAAGTTGCCGGAATCTCCGACACGCGCAATCTTGCGATTGTTGCTGTGGTGAGAGAAAATATAAAGCAGATTAAAGGTCTCGGCCCCAGACTTCTAAACACGCTGTTGCGTGACGGTGTTGAGGTGAAAGCCGTTTCTGANGGTCCTTCAGAAACAACGCTTTCTTTCATAATCAGCGATGAAGACAACGATAAGGCTCTTCGGCTCATTCACAATGCTTGCTTCAGTTTGTAAGAATACGGACACTTCTAATCTATCCTNAGAGTCTGAACGTTATAATTTCAAACTCTTTATAAGTAGCTACGAATAATTAATGAACAGATAAAACGAAGTTATTTTTGAGCATATTTTGCTGCGGAAAGAAGGAGCATACATTCGTATGCGACTGAATGACAAAGCAAGAGATGCCAAAAAAAAACGAGTTTTAGCGTTCAAGATATTCCTAACTACTTTGTTTAACATATATCGATTAATTATTCGTAGCTACTTATGAAATTACTATGGATATAAAAAATGCCAAATTTGAGATTTCAAGTCCCAATGTAAATATGTGTCCTCCCACNGACGTCCCTGAATATGCATTCATCGGGCGTTCGAATGTCGGAAAGTCTTCGTTGATCAATATGCTTTGTAAAAATAAGAAGTTGGCNAAGACATCTCAGATGCCNGGTAAAACTCTTCTTATTAACCATTTCAAAATGGATGATGGTAAATGGTATATTGTAGACCTTCCCGGNTACGGATTCGCTCAGCGNGGTAAGGAACAGCGTGAAAAACTTCAACACCTTATTGAAGATTANATANTNGACCGNACGCAGCTTGCTTGTCTTTTTATTCTAATTGATATNAGGCANGCTCCGCAAAAAATAGACATGGAATTCCTTGATTGGGTGGGTGAACATGATGTGCCCTTTGCTATCGTTTTTACAAAGGCCGACAAACTCGGTCCGGTGGCTGCCCAGCGAAATGTCGAGGCTTATTGTAATGAACTCAAACTTTCATGGTCGGAATTACCACCTATTTTCGTTTCTTCATCCGAAAAAGCCAAGGGGAGACAGGAAATATTGGATTATATTTTTTCTATCAATAGAGAAATTGAAGAATCTAAAAATGAAGTCGTTTAAACGACTTCTATAGCTTTTCCTGTAAATCCGCTATAATAATCCCGTAGGGGATTCTTCGATTAACCAAATGTCATGAATATAAAGGAAATTTTTAAGGATGGAGGAAAAGGGGGAGAGGTGATCAGATTTGCTCTCGTAGGTGGTTTGTGCACTCTTCTCCAGTATGGAATTTATGTTGTTTTTGTNCATGCGGTGGGNGTGACGGCCGTGGTTTCAACACTTATCAGCTANGCCATCAGTTTTATCGTAAATTTCATTCTTTCCAGTGTTTTTACATTTCACAGTCAGGCCAATGCGAAAAAAGGACTTGCGTTTACTGCAAGTCATCTTATAAACATGGGTATGCAAGCCGGTTTTGTAGCCATTTTCAAAGGTATTGTCGGTCCGACTTTGGCCCTNCTCCCNGCATTGGCTATCTGCGTTCCTCTAAATTATTTCATGGTTAGATTCGCTTTTACTAACCGGCGTTTCCAATCCGGAGGCNCCGGTCTAAATAATAAAATCACAGACTAATTTTTATGTGTATGAAAATTGCTTTTGCCTCCGACCACGCCGGGTTTGAGCTCAAACAGTATCTTAAGGATTATATTGCCTCAAAGGGCTATGAAGTGGTTGATTTCGGAACAGATTCAGAAGAATCTTGCGACTANCCTGATTTTGCTCANCCGGCNGCTTTGGCNGTCGAATCNGGCGATTGTGAGCTGGGNGTNTGCATGTGCGGTTCCGGCAACGGTATCCAAATGACGCTCAATAAACATCAGGGTATAAGGGCNGCCCTCTGCTGGCGCCCTGACATCGCCGCCTTGGCTCGCCAGCANAACAATGCAAATATACTTGTGCTNCCCGCAAGATTCATTTCTAAAGAGGANGCNATTGAAATTGTNGATGCTTATTTCAATTCAGTATTCGAAGGGGGAAGGCATCAGAAAAGAATTGATAAAATTCCTGCCGGAAAATTGTGTAAGTAATGTGTCGCAATTCATCGGGATTTTTCAATATCTCTCTTGAAAAACTTAGCTTTTATAGTAAAATAGGGGTGTTTGAACAAGAGAGAACGGTTGGAAATGAATTCCTAATAGACTGCAAAGTAAAGGTGTCAACTGAGGATTTTGAACCCGAAAATCTGGATAGTTCAATTTCCTACGCAAGTATTTTTGAAGAAATAGCCGCAATCATGGCTCAAGATTGGAAACTCCTTGAGTCTGTGGCTATGGCAATTGCGCGTAAATTAATAAGCCGGTGGCCTCAAATTTTAAACGTTTCTGTCAAAATTACNAAANTTGCGCCNCCCATATCNGGAATACANGGCCAATGCAGTGTTGAATACGTGATNTGAAACCTTNNATCNCTAATNNTGTNAANANNNTAACTGNNAGATATACTGCATTTTACAAATTTTTGAGAAAAATTTCTTAAAAATATTTTGCAGATTCAAAAAAAAGCACTAATTTTGCAATCGCAAATCGGAAATGATTGCAAGGCTCCTTAGCTCAACTGAATAGAGCATCTGACTACGGATCAGAAGGTTACAGGTTTGAATCCTGT
>JAAVCL010000004.1 GCA_014802335.1 Bacteroides sp. | reverse complement strand
GTTTTGACAAGATGCTGTCAAGACGTAGTTCGCGATGAATGCCAAGCTCGACGACATATTTTTTCACCAGCCGTGAGGCTGCATCGAGTTGTCCACTGTCGGGATTATCCGATTCGGCTTCCTTATTGTAAGATGCTATCGCATCCGCCAGATTTTTATAAATACCGCGCACATTGCTTTCCAGAAATGGAGGCGTGAGATAGTTTATGATTCCCGCATAGCTACGTCTTTTGGCCATCATCGCTTCTCCTACATTACTTGTAGAATAGATGTAGAGATGAGGCATAGTACCCACTAATCTGTCTGACCAGTCGCGGCTGCCAAGCGCCACTTGTTTTCTTGGTGTAAACTCCAAAGAACCATGTGCTCCGAAGTGGACAATAGCATCGGCATTAAAACCATTGCGAGCCCAAAGATAGGATGCGACATAGGCGTGAGGCGGAGCCATATCGGTACCATGAACGATTTTGAAATCATCATCACCGATTCCTGCGGCTGTCTGCGGAATGAGTACGACGTTACCGAATTGGAGTCTTGCAATGGCAAGATCTCCGTTCTCGGTCTTAAGACCATGACCGGGGAACTCGCCATCAACAGCAGTGATTTCTTCCGACATTTCTTTACCAATGTCTTTTGCAACCCATTTTTCATATTCTGATCGAGTTATAATCTCCGGGTTGGCATTATTGACGAAATCAGACTTCGCTCCTGTCGCGTAATTCCCAAATACACGCCCACGGTCATTGATCAACTTCTCAAACTCAGGGAGCGAGGAGGGTAGGTTATCGACTCTGTAACCTTCCTCCTTGAATCGATTAAGCATATTGTATAAGGAAGGTGCGACCTCCATTCCTTCGGCTACAAGTGAATTTTGTCCGGGACCTTTGAAGAAGAAAATTGCGACTTTCTTCTCTTCATTGGCTTTCTTTTGTAGGCTGACATAGTTATTGACAGTCTCAACAAATTCAGTAAGCCTTTCCGGAATAGCTTTTATCACAGGCACGCCGTCGCTACCCTCAAACTGTGCAAAAAGTGTCCAAGGTCTGATCGCACCATCAATTTCCGGGGTCACAACGCTTTGCGACATGAATCCTCCGTTCATACCCATCTTGTCCTCCATCCATTCGCCATAATCGCGATTGACATTCAAAGGAGAAAACAGAGGAATGTTCTTTGTTTTGAGATATTCCACTACAGCATCGCCCATCCTTCCGTGAGCCATGTTTATCATTGCAGATGGGGAAATACTATCGGTTATTCCGTTTTTGATTGCTTGCTGGATATTTGATATCGGATAAACTACGTTACCGGTCGCTTCCAATTCTGCTATCAGTTCATCGGGCACACCCATCTGCCCGGTCAAAATGATGTTAGGCGAATTGTCTTTCAGGAGATTATTTTCCTGAAGGAACTTCCTGTATTCCGACAAAGAATCGAAGTATAACATTTCATTGTCAGGATTTTTGGGATCCTGATGATAGAACATTCCGCTCGGAGCTTGTTTGGGGTCGGTGAGTTCGCCAATAAACAGTTTTTTGCCATCTATGTATTTTCTTACATAGTTGAGCATACTTCTGTAATTCGCACGACCGCCGCCTTGGAGATATTGCTTTATGAATTCTGTGTCAACGGAGTCTGTCGATACTATATAGTTGTCGGGATTAGTGGCAGCTGTCGTTATTACAGGCGTCCCGGACTCGGCTGCTTTTGACAATGACTCACGTTGCTCCTCAGTGATCCGCAATCCCATACCATTGACAAATACCATGGCGAATTTAGAGGCATTTTCTAAATCTTCAACACTAAGATTTTCAATCTTAATGAAAGAATTGTCATTAGCTTTACCGATTTCTCCGAGAGTGATCGGCTGGTAGTTTACGAAAGCTATTTTTGTGGATGAGGCAATGCTTCTCCACGCAACAATAGCAGCGGTAATTATGATTGCCACTGCTACTGATGCAAGAATTATTTTTCTTCTTGTCATTTTCGTTTACACATTGAGTCTATATTCATAGACAATCCAACATTGAATGATATTCCGGTTGTAGAAGGGGTACTGCTGTAGTTATATTTGGGAACATAATTAAACAGATTATCTACAGTAACGATGAGATCTATACCTCTCCGGATACTGTTGGTCACATTGAGTTTCCACATTGTATATCCGGGATACTTTACTCGCTCTGTTTCTTCGTATGAAGTGAGAGAGGTAAATTCATCAACAGTGACATTAGAAAGCGCTCGACCGCTTAGTGCCACCATAAGTCCATAATTCTTCCACTGATGTGAGTAATCCACTCTGATAGTGGCTGTATGAGGACGGGTTGAGGACGTGTATGGCTCTCCTCTCTTTACATGTTCATGTGTGAATATATATGATAATCTTGTTCCTAATCCCCATTGTGTTCGCCAAGCCACATTTGCGTCTATCCCTACAATGTTGACTCGACCTATATTACTGTATTCCATTCCTTCGAGAGCTTGATTCCATACAGTAGTCATCCTGTTTTCAACAAGATTGCAGAATGTGCCTACATTTGCATTAAGCGGACCATTCGTATATTCTCCGGATAATTGAAAATTGTTGCTGACTTCCGGTTTAAGGTTCGGATTTCCATAAATCATGAAAATACTTGCCATATCAAAGTTCATATACATCTCTTTAAGTGTAGGCGCCCGGAATCCGCCGGCATAGCTGCCACGAATTTTGAAACGATCAAGATTATACATCATATTGACGCGTGAGGAAAAGTGCTTCATGTCAGATTCGGAGAAGTAATCATAGCGTCCGCCGGCTATGACATTAAGTTTATTGAAAGTCATGTCAATCTGAGCAAATCCGTCGGCAGTGATTTGATGGTGGCTGCCATTATCGGTAAACTGGTAAGACATTAGATAGTCACGCATCACATCGCCCCCGACTGTAAGTATGTAGTTACCTCCAAAAGTGTGGTTAAACACCATTTTACCTATATTCTGAACATTTGAATAATCTCGTACATCCTTACGGGTCAGCAATATATAATCGCTCTTGTCATATTGATCGAACGAATAACTGAGTTCGAGGTTTGTTCCGGGAGAAAATTCATAGACTCCTCTTAGACCACCGGAAAAATCCCGATAGCGATCATGAGTGCTTACCTGAGAATTGCGTTCACGGAAAAAATATCCGGCTCGTGCTATGATTTTCAGCGCGTTTATTGGCTTTATTGTCAGACGCTCGTTTATGTTCCATGTCTTGTTGCCATAATATGTGGAATAATCACCTTCGTTTTTCATATTATATGAATCAATGGAGGTGAATTGTGCCGATGTGGAACTGTTGATTTTCCACTTGTTCACTGAAAATACTGCTCCATATCGTTGGCTGTTGTGTTTCCCATATCTACCGTTAATGTTTAGTGTCCATGGCTCGGACGCTTCACGACTGATAATATTTACTACGCCTCCAACAGCATTCGACCCATAAAGTGATGATGCAGCTCCCTTGACAATCTCTATCTTACCTGCATTGTTTAGATTCAGACGGTCATAGTCAACATTGTCAAGTGTCTCGCCTGCAAGCCTTTCACCATCGACGAGGAATAATACCGAGTTGCCGCCGAATCCCTGCATATTGAGTGAAACCTGCTGGTTCATGGAATAAGAGAACTCTATACCGGGCAATTCTGTCTGTAACAGATCGCTGATATTTGTGGCATCACTTTTACGAATATCGCTTGAGCTTATCACCCTTGTAAGTATAGGTGAATTTGTAACCAATTTAGGTGTGCGTGTGCCTGTAACCACCACCTCGTCAAGAAGCTTATCCCATTGATTCTCGATTGAATCCGGATGTTCTTCGGTAAGGGTTTTCTGTCCATATACACCCATCGTTGAAAATGCTAATAATAAGAAGATTATAACTTTATTCTTCATCGTTTAGTGATTAAATGGATACATATATTGTATGGTCATATAACCCTTTACCTGCATATCATTCATGAAGTTGAGCAACTTGACACCGGCACGCGTACCGTCAGGGAGGTAAACGATATAGACCTTTCCTGAGGGTGTGTATATGGGAGGCATGGTGCTTGTATCCACATTGAGCCATTTTGACAGCTCAGGATTATAATATGATTNCGTATATCCTAAATAACCGTCCATCATCGTGGACATGTCGATTACAATTTGATTAGTTGTCCATATATCACTCACCAAGTCCGCCTCGTCTATAGTGGCAGTTATGGCTTGATCAAAATCAGAGTAATTAGTTTCCACAACTTTAGCACCATTAGTCTTTACATCATACCGGTGCACGGCAATATCCCAGTTTTGTGGAGCATCCTCATCATAACCGAGTGTGACTNTGGACTGTTCTGAAAAATCAATATACACCCATTGNGTATAGGAAGTTGCGTCTATAAATATTTCTCCCTCATTTTCAAAGCCTGTGCCTGTGTTATTTACATTGTCCGGTTCATCATAGATNCCATCCAGAATGCCGTTACAAGCTGAGAGCAGCCCCATTGAAGCTGCTCCCGCTATTATCATTATACGCCANTTACTCATTTTCGCTTTCAGAAGGCAGGTTTCCCGGACTGAATGTTATAGTAAGACCACCCATTACTGCAGGAACGCTAAAAATGAAGGAGGGTGCGGATTTCTCAACGTCTATACTNCCTGATAATGTGCAGGGATAATCTTTTATATCACCATCCATACCCATTTTACAGTTTCCNTCGCCTGAAATAGTAAATACTCCTTCTGCATAAGAGAATTTTATATCTTCAATAGTAAATGTTCCCCAAGTATCAGATTCATAGTAGACGCTATACATGTTGTCTTTGTAGGAAATAGTAATCTCCTGNTTGTCAGCAGTCATACCTTGAAAATATGCACATGAGGCATCTGTCCAACCTTTGTAATCACCGGGTANAACAAGTGAGGCCGGAATTTCACCTTCGGTAAATTCAACTTTNAGACCNCCCATGACAGATGGAGAGGAGAATACGAANTGAGTTTCACCGGATTTNACATTGCCTGTGACCGTACAATCATAGTCGCTTACACTCCCGTTATGACCCATAGACCAGACTCCGGTACCTGATATGATGTATCCGCCTTCACTCTCTAATACCTCNGCATCGGTAACTGTGACACTTCCCCATGTAGGAGAGTCATATTGGATATCAACTTTATTGTCACCGGATCCTTCGGTAATAATAATTTTCTGNTCAGCGTTCATCATTCCANTGAAATATGCACATGNGGCCGAAGTATATCCTTCGTAATTGCCAATTACATACTTCGNCAGATTGTCTGTGACAACCTCGTCTTTGTCGCTACATGCTGTGGCCACCATAAACACAGCAAGCATAAGGATTACATGTAGTTTGTTCATTGTATAACTGTTACTGTTTTAAATTTTTCGGCTGCAAAGTTAGNATCATTCGACTATGACTGTCAATACTCAATAATTAGAGAATTTTACATGTTGATTTGCTCTAAAGGGCTGGAAAGTCCTAAAAAAAATCTTATTTTTAGGTATGGTATGGTTTTTAATTCCGACGTAATTTTGCATGGGTATTTACAGCCCNATTTCAACTATCAAGATATGTCAAAGAATCGTTCAATACTTCCTTGTGACCTACTTAAAACCATCATTGAGGATGAGCCTAATCTATTAGGTGTTTTAAGTAGGTTTGGACTGTCTTTCGGATTCGGCGATAAGACAGTTGGTGAAGCATGTAGGGAGGACAATGTTCATACCGGGTCATTCCTTGCAGTATCAAATTTCTTATACGGACAAAACTATTCACAATTTGAAATTTCACTGCCGGCTTTAATGAGCTATCTCAGGAAAGCCCATACGCACTTCCTTAATTTTCTATTGCCCGCCATACGCAGAAAACTTATTGAGGCTATCAATTACACAGATATAAATGATGTAGCTTTCCTGCTCCTGAAATTCTATGATGAATACGTTCAGGAAGTCCACTATCACATGGACCATGAAAACGATGAGGTGTTTCGCTATGTGAGCGACCTGTTAAACGGTATCACCAATGANCAGTTCCGGATTACCGACTACTCATCAAATCATAGTAGTATGACTGAAAAACTGTCTCAGATTAAGGATCTGTTTATAAGACATTACCACGTGAAGGACAATGAAATCCTGACTTCGGCATTATTCGATATAATTTATTGTGGCATTGAATTGAAGAACCATTGCGAGATTGAAAATAAACTCTTTATCCCGGCTGTTGAAAAACTTGAAAANTCGTTGAAATTATCACATCGCGAATCAGTAAAAAATAGCATCTGCGACAATGAAAAAAACGAGCTGCTGGANTCCATGACTGATCGGGAGAAGGANATAATATGTTGTGTTGCAAAAGGATTATCAAATAANGAAATNGCTTCACAGCTATTTATATCTATACATACCGTAACTACATATCGCAGAAATATCTCTGCTAAACTTCAGATACATTCAACTGCCGGACTCACAGTTTTTGCCATACTCAATGATTTAGTTGATATAAAAGATGTAAANCCTCATAGATAAAAGTATTCAAAAGCAANCCGAAGTCACATTATTTATCCAATTTTTGAGGTNCGCTCTACCAACAAGAAAAGAGCTGAAATAGAAATATTNCAGCTCTTGAAGTGACTCNGNAGAGATCTTATATCTTCNATTTATTNNCTTTCGANTCNAATACTTAACGACNACGAGGTTCCGATAATTCCCGATTCTTACACCGTCAGATATCAATGTNCTTCGCCATACGGTATGACACTGCAAAGATAATAACTTTTGCTTGATCAAACAAGATTTCGCTNTCGTCTAACAAGCAAGAACCTTATGTGATAAGATAATAACTTATCCAGTGTTCATTTTGGTGATATTTTCCAACTTCCTTTNTTGTCGGAGCCGGATCTTTCAATGTTGATTATTTTCCTCAACTTTTTCAACTGATAATTCACAGCATTGCGATCCANTCCGGTTACAGTTGAAAGTTCAGCTATCGTAATGTTTGGATTCTCCATCATTTCCTTGAGTAAAGACTGTTGAATATCAGATAT
>JAAVCL010000003.1 GCA_014802335.1 Bacteroides sp. | reverse complement strand
GCAGCCTCAAGATTACAATGGTAGCGACTCACCCCGGATTCTTTCAGTTTTTTCAGCTCATCCTCATTAAGAAGACCCATTGAGGCACAAAGCCCAAGTCCCCCCTCGGCCTTTAATTCTTTATAATACTCACAGGCACGTTCAAGTTCCTTTCCGGCCATTTTTCTTCCGGAAGTCACCATCGAGAATCTCCCTATTCCACGCTTGCGGCTCATTTCAGCATGACGCATGCACTCTTCCTCCGAAATAAGAGGATAAATCTCTGCATCTGTTTTATAATGTGCCGATTGAGCGCACCACTTGCAGTTTTCAGGGCATTTTCCCGACCGCGCATTGACTATCGAACACGAATCAAACACTTCTGAGCAAAAAGCGCGGGTGATTTCTTCAGCAGCATCATATAATTCTCCACGGAAATCAGCTATCTGTTCTGAAAGTTCAAAAGCCTCGGAAGCTGTAATCTCTCCTCCCGAAAGTATTTTATTCTTTAATTCTTTTATTGAAATCATTTCTTAGGTAAAATTTAATCTCCCCCTAAAATCCATACAGGCATCCAAACACAGACTTCTATATAAGTCTTGTTAGTGAAATACAACCTGCCATAGACTTCTATATAAGTCTTGTTAGTGAAATAGAAGACCACTTAGTCTTCTCCCACACAAATTTACTCTTTTTTTCGGAAATTAATCAAGTAATCCTATATAAAAACACGAATGTGGCGGGTCATCGCGACTCGCCACATTCGTGTTTTCCATAATACTTTAACTAACCTAACATCATGAAACGATTCTGTTTTCATCAATAAAACATTCATCTCCTAACAAAGGTTCGCAGATTTCAAAAAATTTTTTTTGAAAATTTCGTCGGCAAATGTAGGTACATTTTTGGGAACAATTCATTACCCACCGAGTGTAGGGACGTGGCGTGCCACGTCTGAGTAAACATCGCCCCATTATCCCGTCGTAACAATCAGACGTGGCACGCCACAATACGGTTCAAATAAAGTTAACGGGGAAGAAAAACGATGTGCCAAATCGTTTTAAATTTTATAGATATCTCCAATAATAAAATTTAACGATATGGCACATCAAATATTCGATCATATGATTAACACCCTTGAGGCCAAATGGGTTTCAGTTGAAAATGATTTTTACAGGGATTCCCAGTATTTCAATGGCTGGAATTCCAAAAATAAAACCGACCCCATCGAAGTGTTCTGCAGGAAGACCCGCTATACATTACGCGTGATGTTTTGGCTCATTGTGAGTCGGATTGTACACACGCTTCCCGTTGCTTTGGACTCGTTCTTTTCAACTTTGGGACTTCCTGTCCCTTCAAAAAGCGGCTTCTCCATGAAGCGAAGGGTGCTGAAGAGTGGATTTTTTCGGATGTTGAACCAGACTCTGGTCCATGATTTTTATCAAATGTAACTTTATTTGTTGGTTGGGTTCTAAAATGAGGAAATTCCAAATTTTGTTGGTTTTTTACGCAATGAAACAGACAAAACTATTATCTTTGCACTAGGATACACTATATCTAAACGACCACCGCAAAGAAAATAAAACAGATGGTTTCAGATTTTCCCGATGACTTCGTGTTTGTTGCCTCTGACCTTAATAGTGATATTAGTCAGCGGGATATGGCGGCAAGGGCGTTCAGTTATAGAGAATGGTAAGAAACATTCCGCTGAAAGTGAAAGCATTTTTAACTGAGGAGAACTTCATTTCTAATTATCCTTGAAAATCTGTATTCATGAGTTTTATGCCAATGTCCAGATTCGAGACTCCACAAACATAAACTTAATAACATTTCAATGGATACAAACAACGACATATACCGCCGGATTCATTTCGCTGTAATGGCGATTGAGAGCGGTGCGCGTAAACTGGGGATCTCCGGTAAGGAGATGCACGACCGATTGAGCAAACAGGGCTTAATCAAAAATCGGCTTATAAAAAGGTATGAGGAACTTCATACGCAAAGTCTCGATTGGGTTGCCGACGATATTTGTGAAACACTTCTAAACTGGGAGGCCGGACTATGATAACACTTTATCACGGTTCATATATAGCAGTTCCATCGCCATTGGTGGGACTGGGAAGAAAAAAGGTAGATTTCGGGCAAGGTTTCTACCTCACTACTCTGTATGAACAGGCAAAGGCATGGGCTGAAACAATCGCTGAAAGAAAAGGCAGAAATACTAAGCCTATTGTATCGGCATATACATTGGATTACTCGTCGGTAAAAAACGGATGTTTTCGTGTGAAGGTATTTGATTCATACGATCTCGAATGGCTTGAGTACGTGATAGACTGTAGGCGCGATGGTGAGATACAGAAACAGTATGATATAGTAGANGGTGGTGTGGCAAACGATAACGTAATTGACACTGTTGAAGACTACGAAAACGATATTATCACAGCAGAGCAGGCTCTCGGTCAGTTGCGTTATAAGAAAGTAAACCACCAGCTCTGCATACTCAATCAAGAGATAATAGACAGGTATTTGACATTTAAAAATTCGGAGATAGTGTCGGAATAAAGGGTTATAACGTATGAGAGACAATGTACTATGGCGAAAGCAAAGCCGAATAATTATGCTCTTGGCTGATACACTGAAAATATCGTCTGAGCGTGCCCTTGACCTTTATTACAGTACTAAAGTATATGAGCAAATGACAGACCCGAAATATGGTCTGCAACTTATGAGCGATGATTATATCCTTGAAGAATTGATAGAGGAACTGAGAGAGACCCAATGAGGAAAGAAATTTTGGGGACTATTCGTTACCGGACGAGTGTAGGGACGTGCCACGTCTGGATAAGCACCGTCGCTTTACCCGCCTCAACGTTCAGACATGGCACGCCATGTCCCTACATTTGTCGCGGATTTTTTGATGTCTTTGAAATTGTTCATCAGTCGTTTAGCCCGCTAAATTCCTTCTTCCAATGGGAGGACACTTTTTACCAATGGGAGGACACTTTTTACCAATGGGAGGACACTTTTTTCGTTATCTAATTTTCATATTTTCAACTATAAAATCTATTAATTTAAAAGAAAAACGCCACGATGTTGGTATACATTTTGACCAATTGCGTGGCGTTTTATGATTGTTAAGGCTGTTCGCACCGTTTTTGACTCATTCGGCAATTTTTATCAGCGAGTTATCATAACCTTTTTTCCATCAATTATATAGACTTCGGAATCAATTGTTTCTGTTATTTTTGACCCACTCCGGTAGTTACCTACTATTCTGCCGGAGAGGTCATAGACGTTACCACTTTTATTTTTGCTAATCTCCATAGAATCATCATCGATGCCTTCTATGCCTGCTCCAGCGCGGAGAAGGTTTGCCTCCACACTCTTAAGTGTCACAGGTCCTTCAGAATATAATGAGTATTCTTCGGGCACTGTGTCGTTTGCAAACAGGCGTATTGATTGTGCATAACGGTCGTTTATGAAAATATCAATTATCGAACCGTCAATAAATAAATCTATGGTCATGAGAGAGTCTTGCTGCACCCCTTCAGGAAGTTTCATCCGATATAGGCCGGAGTAGGTTCCGTAATCATTGATAATTCTGGGAATATCTCTAAAATCGGCCACAAGTTCTCCGGCAGCGGGATTATAATAAATCTTACCATTGCCGAAAAAGCGGATTCCGAAAGGCACGGCACCAACCTTAAATTCAGCTTTGATTTCCACCTGACGGCCTGAAATTCCTTCAAGGGGGAGTTCACCTACAAGTGTTTGCTCGCCGGCTGAAAAACCACCGGAATACATGTCGGATACTTTTGAATATGGGCGCTGAACAAGATTATTCCGGTCATCTAATTCAATTTCGCGGGGCAGAGAATAGCAGTGCGCCCAACCAAGCATATAATTCTCCGAGCCGGGGAGTTTGTCGGGCACTATGCCGAGAGCAATTGTCTTATCATCTTTCTGAAAAATTGTGGGGGAAAGAAGACCGAAGCCATCACGAGAGTTAAGTTCTAACTGCCCGGGGCCGACAACAGGATTGAATGTCCCGTCGTTGGCAATCGTGCCAACCCAATACAGACATTTCACACCATCTGCCATACCCAAAGGGGTGACTGTAAAAAGCCATTTCCCATCACCCATTGGGGTGAGATTGGGCATTTCCCAGAAAGTTCCCTGTGTGCGGGCATCAGTGGCTGCAAAAAAGATTTTACCATCATTCGAGAAACGGCGGGTGGCAGGATCCATTTTATGAAGAGTGGCAGCCCCAAGATTATCTTTTGAAGTTCCGACTATTATGTAAGCGTCATTTCCATTTCTGAAAAAATAAGGGTCTCTGAAATCATCGCTCAGTCCTGAAGGACGACCGTTTATCAGCGGATTGGATGAATCCTTTGTCCACTTTATCATATCTTCATCATCTGCCGTGGCCAGGCAGATAGTTGCCTTCTCATAATCGACGGCTGTGTATATGGCTCCCACCTTGTCGTTGGTAAGATATGGATCTTTGACAACAGCTCCACTCCAGCATCCTTTTATATCGTATGGGTCGCCGGGGGCAATTGCCACCTTATTCTCAGTCCAATTTAATAAATCGGGCGATGAGATGTGTCCCCAATGCAGTCGCGTCATATATGGGCCATTCGCATTCTTTTGAAAGAACAGGTGGTACTGTCCGTTCGAATAAGTCATGCCATGACACTCGTTTGTCCAGCCCGTAGCCGGCATCCCGTGGAATTGAGGACGCAATTTCTGTTCGGCATATCTTGACTCGGGGATTGATAAATCAGGTTCTTTGTCGGTGGTTATTGCTATTTGACTTTCGGGCAATACAGAGTCGAAGACTTCAAGTTCATCAATCAGGCCGTTGAACATCTGTATCGTGAAAGGACCGCTCATCACTGTTTCCGGGGCTTTCCCTACGGTAAGTTTCTCTGCGGAATTATCAATTGTAGCCATGCAATTGGCCTCGCCCACTTTGTTTCCATTGCGATAGAGAGTAACTTTCTTGGTTTCCCCGTCGGCAACCGCCACAATGTGGCTCCATTCATAAGTTGGAATTATATCCGAGGCATTAACTGTAACTTTCCAGCCGCCTGAATAACATTCAAATGCATATTTGCCTGTATAGCCAATTGCCACACGCCACCCCTTACGGTTCTCCTCATCGAAAGTCCCTGCCACACATATTTTCTTATCAGTCGGAACGTCGGGTTCGACCACCGGGTATGTTTCAGGGGCAACCCATAGTGAAACGGAAAGTGATTTCAACTCTTCTTCGCTTGCATTTACATTGCCCTGAACGTATGTGGTGTATCCGTCAAATCGAAGGGCGTTGCCGATTGCTCCCAGTGGGGATTCGGGTGTAAATTTTGAAACAAGAAGAAGATTACGATTCCCCTCGGTGTCCTTCACGAAATCGCGAGAAACGGGTTCCATGGGAAGGTGTGTAATTCTATCTGCCTGTACACTCAATACCGGAATTGTCACCAGCATCGAAAGCATTAGGTTGGATATATGATTCATTTATTATGGTATTGTAAAATTATAGAAAAGTTACAGGAATTTAATTTAGAAATTATAGTCATTAGGGATAAAAGAAATCCGCGGAAGCGAAAAAACGGCCGCCCCCGCGGATTATCCTACAATCTAATTTACCCAATAACTAATTAACTCATGTTCCAACTAATTATTTGTTCTAATAATTCTTATTTCAAATAATTAAGAATATTTAAAGTTAGTTTCTCAACATTCTTCTGATATGGATTGGCTCCTGAATTCTGATTCCATTCGTAGGCCGCAAAACCGTTTGCAATGCAACGACCGTGAACAGTAGTCGGGAAGAATTCTACCAGACCGGCCACACAGTGGTCTTGCACATGCCCCCAGGTTGCGAGCACAAGTGAGCCTGTGGTGGCTTCGAAATTGGCTATAACATCTTTGTAAGCTCCCTTTCCATAAATATTGCAATCCCAAAGACAGTTATGATCTTCACGCATTCCGGGACCTATAAGAGGCAGTGTCAGATATCCGTATCCGTTTGGATCTTCAAGTGTGAGCCCGTTAAATATCGCATGTTCCGAACGGTCGTAGTAACCTTGGTCTCCACCATTCTGGAACATTACGCCAAGGAAAGGATTGATCACCCAAACATCGCTTCCGGTGCCTCCATTGCCGTTTCCATAAACAGTGGGAGCCATATTATCAGGAACAAATCCTAAGGGAACGGTAAGCTGGGTTGCGAAGTTAGCCAAATAAAGGTTACCACCTTTTGACGTATATTCCTTAAGGGCGGTTATCGCTTCATCGGAAGAAAGAGATGAAGGCAGGTTTTCCCAACCCATCGGAAGATCCACACGGTCAATTTCGATCCAAAGCACTGCATAATCATCCGGGGTGATGTTGGCAAGATCTGCTGCGGCAACAAGGTCTGCATTTTCCTGCTGCACAAACCATGAGGCGGCGGCCCGCTCATCATCATCGGGCAACTCGGCAATTGAATTTGCTGTCATAACATAACCCATTTTTGGAGTGATGTAAGGAATCTTGGTGGAAACAGATGCACTTGTGGAGTAATAATAGGTGTCATAGATGGCTTGAACGTCATATACGAGATCAACCTCCATGGGCTGTGCATTCAGGGTAACGGTAGTTATATCTTTACCTTCCACAATCATAGCAGCAGCCTCGTCACCGTTTGTAACGATACGATAGCCGGTTATCTCGTCTGATACGGGAGCATTCCATGAAAGAGTCACATTTCGCTTGTCGGTTGTTATGGAGAGATTGGTAACCCCGGCAAGTTCTTCAACAGGAAGAGTATAGGATGTGGATACACCTTCCGACACATATTTATCATCGTAACATACCTTTACAGTATAGAGACCCTCGACACCCATTTGCTGTCCTTTGATTTCATAAGACTGAGCTGAGGAACCGAGGCTTATCGCCTCATTGTTATTGGCATCGCGGATAAAAAGAACATCGGTAATATTGGAGGCCACAGGCAACTGCCATGTTACATTTACAGTATGACCCGATTGAGAGGCCCGGAGTTCTCTGACCGTGGGGAGATCGGGAAGGTTTTCATAGCCTTCGGGTTCAAATTCAGAACACGAAGATAGTGTCATTGAGCAGATCACTGAGACACCTGCAATATATTTAAGAATAGTCTTCATTGGATAATTCGGTAAAATATTGAGAAGAGTTTAATTACTTGTATAAATCACCACCGTTTTCAATCTGGCTCAAAGGCACGGGGAAATAAATATCGGAAGCCGAAAGATGAGCACCTGAATAGTAAGGTTGGAACTGCGATTCAAACTGATAATATTTATTTACGGTTTCAACAGCTGTGTTCCAGCGCACCAAGTCAAACCAGCGATGGCCTTCCATTGCCAATTCCACGCGACGTTCGTGACGCACCGCACGGCGTGCATAGTCCTGACTCCACCCCGAAGCAGGATACTGGCCGACAGCATAATGTGCTTTAGTGGGGTCAATATCTATCGGGCTATATGAGGGGTCGACCGAACGGGCTGCTTTGGATCTAACCTGATTGATCAGGTTCCGGGCTTCATCAAGTTGTTTGTTCTGCTCTATCAGGGCTTCGGCTTTCATCAGCATCACGTCGGCATATCGGATGAGGATACAGTTGAGCGAAGAGGCGCCCCAAGGCACAATTCCGGTTTCTACGTATGGACTGTCGGGTGACGGATAAGGTTTCTTTCCTGAATACTGACCGTAAAGGGCAAGGTTGCGGCACCAGTGTTCGGTATATTCATAACCGCGCCACGGCATTCCTATACGACCCAATGTAAAATCGAGACGAGGATCGACATTTCCGGCATAGTCGGCCTTGTCAATATTTTCCGAATTTTGTGTCCCGTCAAGATAAGGAAGACCCGAGGCATCGGTGCGGAAGGCATTTACAAGATCCTGAGATGCAAGGTAGAAGTCGTCACCGTTACCATAAGCGGTTGTGGTGTGATCGGCATCCAGGAAGTTGTATGTGCAATTAAGGCAATTGCAGAAGTTATACTGGTTGGGAGAATTTGCCGAAGAAAACTGCACAGCCATTATCGACTCGTAAGTGTTGTTCATTTCCGGCTTTGACATATCAAGGAAGTTTGGATAGAGGTCATACTGACCTGAGGAAATCACAAATCCTGCATATTTTTCCACCTCGGCCCAGTCGCTTTCATAGATGGCAACTTTTGCAAGAATTGAGGCTGCCACATACTTGTTGAAACGACCCGCCTGAGACTGTTTCGCCGGCAGAATGTCGTAGGCATCACGAAGATCTTTTCTGATCATATCCACAATTTCGGCGCGGGTATATTGGTCGGCACGCACTTCCGAGGGATTCGCATCCTCATCTATATAAGGGAATTTCTCAAACAGACGGTACATATCAAAGTTATAATATGCACGCAGGGTCTTCATCTCGGCAATAAAAGATTGCTGATCTTCCGAGCTTAGATTTGAAGCGGCGGCAATGGCCCGGATAGCAGTGTTACAGCGTGCCACCGAATAGCAGTTATTACGCCATTTGAAGTCGAGAATAGGGGAGTCGTTCATCACGTTGCCTATTTCCAGCTGATGCATGTAAGCCTCCATTGTAATGCCGTCGCCACCTTTCAGGGCATCATCGGAACGAAGGTCGATTACCCAGTTATTTATCGGACCGGCAAAAGACTCGTTATTGCCGAAGTAATGGCAAAGCAGGGTTGCGTAGGCTGCTGTCATAAGGTCGATTGCCTCATCGTTGCCGATTTGTTCGGCCGAGAAAACGCCCTGTGGTTTTGTATCGAGAATATTGTCGCACGACACGGTTGCCAAAGTCATCGAGCCGAGTATAGCGCCATAAATCGATTTTCTTATATATGATTTTATAGTTTTCATTGTTTTGAGCTGAAAGGATTAGAATGATAAGTTAACACCAAGAGTGAATGTGCGCGGACGAATCCAACCGCCGTCTTCAACACGTATGCCATATTGTCCGGGCAAAAGTTCAGGATCAAGACCTTTGAATTTAGTTGCTGTAAATACATTTTCAACCTGTCCGTAAACATCGATGCTCTGGCCTCCGATGGCACGCGCCACTTTTTCGGGAAGCATATATGAAAGCTTGATGTATTTCATCTTGAAATAAGAACCGTTGTCAACATTCCAGCTTGAAATGCGGTCTTCCATATTGGAGTTGTCGGTTGAAAGGGCCGGAATAGTCGTGTTTGTGTTCTGCGGCGTCCAAGCGTTAAGAATGTCGCGGCCACGGTTGGTAAGAGTGTTCGAAGAACTCATCAGGCAAAGCTGGTTGCGCATGTCGTTGACGATGTCGAAACCGAATTCTCCTGAGAAGAACATGTCGAGAGTAAAGGCTTTGTAACGGAGGGCAAGATTAAGACCAAGAGCAAGATCGGGATTGGGATTGCCGATTATGCAACGGTCGGCATCCGTGATTACACCATCACCGTTAAGGTCGCGATAGACCAGACGGCCCGGAGCGGCACCGGTCTGAGTGGCATGATTCGCCACTTCTGCTTCATTCTGGAATATTCCGTCACACACATAACCCCAGATTATACCCATCGGCTGGCCGGGCATCAGGCGTGAACCGTAAGCACCGTCCACAAACTCCTGACGCGAATTGAGTTCGAGAAGTTTATTTCTGTATTGAGAGATATTCACCGAACCGTTCCATGAAAAATCGCCGTAGGTGGGGCTGTTATAACCCAAAGATACTTCCCAACCGGTGTTGCGCATCTTTCCTGTATTCATCCAGATATCGGCATTTTCACCTGCCACTGCAAGTGCAGGGGGAATGGTGAGCATATCGTGTGTGGTCTTGACATAATAGTCGGCGGTGAGATTGAGTCGGCCGTTCAGCAACATCATGTCGAGACCGATGTTGTTCTGAGTCGTTGTTTCCCATTTAAGATCAGGATTACCGGTTGAAGCAATCACGATACCGGCAGTGGTAAGAGAGTTAGAACCTGTGATGTCATATCCGGCATTGCCTGTGTCGTAACGATAAGTTGAGAAAGCGGGATAGAGAGAAGGAATGTTGGCGTTACCGTTCTGTCCCCACGAATAGCGAATCTTCAGATCGTTGACAATATCGTTCTGTGGCCAGAATGGTTCTGCTGAAGGGCGCCATGCCACCGAAGCAGCCGGGAAGACACCTGCGCGGTGTTTCTTGGCAAATCGTGAATTTTCATCGCGACGAATGGTGAACGAAGCCAGATAACGATCGTCGAAATTATAGTCGGCTTTTGCAAAGAGTGAGAAAACACCCCACTGTGAGCGTCCGCCACCCGCGTTTTGGGTTCCTGCGCCGGCACCTACCTGCATAAAGTCGGTATCCTCAAACATATAATCCTGACGGCTGCCGGTGAGATCGCGGAAGTTATATGAGATTGCTTCCGTACCGATAAGGGCATTGATATGGTGCTTGTCGGCTATGGTCTTCACATAGTTGGCGGTATTGGTCCAGGTCCATGTGTCTCCCTCTCCGTAGGCTGACGATACGGAATTGTGGTCGGTGGGCATGATGCGACGAGCCAGATCAACATTGAAATACTGACTGTGTTCGATACCGATGTTTGTTTTAATCGAGAGTCCCTGAATAGGTTTTACTTCAAGATATGCATTGCCAAGGATTCGCCAGTTATTGTGATCGTTATCTTTAGCATTCTGAAGAAGCTGAACCGGATTTTCCTTATCGCAGGCCACCAATTGGAAAGGCACTGCCCACTCACCGTCAAGGCCGGTGACCGGAAGGGCCGGATGAGCCTGAATTGCAAGAGACGGAATGCCACGCGCTCCATACACATCGGCACCCTGATTCTTCCATTGCGCGATCAGCAGGTTTTCTCCCACACTGATGTATTTGTTGAAATCATAGCGCGAATTGATACGGCCGGAAAATCGGCGGTAGAATGAAGTTTCAAGGTTACCGGTCTGGTTGATATAATTCAGAGAGAAAAGAACGGAACCCTTTTCTGTATTGTTGGCGATAGAGGCCGTAAGATTGTTGGTCCATGCGGTGCGGTAAATCTTATCCTGCCAATTTGTGTCTGTGGAGGGATAATTGGGATTTCCGGCTATGTATTGCTGCAGAACCGGAGTTGAACCGGTGCCGTAAATTGCAGCTGCGCCGGCATTGAGACCCGGATTGATTCCGGCATTGGAAGAGGCTGTCCAGAACGCATTGCCCCATTCCTCGGCATTGAGAAGCTTATAGGTCTTACCTACGGTCTGTGCTGAAATCGCGTAGTTAACGTTGATCGACAATCTGTCGCCTTTTCCCTGCTTGGTGGTGATTATCACAACGCCATTGGCCGCACGCGAACCATAGATTGAAGCCGACGCAGCATCCTTCAGAACCTGCATTGATTCGATATCCGAGGGATTGATTATATTGATGTTGTCGGTCGGAACACCATCTACTATATATAAGGGGTCGTTCGAAGAATTAGCCGTCGACATACCACGCACGCGGATAGAACCTGTTGCACCCGGCTCGGCCGACGGCACCACATTCACACCGGGGAGTTTGCCGGCCATTGACGACATGATGTTACCCGAATTCTCTGAAAGGGGTTCTTTCATATCCATTACAGAAACGGCACCGGTCAAATCGGCTTTACGAACTGTTTGGTAGCCCACCACAACAACCTCATTGAGAACGGCTGCATTTTCATCAAGATAAATTTGCATTTCGGCTCGTGCCTCGAGTGTGGTTGAATTGTATCCTACGTATGTTACCGTAATTTTGGAACCCTCCGGAACGGTAAGTTCAAAATTTCCGTCAAGGTCGGTGGCCGTTCCTTTTTTAGTTGCCTCCGACATCACGGTGGCTCCGATTAAAGGTTCTCCATCCTGACGCGATATCACCGTTCCATGCACCGTGATATCCTGCGCATACGCTATCACTGTCATAAGACACAGAAGAAGCATACTAAGGAATGATCTTTTCATGCTGTTGATTTTTTGGTTATTGCTTAATAGTTGTTAATTATCTGCCGCAAATTTATTATTTATTAATAATATCTGTGTATAATGAAAGTTGCGCGGAGTATAATTTTTCATTCACTGCACCATTTTTTATATGTGACGCAACTTTTTTCATATTGAAGCATTAAACGTGTCTAAATTTTTTCCGAAACCATAAAAAGTGTTTAAAAATTGATATTCAATATAAAAAAATGACGCATGCTCAATTTTTTATACTTATTGACATGTTTATTATAACACATCCATTTCTTTTTAAGTAGCTTTGCAATCGAAAGCATACCCGGCGGCAGCCATGAATGTTCCGGCATGCTTCTACCTTAAAATTTAATTAAATCCAGATATGTTAGACTGCAGAAAATTACTCATTAACTCAGCTTTGACAATCCTTCTGTCGACCGCAGCTTTTGCCGGAGACGGGGTAAAAATCGAACATCTTGGCGTTGACAACACCCTGGTGCGCATCACCGGCGATGGAGATTATCTTCTCCTTCCGATTCAAGACAATGTTGATGATGCCAGGATTCAAGTTATTGTTGACAATCAATTGGTCAAAACATTTTATGCCCGATTGGCCAAATCAAAAACAGATCTTACCGTTCCCTTTGACCTGAAACCTTATAAAGGGAAAAAGGTTGTGCTCGACATTGTGCTTCCGCAGAATCCAAGCGAACGCCATGAATCAAATGGCGAAGTGTGCTGGAAAGGATTGGAGGTTGCAAATTCATTTGACTCCGCAAATACAGAAAAACAGTTTCGTCCCGCTTATCATCACACTCCCCAGTGGGGCTGGATGAACGACCCCAACGGTATGTTCTATAAGGATGGTAAATGGCACTTGTATTACCAATATAATCCCTATGGCTCGAAGTGGCAGAACATGACTTGGGGACACTCCAGTTCGACCGATCTCCTTAATTGGACTCCGGAGGGTTTAGCGATTGAGCCTGATGGATTGGGTTCTATATTTAGCGGCAGCTGTGCCCTCGACCCGAACAACACCGCCGGATTTGGCGAAGATGCCGTCTTGGCCATGTATACTTCGGCGGCCAAAAATCAAGTTCAAAGTTTGGCCGTGAGCCATGACAATGGCAAGACTTTCGAGAAATACGACGGGAATCCGACGTTAACTCTCGACTCGGAAGCTCGCGACCCCAACATGTTCTTTAATGAAAAAACCGGGGAATGGAATCTTCTCATTGCTCATGCCCTTGAACATGAAATGCTGATTTTCACCTCAAAAGACATGAAGGAATGGACTCTTGCAAGTGCCTTCGGTAAGGGTCTCGGCGCGCAGAATGGTGTGTGGGAGTGCCCCGACCTTTTCGAACTCTCAATTCCCGGAACCAACAAGACAAAATGGGTGCTGATATGTAATCTTAATCCCGGAGGTCCTTTCGGCGGTTCGGCCACTCAATATTTCATAGGAGATTTTGACGGCAAAACCTTTAAAGTCGATACTGACAAACAGGGCAACGTGCCAACCAAATGGATGGATTATGGTAAAGACCATTACGCCACAGTAAGCTGGAGCGATGCCCCCGATAACCGCCGTGTGGTAATCGGCTGGATGAGCAACTGGGAATATGCGGCCGAAGTGCCTACTGTTCAATTCAGAAGTGCAAATACTCTTCCTCGTGAAATGAAACTCTTCAAGGATGCTGATGGCGAAATATATCTGGCAAGCGCTCCTGTTGACGAACTTTATAATCTCCGTGGCAATCTTGAAGCGGAAGCCTCCAGAGCAACTTTAAATGCCACCCCTCTCAATTTCACACTCCCGGCTTCTACAGAGGGATTATGCGAAATTGAAGTTTCTTTCGAAGCATCCAAAAATTCTAAAGTTGATCTGACTCTATCCAACAGCAAGGATGAAAAAGTGGTGATGATCTATGACTCCAACTCAAGAACCATGAGCTTCGACAGAACAAAATCGGGTATCACTGATTTCAGCACTCACTTCCCTGCTGTAACCGTGGCTCCCACTCATGAAAAAGATGGTAAAATTTCCTTGCGTATTTTCGTTGACCGTTCCAGCATTGAACTCTTCGGCAACGACGGCCGCTTTGTGATGACCAATCTTGTATTCCCTAACGAACCCTATCTTAATCTCAGCATCGCGGCCTCGGAAGGGAAAGCCAAACTCAACAACTTGAAAGTATTTTCTATCAAATAGATGATAAAAAACTTCCGGTCTTGATGTGCCTCATCTGAACTTATCGCTCTTCCTCTCTCTCATATTATTCTTCTCTTCCTCTATCTTCTCACCCCGCTAATCACAACAAGTCAATAAATTTTAATAAATTTATAATATGCAAGCAACCAAGACTTTACAGGATAATCCCCGTTCAAATGCGATGCAGATAATCCCCGTGATGTTCTGTTTCTTCTCTATGGGTTTTGTCGATCTTGTGGGTTCTGCCACAAACTTTGTAAAGGAAGACCTTAACCTCTCGGCTTCCCAAGCTGGTTTCATTCCCTCTCTGGTGTTTTTCTGGTTCTTGATTTTCTCAGTGCCCACCGGCATGCTGATGAATAAAATAGGACGTAAAAAAACCGTATTGTTCTCGCTGATACTTACTCTGGTATCGCTTATAATTCCGATATTTGACGATACATACTGGACAATGTTGATTGCCTTTTCTCTTCTGGGCATCGGCAATGCAGTGATGCAGACGTCTCTTAATCCTCTGGTTTCCGGTCTTATCAATCCTTCAAAACTGGCGTCGACCCTCACATTCGGTCAGTTTGTAAAGGCGTTGGCCTCACTCATGGCCCCTTATCTTATGGCTTGGGGTGCGGCCGCCGTTCTTCCCACTTTCGGACTTGGCTGGAGAGTCGTATTCCCAATTTTCGGCATTATGTGTCTGATTTCCATTCTGTTCCTCGGTATGACTCCGATAAAGGAGGAATCTCCCGATAAGGTTACAGGAGTTATGGAATGTATCAAACTGCTCTCCATTCCGTTTGTTGCCCTCTGTTTCGTCGGCATCATGTGTCATGTGGGTATTGATGTGGGCACAAATACCTACGCCCCTCAGATTCTTATGGAGCGCTTCGGTTTGGACACAGCCGCAGCGGTGATCGGAACGCAGATCTATTTCTACTTCCGCACCGGGGGCTGCCTGTTAGGCTCCTATCTTCTTGCCAGAATGTCGGCCAAAGTATTCTTTGCTATCAGCGTCGGGTGCATGCTTTTGGGAATGTTAGGCCTTTTCCTCGGCACCACTCAGTTTATAGTTCTTGCCGCCATTGCCTGCATCGGCTTCGGCAACTCTAATATCTTCTCGGTTGTATTTGCACAGGCTCTCAACCGCCAGCCACGCGAGAAAAACGAAGTCTCAGGCCTTATGATTATGGGTCTTATCGGAGGCACTGTTTTCCCTCTCTGCATGGGCTTTGCTCAACAAGCCATTGGCGTGGCAGGGGCCGTAGCCGTAATGACCGTAGGCGTGGCTTATCTAGCATTATACACAACCTTTATTCATCGTTAAGTAACTCTTAGATAAAACATTCAATAATATGAAAAATATAAAAGACGTAGTCGTAGGAATGGGAGAAGCCCTTTGGGATGTCCTTCCTGAAGGAAAGAAAATCGGAGGTGCACCGGCAAACTTCGCATATCACGTTTCACAATTCGGTCTGCCCGGCATTGCCATCTCTGCAATTGGCGATGATGTTTTAGGCCACGAATTAAAGGAGAATTTTATCTCAAAAGGTCTGAAATATAAACTCGACACCGTGCCTTACGCAACCGGAACAGTTCAGGTGGAACTCGATGAAGCCGGGGTGCCTCAGTATGACATTAAGGAAAATGTGGCCTGGGATAATATTCCTTGGACCGAAGAACTTGAAACAATAGCCAAAAACGCGCGTGCCGTTTGCTTTGGTTCTTTAGCGCAAAGAAATGTTGTGTCGAGAGAGACTATTCGCAAGTTCCTTTCTTCGATGCCGCAAAGAGAGGATTCGCTGATTGTTTTCGACGTAAATCTGCGTCAGGGATTTTATACCAAAGAAATCCTTACTGAATCAATGGAGAAGTGCAACATCCTCAAGATTAACGATGAAGAATTGGTGACCGTGAGCAGAATGTTCGGCTATCCCGGAATTGATCTTCAAGACAAGTGCTGGATTCTTCTCGGCAAGTATAATCTCAAGATGCTGATTCTTACCTGTGGTATAAACGGCAGCTACGTTTTCACCCCTGGCAACGTGTCGTTCCAACCCACACCCGTGGTAAAGGTGGCCGATACGGTAGGAGCCGGCGACTCATTCACCGCAGCCTTTGTGGCCAGCATTTTAAAAGGCAAGAGTGTAGCCGAGGCGCATAGATGTGCAGTCAACACCTCAGCATTTGTTTGCACACAAAACGGAGCGATGCCCATTCTCCCAAAAGAAATCACTCAGAATTGATTTTTTCTTGCTTTCCCTACTTCATCCCTTTCATATAAAAAAGGTTAGTGCCGACGGCACTAACCTTTTTTATATGAAAGTATTATGGAAAATTAGCGTCTCGATTAGAAACTGAACTGGGCCATCGCCCCTATTCTGCGGGCCCAGCGCGTTTCTCCGGAAATGTTCTGACGCCGCCCCAAATCAAATTCGGCTCCTACCTGCATGCGCGGAGTCAGATTCCAAAATACGTTTATATCTGTGAAAAGGCCGTTTTTGTACTCATCGGGCGCCGCACCCGATTTTGGCATGTAATGCGACATACTTGCACTGGCGCTCATGAAAAGATTTGGCCGGAAGTTATATTGCAAACCTACGCACCACCCCAATGAGGCCGGAGCATAGAGCTTGCCGCTAATGCCCGGCTCGGGAACCAGGTCGTAATTTCCAATCTGAAGATCTCCTCCTAAAGATGCTTCTCCATGTCCGTAGGAAATGTTGGCATAGGTGGTAAAGGCATAAAACGGATGAGCCACCGAACTTAACTGTATTCCCCAGCCAACCGGATTATAATTCTTATTCAACAGAAGATCGCGATAAGAAAGAGTTCTGACAATTCCCGAAAGTCTCACGTGCTGACCTTGCTCCCACTGATACTGCACGAATGCCGCCCAGTCGGGGAGCCATGCAGTTACACGTTTTGTCGAAGTGTTGTCCGCACCAATGGCGGTTGAAGGGGTTTCCGCTGAAAGAGCGAAGACCCACTTGTTTTTTACCACGGGCATCCAACGCAATAAAACCGAAGTTGGCGAAATTTTATTTGAAGGTCCTTGAGCATCCACCGTAGGAGGAGTGGCCGCCGGGTCGGCAAATGTAGAGGGTGCATACCCTATGGTCCAGTCGTTAATAATGGCATAAGCCTTTTTCAAATGAAAATCGCGCCCGTTGTAGCCATTAAAGTTAGCTTCTATATATAATTGATAATTACCCAGATGCTTATAGCGTCCCAGCACCCTGAAATAAAGACTCGTACCCGACGGGGTTGTTCCAAAAGCATTGCGATTAGCCGGATCGGGAGTCATAGGAATCAGATAGGGTGCGAACCCGGAAGCCGGAATTGCCCCGGCCCAGTCATAATAACCACGCATACGCACACACCCGCCAATACCCATTGCCAGACTCGCATCCTTACTCATGAACATGAAATATGGAGCATCCGGATCCTGAGAATGGCGAAACTGCTCGTAATAGAAATTCAAAATACGATTGCGAACGGAATCCAGATTCCAGTATATTGAATCAGGAGACTGCAAACTCTCACTCTTTCCATCAATATCAATAACTTTACCGGAAGCAGCAACTTTACGAATCTGCTCATCCACCGAACTTTGTGCACCAGCCGGAAAAGCCACACCCAAAATGGAAGAAATGATTAAAAAAAACGAAATAATATTAAAAAAAGTTTTCATAGCTCAAAAGTAATAATTACCATTCAGATAACCAAGAAGATATTCAAACTTTCTTCACACATCCCTCAGAAAAACCGCAAATAGAAAAAAGCAATTGAATTTGCAGGGCCATGGCGTGCCAATACATTCGCCCCGGAAACGAATGGGGGGCGTCAAGTGTAGGGACGTGATTCTTCACGTCCGGGACGACGCCGTGTAATGGGATTTCCCCGGACGTGATACGGGGTATTGGGATTTCCCCGGACGTGAAGAATCACGTCCCTACACTTGACGGCGAATTTTTTTCGTATTTTTTTGACGAAAGACTGAAAAGAAGTACGGCTGTGTCGATTTAATTCTTTATAAACTAATTTCTTAGCTTTAATACCTATTAACTAATACCTATTAACTAATACCTATTAACTAATACCTATTAACTAATACCTAACTAACGCGTTTACTTAGTAGAAATGATTTTCGTGATTATGAAAGAAGAGAATTGGAGAAAAGAGACGGTGTTTCGCCGGGGTGACGTGAAGGGAATGTGTGTGTGGCCGGTGGGAGAGGTAGCAGATGCTGAAAAAATGCGGTGCTTTTACAAGACTTTGGCTACACTTCCTCAGCAGACACATTCTTTGAATGTGGCTGTTGTCAGCGATGGTTCCGAGTTATTGGAGGAAACGGATGCAGTGGTTTGTTTTAATCCTGATCTCTGTGTGGGTGTGGTAACGGCTGATTGCGTTCCGGTTTTACTTTACGCTGAGGATGTTTCGGCAATCGCTGCGATCCATGCCGGATGGAAAGGCACATTGGGGGGAATAATCGACAATACGCTTGATTTGCTTGAAAGTCGCGGAGTGTCGGCTTCAAATATAAATGCATTTATCGGCCCCTGTATTCATAAGGATAATTATGAGGTGGGGCCGGAATTGGCTGAAAGTTTTATTGCTGCCGGATTTCGAGATTTCGTATCATGGCCCAATGGGGCGAGCGGCCGCCCTCATTTGGATTTGCTGGGGATAAATCGAGAGCGTTTGTTGAGGCGAGGAGTAAAAGCAGATAATATAAAAATCCATCCGGCATGTACGTATGGCTATCTAAGCCCTGACGGAGCCACTTATCCGAGTCATCGGCGCAGTGGGGGAGCCCCCGCCCGGTTATTGACTTACATCGGCCGGGTGCCCGATTAAAGCATCGCGAGCCTGCCGGGCATCGGTAATGCCCTGTTCTTTTGCAAAATCGCGCAATTCACGCGCTGTCACACTAAAGTCGGCTCCCAAAGATTCAAGTTGGCTTTGCTCCTCGTCGTTGAAAAGAGATGTAGACAAAATGTCGGGGAAGATTTCGAGTGTTTCTGCAAATACAAACGCGGCAGCCGGGTTGCCTAAAAGAGCGGCAGTTGCAAAGTATTTGTTTGCCTTGGCGTGATCATATCCCACTCCGGCACCATGAGAGAACGCTTGACCGAGAAGTGCGAAAACGCGGGCCAATTGCTCACGGTCCAGATGTTCCGTTCTTGAGGTCGCGTCCTTTTGGGTGGGATTGAGATAAGAAAGATCATCCAATCCCGAGAGGAGTTGCACGGCTATAAGGGGGCTTCCGAGCCTCATGTAGCGGAGTGCAGTTTGGTAGCGGAGTTCTGGGGGCAGCGACATCCATTCTTTTCCCTTCAGATTGAGAAGACGGAGTTGGGCATCCTTAAAACCTGTTTCAATGGCTTTTTCAAATAACTCAACGGCCTTCAATGTGTCACGTGGAACACCTCGCCCCTCTGCATAAAGCGAACCCAACGTGGATATTGCCACCGGCAGACCGCCGTTGGCGGCACGCGACAGGTATGTAGCCGCCAATGAATCGGTGGAGTCATTGTATTCTTCGAGCAGCATAAATCCAAGATTATTGGCTGCCTTCAAGTCTCCGAGGTCGGCCGCGCGGCCAATCCAATAACGGGCGGAATCCTTATTGGCCGGCATCAACTCTCCCCGTCCATAAAGAAACCCTAAGTAATTCTGAGCCGGGGCATAGTCAAGTTCGGCGGCCCGTCTCAGCAATGAAATGCTCCTGGCCGTGTCGGGCAGAATGGAGTCATATCCTGATTCGTAGAGAGTGGCCAGGCGGTAAAGAGCCTCCGGATCACCCTCTTCGGCCTTACGCTCTAATGCCGACAATGAAATTACCGCACCAATCAGAAAGTAAATCAGTGTTTTCATTCTTAGCGTCGGGGAGTAAGGGTTACCAGCGGCACCAGCATTTCCTGCAACGAGATGCCACCATGCTGAAATGTGCCGGTGTAATACTGAACGTAATAATTGTAATTGTTGGGATAAGAGAAGAAATCTTCATTGAGGGCGAAGATAAAAGAGCTTGAAAGATTTGGCGCAGGCAATCCGAACTTTTTGGGGTTATGGATTTCATAAACCTGTTTTGAATTATAGTTCAGGTTTTTACCACATTTATAACGAAGATTTGTGTTGGTATTTCTGTCACCGATCACCTTAATCGGGTTGTCCACCCGGATTGTGCCGTGGTCGGTTGTAAGAATCACTTTATAACCTAATTCTGAAAGGCGGCGGAAGATGTCGAGAGCAGAAGAATGTTTGAACCAGGATTCGGTGATTGAGCGATAGGCTGCATCACTGTTTGCGAGTTCGCGAATCATTTTGGATTCGGTTCGGGCATGCGACAGCATATCAATAAAATTAAGCACCACCACATGCAGCGGAATATCTTTAGTAGAATTGAGACGCTGCATAAATTTTTCGCCCGCCGAAGAGTCGTTGAGTTTTGTATAAGTGAATTTCTCTTTTCTGCGGAATCGGTCAAGTTGGGTCTGAATCAGTTCCTGTTCGTGAATATTGAGTCCCTCGTCTTCATCCTCTTCAACCCACAGTTTGGGAAACATATTTGCAATGTCGTAGGGCATAAGGCCGGCGAAGATAGCATTGCGCGCATATTGGGTTGATGTTGGAAGAATAGTGGTGTAAAGGTCTTCGGTAACATTAAAATACTCAGCCAAAAGGGGTTGAAGCACGCGCCACTGGTCAAGGCGGAAATTATCGATAAGGAAGAAGCACACCTTGTCGCCGTCATCGAGCAGAGGGAAGACTTTGCGTCGGAACACTTGGTTACTCATCAGAGGGTGATTGTCGGTCGTGACCCACTCTTCGTAATTTCGTTTCACAAATTTGCAGAAATTGGAATTTGCGTCACGCTTTTGCATGAGCAGCATTTCTTCCATTGCGCTTCCTGTTTCAGCAAGTTTTAGCTCCCATCTCACCAGCTGTCGGTAAACATCCATCCAGTCGGAAACCGAGCCGGCCATATTTATAAGTTGCGAAATTTTGGTGAAATCCTGTTGGTAATCAGAGCTGGCCTGTTCGTTCACAATTTCGCGACTGTGCAGATTCTTCTTGATAGAAAGCAGAATCTGATTAGGGTTCACCGGTTTAATGAGGTAATCGGCAATTCGGTTGCCGATGGCCTGGTCCATTATATTCTCTTCTTCCGATTTTGTGACCATCACCACGGGCACATCCGGGTGACGTTCATTTATCAGGTCGAGAGTTTCGAGTCCGGAGATGCCGGGCATATTCTCATCAAGGAGCACGAGAGAGAAAACGTCTTTGTCGAGCGCATCAAGTGCGTCGCGGCCGTTGGAGACGGTGGTCAATTCATATCCTTTGGCTTTAAGAAAGAGAATGTGGGGCTTGAGGAGATCGATCTCGTCGTCGGCCCAAAGAATTTTATCCATGTGCAGTGGGGTGTTTATTGGGGTTCTTCTTGGGAGGCAGAGTTTTCTGAGTTCTCAGAATGCTCCGGGTTCTCAGTGTTCTCTAAGTTCTCGGAGTTTTCAGAATTCTCAGAGTTTTCAGAGTTTTCGGAGTTTTCAGAGTTTTCAGAGTTTTCAGAAATCTCAGGGATCTCTGATTCTTCAGATAGCTCTGATTCTTCGTCGTCGGGGGCTTCCACAGGGGGAAGGTCATCGGGAGGGGTGTCTTCCTCGAATCGGAAATACTCTTCAAAAGAACGCCCTTCACGCAGCAGAAGTTCAAAGTTGGATTTACTGATCATGATTGGCCTCACCCCTTCGGGGAGTTCGAATTGCTTCTGAGCCATTACCGCCCGGTAGTGTTCCAGTTGCTTCATGTTGGCGAATCCCTTTATGATCAACAGTCCGACATTGCCGAAACTCATTGGTTCGAGGTCAAAATCCCGCACCACAAATGAAGAGAAGTTGAATCTGGCCACGTCAAACAGCACCTGGTTGGCGTTGATAGAGTCGCGAGGGAAAGCAAGAACAAGATATTGCGGTGCGTCGGGGTTTCGTTCGAAATTGGCGGGTTGGCCATCCATTGCCGACACCGAGTCATTGCTCAACCGTATATCCCAAATCATTCCGCGAGAGTTTGAAGTTCCGGCTTTCGGCACGCGCCCGGCTTTCAGGCCGCGCATTATGCCTCCTGCCACATCGGTCATGTCTGTGTCGGGATAACGATCCAGCAGAAGTGTGAGCTGCGACTTAAATTTTTCTATATTGTCTTCGGTCAGATAGGAAAGAGCATCAATGAAAATGAACTTCGGAAGGATTGCAGAGAGTGGATAGTCTTTCTCCATCCGGGCCGTCAGAGAGTGAACCTGTGCGTTATTGTCGGCAAGATAGGCGGTATAAGCCTGCTCATAGAGGCCTTCCTGAATTTCGTTCATGCGGCGCAGGTTGTCGAAATATGCGGGATCTTCCATAGCCTTTCCGTATGGAGAATCAGGAAAATCTTCTAATATCTTACGACGCCATGTTTCAGCCACGCCCGTTTCGTTTCTTCTCACCGCCATGAGATACATATTATAATACACATCAAGACGATACACATTGTCGGGATATCGGCGCAACAGTTCTTCAAACTCGCGTCGGGCAGCCGGATAATCTTCAAGACGGTCTTTAAGGATTATACCCATATTGTAAAGACCCTCTTTTATAACATCGTTGGCCACTTCAATTTCCTCCGGAGTTTTCGGAATCTGCGCAAGATAATATTCGGGATTATGGGGGTCGGAAGCATCGGGAGTTGATTTATCATTACTGTTTTGAACATCAGCATCCGGTCTGTCTTCGGAGAGTTCTGAATTTTCATTATCATCTTCGTCTTCCTCGGGTTCGGAGAGAGAGAAAGTGGTTTTGTTGCGTCGTCTCCAGTCGTCTTCAAGTTTACGGGCACCCCAACGGCGTTGGAATTCATTTTTTCCTTGGTTTTTGGTCATGGCATTATAGAAATACCATGATTTATCGCCATTCGCCATGAAGTTTTGCGAAGTTCCCTCATCTTTTTTGATATTGTCGGCGCCGTTGCCTTCTTGTTCGGCAAGGTATTCGGCCCGGCGAGCCTCTTCGGCCTCACGTTTTTCACGTTCTATAAGCTCCTTGGCAAGACGTTCGGCCACGGCACGCTGCTCTTCAGGAGTCATTTTCGCAAGGGTCAGCAAAGAATCCTGCAATTCGACGTTGCCTGCATATACAGCAAGTTCATCAAGCACATCGCTGCGCAATTTCAGCAATTTATAGTTGGGATACGTTTCGGGAAGCTGGGGGATCGCTTCGGCATAACAGGGCTGGGCCTTGACATATTCGCCCTGATTGAAATATATATTTCCGCGGGCAAGTTGAGCCAAAGCCTTATCAATGCCGTTACGAGTGGATTTTTCAGCCGCGAGTTGATAATTCTCCAATGCATTGACCGTATCTTTCCGAGACATGTACAGGTTTCCGATCGCATAATATATCTGATCTTGAAACTCTGCATTTCGGGCAAACCGGGTCATGGCCTTCAGAGACTTTACTTCTCCCTTTATGTTGCTCCCTTCGTAAACTTCCGAACGTTTTATGCGGGCATTGAATTTGGTGCGGTAATCGGTGCCGATTCCTGAGCCGGCTTTCTTAAACGCGGCGTATGCACTTTTTTTACGGTCGAGTTGTGAGTAAAGTTGGCCAAGCAGAAACCAAAGGCGGTTCTTTTGACTGCCATGAGCATATTTCACCGCCTGACCCAGATATTTCACGGCCTCCTGATAGTTGTTGGAACGCACATAATAATCTCCTTGAGCAAGATAATAGAGGTTGCGCAGATTATTATTTACCAAGTCTTTTTCTTTAACGAGCCTCAACACGTTTTCGGCCTCATAAGTCCAATCCAGAGCGCAATAACATAGACCCATCCAGAGTCGGGCTTCGGTCACGACTTCGGGCAGCCATGTGAAATGTTTGGAAATGTAAAGGAAAGTTGTGGCAGCCCCGGCGAAATCACCATTATAGTATTGCGATTTGCCCATGGTGAGCCAGGCATTGTGCAGGAAGGGGTTGAACTCCGTGCGAGCCCTGAATTCCTTTTCTTTGGCGGAAGACCCCTTTTTCACGGGCTTTTTCTTAATGGAGTGTAGTTGGATTGCCTTCTGCATCTTTTCAATGGTGCGGTCGAAATTACCGTTAGGCTTCGGCCGTTTGTTATCGGCATGGGCTTCGGCGGGGTGGATCAGAGTGATGCGGGTGTAATCATCTTCATACGTCGACTCCATGCTTTTCAGCTGTTCATCATAATGCTTCTTTCCGTTGAAATAGACGTTATAACGCGTGTTGAAAGCCTGCCATTGACGAGACACAGGGGTGTTCTTTTTGGTTCCGCATCCCCACAAGGCGATGCAGAGAAGAACTCCGGTCAGTGCAACCCATATTTTAGAAAATTTGCTCATTGTATATAAAACGCTTATGTAGCGGTTCTTATTTCGTCTGAAATTTGACGGGTTGCATAAAAAATAGTAAATTTGCAACATGCGAATAATAACGATAATAATGATGTGGGCCATGCTTCTGCTGAGTTGTGGGGCGAAAGGGTCGGCTTCGAAAGAAAACGGCGACACTTCGGTGCGCCCGGAATCCATGGATTCAGCAGTAGTCACGATTCCGGCCTTCAACGCCGACAGTGCCTATGCATACGTGGCAAGGCAGGTTGCCTTTGGTCCGCGTGTGCCCAACACTGAGGCACATGAGCAGGCTGCCCGTTGGCTCGAATCAGAACTGAGGCGTCATGGCGCAACGGTCAGTATTCAGAAAGCAGATTTGGGAGCGGCCCAAGGGAATGTGCTTCACAGCACGAACATAATGGGAAGCTTCAATCCTGAAATGGGCGACCGGTTGCTGCTCCTTGCTCATTACGACACGCGTCCCCGGGCTGATAAAGACCCCGATCCGGCCAATCACAACAAACCCATTGACGGTGCCAACGATGGTGCCAGCGGTGTCGGGGTGTTGCTTGAGGCCGCCCGTATCCTTGGCCAGAACAATCCCGGAAAAGGAATAGATATACTCTTTGTTGATGCCGAGGACTCCGGCACGGAAGATGATGACGAAAGCTGGGCGCTCGGAGCGCGTTATTTCGCTGAAAATCCTATCACGCCGGGTTACGTCCCGTCACGGGTAATCCTGCTTGATATGGTGGGCGGAAAAGATGCCGTTTTTCCGGCTGAGTATTTCTCGCGGCGTGGCGCCACGTCATTAGACAACAGCTTCCGAAGGGTGGCAGCCAACGAAGGCTTGGCTCATTTATTCCCCTCCTCAATCGGGGGTGCGGTAAATGATGACCATATCCCGTTTCTGCAGCAGGGAATTCCGGCAATAGACATTATTGATTATCGGCCGGATGGATTTTGCCCCACTTGGCACACAATGGCAGATAATCTTGAGAACATAGACCCGAAGACTCTCGAAGCAGTGGGCCGTGTGGTCACAAGATTTATATATGAAGAATAAAAAAGACTACGGGACCAGAAAGGTCCCGTAGCATAAAAACTGAATAAGAATGGATTTTATAGAAGAACTGACATGGCGTGGAATGGTCCACACCATGATGCCCGGAACTGATGAACAGTTAAAGAAAGAAATGACCACCGCATATCTTGGGATAGACCCAACGGCCGATTCACTGCATATCGGTCATCTTTGCGGGGTTATGATGCTGCGTCATTTCCAGCGCTGCGGCCATAAGCCGCTCGCGCTTATCGGCGGCGCAACCGGAATGATCGGCGACCCGTCGGGAAAATCGGCAGAGCGCAACCTGCTCGATGAAAACACACTTCGCCACAATCAGGAGGCTATTAAAAAGCAGCTGTCCAAATTCCTCGATTTCGACAGCGATGCTCCCAACAAGGCCGAAATGGTGAATAATTATGATTGGACCAAGGATGTGACATTTCTTGATTTCGCACGCGAAATCGGTAAACATATCACCGTTAACTATATGATGGCCAAAGACTCCGTGCAGAAGCGTCTGAATGGGGAGGCACGCGATGGTCTGAGTTTCACCGAATTTACCTATCAGTTGCTGCAAGGCTTTGACTATTACACACTTTATAAGGATAGAGGATGCCGTCTGCAGCTTGGCGGCTCCGATCAATGGGGAAATATCACCACAGGCACAGAACTTATCCGCCGCAAGCTCGGAGGCGAAGCCTTCGCGCTGACCTGTCCGCTGATAACCAAAGCCGACGGGGGAAAATTCGGTAAGACTGAAAGTGGAAACGTATGGCTTGATCCTGAGCGTACATCTCCCTACAAATTCTATCAATTCTGGTTGAATGTCTCGGATGCTGATGCCGAGAAATATCTGAAGATTTTCACCTTCCTCACTAAAGAGGAAATCGAGGAGCTTGCAGCTCAGCACGCAGCCGACCCCGGGCTGCGTCCCATGCAAAAGCGTCTGGCTCGCGAATTGACCGTAATGGTTCATAGTGAAAAAGATTATGAAGCTGCCGTGGAGGCTTCTGCCATACTCTTCAGCAATAAGGCGGCCGAGGCTCTGCGCCAGCTCGACGAACGCACACTCCTTGACATTTTCGACGGGGTGCCGACATTCACCATTTCACGCGAAGAACTTCAGCAGGGAATACCCGTGCTTGATCTTCTTGCTGTAAAATCAGGTGTGTTCCCTTCGAAGGGAGAAGCACGAAAGATGATTCAGGCAGGCGCACTCAGTGTAAATAAAGAAAAATTTACTGACCCCGCAGGCTCGTTGGATGCCTCTGCGCTGCTTGGCGGCAAATATATACACATTCAGAAAGGTAAGAAAAATCACTACCTTCTGATTGCCGAATAACAATCTCAATTAATGAAGTCGTTTCCGCGACTTCATTGAAGTTGGAAGCTCACTAATGAAAAGATTCATAGTCGGAATTTTACAGCCGGTGATGATTATTCTTGCTGGAATAATCATCACCGGCTGTTCCGATAATTTCAAGCGAACGCAAGAACTCAACGAACTCTATACAGAAGTTGATGCGGAAATTGAAAAGTCGCAGGAATATATGGATCAACGCGAGCATAATATCAGTCTTCTGAAAACCGAACTCGGTGGCTCGCCCGAAGTTCACAAGCGCATGTCGCTGTTGCAGGCAATTGCCAATGAATACATAGCCTATAACAGTGATTCGGCTCTGTATTATGTGACAGAAGCCGAACAGCTGGCTCGTAAAAATAATAATCCCGACGATCTGACGCATGCCATGTTGACGCGAGCCGATATCGCGTCACATGCCGGACTTTTCAGCATGGCTCACGAATTGTTGGCCGGACTTGACCGCTCAAGGCTTGATTCTGCGGAATATCTCAAAATGTTCGGAGTCTACTGCGCCCTATATCAATATGAAGCTCAGTATATTACACATGGCGATCCGAGTCGACGTGCTGAGAAAATGCGTGAACTCTACACCGATTCGCTGATAAGAATGGGCAATTTGAATTCGTTCGATTATCTCACCAACGTGACTGCGCGCGATATTAAGGAAGGTAAGATAAACGAGACAATCAACCTGCTCGAAAGAAAGTTGAAAAATTACCGTTCGGGCGACCGTCAATACTCCATTCTTGCATCCATTCTGGCAAATGCCTATAATGCCGCCGGCGATAAGCAAAACTATAAAAAATATCTTGCAATCACGGTTATTTCCGACATCCGAGGGGCAACCAAAGAAAACATGGCGATACGCGATCTGGCCACTCAGGTTTTTGAAGAGGGAGATCTTGAACGTGCCAAAAGATATGTGAAAGTCAGTCAGGATGATGCCAATTACTATGGCAGCCGCCTGCGTGATGCGCAGCTGAATATACTTTTCCCGGCAATCGACAAGGCTTACGACCGTCAGCAACAGGAACTGAGACGACGACTCCAGGTCTATCTATGTGCGTTAGGTGGGTTGCTTGTCATCGTGATTGGTGCGGTAGCTTACATCACCCGCCAGTGGAAAAGTGTTGAGGATGCAAATCACCGGGTTCAGCAGACAAACGACGAGTTGCAATCCATTTCCGACAGACTCCGCGAGGCCAACACAGCTCTTGAAGTCTCTAACGAGGCTCTTGAAAAAACCAACACTGCTCTTGAATTCTCAAACAGCCGCCTGAAAAAATCCGGACGTATTGCCGAAGAATATACCGGATTGTTCATGGAATATAGTTCTCTAAATATCTCCTTGCTCGAAAAGTATCACGCCGCGCTCAGAAACCTTGCTTTGCAGGGGAACGTGAAGGGTATTCTTAAAAAACTGGATTCCGACGAAATCGTTAACGAAACTATAAAAGCGTTCTATTCCAAGTTTGACGAAGCGGTGTTGAATATATATCCGTCGTTTGTTGAAAAAATAAATATGTTGCTCGTCGAAGAGGGAAGAATACAATTAAAACCGGGCGAAAAGCTCAACACCGAGCTGAGAGTTCTTGCTGTCTACCGACTCGGCATTTCAGACCCCGACCAGATAGCACATTTTCTCCGTTGTTCAGTCTCGACGGTCTATACCTATAGATCGCGGCTGAAACGCCGCGCCATAGACCCCGAAACATTCGACAGTAAGATAATGGAAATATAATCATCTTAAGCTGCCGCCTGAATTCTGGCGGGATTGTGTGGTAACCGACCCCCCATAAATCAGACGCACGCAGAGGGGGTGCCGGCATTGCGCCGGCGGGGAGAGAAGAAAAATTTTGATTAGACAAAACAATCTGTGCGGCAGGGTTGTTATAAAGATGTAAACAGAATTGTTTCATGATGTTAGGTTAGTTAAAGTATTATGGAATACGCGAATGCGGCGAGTCGTGATGACCCGCCGCATTCGCGTATAATACATATAAGTTTAATCTGAGATTATCTTATCACCGGGAGAATGATAGACTCGAAAGCCGGAGTGCCGCTGGCGTCTACAATGGTATATGTTCCGGTTGGCACGGCTTCGCCCTCTGTATCGGTAAGATCCCAGAACGCCACACCATCCTTCACATCGTTGATGAGTGCTACGGTTTTACCATCCGTGTCGCGCACGCGAAGTGCGGTGGCTTTCGGAACGTTGTGTATCGCCACGGTGCCCGTATAGTCGGGGGTCACGCTTCGTGGAACGGCAAACGGAGCCATTCCTGAAGTGGAGGAAGATGAAGATTCGGGAGAGTCAACTTTAACTTCGCAGATTGCAACATCTGTCGATATAAACAGAGATTGTGTTTCAGGATTCCAACCAACTCCATATACCGCATTGGAGGGGAGGGGAGAATTTTCCATGCAGTAGTGAGCCACGAGGCGGGTGCGGTCGGCGGTTATACCATAGACACCGAATTTGGAAGTAGCCACCCAAAGGCGTCCATATTCATCCTGACACGCGTCATATCCCTGGATAATCGAGAAAGGCACGAAAATATTGCCATCCTCGGTTTTGAGGCTCAGACTCTTCGCATCCATGGTGTTACTGGTCACCGGGCTGTCAAGATCAATGATAAAAAGGTCGTCTCCGCAGAATACGTAGATCTCGCCTGTCGAGGGGTCTTCAAAATATGCGGTGATGTTTTGCGCCGACCCCTTGCTGCCGTCATCACGGCGGAAATAATTCACGTCTACCAGGGTGTCGTCGGCCGAAGTGTCAAAGGTGCCGTTGGTATTATAGATACGCAGCGGACGGCCTTTGCCATTGTTAACCTGCCCGCTGAGAAGGATTTTATTTTTATTTTTTGGATGTTTGAGAACTTTTCCCATTGCGTAGAATTCCGTATAGAAATTGCCGTCAACTTCCATACGTTTCCATTGGCCGCAGAGAGAAGGTTGGTCATTCTCGAAAGCTTCCTGACGAGCATCGGGTGTGAGAACCCAAACTTGGGCAAGGGTATTCGCGGTGTTATCGGCATTTCTAAGGTTTGAGCGGGTGGCCCAGATATTGTTATCCGCATCCACACCCATTATGTATAAACCTGCATAGCGCCCCCATGTGCTTGTGGGGAACATCTTGACGGCGTTAAGATTTAGGTTTGGAGAATCGCCCACAACGTGCACATGCGGAGTCTTCCGCGGATCATCAAGGTAGACTCCGGCTATACCGTCCCACGTGCTGCCGCCAAGCAGCACATCGGGGTGTAACGGGTCGATAACCGCACCGTTGGCTGAATTCAAAGGATACCATTTATAGCTATCACTAAGGTATCTGTTAAGCAGAGAGGGGTCGGCTTCCACAAAGTAGGGCACATCTTTTCGGGGAGACAGATCGGTCCATGCGCCGTTACGATAAGACGCAATGGTAAGCGGCATAACCCGGTCGACAACGCTTCCTTTCATCCCCGCTTCTTTATTTATTGCAAGAAATCCATGAGTCGGTGAATATATGAAATGAACGTCTTTGGCTGTGTGGGGTGCAGAAACTGAATATGCCTCCGAGCTCTCTTTCCAGGCGGAGCCGTCGTGGCTCATTGCTATAAATTTATCCGATTTGGTAAAGAACCAGAAGTCGTTGCCGTTGTAACTGCCCGCGAAAGTGGTGGTATTAGCCGGAACCCCCAATTTTTTCACCGTCGGTTTTTCGGAATTTGCATCTATCGAAATCATATATATATCCTCGGGAGAGGATATCATATAACCTTTAGTTGTTTTCTGAACATTATGCTCCAGCACATTCACCACAACTTGAGAATTGCTTTTCACGATATTGGCTCTATCCAATAACATTTCACGGCTCCAGCTACCGTTGTTTTTCTTGAGCAGGTAGACAGTGCCGTTTTGGCAAACGAAACCGGCATAGGAGTCAGAAAACGAGAGCAGACGCAGCGGCACATTATTGTTCAATCCCCGCAATTCAACAAAAGAATCACGGCGGCTTAAATCAGCCCCGGGTTTCGATTCATAAAGTTTGTTATCGATAATTGCCAGATAGCCGTCTCCACATCTCACAATGTCATACACACGTTCGCGCCAATCGGCAAGGACTTTTATTTCGCCTGTGGTTGTATCGATACTTACGAAACCGCCTGCCGTGCACACGAAAAGAGTGTTGGCACCCGGTTCGAATTCCAGGCCGATTACTGTCGACAGGTAATAATCCGGAGCTTCCTTAAGCGCATTGAGGTGATTCACCTTCCCTGCGGGAGAAATGAGATCTATGCCTCCATCTTCGTAGGCAACCGCCAGAGTGTTGGTCTGAGGGTCTACCTCGGCAAGCACCATGTCAAAGCCAGTGAATGAGACTTGGCGGGCAAGGTCCTGAATCCCCTTGTCGGGATTATTCTTGTCGAGATAAAAAATCGAGCCGCCCGCTTTGTTATAATAGCGTGAATATGACTGCGTATCGTAAGGGGTGGTGTGAACGAAAAAATATACTCGCGACGGGGTGTCGAGGATGCGGCGTGGCTGATTATAGAATGATGAGTGAATTGTCCAATCCGGGTTTGAGGCATTTTCGGCCGAACGGGCATAAGATGCAGGTGCACACAGGCTCAGAAGCGCGGCTGCAAGCACACATTTTATATTCGTTGATATCATTGACATTGATTGATTGTTAGGCTGGAGTTGGCTAAACAACAGGCGATGACTATGTTCGGACATACGTCCTTTTTATACTCGCCCCGCAAGATAGCCCATACTTCCGTGATATATTCTGAACAGTTCCTTAAAATGAAGTTTAAACAAATTCATAACGGAATTATAAGCTTAAAATTGTGGAAACCAAATCAAATAATGCAAGGGTATTTGTTTCTTACAGTCCCCACTCTCAGCCCTGTTCCAAGAGGCGTGAGAACAGTTTGATATATTCTCCGGCTATAACCTGAGAGTCAAATTTTTTAAGAGCTGAATTATACATTCTGATTCTCATATCCTCATTTACATGGTTGAAGGCCCATAAGATACCGTTGCAAAGGTTTGAGGCGGCGGTAGTTATGTCAGGGTCAAACTCGGCTATGTACCCCGTGTCGAGGTGCGTCACTATATCCGACTGGCCGCCACGGTTGAAAGAAACCGGGATGCAACCGTAAGCCAGACCTTCGACTAAAGTTCCGGGCAAAGTTTCATACAGAGAAGCCGACACCACGGCGTCAGAGTCCAGATACACGCGGCGGATATTTGATTCGCCGTGTAACATTCCTAAATGCCGGTGAGCGATTCCGATTCCGTCGAGCGCCTCCTGATTTCTGACTGCTCCGAATGTGATAAGCTCCATTCGTCGGGCTTCATCGGTGTGAAGTTGCTTGAGGAGCTGAGTGGCTTTTACAAGAATGGGAAGGCCTTTGATTGGGTCGTCAAGACGGGCAGCGCCCATTACGATTCTGAATTTATCGTGTGTGGCGTGGCCGGAGGGGGCCGGGGGTAAAGGGAAGGCGTTGGGTATGACAGATAGGGAAGCCGAAGAGAGCAAACTTGACCGGCGTGCCAATTGAGCAAGCCAGTTCGATACGGCCACGAAATGCAATTTTATGGAAGATGAGGAAGTGGCTTTCTCGCAAATGGCATGTTTTCGCAGCCAGACTTTATGAGAAATATCGCGGGGAGATGACTTGGAACCCAGAAAACGGCAGTTGCCACATTCTTTTTCCCAGTTCAGACAATGACCCGCATGATGACAGATTCCGGTCATGTTCCACATGTCGTGCATGGTCCAGACAACGGGTTTGCCCATCTGCAGTATCCGTTCCACTCCTTTCAACGACAGGAAACCCTGATTCACCCAATTCAGGCAGATGACGTCAGCCTCTTTCACCAGGGGATGATTCCACAGCGGCAGCCCGTCGGAAGCTGTATCCACTTTAAAAAGATCACTTCGATTAAAGCCGTTATGGATAAATATTTTCAATCTTTCGGCTAAAAAGGGAATTTTTTCCCGTTTCGGCGAAGCGGCTTGCGTCACCCATGGGAAATCTGAAAGCTTCTCGGCCACGAGCATCGAGGCCTCGATTCCGGCTGTGCGGAGCGCCTCGGTGAGCCGGCGGGACACAATGGCTGCTCCTCCCGTGGAATCCGACTTATTAATGATTGTTACTTTCATACGTCTCAAAACGATAGGTGAGTCCTGTCCGCGAAATCATAGGTTCCGAGCAATCGGTCATGGTCCAATCGTTATCCTTAATGATGGGGAAGTAAGTGTCGGCCTGCGGAAAGTCGCGGTCTATTCTTGTCACGTAAAGGCGTGTAATCAACTCAAGAGCCTCGGCATATACAGAGCCACCTCCTATAATTACAGGAATTTCCGGAGGGGGGCAAAGAGCGATAGCTTCGTTGAGCGACCCCACACATTCCGCCCCGTCGGCCTCCAGACCGATGCGCGTAAGCACTATATTGCGGCGTCCCGGCAATGGTCGCCCGGGAATCGAAAGCCATGTTTTCCTCCCCATGATTACCGGATGGCCTAAAGTCAGCTGCTTGAAATGCTTCAGATCCTCCGGCAGATGCCACGGCATGTCGCCGTTGAAACCGATTTCTCCGTTACGCCCCATCGCGACAACCGCCCATATCTCGCGTTGACGCGACACCGAAGAATTGAAAGTGCTGAACGGATGGGTAGACGCCATGTTGTGAATATCCTTTTTATCTTTTGAGAAAGGAAAAACAATACTTGTCTCCATAGACAACATTTTTAACAAATCTGTTTCCGATATTCGGTTGTTTAATTTTTAGATACCGTTGCAAAGATAAACAAAAATATTGCTATCTTTGCAAAAAATAAGTAACAAACCGAGGTGAGTCGGTATTCAAGGCCGCCACACTTCCTTTATTTCATAAGTAATGAACTATTCGGTTATTGATTTTATCAGCCTTCTGGGGGCAGTGTGTCTGTTCCTCTATGGCATGAAAGTGATGAGTGAAGGCCTTCAGAAAGTTGCGGGCGACCGGCTTCGCAACATATTGGGCATAATGACACGTAACCGAGTTACGGGAGTGCTTACCGGCATACTTATAACCGCCCTCATTCAGAGTTCAAGTGCCTCGACGGTAATGGTGGTCAGCTTCGTCAACGCCGGGCTCATGAGTCTTGCGCAGGCAATGGCGGTTATATTCGGTGCGAACGTCGGCACCACGGCAACCACCTGGATTATCTCAGCCTTTTCCTTTGAAGTCAATATATCAGATTACAGTATTCTGCTTCTGGCCGTCGGTGTGCCGATGATGTTCATGAAGAAAAGCACCTATAAGTCTTTAGGTGAATTCCTTGTTGGTTTCTGCTTCCTGTTCATGGGTCTCGACCTTATCAGCAAGTATGTGCCCAACCTTCAGGAAAACCCCGAAATGTTGCGTTTCGTAACAGATTATACCACCCTTGGTTATGGGTCCGTGCTGATTTTCTTTGCGTTGGGTATCGTGTTTACGATGGTAGCTCAAAGTTCGGCTGCCACGTTTGCGATTACGCTAATCATGTGTTCGCAAGGCTGGATATCGTTCGAACTCGGATGTGCGATAATCTTAGGCGGAAATATAGGAACCACCATAACCCCGGTTCTTGCCTCTCTGAGTGGAAATATCGCCGCCAAGCGAACGGCAATGGGCCATGTGCTCTTTAACTGTCTGGGGTCGTTGGTGGTGCTTTGTTGCTTTCATCCCTTCACCGAACTCGTTGCCGACATAACCCAAGCATGCAACGGTCTGAATCCGCTGGATATCAGTGCAGCCCAGGAAGCCGGGATGCGAGGAACGAATCTGATTGATCCGCGCGGTGCCATGACTGCTCTTGCACAAAGCTGCATTGCCTTCGGTCTCGCCATGTATCCCACGGTGTTCAACGCCATAAACCTGCTGGTGATGATCTGGTTCACCAAGGTGTATGTAAAGATCGTATGCTGGATTATCCCGAACCGTCACAAGGATGATGAGGAGATGTTCGAACTCAAATATATCGGCCGTGGTCTTATGTCGGCTTCCGAGCTCAACATCACTCAGGCTCAGAAAGAAATCCTTGTCTACGGCCAGCGCGTGGAACGCATGCTCGACATGTCGAAGAAGATGATTCACCTCAATCCTGATGATGAGGAGTTTCAGGAAACATTCAACCGTGTTGAAAAATATGAGGAGATTTCCGACAGAATGGAAATGGAAATCGGCACGTTCCTTAATCGCGTTGCCGAAGGACGCCTCAGCCCCGAAGGCAAGATGCGCGTGGCCGGAATGTTGCGGATTGTCAGTGAAATTGAATCAATAGCCGACGGATGTTTCAACGTGGCCAAGACTCTGACACGCAAAGGTCAGATTCATGTCGAATTTAACGAAAAGGTGATTAAAGAAGTCGACCAGATGTACGACCTCGTGAGTCAAGCCATGAAAAATGTGCTCGGGCTTCTTGAAGAACTCGAGACTCCCGAAAATTCACGCATTGTGGCCGCTTATAATAAAGAGCGCGAAATCAACAATCTCCGAAACAAACTTCGCGACGGCAACATATTTAATATCAATAATAAAGAATATGACTATCAGGAAGGTATATTCTTTATGGACCTTATCGGAGAAGCCGAAAAACTGGGCGACTACATGCTCAACGTTGTTGAGGGTGTAAAACATCAGTTCAAGACTCTCCCTGCCGGAATGGCCTGATAACGCGCCTGTCGAAGTTTGCCGCATATTGGGGACATTGATTATTGCTAACCTGACAATTTGCTAAGTAGCTCTTAGAAATTAGCGATGACTTATTTTCGGGGATTTTGGAATGGATTTGGAATTGAGAAGAAGGAGTTTAGGGGGCTAAACGGCTGATGAACAATTTTAAAGCCATCAAAAAAGACCGAAAAGAAGCATAGCCACTAAGAGTTACTTCAATATAAACTAATTTCTAAGAGCTACTTATCTATGAAACAGGAAGAATTTATGAATCATAATAAAGAGCATCGTTATTGTGTGATTATGTGCGGGGGTGTGGGAACTCGTTTCTGGCCTTTCAGCCGCACTGATAAACCCAAACAATTTCTCGACTTTTTCGGCACGGGCAGAAGTTTGCTGCAGCTCACCTACGACCGGATTCTCCCTCTTACCGATCCGTCAAGAATTCTTCTTGTCACCAACCGTGCTTATTACGACATAATCCGCGAACAGTTGCCGGATGTGCCTCCCGAAAATATTCTTCTCGAGCCGGTGCGCCGCAACACGGCTCCGTGTGTGTGCTGGGCTGCCCATCATATTTATGCCATCGACCCCCTGGCCTCAATTGTAACACTTCCCTCCGATCACCTGATTCTGCGTGAAAGTGAGTTTCATCAGGTCATTGCGCGCGGCCTGGAGTTTGTGGAAGGGGGCGACAGATTGCTCACAATCGGTCTGAAACCCAACTCCCCGCATACAGGCTATGGCTATATTCAGCGAGGAAAGCCAACCGACGTTGAGAACATATTGAAAGTCAAGAGCTTTACTGAAAAACCGAATGTCGAGATGGCTAAGGTTTTTCTCAGTACCGGTGAGTTTTTCTGGAATTCGGGAATGTTTATGTGGCGTGCTGATTCGATTTTGAAAGCATTCGCAAAGTATGACCCTGAAACGGCCACGGTCTTTGATGCCGGCGAGAAGGATTATCCCACTCCCGAGGAAATGAATTTTATCGACAAAGCGTTTCCTAATGCACCCTCCATATCCATAGATTATGCCATTATGGAGAAAGCGGATAATGTATATGTGGAAACCGCCGACTTGGGTTGGAGCGATCTGGGAACCTGGAATGCACTCTATGAATCTTCTCCGAAGAACTCAGACCGAAACGTGACACAAAATTGCAAAGTTCTCGCTTCCGATTGTGAAGGAACTCTTTTTGCTGCCGATGCTGACAAGATTATCGTGGCTGCAGGTCTCAAAGATTATATCGTGGCCGATCGTGGAAACGCGCTTCTGATCTATCCGCTTGCCGATGAGCAGAAAATCCGACAGGTTGTGAACGACGTTACCGCCCGTTTCGGCGAGGAATATGTTTGATTTTAGACTCTCTGAAACATCTTTCTACTATGTTTTTACCGAATCTAAAAGCTGCATGGTTTTCTCTTTTGATTGTTTTTTTGCTCGCTGCGTGCACCAAAAACGAGTTCAGTGTCGATATCAAGCTTGCTGAAGATGTTAACGAGGTCTATTCCTCAGTCTATTATGCTTCAGATCCCGCCAAAGGATGGCTTGTGGAAAGCATGATTTCCGTTGCAAAAGGTAAAGGAAGCATGATCGGTGTGACCAATCGGCCCACGCTGCTCTACTTCACTTTATCACATTCTGCATGCCCGGTGGTGGCATACGTGGAACGGGGAGACAAAATCAAGGTTACAGGCGCTTCCGGCAATCCTTTGGATTGGGAAATTGAAGGAAACAAGCTCACCGAAAAACTTACTCGCTGGCGGCTTGACAATAAGACACTGCTGATGAATTATGACTCGGATTCATCTGCTGCCGGGCGAGCCATAAATGATGCCGTGGCCAAAACAATAAAGGAGGTGCCTGAAGATCCGCTTTCGGCGCTATTGCTCGGCCTTTACTATAACCGTCGCGAAGATCCGAAAGGTTTTGAAAAGCTTTTGAAATCGTTGAAAGGAGACGGCGCCGACCAAAAATGGCTCTCGTTGATATCACGAGCTGATTTGATAGATATGCAGTCGGATTCTGCATTTCCGGATAAGGTGGTGTTAAGATCGATTTTCACTGGCTGCGACACTGTAAAATTCCGGAACACCCCGGTGATGTTTGTTTTTTCAAAGCCCTCTGACGGCTCGCGTGCTGAAAGCATCCGCCCGCTCCGCCAACTTTCGCGTGAATTAAACGATTCCTCCAGGCGAGTAATAGTCAATATGATAGTTGATGCCGATTCCCTCAATGCCTTGTCAACGTGTCGGCGCGATTCATTGAATGGTGCTGTGTCGGTGTGGACTCCTCTTGGCCTGTCGGATAACGTGGCTGTAAGTGTCGGGGCGCGCAGATTGCCATGGGAAGTTGTGGTGGGGCGTGACGGAAAGCCCCTCTACGAAGGCTCGGATATGGCCGAGGCTGTGAAGGCGATGAAAGAGGCCTGCCGTTAACCGGGCGTATGAATCGGATGTTTAAGATAGATATTACTTATGTTAACCAAAATATATTCCGCTGCAATTCAAGGTATTGATGCTTTCCCCGTTACGATAGAGACTATGGTGGAGAACGGCACGCAATTCAATATCGTGGGTATGGCCGACACGGCTGTGAAAGAAAGCTATCTACGCATACAGTCGGCCATGAAATCATGCGGTCTTCATTTCCCCCATTTTCGTACCACAATTAATCTTGCACCTGCCGATGTGAAGAAAGAGGGAGCTTCTTTCGATCTTCCCATTGCACTCGGCCTTATGTCGGCATGCGAAATGGTGAGATGCGACAATTTGGGAGAATATATGATTGCCGGCGAACTGAGTCTCGACGGCTCCGTAATGCCGGTCAGAGGAATCCTCCCCATTGCTATAAAGGCGCGGTCTATGGGCTTCAGACGTTTGATTGTTCCCGAGGCCAATGTCACCGAGGCGGCTGTGGTGAATAACATAGAGGTGTTTGGTGTCAGAAACCTTACCGAAGCCAAGGAAGTGCTTGAAGGAACTTCGGCCTTATCACCCACCGTTATAAATACAAGGGAACTTTTTGTGGCCAATTCATCTCATTTCGACCTTGATTTTTCCGAGGTAAAAGGTCAGGAGAACGTGAAACGGGCATTTGAAGTTGCATGTGCGGGGGGTCATAATATTCTGATGATAGGTCCTCCCGGAGCCGGCAAATCAATGATGGCCAAGCGTCTCCCCGGTATTCTCCCTCCTTTGGGAATGGGTGAGGCTCTTGAAACCACGAAAATTCACTCGGTTGCCGGAAAGCTTACCCGCGGTTCGATGCTGATGACCAGCCGCCCGTTCCGTACGCCTCATCACACGGTGTCGCCCGTGGCTCTTGTGGGAGGAGGTGCGTCCCCGATGCCCGGTGAAATTTCTCTTGCCCACAATGGTGTGCTTTTTCTTGACGAGTTCCCTGAATTCCCGCGCCAGGTGCTTGAAGTTTTGCGGCAGCCAATCGAAGACCGCATAATAACCGTGAGCCGTGCGAAATACACGGTCGATTACCCTGCAAGTTTTATGCTGGTGGCCTCTATGAATCCATGCCCGTGTGGCTATTACGGCCATCCCGTGAAGCGATGTACTTGCATGCCCGGGCAGGTGGCGCGCTACATGAATCGTATCTCCGGGCCTCTGCTTGACCGCATCGATCTGCAGATAGAAATCGAGCCGGTAGAGTTCGATGCCATGGCAAATCCGGCCCCGGCAGAATCCAGTAAGGATATCAGAGAACGGGTGATGAAAGCCCGTGAAATTCAGCAGCGTAGATATGCCGACACCCCCGGAGTGCATTGTAACGCGCAGATGAACTCTCGCCTTCTGCATGAATTCGCATGGCCCGATGCCACAGGCATGGCAAAATTAAAAGACCGGATGACAAAGCTCAACATGTCGGCACGAGCCTTCGACCGCATTTTGCGCGTGGCGCGCACAATTGCCGACCTTGATTATTCCGCCTTTATGCCCCCCGAGGAGGCGGTGAATGCCCCCATCCTCACGCGACACATTGCCGAAGCCATAGGCTATCGAAGCCTCGACCGAGCCTCCTACGGTCAAACCTATTAAGGAGGCCCCCTCCGGGCCGTGCCGGCCCGTGCCGCCCCAGCCCAGCTCGCAAGGCTCGCAGCTCCGCTTCGCTAAAGCTCGCAGCTCAGACAAAAATAGACGCTCTTTTTCTCGCCCCGGGGCCAGCTTCGCTAAAGCTCGCAGCTCAGACAAAAATAGACGCATTTTTCTCGCCCCGAGCGGATAAAAAATCTGAGCAAAAGGCAGAAGAGGGAAAGGGAAAAGGAGGGAGAGGGAAAGGAGGAAGAAGGGAGAGGGAAAAAGAGAAGAAAAAGGGGAAAGGGGAAAAGTTTAAAGAAAATGTAAAAGAGGGCATTGTTGAAATTTTTTTTGTTTAAGAACTAAGTTCCAGCGCAAGTTCCAGCGCAAGTTTCAGCAAGTTTCAGCAAGTTCCAGCAAGTTTCAGCAAGTTTCAAGAAGATGGGCAAGACATGGAGTGGAAATAATCGAGCGCCTTGGCACGATTATAGGAAAAGACAAATATATCTCATCACTCTCAAAAAGCGGAAAGATGTGAGTAATTTTGGCTGCATTGCCGGTGATTGGCGGCTGCCCAAAGGTTCTTATGGGCGTTCTTACCTCAAAGCCTCTCCGCTCGGGGCAGTTATTAAGGCTTGTCTTAGGGAAATCCCAACAATCCATCCTGCTTTAAAAATATTTCAATATGCCTTGATGCCCGATCATCTCCATATTCTCCTTTCAGTCGAAACCGAAATGGACGAAATCCTCGGAAGAAAACTGGCGGCCTTTAAAGTTATGATCAATAAAAGAGCAGGGCTTGAAAGCATCTTCGAAAAAGGGTTCAATGACCAAATTTTGACTTCCTCAAGAAAACTGAATGTCATCTATGAGTATTTGCGAGAAAACCCCTATCGCCTTGCAATAAGATTTGCTAATCCCGGCTTTTTCACTCGCGTAAATAATATAAAAATAGGCACGAAAGTGCTGGCGGCATACGGAAATTTCCAATTATTATCCAATCCTTTTAAAGAGCAAGTGGTGATTCATAGGGCAGATAGTGAAGAAATCAGGAAAAATAATCTGGAAAAATGGCGGCATACAGGCTTAAATGGTGGAGTTCTCGTCTCTCCATTCATCTCGCCGGCAGAAAAAGCAGTTAGGGCAGAAGCCGATTCTATGGAAACGCGAATAATTCTAATTACTCATGAAGCCTTCCCTGAACGGTTCAAGCCCGCTGCCCGCGAATTTGATCTGTGTGCGGAAGGCAGACTATTAATACTTTCACTTGGTTATCCTGCCGGAACTTCACTGAGCCGTAGCCTGTGTCTTGAAATGAATGCTTTGGCAGAAACACTCGTCAAGGAATCATTGTAAAGTAACTTCTTTTCGGAGTATTTGGCTCACATTGGCATAATCTTGCAGGTGAAAGTTACGGGTATGCCCAAACCACATTTTTATGTGTGGGTATCTAAAATCATCTAAAACTCCACACACTATAAGAAAATTTGATTAATTTTGCGTTCGGACTCTTTTTATATGAAGTTGTTAAAACTTTTAAACAATTTTAAACACTTATCGGGTTTTCGTAAAAAGTTTAAACCACTTCTATCTCAACAATATGTGAAAAAAGGGAGTTGTAATAAGAAAAGAGGAACATCCGCCTTGTTATGAAATCTTATACAAATTGGAGCGGATTGCCCGGACGCATATTTGAAATATATGAAAAACTTAGTAATAGTCGAGTCTCCGGCCAAGGCCAAGACCATCGAGAAATTTTTAGGCCCCGATTATAAGGTGATGTCAAGTTTCGGTCATATTCGCGACTTGCAGAAGCGGGGCATGAGTGTGGATATAGAAGGAGATTTCACTCCGAAATACGAGATACCGTCTGATAAAAAAGAACTTGTAAAAAAACTAAAGAGTGCCGCCAAGGAGGCAGATACAGTGTGGCTTGCAAGTGATGAGGACCGCGAGGGTGAGGCAATTGCATGGCATTTATACGAGGTGCTCGGGCTGAAACCTGAGAACACCCACCGCATAGTTTTCCATGAGATAACAAAACCGGCAATTCTGAATGCTATTGCCAATCCGCGTTCAATAGATGTGGATATGGTTAATGCCCAGCAGGCGCGTCGGGTTCTTGACCGTATTGTCGGGTTTGAACTCAGCCCGGTGTTATGGAAAAAAATCAAACCCTCCTTATCGGCCGGACGTGTGCAGAGTGTCGCCCTGCGCTTGGTGTGCGAAAGAGAAATTGAAGTTAAGGATTTCGTTGCCACACCTTTCTATCGCGTAAATGCTCTGTTTGCAGTTCCGGGCGGGGCGGTTATGAAGGCCGAATGTCCACGCCGGTTCGAAACGGAAGCCGCAGTTAAAATATTCCTCGAAAAATGTCGCGAAGCAATTTTTAAGGTTTCTGAAATCGAAAAGAAGCCCACTTCGCGAAAGCCGGCTCCCCCTTTCACCACCTCAACCCTTCAACAGGAGGCAGGGCGCAAACTCGGTTTTTCGGTTAATACCACAATGCGGGTTGCCCAGAAACTCTATGAAGAAGGGCATATAACATATATGCGAACCGACTCCACGAATCTTTCGGAACTGGCATTGCGCGACATTGCCGCTGAAATCACCGGAAAGTATGGTAATGACTATCTTCAGCAGCGCCATTATCACACGCAGTCGAAAGGGGCGCAGGAGGCTCACGAGGCTATCAGGCCAACCTACATAAACAAAAACCATATCTCGGGAACTCCCCAGGAGGAACGTTTATATGAACTGATCTGGAAACGTGCGGTGGCCTCTCAGATGGCTGATGCGCGTTTGGAGAAAACAAATATTGATATTTCCGTTTCAGATGCCGACGAAATTTTCCGTGCAACAGGCGAAACCCTCGTTTTCGAAGGCTTTATGAAAGTCTATGGTGCCCATGTTGATTCCGAAATGCCCGGACCTGAAGAAAGTCAGTCTGAAACGGGTCTTCTTCCTCAAATGGAAATTGACGACACCCTCACCCTTAACTCAGCGGTGGCCACCGAACGCTTCACGCAGGCTCCCGCCAGGTATACGGAGGCAACATTGGTAAGGAAAATGGAGGAACTCGGAATCGGCCGTCCATCCACCTACGCTCCCACAATCTCAACCCTGCAGAGCCGCGATTATATAGCACACGGTGAAAGCGAGGGGACGGAGAGAGAATATAAAGTTCTGACTCTTGAAAATGATGTGATCACCGACTCAACAAAGACCGAACGCACCGGAGCCACACGCGGCAAACTCGTGCCCACAGATGTCGGAATGGTTGTGAACGAATTTCTAACGGAATATTTCCCCGATATTCTCGATTACGGATTCACGGCGCGTGTGGAAGAGAAATTCGATGAAATTGCTGAAGGAAACCTTCCCTGGCAAGATGAATTGAAGAATTTCTATGGCGGCTTCCATCCTTTTATCGAACGTGTGGACTCCATGAAAATGGATCATAAAGTTGGAGAAAGAGTGCTTGGCACCGACCCGGCCACCGGCCGACGCGTTTCGGTAAAAATCGGCCGATTCGGCCCCGTGGTTCAGATTGGAGAGGTGTCGGACGATGAAAAACCTCTTTTCGCAAGTTTAAACGAGGGGCAGAGTCTGCAGACAATTACTCTTGAAGAAGCCCTTAAGCTGTTTGAACTTCCTCGTAAAGTAGGTGAATACGAAGACGTTGACGTTACGGCTGCAATAGGTCGGTTCGGCCCCTACATCAAGCATGGCAATGTCTTTGTGTCGATACCGAAAGATTTGGCGCCACAGACCATAACAATCGAGGAGGCTGTGGAACTGATTGAACGAAAACGATCGGAAGAAGCCAACAGACTTATAAAGACGTTCGATGAATTGCCGGGTGCGGAAGTGCTGCGCGGACGTTTTGGCCCCTATATCGCATATAAAAAAGAGGGTGCCAAAAAAGCGGTGAATTATAAAATACCAAAGGGAACCGACCCGGAGGCTTTGACCTTGGAAGAAGTAAAGGCTCTTATGGAGGCTCAGGACGCTGCCCCGAAGAAAAGAACCTCACGCTCGAAAAAAAGTTAACTTCCGGTGTTTTCACAAAAGAAATTCAAAACACTTCTTAGGTTTTAAAAAGTTTAAACGACTTCATAATTAAGAGAGATGAATCATACGATTTGTCTCTCTTAATTTTTAGAGCATGGGCCTTCTCCCATTCCAAGACTTTCGACTCTTCTTCTCTGAATATTCCGGGGCTTTGTGGCAGCCTCCCGTCCAGACGGTTATAAATTTAAACACTTATAGAGTTTTTTTTTTAAAAGTTTGGGCCACTTCTTTGTTATAAAATTAAACGACATTATTTTCATTCCATTTGCTTTGAAATTTATTTCGCGTCGATGCGGAAGGCCGACACGGAGTAGATTCTATATATCGATCCCACTATGAAAGATACATATATTAAAGATTCCATAAACTCTGCCCCCGATGAGAGCCAGCCAAATCCGAAAAAAAAGAAATCTGCCTGGTTGCGTTTCGTGTATTGGTTTTTCGGAGGGATATTCTCGTTGATTCTCCTTTTCTTCCTTACTCTCTGCGGGCTTACCTGGTGGTATAATCCTTCTCGTCTCGCAACACTGATCAGCAAAGAGGTGTCTGAGGAAATTAATGGAGATCTCAAATTAAGTGAGGTAAAATACTCGTTATGGTCATCATTTCCTCATCTTGATGTCGAAATTGATACAATAGTTTTACGAAGTCGGAATTTTGACTCCATTCCTTCGCAGCTGAAAAACGAGCTCCCTCCCGATGCCGACAGGTTGCTCTCTGCCCTGAAATTCAAGGGAAGTATAAATATTATTCCGCTTCTTTCGCATCGTATATATGTGAAAGACATTGAACTCGACAGTCTCGATGTCAATCTCGTGGCTTTGGACAATTCGTTGAACAATTATACGATCGTACCTACCGGAGGCAAATCAGAAATTCCCTATTTTCACATCGACGGCTTTACCATGGGCCATTCAGGCCGGATTGCCTACAATAGTGTGGCAACATCCACTGAGGCTAAGCTTAATCTGAATGAATTTAGTCTTCAACCCTCGGCTCATAGCCGCAACAATGATAAATATAGTCTTGATCTTAAGGGTCTTATAAATCTGAAAAGTGGCGACTTCACTATTTTAAATTACTTCCCCATCGGTCTGTCGGGTGATGTGGGGTTACGCTTCGATCCCTTTGGTATTTCCACTGACGATTATCACGTGGCTTTGGGTAATATCAAGGGTGAGATGACCATGAATATGAATATAGGAACCTCTCCGGCAATGGAATCGTTCGCATACAGTCTGAGAGATTTCACTCTTAAAGACCTTCTTGATTTTCTCCCTGCGGGTTCTTATCCTGCACTCGAACATCTGGATGCCGATCTGGCCCTGGATGCCTCGGCTCGCCTGGTGGGGCCTTACGAATTCTCATCGGCATGGTTACCCTCGATTGAAGTCGACTTCCGCGTGCCCCGCGGCCGGGTTAGTTATGCTCTTTCCAATGGCCGTAAATATGAGATGAACAATGTTGAATTAAACGCGGCATTATTTTTCAACGGGCGCGATCCCAAGGCTTCATACCTTGAGATTCCCCGGATGTTGTTAAGTGGGGAAGGAGTGGACATGAATGTCTCAGGAAAGGTAACCGACCTGTTGTCTACTCCCGATGTAAAAGCAAAACTTTATGCAGAGTCAGATCTGCATGTACTCTCCGAGAATTTCCCTGAATTACAGCCCTACTGTCTGAAAGGAAATCTGGGGCTTGATGCCGATGTGAAATTCAAACTCGACGGCTCGACATTATATGGAGCTTTGGCCAATTTACAACTTAAATCCGAAAAGCTTGAAATTAAATCAGGCTCGTCAGATTTTGCGATTACGGATTTCACCGCCTCCACAACAGAAGCTTACTCCGATACACTCAGCACCGGGGTCCTGCTGACACAAATTCCGGTAAAGCTTAGTCTGGCAGCCGGCCAATTAAAGGTTACCGATAAGAAATCAGACATGAATCTTCAGTTGAACGGGGTAAAGACTCTTGCCGCACTCAGCCAAAAGATGACCGGGAAGGCGGCAAGAGAGGTCGAAGTGAAGATAACCACAAAGGATGTGACTCTGAAAACCGCAGGCGTTAACGTTGATTTGTCAAACCTGAATTTGGATTTTGTCGGCACCCGGTTGAGAACACCGGTAAAAACCGAATCTTTTGCCATGCCTTCACGCTGGGTGGAGGATACGCGTACGCGAGGATTCGTGCGTCACACCCCGGAATTCCTTCAACTCAACCTCCCGCCCAATCTCAAGCAGCTCTTGGCGATGTGGCAAGCCCGACTCGACCTGAAAGCATCGGGAGGCAAAATGGGAACAAAACGCTACCCGGCCTCCACCTCTATAGGCAAACTCGATTTGACCGCTTCTCTTGACTCGGTTAATCTCAGGAGCTTGGTGATAAGTTCGGGGCGAACCAAGGGAAAGATCAGTGCGGGCGTCGGAAATCTGCGTCAGTTTCTGAACTCGTCGGTTCCGGCACCTTTAAATCTTTCACTTAATGCCGCGATAGACACAATCCAGATCAATCAACTCGCGCGCGAATACACGCAGCGGCATCCGGAGTCGGCCATTGCCCGTGGTGACAAACGCGAAATGGCCGAAGGCGATGATTCAATTGCCTTGTTGATACCGCGGAATCTTCGTGCCCATATCACGGCTTCCGCATTGCAAACACGTTATATAAACCTCCACTTATATAATTTATACACAGATATAAAGCTCGCCGACGGGGGAATGAACATAGATACACTCGGAATAGGTTCGGATTTCGGCCGGCTCGGCATGAACCTGAAATATGACACTCGGGACATGCAGAACATGAATATGGGTGCGCATGTTGACGTGGCAGATGTAAATGTGGTCAATTTCTTCAAGAACTTCCATGATTTGCTGGAGATGATGCCCGAAATGAAGAACTTTAAGGGGAATCTGTCGGCTACGATGAACACCGATATGCTGATTTTCCCAAGCATGTATCTGAATGTACCTTCCGTTTTGGCGGATGCCTACGTGCGGGCGTGGGGTATGAATGTGCATCAGAGTCCGTTTATCCGGAAGGTGACCCGACGCCTCTTGCTCCCCGATGATGATAACCTTCACATCCGCGACATAACGGTCCATGCCGGAATCCGCAACAATCTCCTTGAAGTCTATCCTTTTGAATTCGAGATGAGCAAATATAAGCTAATGTTGGGTGGAATCAATAATTTCAACGGAGAAATATATTATCACGTAGGAGTAATCGACTGGCCACTTAAAATTCCCTTTGGAATAAATATAGACGGTGACTTCCATAACCCCAAGCTGCATTTCGGCGGCAAGTCGTGGCACGATAAAAACGGTGCGCGCATTGCCATCGGAGTCGACGACAACACGCGCATCAATATTTTGAGTATGGGGCGCCGATATATGGGTGAATTTGTTCACACCGCGGCTACTTATCAGGGAGAGTGACCCTCCGGGCAGGTTGTTATCCCACTTGAGCGCCGGGAACAACCGGAGCCGACGGAGAGATAACAGTTAAGGTGCCATCAGGATTCACTGCCGAAAGAATCATACCTTGTGAGTCAATTCCCATCATTTTGCGCACAGGGAAGTTGGCTATGAAGCATATCTCCTTGCCTACCAACACCGAGGGGTCGGGATAGCTCAGAGCGATTCCACTCAGGATGGTGCGCTTCTCCATGCCGTCGTCAATGAGGAATTGCAGCAGTTTCTTCGATTTCTTTACTTTTGAACACTCCAGAACCTTGCCAACGCGGATGTCAGTCTTCTCGAATGTCTCGAAGTCCACGTCAGGCTTCACGGGCTCCGGTTTCCATGCCTTCAATTCGTTGGCTTTCTTTGTGTCAAGCAGTTTCTGCACTTGTGCCTCAACAGTCGAATCCTCAATCTTTTCAAACAGTAGCTCCGGCTCGCCAATCTTTGCTCCGGCCGGCACAAGATCGAAACAGCCGAGCATATCCCAGCTTATCTTGTCGCCGCCGAGCATCTTGACTAATTTTGCAGACATGAATGGCAGGAACGGTTCGAATGCAATCGAAAGGTTGGCACACATTTGGATTGCAGTGTTAAGAATGGTGGCCGTGCGTGGCATGTCGGTCTTTGCCACTTTCCAGGGTTCGGTGTCCTGCAGATATTTATTGCCGGCGCGGGCCATATCCATCGCCAGGCGCAGGGCTTCGCGGAAATGGAATGTGTCGAGAGCCTCGGTCAACTCCTCTTTCAGCTTCTTTACTTCCTCGATGAGGGTGGTTTCTGTTTCGGTGAGTTCTCCGGGCGCCGGAACAATGCCATCGAAGTATTTATGGGTCAGCACAATTGCACGATTCACGAAATTTCCGAGAATCGCCACCAATTCGCTGTTGTTACGCGCCTGGAAATCTTTCCATGTGAAGTTATTATCTTTCGTTTCGGGGGCATTGGCGGTCAGCACATAGCGCAGCACGTCTTGTTTGCCCGGGAAATCCTGCAGATACTCGTGCAGCCATACCGCCCAGTTGCGCGAGGTTGAAATTTTGTCATCCTCAAGATTGAGGAATTCATTGGCCGGCACATTATCGGGGAGATTATAAGTGCCGTCGGCCATCAGCATGGATGGGAAAACGATGCAATGGAACACGATATTGTCTTTACCGATAAAGTGCAGCATGCGGGTTTCGGGATCTTTCCACCATTTGGTATAATCATCACCCACCAGGTCGATGGTATTTGAGATGTAACCGATAGGGGCGTCAAACCACACGTACAGCACTTTGCCCTCGTTGCCCTCAACGGGCACGGGTATTCCCCAGTCAAGGTCTCGGCTCACGGCGCGAGGCTGCAGCCCCATGTCGAGCCACGACTTGCATTGGCCGTAAACGTTAGTCTTCCACTCCTTGTGATCCTCGAGAATCCATTTTTCAAGCTCGGGTTGCCACTTGTCGAGAGGAAGGTAATAATGCTTTGTTTCTCTCATCACCGGGATCGAGCCGGTAATTGTGGAACGCGGATCAATCAGGTCGGTGGCGTTCAACGAAGTGCCGCACGCTTCGCATTGGTCGCCGTATGCACCCTCTCGGCCGCAATGCGGACACGTGCCCGTAACATAGCGGTCGGCAAGAAATTGGCCTGCTTCCTCGTCATAGAGTTGCATTGACGTTTTCTCGATAAACTCACCTTTATCATAGAGCTTGCGGAAAAATTCAGAGGCCACGCGCCGATGTGTGTCGGAAGTGGTGCGCCCGTAAACATCAAAAGAAATCCCGAACTCTTCAAAAGAATCCTTGATGATTTTATGATAACGATCCACTATATCCTGCGGAGTGACACCCTCGTTGCGTGCCTTTATGGTGATAGGCACACCATGTTCGTCGCTGCCGCCAATCAGCAGAACCTCACGGCCTTGAAGACGCATGTAGCGTGCATAAATATCAGCCGGAACATAAACCCCGGCAAGGTGGCCGATATGCACCGGGCCGTTTGCGTAGGGGAGTGCGGTGGTGATGAGTGTGCGTTTAAATTCTTTCATTTATGTATATTCGATATTTGGTTTTAAGTTTTTTCTTGAAACTTAAGAATGTGTTTACTTTTGAAGTCGTTGTAAAAAGTTTAAACGACTTCATTATTTTTCCTATCGGATTGTATGGTATGCGTTCGAAATTTTGGATTAGGCCGGCAGCGTTAATAAAAATTAAGAAGCCGGGGAACCTTGCAGCTCTCCGGCTTCCTGTCGGGGTGAGGCGACTCGAACGCCCGACCTCTACGTCCCGAACGTAGCGCGCTAACCAACTGTGCTACACCCCGATTTTCTTTGCGTCTGCAAAGATAACACTTTTTTCTTTTTTCTCCAAATTTTCAGTCAACTTCATTTCATGATTTTACGGATACCGTCGGCAGTGCGTGAGATGTAAACGCCGCGTCCAAGACTTTCGAAGCTCTCTCCCATGTATACTCCGCTCAGTGTATAATAACCGTATACACCCGGCGCATATTCACTTCCCGAACATGAATCCGTTTCGATCTCATCAATTCCCGTCACTATTTCTATCGGCTTGATAGCGCTAAATAAACACCATGGTTCAAAATTGCGCGCGGTCTCGACACCTTCCGGTTTTACGTATAGAGTCGCCGAATCATAATCACTCGTTCTCATAAAATGATTGTTTATCAAAAGTGCCGGCTCATCAGTGTTATATATGATTGTAGACAAATTCTGTTTATATTCCGGGTCCATGGAGCCAAAGTATAACGGACTATAATGAAAACATTCAGGAAAATAGTGTTCATAATATTTATCATGAAAAACAGGAAACCGCCTTGACGGGAAAGTCTTTAATCTTTTTGTAAGATAGGAATTTTGGTCAAAAAATACGCTCCCCGCAATATGGACTTCTCTGAGGTTGAGCACATGGTAGAAAGGAGAGCCGTAAATTTTAGTTCGCTCGGGCAAAACTATTTTTTCCATTTCACAATTATCTGCAAATGCACCGTCCTTGAGTTCACAGCCTTCTCCAAGAGTAAATTTCTTCATATAGAAATTATTGCTGAATGCCTCTTCCTCTATCGTGACATTTGCAGGAATACTTACACTGTCTAATTGTGTAAAGCTGAAAGCACATTTGCCAATACGTTTCACCGTAGGTGGTAAATTAATTTTTTTAATTGGAGAGCCGGTAAACATACATTTTGGTATCTCTGAAAGATCATCGGGCCACTCCACTTCCTCCAAACCGGACTGTATAAAAACTTGCCCTCCTATATAACTTATATCATCAGGCAGCTTGCTGAAGTCGAATGTTTTAAGGTTTGAACAATATCCAAATGCTCCATACCCTATCTTTTTAAGTCTGTTTGCTCGGATATTTATAATTTCGATTATCGTGTTGTCCATGAAAGCTTCTCCTTCAATAGATGTAACCGAAGGGGGTACGTTAAGAGTTTTTACAACCGGGGCTATGTAATCAATAGTTGTGACAGTATATGTGGTGTTGCCTATTTCCACCCTTGGCATGATAGACATTTCTTCTCTTATTTCTGTTTCCTCACAGGGCAAGCGCACTGATGCTGTCTTCTCCTTTTCCGAGAGGATGGTATAGATGAATCCGTCAATTGATACGCTTTCAGATTCGGTCGTATTGCTTGTGTTGGCACCAATGCTTTGCAGGCTGCCCATACAAGGCAACAGGCAAATTACAATTGCCCTGATAATGTTCCGCATAATCTCTCTTTTCATATCTGATTAAAGTCGTTTTCGTCATTTTATGATTTTACGGATACCGTCAGTAGTGCGCGAGATGTAAACTCCGCGGCTAAGACTATCGAAATTGTCTCCTACGTATACTCCGCTGAGGGTATAATAACCGCAACATCCGAATTCCGCACCGGCCTCTTCCGCAGAATCCAAGTCTGTATTCTCAATCCCGGTCACAATATCTAACGGTGCGATATTATGAAAGTTTTTCCAGGGGTTTATAACCCTTGCTCTGTTCAGTCCCTTGGGTTCGACATATAGCGTTGCGGTGTCATAATCCTTCTGACGCACGATGTCATAGTCTCCTATATATTGAGGAGCATCCGTGTGATATATAACCTTTTTAACATATTGTTTCCAATTCGGAGAGACTCTTCCATAACCTTCATACAAGCTCCCATGTTCAATCGGATTACTGCTATAGTGAAATTCCGGAGATAAATATTCACCTAAATCATTATCCCTAACATAATATATCATGTCGCTATCCAGTGCTAAAAGTTGTGCTCCGTTATAAAATTCCACATCAGCTGCAAGCTCGAGCTCACAGAGATTCAGCATGTCGAAAAAAGGACAACCATAAATCCGGGTGCCTGAAGGCAACACTATTTTCTCCAGATCAGAATTGTAGCTCAGGCAAGTTGCATACAAATGGCATCCTTCTCCCAATCTTAGTTCTTTCAAATCAAAGTTACATGCAAAAGCCTGTTCCCTCAACACGACATTATCGGGAATAGAAAGAGTATCAATTTTGCACAACGTAAAAGCCGCCGTTGAGACGGTTGTAACAGTTGGTGGCAATTTTAATTTAGTAACCGCAGAATTAAAAAACATCTTCTCCGGTACAACCGCAAGATATTCCGGCCATTCAACTTCGGTAATGCCCGACCTATAGAAAACTCCATTTCCTACCTTTTCCGGGTCGGATGGTAGTTTGGAAAAATCGAAAGAACTCAAGTTTTCACAGCCCCAGAATGCACTCGCTCCAACTTCTTCCAGTCTGTCACATTCAAATTCTATATGTCTTAAATCAAAAAAGGATGCAAATGCCCATTCTTCAATGTATTTTACTGTTGCAGGTACTGTTAAGGATATTGTTCCATTATAAACTCGGGGTTTGATTTTACGTATTGTCGTTACCGTGTAGTCAATACCATCTATATTTACTATATCAGGTATTACATACTCTTGCTTATTACCCGATACATCTTTCATAAGATCTACTGCAACGGTCCTATCCTCTTCTGAAAGGACTATATACCTAAAATCGTCAATCCAGATTTGCGCAGCACTATTAAGCAGTCCTATACTCAGTAATAAGCTAACTATCATACACCGCATTATGACACTAATATTCTTTCTTTGCATGGCTTTAGCTTTTTTGGTAGTGGCTATAAATAATGATTCAGAGGAAACGGACTTCTGCCTCAAAATATCTGTATCTCCCATATCGATCTTATTTATATTTCAGCACCCACTAATTGTTAAGAATCGTTTCGGCAACAAATATACAAAATTAAGTGTACTTATCAAAATTATTATATTATAATTCCCGGATTTTAGGAATTATTTATCGTATTCCTAAAATCCGGGAATTTTAAAAGGATTCTAATCATTTATCTGTTGAAAAATAATATAGCCTCCCGGTGCCAACAGTCGTTCAATACTACTTGTGGTTGTTGTGTTTATCTCATTATTAATGATGATATTATTTGAACTGCGAGGTGTCAGCTCCTTAATCTTATATCCGCTCAAGAAATTGATGCGAATCTTTTGGGCATTGGCAGCATCATGATTCACCACCATATAATAATTTTTTTTAACCGGGGATTGTGCGTTTTTCTTTTGCTCTTGTTGATCTTCTGCATTGTTGTCATCTTCCAAATGAGAAACAAGAACACCGAAGCCTTCTTCTGGACTCTCTATCGATTTAAAAACAGTCCTACTGTCAGAATTCAACGGTCTGAGTCCCCAGACCTCGGCTGTGCGAGTTTCAGGAGGGATTGGATTTTCTACCCCCGGCGCCCAGCCATGTTTCACGTACGGAAGTACACCTGGTGTTGAAGGGTCATAAATAGATTGAGCATAATCTGCCATTTTCTCAAGTCCCGTATGAAAGGTATCGACCACCTTAGAATTAAGGAAAATAGACTCATAACGCTTAATTTCCCTGATTATGCGTCTCACATAATACCAGAACGGACTGCGAGTGCGGTCAGCATTAATAGGATGACGCATATAGCTTTCGGGGTTATAATCAGCGTGGTCATGTACCAGAAATAGATTTTTCCTATCGTCTATATTCTCCAGCATACGCCATAATACCACTCCCTTAGCACCATAGGCCAAAGCGGTGAATATGGAGTACCGCATATACTCTTCTTTTTGAGCGGGATAATAAAAACTATTATGATTAAAATGCTCACCGACAAGCGGATAATACCAAAATGGCTTATTATTATTATTGCGCGCTTGGGCCGAGACCATTTCCAGCGTTCTGTAAAAGCGCTCATGCACTTGCACAATCTCACCCGCGCGCAGGGAGCTGCTCATTCCACTTAGGCTATTTTCTGTAATTACCAAAGGATTCCACTGAAGAATCGGATATACATCAACAGAATAAAACAATGGATTAAAATTTACCTCGTAAGCATCCAGATAACGTTGATACTCAGTTGCAGTCCTATTTTTTCCATGAATAGCAACCAGGTTTATAAGCACTAATGCATCCAAACCTTCCGGGGTACATTTCTCTACAAGCCGTTTGTAATAAAAGGACAGGGTATTTGAATTAATATATTCACTACCCTCTAATAGCTCCAGAGAAGGTTCATCACATAATAGAAAAGCTGCAACCTTTTTATATTTATCATCTTCTATATTAGAATCAGCTTTAAATGCATTTATAAAACTTTCGAAAGGACCTTCATTATTGGTATTATTAGCAACCGGTTCTGCACATAACTTTCCTATATTAGACACAATCAATCCCAATTTGTTGTAAGCATATTTTTGAAGTTCTATATAGTTAGTGTCCTTATTTGTGACTACTCCATTTAAAGCGAGATTACATCCGGCAGCGGAAAAATTCAGAACATTCTGCCGATCATCCAATTCAGTTGGATTCCCCGGTTCGTCGGGGACGTAGGGAGTGAAATTTTCCTCAACTTTTATATCTTGAGGATTTACATTCTTAAGTTCAAAACTTTTGTTATGGGATACCAAATAGCCAATTATAGGAATTTCACCTGGGGTAGGGTTCTTATATTTATATGTAGAATCCTCGCTGCTTCCCGAGTCACTATTGGCCGCCACTACTTTATTCGTTTTTAAAGAATCTTTTAGCATAGTTTTAATTTTTAGTTTGTTATACATATTTATTTTTATTTCCACCTGAGTATCAATACATCTCCCGGAGCTATTCTCCGCTCTATAACACCATTGGTTGTAACCACAAGCTCCTCTTCCAAAGTATTTTTACTACGATCTGCCGGATTCGTTATCTTAGCCGATTGCACCTCATATACTTGATAATAAGGATTCAACTCTAAACGGTATGCTCTCGTAGCAGTTATACTATTATTGACAATGACTAAGAAATCTAATGTTTCATCATTGAAAATATCATTATTAAGCATAGAGTTCATAGGCATTAAAGAGATATGCGATATGGTAAGGTTCGAATCAGTTGTGGCCTTAATAGGCGATGCCTTAACAGGAGATATTCTAATTAAGGGGCCCATTGTATTCTTAAATTCAGCGAAATAGCAATCACTGGATACGGAAGAGTCAAGAAGATGTCGCACATCTATTGTCTTTCCGTTAAGAAATATACCTTCGAATTGTTTAATCCGATTAATTAACTTATACCATGGATTTGCTGTACTGGGAACGGAACTTACTTTTGAGCCATTGTTACTGCTTTGAGTGAAGAAAAGACCTTGCGCGCCATAGGCGAGAGCATTCATGGATTCAAGCAACATGGATGCATAGGAACCTTCATTTACTTTTCCCCATATCGGACGTGAGGTATAATTTGACATCACCGTAAGAATCTCAAGATTATTAAAAAATTCCTTTAGGCGCGTCTTTTCCACGTTTGCGCTATCTTTTGTTGTAGCTTTCGAATCTGATAACCATACACCGGGGCCTGCACATGTTTGAGTCTTCGCTGCAAAAAATTTAGATTCTGCATCTTTTATACTTAAATCGGGGATACTGAATATTAACCGTGATGATTGTTCCGGAATCAAATGAATTTGCAAAGTTCTTTGGTTCGTTACGCTTGTTACATCTTTAATAGATGGCAATTTAGTACATCCGAGGCCCGTGTCTATCGCAGAAACTATTGCTTTCAAGACATCAAGATCCTCCAAAGAACCACAGTAACCGGTGAAAATGCCACCCAGCTTTTCCTTTCGATCTAATTTTGCAACCAACTCGGAAAGTTTGTCAGTTAACCCTGCAATAAGCTTCTTGTTTGAAGGATTAAATATATCATGTGTGGGAATTGGCATAAGACCGTTGTTTATAAGGATGGAGATATTTTCCAAAAGCTCTTCTTCCGTCCCTTTTGTGACGACACTGTTAAAACCCAACGATCTAAGTATTGAGCAGTGAGCATCTGTAAGTTGACCGGTCTGTTCCTCATTTGGATAAATTACCAATGGTAACACGCCACGCGTGGGACTTAAATATTGGTGACTCGAAAAACGATCATAACCGTCAATTACGTTGTCTTTGTCTTCTGTTTGTTTAATTGTGGACATTTTTTAATTGATTTAGATTAAACTTAAAATCTTAAAGAGAATCCTATAGCGCGCCATGCTCTTAAGACGATGCAAAATTATCCACTCATTCTGACGGATCACCCTTATCCGTCAACTTTTGATTTTAAAATTATGTTCGATATTTTTTAGTACGTTGTCTCATATATTATGAGGCGAACTTCAGAAACCGGCTTCTGTTGTCATGGAAGCTCATAACGCCTTGTGCCGAATCTAAAATTATATCCACATACCTCATAACTCAATACTATTAATAATTTCAAACTCATACTTGACTCGAAAGAATAATACCTCTACGTCATTCACATTTCTTGTGGGTTCAAATATCTATGAAAATTTCTATAATCAAATATAATTTTGTATATTTGTCGCCGAAACGATTCTTAACAATTAGTGGGTGCTGAAATTTAAATAAGATCAATATGGGAGATACAGATATTTTGAGACAGAAGTCTGTTTCCTCTGATCGTATTTGTTTCCTCTGATCGTTATTTATAACCACTACCTAAAAAGCCAAAGCCATGGAAAGAAAGACCATCAGTGTCGTAATGCGGTGTATGATTGTTTGTTTATTACTGAGTGTAAGGTTGCTTGCAAGTGCTGTACAAATCTGGATTGATGATTTTAGGTATATAGTCCTTTCAGAAGAGGATAGGACCGTTGCAGTAGATCTTATGAAAGATGTATCGCGTAATAAGCAAGAGTTTGTAATACCTGATATAGTAAATATAGATGGTATTGACTACACGGTAACGACAATACGTAAAATCACACCCCGATTTTTTAGTGGAGAAATATCCTTAACAGTACCTGCAACAGTAAAATAAATTGAAGAACGTGCATTTGCATCCTTTTTTGATTTAAGACATATAGAATTTGAATGTGACAGATTGGAAGAAGTCGGAAAGGAAGCTTTTAATTACTGTAGTGCTCTGAGTTCTTTTGATTTTTCCAAACTACCCACGAATCCTGATAAATTAGGGGACGGAATCTTTAGTAGAACCGGTATTAAGGAGGTTAACTGGCCTGCAGAACTAAAGACAATACCACCTAAAACGTTCTATGACTCTGCAATAGAGAGAATCAATATAGAAGGCAGCGAATTGGAAGAAGTTGGAGAGAAAGCATTTGCTAACTGTAGTTCTCTGAGTTCTTTCGATTTTTCCAAACTACCCGCGGATCCCGATAAAATAGGGTACGGAATCTTTTATAAAACCCCTTTTAAAGAGGTTAACTGGCCGGCAGAACTAAAGATAATTCCAAGGGGAATATTTAGCTATACCCCAATAGAGAAAATCAATATCGAATGTGACAGATTGGAATATGTCGGAGAGGAAGCTTTTGCATACTGTAAAGAACTGACAGCTTTCGATTTTTCCAAGCTACCCTCGGATCCCGATAAATTAGGGGGCGGAATCTTTAGTGGAACCTATATGCGGGTGATTAACTGGCCTGCAGATCTAAGGACAATTCCTTCCAAAACGTTTTATGAGTCTGCAATAGAGAGAATTAACATCGAATGTGACAGATTGGAATATATTGGAGAGTACGCATTTGCGAAGTGTATTACCTTGAATTCTTTCGATTTTTCCAAACTACCCACGGATTCCGATAAATTAGGGTACGGAATCTTTTATAACACCTCTTTTAAAGAGGTTACCTGGCCGGCAGAACTGAAGATAATTCCGGGCGGAATATTTAACTTCTCCCCAATAGAGCAAATCAATATCGAATGTGACAGATTGGAATATATTGGAGAAAACGCATTTGCGAACTGTAGTGCCCTGAGTTCTTTCGATTTTTCGAAACTACCGTCCGACCCGGAAAAGGTAGGGAATCGTGTTTTCTTCAGATCGGGCATTACCGATGTTGAATGGCCTGAACACCTTCCGGTCGTACCTGAGAAAATGTTTTTTTACTCTGCAGTTACAAATTTAAAATTACCACCAACCCTTACCACCGTTTCAACGGCGGCTTTTGCGTGGTGTAAAATTGATACTCTTTCTATTCCCGCTAATGTCTTGTTGATGGAACAAGCCTTTGCATGTAACTTTGACTTGAAAGAACTAAGATTGGGAGAAGGATGCCGGCTTTATTCAACTTGCCTGAGCTACAATTCTGATCTTGAAAAAATAGTATTGCCTTCCGGCACCCGGATTTATGGTTGTCCTTTTTTCGACATGCTGAATCTGAGTGAGCTCGAGCTTGCAGCTGATGTGCATTTTTACAACGGAGCGCAACTTTTAGCACGGGATGATGAGATGGCATACTATCTTGGAAATAATCCGTTTGGTTATTATTCTTTTCCTTCACATTTTGGATATGAAGAAGATTATGGATCCGATCACGGTTATGATCCTCATGTTTCTATCAGCCCTGTATGGAAGCAAGATCTTAAAAAGGTTATATATCACACGGATGCTCCTCAATATATCGGAGACTATGACATCGTGCGTCAGAAGGATTATGACACCGCAACGTTATATGTCGAACCAAAGGGACTGAACAGAGCAAGGGTTATAAACCCCTGGAAAAACTTTCATAATATCGCACCGTTAGATATTGTGACTGGGATTGATAATACAGACTTGGATTATGCGGAAGAGGCCGGTGCGGAATCCGGATGTTGCGGTTATTATACCCTCAGCGGAGTATACGTAGGAGACAACTTCGATAGTCTTAGCCGCGGAGTTTACATCTGCCGCACTACTGACGGTATCCGTAAAATCATAAAATGACGAAAACGATTTTAACTGCTTTATTATTCAGATATGAAAAGAGAGATTATGCGGAACATTATCAGGGCAATTGTAATTTGCCTGTTGCCTTGTATGGGCAGTCTGCAAAGCATTGGTGGCAACACAAGCAATCCGACCGAATCTGAAAGCGTATCAATTGACGGATTCATCTATACCATCCTCTCGGAAAAGGAGAAGACAGCATCAGTGCGCTTGCCCCGTGAGGAAACAGAAATAAGAGAAGAAATGTCTATCATGCCAAGGGTGCAAATAGGCAACTCCACATATACTGTCACAACTATTGATTACATAGCCCCGGTTGTAAAAACTCTTAACGTACCCCCCTCGGTTACATCTATTGAAGGAGAAGCTTTCATGGACAACACGATAATCGAAATTATAAATATCCGGGCAAACAGACTTAAAAAGATAGGGTATGGAGCATTTAGATATTGTTCAAACCTTAAAATATTTGACTTCAGTAAGCTGCCTGATGATATAAGTTATATAGGAGCGAATATTTTTGTTCAGACCGGTTTGGAGGAGGTGGAGTGGCCCGATTATCTTTCAGAGATACCATACAGTATGTTTACCGGCTCTCCTATTAAAAAAATTAATTTACCACCGACAGTGGGACGTATTGGCACTTATGCTTTCAACTTTACGAAGTTAGACAGTGTTTGTATTCCTGCAAATGTCACGATAGAGAAAGAGGCATTTGCCAATAATTTCTATATGAAGAAATTTACTCTTGGAGAAGGCTGTGAACTCATGGACGGTGCATTTGCAAATAATTGCGAAATGGAAAAAATAGTTCTGCCCGAGCGAACTAAAATTTACGGTTCTCCTTTTTTTAATATGCTGAACCTTTGCGAAGTTCATATAGCAGGAAGCGTATTTTTTGACCAAAGTTCCTCCCTTGCTGAAAAAGTAACCAGATACGAGAGACGTCCAAATTTATATCTCGATTTAGATTACACATTTTTATGGAATAACTTCCCTAAGTGTTTTAATTATTACGGTCCATACTACGGGCATCCTGATATGAATCCGGAATATATACAGAATTTGTCAACAATTATTTACAACACTGATGATCCGCCATTCTTGATAAATTACAACTTCGTCAGAGAGGAAGATTATGCATCAGCAACGCTCTACGTAAAACCGGAAGGTATCGAGGCCGCGCGCACTTTTGCGCCGTGGAGATTATTTAGCGACATCAAGCCGATAGAAATAGTGACGGGAATTGATGAGATCGAAGCGGATTCAAGTTCGGGAAGTGAATATGCGCCGGGTGTATACGGTTATTATACATTGGGCGGAGTATACGTGGGAGAGAGCTTCGAGAGTCTTGGACGCGGCGTTTACATCTCACGCACTGCCGAGGGCATCCGTAAAATCGTCAAGTGAGGATGAAATAGGCCGAGTAGGGAGCCGACATGATGTAATTCTTTTCTCCGATTATAGAATTTCATACTTTATCACCACGGTTATTATTACCACGGTGATAAAGTTAATAAAATATGGTTATATCACCAAGTCCGACTTGGTTATTAGTCAGACAATCGCTATCTCCGTGTTTGAAAGAAGCGAGTCAGTTACCAAGAATCAAGAAGAATTTGCCGGTGTGAAGTTTGAGACCCGACTTGACGATGACGGCTCGATAAAAGACCTTACTCCGCGGAGATAATGGCTTCCATTCGCCAAAACCAATCGGCGCACTTGTCCGCCTGAACCGCCTTCACTAAGCCAAATAATAGCAAAATCCAGCGATACACCCGACAACTCTCACATTTGCTCTGTATAGAGCTATCATTTTCGTTCTCAGTCTCTTGCCTAATCCGAATTTTCTTTGTAATTTTACATATAACATCAATTAATTGTTTCATGTCAACAGAAACAAAAGATATAGAATTTGAACGCATTAATCGGCTAATGGTAGCATTAGCTAAAAGAGTCTTAAAGGGAAATGCGTGCCGAGCAGTTAGGTAAGAATTAAGCTACCGTCCCTCGCTGGTACTCCAATACTACGCACTCTTAAAATGCTTGTCAAAATTGCATCAATTCTTAATGTCCATCCACCCCAATTACTCAATGGTAATAACCTCTATTAAGTATGGCTTACCCACATAATATACGAGAAGAAGAACTAAAAAATCATATTGCTCAAGATTGGTTTTCAGCATATGACACCACGCATATTCTTGGTGATATAGACTTCTCTGTTGCCGTCCCTAATCCTAATAATGAGAGATCTCTTTCTGAAAATGAATTTCTTTTATGGGCAGAGGCGAAGAAAGGTTCTAAACCAATTGAAGAATCATTCGCTCAATTAATTCTTACTATCGGCAAGGCACGTACATTTGAATCTTACTTACCTCCAAAATTCATCGGAGCTTTCGATGCTGACCGGATTGTTTTTATCCCTTATTCTGAAATTCAGGAGGTTTTCTATGCCAACGATTTCAACTGGAACGTTACACCATCTGATCACTCTACTAAAGAATTCCAAATAGTTTTGAAGTTGGTAGAAAATGTTTTCGGTATTTCGATGTACTCCTTCGATTATGGATCTGATGAAAAGGAACTAGCTCGTTTCATTAAATCTAACTTTATCATCGGAAAGAAGAAGATATCGCGAATCCGTATAAGTAAAAATAACTTTGTCGTTATCTATCAAAAATGGCTAAAAACTGTTAAACCAACCATTGATGTTAATTGGGATGAAGCAAAAAAACAAGGTGTTCTGGACTCTGACTTCTTCCTTGCAGATATTCTATCAATTAAAAATAAGACTATTCAGGATAAGCTCCATGTAGTTCTTCGTGAGACATATTATGAACTTGGACGTAATAGGACGGCAATGGGTGTTTTCAATTCTAGTAAAGCAAAGTTCATTGATGACCAAGAAGCACATACACAATTTTGGAATTGTTATGACCGTCCTCCTAAGGAAGAGTACTGGGATTATATAATCAAACGTCGCGATCTTCTAGTACCACAAGATGTCAGGGAACGTAAAGGATCTTATTTCACACCTCAAAAATGGGTAGAGTTATCACAATTATATCTCGAAGACGAGTTAGGAGAGAATTGGCAAGATGAATACTATATATGGGACTGTGCTGCGGGTACAGGTAATCTACTAAACGGTCTAGTGGATAAGTATAAGATTTGGGCTTCAACTTTGGATAAAGCCGATGTTGACGTCATGCAGGAACGTATTAAGAATGGAGCAAACCTCCTCCCAACACATGTATTTCAATTTGATTTTCTTAATGACTCCTTCGATAAACTTCCAAATGGTCTGCGAGAGATTATCGCAGATGAAGAAAAACGCAAAAAATTGGTTATTTATATTAATCCTCCGTACAAGGAACATTCAGATGCAAAACAGCTAAAAAATACAGGTAAGAATATATCAGGAGTTGCAAAAGAGACTGAAACGTATAAAAGATTCCAAGGATTAATTGGAACAGCTGCGAGAGAATTATTTGCTCAATTTTTGTTCAGAATAAAGCAAGAAATTCCTGGCACAGTCATTGCTAACTTTTCAACATTAAAAAATCTTCAAGCCTCTAATTTTATCAAATTTAGGAAGCAATTTGATATAAAACTTAAACGTATTTTTGTGGTACCGGCCTCTACTTTTGATAATGTGAAAGGACAGTTTCCAATTGGATTCATGATTTGGGATTCAAATCAGCAAGAGAATTTTTCCCACATAGTGGCTGATGTTTTCAATGCACAAGGTAAAAAAATAGGTTATAAGAACATTCGTTCCTATGCGGATGATAAATATATAATCGAGTGGCTACGTCAATTTTATGATAAGAAGAATAATTCAATATTAGGATATCTTCGAATGAATGGAACTGATATTCAACATAATACACAGATATTTATAACGAATAAATTATCCGCGAATGATATAAAATATAGCTTGTTCACTCCTATTACTATTAATAATGTGATTCAGATGTCAATTTATAGTGTCATTCGAAAAGTAATTAATAAAACGTGGTTAAATGATAGAGATCAGTATCTTTTCCCCTTAAATAGTTGGAAGGATGATCCTAATTTTCATCATGACTGTTTGGTTTATGCCATATTTGATAACGCAATAAGTTGTCAAGAAGCTACAAATCATTGGATTCCCTTCTCCGAAGAAGAAGTTGGTGCAAGAGATACATTCAAAAGTCACGCGTTGAACGATTATATAAAGGGCAAAAAAAGACCAACGAAGGACGCTACGCTATTTTCTGTCGCAGAAGATAATTCTCAACCTCTTTTGTTCTCTGCTGAGGCCACTGCCGTTATGGATGCAGGTCGAGAGCTATGGCGGTACTATCATTCAAAAGAGGATTCAAACCCGAATGCATCACTTTACGATATAAAGATGCATTTTCAAGGAGCTAAGACCTTAAAGAACGGTAATGTCCAAATGAAATCTGATAGTGACGATACTCGCTATACAGAACTTATCAATAATCTTCGGGACAAATTAAAAGAATTAGCAAAACAAATAGAGCCTAAAATATATCTATATGGCTTTTTAAAATGACATTTTATATTGAGTCTCTCATCACAGATACAAAGATAAAAATTTGCTAAAGCAAGTTACTTAGCAAAGAAGATCTTATATAATTAAACCCTCAAATATCTACGGCATAGTCGCAGACCCATAAATTAAATACAAATGAAATACGGAAGACATCAAATTGATAAGGCCGGAGAAATTGCTATCTCATCTAGAGAAGATGATATTGTTAAAAACGCCATTGCAAAAATAAATGATTGGCGATCACTTCACTTATTCGTTCTCGATAAACTCCAAACTGGTATAAATGAAATTATAAATAACAATCGAATTAATGCAACCTTTACATCCCGGAGATTAAAACGACTTACTTCAATTATATATAAACTTGACCTCAATCCCCAGATGAAATTAGGAGGGATGCAAGATATAGGTGGTCTTCGCGTGGTTCTTCCGAATATAAAGACTTTAGATAAGTTGTACACAATCTTGCAGGCAAATGTACCTGAAGGATTCATGCTGGAAAAATCGCCCATAAATTATATAGAATTTCCAAAAGAAAGTGGATATCGAAGTGTGCATTTTGTCTATAAGTTTGTTTCAGACAATAATGACTATAATGGGCTCCGAGTAGAACTTCAGGTACGGACTAAGTTACAACATTTTTGGGCGATGGCGGTTGAAACAGCTGGTTTAGTTACTAAAACTCCCCTTAAATCAAGCCAAGGAGCTGACGAGTGGCTAGAATTTTTCAAATATGTAAGTTCTTTATTTGCAATTAAGGAAGAACGGAATATTCTTCCTGTTCACTCAAATCAAGGTCTAACAACCCGGGATTTGATGAAACTTTTATATGTCCTTGATAAAAAATATAATCTTTGTGATACTCTAAAAGCCCTTCGAGTAACAAATAATTTTGCAATAAAAGAAAACTATACCAACAAATATTATATATTAAATATAAACTTTAAGACTAAAAGGGTTAATGTAAATCCATATAATGATGAGACATCTGCTATGAACGACTACTCCAGATTGGAACGTGTTTCTCAAGATGCAAAAAATGCAGTAGTTCTTGTTTCCGTATCGAAAATCAAGGAACTTCAGGAAGCTTATCCAAGTTACTTTTTGGATACAAGTGATTTTCTTAGGATTTTAGATAGAATAATCTCTAACTGCGAGAAAATGAAATTAGTTTAAAACTCGTGGTATTCTTTGTGTACGAATTAGTATAATTCTAAATCCTCACGATACTTGAGCTGTTATAAAAAGGAGGATGTCAATAGTATAGTTCTCTAATATTTAAGATTACATATGACTGAGCAAGATATACTTCAATTGAGAGACTTGGCGGAGGCCGGGCAGGTACAGTTCAAAGAACGGATGGCCAATAAAGACGATAAGTATGAGATCGGGTGCGAGATGGTTGCGTTCAGCAATTCTCGCGGCGGAAGGCTTATCATAGGTATAAACGATAAGTCTGGTGAGATTAATGCGCTATCTTATAAGGAACTTCAGGAGACTACTAATCTTCTGACTAATATTGCATCTGAGAATGTTATTCCAAATATCTTGATTGAAGTTGAGAATGTCTCAGTAACCGGAGGTGCAGTCGTTATTGCCACAATTCCAGAAGGCAAGAATAAGCCATACCACGATAATAAGGGTGTGATATGGGTTAAGAATGGTGCTGATAAGCGCAAGGTGTTCGACAATTCGGAACTTGCAGAGATGATGAGTGGATGTGGGAATTTTGATCCCGATGAAGCTGCTGTGCCGGGTGCTACGTTGGATGACCTTGATACCGACACTATCAAACTGTATTTGATGAGTAGGTTCTCACCTGTGTTTAAGGGGAAACATATTGATGAGTTGAATATGAAGGATTATTCACTTGATCAGATGGCCGAGTTTGTCATTACAGGAACAACAATCGAAAGATTGTTAAAGAATCTGAGGTTCATTCGTCCGGATGGAATGTTGACCGTAGCAGCCATACTTCTTTTCGGAAAATACACTCAGCGTTGGCTTCCTGTAATGACTGCCAAGTGCATCAGTTTCTTAGGCAACTCAGTCGGAGGCATACAGTTTCGTGACAAGATGCACGATATGGAGATAGAAGGCAACCTCTTGCATCAGTTCCGCACCATTATGAACTTCTTTACCCGCAATCTCCGCAAAGTGCAAGTGGAAAAGGATTTTAATTCGCTCGGGCAATTAGAGATTCCATACGAAAGTCTTATAGAATATACAGTAAACGCTTTAGTGCATCGCTCCCTAAATATCAAGGCTCCTATACGCATCTTTATTTTTGACAATCGCTTGGAGATTCATAGTCCCGGTGCGCTACCGAATGGACTGACTGTAGAGGATATCAAAAATGGCACATCGATGCCACGCAATATGTTCCTCTTCACAAATGCCAACTATCTGCTCCCCTATACAGGCGCAGGCAGTGGAGTTCGTCGAGCTCTTGAGTATGATCCAAACGCGATTTTCTCAAATGGCATTGATCAACGGGAAATAACCCATTCCGCCAACGAGTTTGTCATAACGATTCCTCGCAGAGTTGACCAAGGTAACGACCAACCTAACTCAAAAACCGACCCAGCTCTGATAGAAACCGACCCAGTTAACGACCCACCTAACTCAAAAACCGACCCAGCTCTGACAAAAACCGATCCAGTTCGCGATCAATCTAACTCAAAAACCGACCCGGCTCTGACAAAAACCGACCCAGTTCACGACCAACTTCCTCAAAATACGACCAAGTTGAAGTTAACAAAGAAACAGCAGGATATTAGAAACTTCTGTAATATACCACGGAATAGACAAGAGATTCTTCAGCGAGCCGGAGTCTCAGACCACTTTGATAACAGAAAAAAGTATATCTATGATTTGGTGGGAGCGGGAGTGTTGGAACGTACTATTCCTGATAAGCCCAATGATCCCAATCAGAAATATCGTAGAAAACAATAAAGGCATATTTCTTTGTCGTAAAGGTGCGACAAAGAAAGGGACTTGGGAGATCCAACTTGTCGACAATCCATAACCAAATGAAGATTAAGGTAACATGTATGCAAAGGTACCGTCATTTACTTTCCGTAAAATCGTCAAGTGAGGATGAAATAGGCCGAGTAGGGAGCGGACATGATGTAATGGCGACAGGTGGGCGACGAATATAGGTCGAATTTTGCTGCATCCGGGTGTAAACGGGCTATTTCCGCAGATTCCTCCCCGAGCTCGAAGTGCATTGGAAAGAAATTTTTTACCCGGAACCGTTCCAGAAATATTTTTGCTCCGGTGAAATAGTCGGTGCCGATTCTTGAGTCTACCGGAAAGAAACAAAGATCAAATTCGCTGAACGTTCCGGCTATTTTGTCTATAATCCTTGTGTAAGCATCCAAGGCGGCGTTCACTTCCTCTTCTGTGGATTCATCTTTCCAAATCCATGCGTTCAGATCGCCGGCATGAAAAACAGTCCGTCCTCCTACGGTCACGGCGTATGAATTGCCGATGTCGGTAGACGGAAAAGTAGCAACGTTTATATTTCTATCGGCATACCGGTCATTATCGGTCAATGTTATAACTTGCGATTCGTCAACCTTATCTCCGTTATACTTTGCCGTGGGGCTCACCAGATGGTTAATTCTTTTGCGGACATCGCGGCTCACAACGTAATGTATATCCTTGAAATATCGCGCCCAACTGAAAATCTGAGGATTGAAGTGGTCTTTATGGCCATGGCTCACGAATACATATACCGGTTTGTCGCAATCCATGTCAAGAAGAGGATTGGGGAGTGCGTCGCGCTGATAGGGATCTTTCCAAAAGTCAAATATCAGCGTTACATCCGGAGTTTGAACCATGAAACAATCATGGTAGATATAAATTGTCTTTATGGGTACCATTAAGGATATGTTAAAAATTTAGTGGTGAGTGCGTATGCACGTATGAGGAAAATCGCCGAGACAATGCGGAAAATTTCGTCGACAATGTAGAGGACGTGGCAGGCCCCACATTGTCGACGTTTTTTCGTACTATGGCACGTCATGTTCCAGCATCTGCAATTTTTGACGCGCCCTGCTTGTAATTGAAATTTCAGGCTCAGTTGATTTCCCAAGTTTCGTGGGTCTTCAGAATCATGTCGCGCAGAGACGAGAAGCCTTTCTTTTCTTTGATTTCGTTGGTTTGCCGTTCCACTTCCTGATCGTATACCGGAGCGCTATAATCGCGTATCACTCCAAGGGCAAGAGGAAGTTCGTGGCCATCCATCATTGCAAGCTGTTGCTGGAGGAAGTTTTCGCGTGCGTGGGCATCATGCACCAGCACATCGTCGAGTGTGTAACCGTCTTCACCGATTGTCACGGCTTTCAAGCCGAATCCATCCTGAACCAGTCCTTTTTCTTTATTTTTACCAAACAGCATTTTCTCGCCGTGTCGCAACAGGATGGTGTGATCGGCGCGTTTTTCTTTATCGGCGAAATAATTGTGGATACCGTCGTTGAAGATTACGCAGTTCTGCATAATTTCGACTACAGATGCACCCTGATGACGTGCGGCTGCCACCATGACTTCCCGTGTCGTGTCGAGGGCCATATCAAAACTGCGGGCAAAGAAGTTTCCACGGGCTCCGAAGCAGAGTTCTGCCGGAATGAAAGGATCTTCAACCGTGCCGTATGGGCTTGATTTCGAGATTGTTCCGCGGTCGGAGGTGGGTGAGTACTGCCCCTTTGTCAAACCATAAATCTTATTGTTGAGAATCAGCATGTTTATGTTGACATTGCGTCGCACGGCATGAATGAAGTGGTTGCCACCGATGGCGAGTCCGTCGCCGTCTCCTGATATCTGCCACACGGTCAAAGCCGGGTTGGCTGTTTTCACTCCGGTTGCAATTGCGGCTGCACGCCCGTGGATGGTGTGCATGCCATAAGTGTTCATATAGTAGGGGAGTCGCGAACTGCATCCGATGCCTGAGATAACCGCTGTCATGTGCGGGGGAACTCCAAGTTCGGCCATAGCCTTATGAAGCACATTCAGGATTGCATGGTCTCCACAGCCCGGGCACCAGCGTGCGTTCTGGCTGTTCTTATAATCACCGGCTGTATATGTTTTGTTTTCTATGTTTTCCATCTCTTATTCCTCCATAAGTTTTTTTACACCGTCTACGATTTCTTTCACCAGGAAGGGCTGACCCTCGATTTTGTTTATGCGGAGTATTTCCTTGCCGGGCAAATGCATCTGGAGATAATCTGCAAACATGCCGGTATTAAGTTCGGCCACAATAATTCTCTTATATTTGCCGAGGACTTCGAGCGTGTTTTTCGGCAGCGGATTGATATATCTGAATTGCCAGAAAGCCACACGGTTGCCCTCTTCGTTCAGCTGAGTTGCAGCTGTGAGCAGATGTCCGTAAGTGCCGCCCCAACCTAAGAGAATTGTATCGGCGTCGGCATCCAGCATCGGTTCCACGCAAGGAACGGAATCGGCAATACGTGCAATTTTTTCACGGCGTGTCTTTACCATAAGTTCATGGTTTGCGCCGTCGGTAGATATAATGGAGGTGATATTGTCTTTTTCAAGGCCGCCTACGCGGTGCATTGCACCCTCAGTTCCCGGCAGAGCCCAATATCTCACCTTGTTCTCATCACGGTCGTAAGGCTTCCAGCCGGCTTCAAGACGGTCGGCCGGGAGTATATGCGGATGAATTTCGGGATAATCATCGGGTTCCGGAATACGCCATGCGCTTGAGCCGTTGGCGATATAAGCGTCTGTGAGAAGTATCACAGGTGTCATGTATTCCATTGCAATGCGCGCAGCTTCAAAAGCCATGTGGAAGCAGTCGGTTGGGCTTACGGCGGCAAGAACACACAGAGGCGACTCGCCGTTGCGGCCGTAGAGTGCCTGCATCAGGTCGGTCTGTTCAGTTTTGGTGGGAAGTCCGGTCGACGGTCCTCCGCGTTGCACGTCAATTGCCACAAGCGGAAGTTCAGCCATAACGGCAAGGCCGAGGGCTTCCGATTTAAGGGCAAGACCGGGACCCGACGTTGATGTTACGGCAAGATGCCCGGCATAGCTCGCTCCGATTGCCGAGCAGATGCCGGCAATTTCGTCTTCCATCTGAACGGCCTTGACTCCGAGGTCTTTTCGTTTGGCAAGTTCATGAAGGATATCGGTGGCCGGAGTGATGGGGTAGGACCCCAGGAACAGAGGGCGATGACTCTTTTCAGAGGCCAATATCAAACCCCAGGCGGTGGCAGTGTTACCGGTCACATCGGTATATGTGCCCGGGCGTGACTCGGCTGTATCTATGCGATACACCGGAAGTGAGCTGTGGGTGTTGTGGCCATAATCCCAACCGGCCTGAAGAACCTTTGCATTGGCTTCGTAGACAGCAGGCTTCTTTGCAAATTTATTTTTTAATTTGCGGAGCACATTATCTACCGGACGGTCGAAGAGCCAGCAGATTATACCTAATGCCAGCATGTTCTTGCTCTTCATTATGGCTTTCTGGTCAAGGCCGGAATCAGCAAGTGTGTTTTTTAAAAGAGTGGTCATCGGCACGAGCAGAACGCGCTTCGAATCTATATCAAGCTCTTTTATAGGATCATTCGTCTTATATTCCGCTTTTTTAAGGTTGGCGGGGGTGAAGGAGTCGACATCGCATACCACCACACCATCGCGTTTCAGATAGCGAAGATTGGTTTTAAGTGCGGCCGGATTCATGGCAACCAGCACATCGGCTTCGTCACCGGGAGTATGCACCCCGCGCCCCACGCTTACCTGATAGCCCGACACCCCGCTCAGAGAACCTTGCGGTGCGCGGATCTCGGCTGGATAGTCGGGGAATGTTGATATTTCATCTCCAATCTCGGCCGAGATATTCGAAAATATATTGCCGGCAAGCTGCATACCGTCGCCGCTGTCGCCTGCAAATCTGACCACTACCTTATCGATGGTCTTCACATTCGTTTCTTCTAACATAACGAAATGTTTTTTGTGTTATTTATGGTATTATTTGGTTGAATTAGTGGAGTTGTTTGCCTTTTCAAGGCATCAGAACGCAATCTTTCGGGTGCCTTTGGGGCCGACAACGATATAGATTCCTCGGCTGAGTTTCTTGCCGTCCACCGGGCGTCCGCTGAGATCATAGATTTTCGTGGATTGGTCGGTGGATATGCCTTCGCTGTCAATTCCGATTCCCCAAACGTCTTCGCCGGGAGTGTCGATACCCATCCATCCTCCGGCAAGATCCTTAAATTTGTAAAGGAACACCGGTTTCTGGTTTGACTCGTAGTTCAGGAATCGCGGTTGCGAAGCGTTATATTGCAGCGAGCCGTAAGTGTCGAACGCGTAAGAGAAAGTGCCGTCTGAATTTATTTTTGCAATTCCCGGGGTATAAGTCACGGGGTCGAGCTTCATTTTGTTTTTGGCTGTGTTGTTCCATGAGCCGGCATAGTGGCCATAGATGTCACACACCATCAGGCGGGTTTTGCCTCCTTCCACATTGGCGAATCTTACAATTGCGGCATCAACGGGAAGCTGGGAAATAAGGTCGTCGCTGAAATCGACAAAGCCGGCCGATTCCATGAATTGAGTTGAAGAGGTCCCGCCGTTCACACTCATTACGTGCAGATTGGTCGAAGCGGTGATAAGATAATAACCTTCGGTCAGGTCGAGTTCGTCATCATCTTCGATACGTTCCCAACGGGCTGCCGAATAATCGGTTTCGAGAGGATCGGCTGCCAGCATCGAGAGTCTTGAAATCGGACTGCGGAGGACATGGCCGTTCACCTCGTGAGACGTGTAGGCGGAAATGAGATGAGATTCCCTTCCATTCTCGGCTGGATCAAGAGTATATTCCTTGGCCGGATGGTAACTGCCACCGTCCACGCTGATATAAAGGTCTCCCTGGGGAGCATCGATTTCTATTCTTTTACCGTCCCACCAGCGTCCTGAATATGTATTTACACCTGTGAGGCGCATATCCTTGAATCCTGGTGCTTCGGGGCGGTCGGAGGGTGCGATTGTGCCTACGCTTGATGCCGAAAATGTCTGATTCGCATTTTCTCCCCAGATATATTCCGCTAGTTCAGGGCAATCGATAAAAGGATTGCGGTTGCCTTGCTCTGAGTAAATGGCCTCGTTACGATTCAGTTCCTTGCTATCCACCGGGTCATTACGGTGCCAGCGCATCAGCATTTCCTCGGCCCAGGGTTGGAGCTTGCCCGAGTTGTCATAGATATATGCATATTGGTCAAGCCAGTCTAACGAACCGTAGGTGGTGAAAACATAAAAATATGCGCGTGCAAAGTCTCCTTTATATTCATCGGCAGGTTCGAACACGCTTGCTGCTCCGCCCCCCTGGCCGGCAACGGGTGTCCCGATGCGCACCAGGCCGTTATCGAGAAGACGGGCATCGGCCACTTCGCCCGGCGGGTTGTTCCCTTTCTTATTGTTTGCGTTCTGGTCGCTTGGATTGAGATGAAACAAATCGGAATAGGCCTCATTGCTTCCTTTCTTCCCTCCCCACCATGAATTGGCAACCGAATGTTCTATGTTGAGTCCGTCATGGTCGGGAAGGTAAACAATGTTATTGCTATACATGTCCCACCAGGCTTGACGCCCTTTAACCAGGCGCACGTCGGTTTTCTCAAACGCGCCCCAGGTTTTGGTGTTGTAGGTTATTACGCGGTGGCCGGCCGCCAGGGTGCGCAGGGCCGTGATGAGTTGTTCCCCCTGCTTCCCGTCGAGACTGTCATAATAGCCTGCCGGCAATTCTGCATGTGCGCAAAGCAGCGAGGTTAAAAAAGATAAGCAAGTTATGATTCTTTTCATAATGCGTTATTTTATCAGGACTTTTACTGCTTTATCGAATGAAGGTTTCACCACAACATATACACCGCGTTGCAATGAAGTGCCTTCAAATTCCCGGCCGTTCAGGTCGAAAATGCGTGCACCTACCGGTGCAAGAATATTGTTGCCGCGAACTTCCACAAGGAAGCTGTCGTCTTCATTATCAGTGTTAAGGTCGATGCCGGTGTCGAGGCGGGTCAGATTCAGGTTTACGTTGCGTATTTCCCATGTGTCGGCACCCGAGTCGGTGGATTGATATTTGAAACCGATACGCACTTTCTTATTTGCGAACTCGGAGAGATCAATTCCCTTGCAATCGGTAAAAGTCCACGAGCCGGCAGAGGGCCATTGGGTTATTGCCACATCTGTTATTTCTCCGCTTTCAACGTCTTTTACTGAAACTTTGCACAGGTCGCGGAGAGTGGTCTGGAATTTGGCTGCATGAGAGAAACCGAGCACAGCACTTTTCACATTGGTCATGTCAACTTCGGGACTCCAGGCATAGGCCAAAGATTTTTTGGCCTGACCTCCGATGTAGGCACTCGCGTTGAGGTAGTGAAGTCCGTTATATTCTTTCCAGCTCCAAACGTAGGTCCCTCCCGACGGCAGACTGGTATTTTCGTATGACCACCCGGTGGCTTCCGAGTCGTTTTCCGACAGCCAGCTGTAATCGTCCGATGGTATTTCCGGATCTTCAGGATCTGAGGGCTGATCGGGAACGCCGGGATTGTCGAGGTCGAAAGGCACATTGGATTTCGAACCCCAGATGTGGTCGGCCAAATCAGGAAGATCAATGAATGGGTTTCGGTTTTTCTGGTTGCGGTATATTCCGTCGTTTCGAGATATTTCCTTCTGACTCACGGGGTCAGCACTGTTCCATCTCAGCAGCAGGTCGCGTGCCCAATCCTGGAACATCAGGCTTTTCGATGTGTCGTACATCCATGCAGTGTTGGATTTCCATGAGATGTCTTCATAAATGGTGAACATATACATGAACACACGGGCGAAATCGCCTTTATATTCGTCGGTGGGTTCATAGCAATTGGAGGCTCCGCCACCTTGGCCGCTTTTGGCTTTGCCCACCGAGGTCACACCGTTGGTCCAGCTAACTGTCTGCAGCTCGGCAAGAGGATAGTTGCCTTTGCGGCTGTTGGCATCCTGATCGCTGGGGTTGAGATGAACGATGTCTTTATAAGCGTCGTTTTTAGTCTTGCCCCACCATGAGTTGGCAACTGAATGTTCGATATTCATGCCCGGATGGCCCGACGAGACTTTGACAAGATTGTTGCTATACATGTCCCACCAATAGTCAACTCCGTCTATTGTTTTGACATCGGTGTCTTTAAATGCGTTCCAGGTGTCGGTGCCGTATGATATGGTTGTATGTGAGGCTACACACTTCTTGACCGCGGTCATCAGTTCGCGGCCGCATTTGCCGTTAAGTGAATTGTAATATCCTTCCGGATAGGTTGCGAAAGATGATTCCGACAAACCGAGAATTGCCACGGTCATGCCGGATAGTAAAAGAAATCTTTTTAAATTATGGAATATCATGGATTTAAACGAATGTTAGGCTAAAATAATGGTGTATAAGGTTTTATGTTTATTTCAAGAGACTTCGGGAAGTTGAGGATTCCTCCAATCTCTGTTAATGAGCAAAATTAGCAATTATTTCCAATATCACAAAAAAAGATGAGAAATTCAATCGTTCAAAATTCAATCGTTCTTCTTGGCGCTCTTCTTTTTGTGTTTCTTCTTTTTCGCCGGCGTTGTGTCGTGTCGGGCCGGGTCGGTATTGTCTCTATTTTTCACATCCGGTGCCTCGATAAGACCCTCGCGTATCAGTTGAAGAGAGTCGGATGCACTCAGGCCCGGGTCGGGGCCTTCATCAAAACCGGCCGGTTGGGCAAAGCGCACTTTGGCAAATCTTGAATTGCGAACCCCTCTTTTGAATACATCCTGTATCTGATCAAGAAGATTGATACGGGCATTTTTAACCACGTCAATACTTTCCACAACAGAATTTTCCTTAAATTTGGCTCCTCCGAACCTCACCTTGTGCTTCTTCGGATTTCCCGATATGGTGATTCCGAATCTGAAAGGCAGCGGAGATTTCAACACCGATAAATGATAATCAAAATTCATGTTGATGTCGTTTGAGCCGTATATGCCAAGCCGATAGCGGTCAATGTTGAATGCAAATGGATAGACTCTCATAAGCTCGTGGGCAACGGTCATCTCCACATTCAAATGGTGAATAGTGTTGTCGGCTTTATTCTTAAAACCAAGCCATTTTCCCAAGGTGCGGTATTTCTTCGGGTCGATAAATGCCAGATTGTCTCCTGTTATCCTCATCGCCGCGTCTAACGACGGAAGCACGAAATTCATGCCTGAGTCTATGCGGCAAGTGGCTGCGATATCAGCGTTTATTGTGCCTGAAAAGTCGTGAATAAGGGGCGTTATCGAATCAATGGCCGGTACGAGCTGCACGAATTTGCCTACATTGAAGTCCTGCAGATTCAATCCGAATCCGAAATGCATATCATCGGGTGAGGCTGCGGAATAGAGGGCCGACACACTCAGATTGCCGGCATCGGAGGTGGCATTCAGATTATTCAGATTGACACCGCCGTCATAGAGAAGCACATCTCCGTCCACATCTTGCAGAACAAGGTCGCTGTATAAAATATTGGCGGCTCCCAGCTTAAGATTAGCAGTCACATTAACGGGAATCAGCACGGGGGCGGAGGTGCCGGGGTCTTCTTTTGAGAGTTTGTCAATGCGTTTCCCCAGCTCATCATCGTTATCCGTTTTCATGGAGTGAATTTTGCCGCGACGTTTCCTGTCGGCGTAGGCGGCCCCTCTGAATATAACCGATGCAATGCGGTTTATATCTATTGTATCGCTCAGAATCGAGAGATTGGCTTTCAGATTATTGTTATTCCTGGAGGTCATGGCTCCGGTTACGTTGGTAACGAGGCCTGAAAGGGTTATGTCGGAACTTTCGGCGCGCAGCGTAATGTCTGAAATGTTTATTGTGTCGTTATTAAACTTCAGATCTATATTCGAGAAGTGATTGCGCATCGGGAACAACGGCGTGAGCAGGCGTGCGTTCCGTGTATTGACAGTACCCTTGATATTCCAGCCTGTTATAAATTTCCGGAATCCCTTCGCTAAATTCCATTCCAGCAATTCGACATCTTTATTAGATTGTGCGATATAGACATGCGGATTGTGTGGCCGGTGATGACGTTTTGCATAGACATATCTGAACACCTTCGCCGGGCTTATATAATTATATTCCCTATTTGTATGGGTGGATTTTTTGCCGTCCTCTTTCTTTTTCGGATTTGCGGGGAGCTTGCGAAGGTTGGCGGTGATATTGGCGTTGTCCAAAAGAATACGGTCGGAAAGCGAACCGGCAGACACGCGACCCGTGTTGAGACGGGCCAAGATTTCAGGCATACGTTTATGACTGTTGAATCTCTTGATTTTGAGATTTCCCCCGATATTGCGAATCCTTCCCCCGGCGCTGTCGGTAATGGAGATAATGTTCAGACAGTTTACGTTGAATTTGCCCACCACCGGGAGATTAAGTGTCGTGTCGGCGGTGTTGTCGTTAAATTTCACACCGGCATCCAGTGCAAAATTGCTGAAAGCTATATCAACACCTCCCGAAAGTATATTGGCCGTGTCAACTTCTACTTTTGCGTTGAGCAGCGGAGTGCCTTTGACCCTTCGCTGAGAATCAAAGTTTATTTTTGCATTGTGCAGTTGAATCATGTTGGCCGTGTCGGCCGAGATAAAATATAAATTATCGGCCGATATGGAGCCGTCGGCCAGCAGGCGATGCATGTTCTCTTGTCGAAACATGGATGCTCGCCCCTTGGTGTTGAGTTTGGCTGTGATTATTCCGGAAACGTATCCCCCGATTTTCTCGTGGAGCAGGGGAGGAAGATTGGCTAAATCAAGATTTCCGTTCAGTCCTGCAGAGAAAGAAGGGTCGCTGATTAAATTTGAAATCAGCCCGTGCGCCTCCATTCTGGTGGCCTCCCCGGCAATTACGCAGCGTTCCACATCTATTACAGTCTGGTCAGGACTGTTGCTTACCGTGTTTACTGTTACGTCAAAAGCCAATTCCTCGAACCGTGCTTTTCCATACCGTAATGATGCTGGCGGAACGTTAAGGCTGATGCGGGCAGATGGCACAGTGTCGGTTGTAAGGTTCATCGGTTGGGTAAGTTCGAACTTGCCCCCGATGCAGAGATTGGTGTGAAAATTTGACGGATCCAGTCGGTGAATCTCTCTTATTGAGTCGGGAAGGAGAGTGAGCAGGTCGGTGAGTGCCACGGGCGTTAATTCTACAACGGCTCTGTTTATAATCGGACTTGACGTAAAGTCAACCTCTCCTGTTACAAGTGCACGTATAAATGCGCCGCGTATCATGAATTTGTCGACGGCCACGAGTCCCGGCTTCGCTGTGTCCCAATAAACTTTCCCGTTCAGCCCGAAACTGATTTGTTCAAGATTGGTGAGCAACGTTGCCTTGTGCGACATAACGTTGCCGCTGATTTTTAAACGATACTCAGGTTCTTTCTCGCTTTCCACTGCCGCATCGGTGAGAAGCAGCACCGAGGCCGATGTGGAGTCGGCGGCGTTATAGAAGCGCATTTCTTTCGGATTGTCAAGAGCAAACCTGTCAATGCGGAATCCTGAGATTTTATGCTTTTTCTTAGAATCTTTTTTTTCGTGAGGAATTTTTGCAACCGCATAGTTGGCTTCACCGTTGTGGGCAATCACGATGTTTACCCCCAGTCCGCGCAACATCATGTCGTGAAGAGCGATTTCGTTGTTCACAAGCAGACGTTTCAGATCTATCGCCCCCGACAAATGGTCGACACTTAGCAGCGAGTCTGCATATTCGGGAAGGCGCCCACGTTCATCATCGGTGAGCTCTTTGAAAGTATTTGAAATAAGGATGACACTGTCGGCTTCGATTCTTAAAATCGGGAACCCGGGATTAAAACCCAATTTAAGGCTCCCGATTTTAAGATGACCGTCAATGTAATCATCAGCCAGACGTTCCACTGTCGGTCCCAATTCTTTAGAACTGAGAAATATCAATGCTCCCGTTATAAGAACAGTCAGCAGAATAATGATTGCCAGAACGACTCGGCCGATGATTTTCAGTATCTTCACAATGAAGTGGTTTTTCTTATTTTAATCACCTAAATGGGTTTTAATCACTCAAATGGCTGGTTCGGGGAATTTAGCGGACTGTTATTTTCAATGGTCGTGAGTTGCCGATGGTTATAATGTAAATGGCCGGTTCAAGAGGGATGAACAAGCCGTCCTCGGGCTCGGCGATCGTTGCAATTTCCAGTCCGGCGGTAGTGAATATCCTAAGCAACCCGTTTTCGCCATTGGCCCTGCTCACGGTGATTCCGCCATTGGTTCCATAGACGTGGAACGGAGCGTCAATATTCACATCGTTGATGCCGGTTGCCCCTATGTAGATTGTATTTGATGCGGGCGATTCGACTCCGAGGCGGTTATAAGTCACGGTGTAACTCTCGGCCACTCCCGGCTCGCGGTTGCTAACCTGATAGTGAGTTTCTCCGGTCTCGTATGTCTCAACTTCCTCGGCTCCCTGCACATATCTTACACGTGTCAGCGTGTAATAATCGGCTATACCTGTCGGGGCAGACCAGTTGGCGGTATATCCCGTGTAGGTGACATCGGTGGCCGGGAGTGCGTTGAGAGTCTGCATTGTCGGCACGTCGAGCGACTCGCCGCGGAGGGTCACAGCTATGCTGCCGTCGAGGCCGCCGTCATAGAGTGTCAGCTTCGCTTCGTGGGTGCCCTTCGAGGTGGGAGTATAGTTTATTGCCAGCAGGTAGCCTCCGTTCTGATTCATTATCGAAGCCGGGATGCTGGTCACTTCGGGAACAAAAAAGTTTTTATTCTCACCCACCACACGCAGCGAAAGGGGAGATGTCATGTTGTTGCCGCTGATTTGAAGAGAGCGTTTCACTGTGTAACCGTTGGCAATCTCTCCGAAGTCAAGAGCTTCCCCATTGACAGGGGCAGTAATTTCGGGGTCGCCCGTGATTGGGGGTGTGGTGCCGGTGTTTTCCTGGTCGGCGATAATAAAGGTTTCGCCTGTGCGTACTCCCCAGATATATTCGGCAAGATTGGGGAAATCTATGAAAGGATTGCGGTTCCCCTGGAATTGTTCCACATAGTCATTGCGGTCAATTTCCTTCTGACTCACTTTGTCCATTCTTGACCATTGCAGCAGCATGTTCACGGCCCAGGGCAGAAGGGTGGGGTAGGAGTTTGAAACAAACATATAGTCATAAACCCAGTTCAAATCCGAATAAACAGTGGCCATATAGAAAATGGCGCGTGCGAAGTCACCCTTGTACTCGTCGGCCGGTTCGAACACGGTGCCGCACCCTCCGCCGTAGCCAGATTTGGGCGGCCCGACTTTGGTAACTCCATTGTCGAATATAGTGGTTCGGGTTTCACCAAAGGGATAATTGGATTTTGCCTGATTGGCTGCCGCATCGCTCGGATAGAGATTCCACATATCACTGTAGGCGGGTGTATATTCCACATCGCCTCCACGTTTCCACCATGATTTCGGCACGGCATGTTCGCGCTGCATCTTGTTGGCCGAGAAACTTTGTTTGCCGGTCTGCCAGTCCTGAATCAGATAGACCGCATCCGAATACATTTCCCACCACCGTTTCAGCCCGTCGACAAGTTCGGGATACACATCCGAATATGCCCAGTAGTTGGGAAGATCGTAATATTCAAGGCGCGTGTGGCTTTGCACACATTCTTTTGCAGCCTGCTTCAGATTTTCTTTCTTTTTGCCGTCCATCCGAGAGTAATAACCCTCGGGATAACCTGCAATGGCCACTGCGCATGCAGTGGCCATCATCATTATGGTTATAATATGTTTTTTCATATCATAAGTTTAGGGGTATCAGAGTTCCACAACTTCCGAGATATTTCGGATGCCGCGCACACCGAGGTAAGTGGCAAGTCGGCATTTCACTTTTACCTGTTTGCCATAGATTGAAGGATTCAGCTTAAGGCCGAGCACCGGGCGTGTGGATGCTGTGAGCTGCGCCGGAACCGAGTTGGCCGTACCACACTTCATGGGGGCAACTGCCGAAAGAATCACATTCGTTGAGTTGAGATAATTGGTTGAGCCGTTCACCTCATTAGCCGAGAATTCCGCGCCATCGGCAAAGTCTCCCGTTGCCACATATCCGGCAACATAGCCCACAACCCAAACATCAGTTTCGTCGTTAACGCTCTGCATAACGTAGCTTACGTTATATGGGTCGGCTTCTGTGCCCGAGCCCGAGGGTGCCGGAGCCTCGCCGTTGGGATTGATCTCTTTGCCATCGAGTTTGAAGTCGGAAGTTCCGCCGCGGCTGTCGATTACGCCGGGCAGACCCAATTCACGTCCCAGCAATCCGTTTACAAGGAGTTCTTTCTTGTAAACGCCCGGATTGTCGGCGAGATTAACCCAGAAACGAAGCTGAGTCATCTGCGGCAGGGCCACTGCCACACACTTGTTGATATCGGTCTCGGCTGCGTCGGCCGCGATAAGCACGTTGTTGTCCATTTCCGCACCGGCCCCGAAGATAACGTCGGAGGCTGAGGTGACACTGCTGACTCCGGCTTTTACCGAACCTACGATATAACCCTTCACCCAACCCGACATGCCGGCGTAGGTTCCGTCAATTACATCCTGCACGGTGAACGGATCGCTTTCTTCGCCCTTGGTGGTGATCATCACATCTTCCGGGCCACGCAGCACAAGTTGCCATGCGTCTCCATAGTAGGAAAGGATGCCGCGAACGTTGCCGCGTCCTTCAGGAAGCAGCTGATTGTAGAAGTTGGAGTATCCTGAGTTGCGTACTGTCAGAGTCTGTCCATTCGCGTCAACAAGAGTGCGGTTCACACTTTCCTGATAGGGTGCGTAGGTCTCTTCTCCTTCATTTATCGAGAATGAGACATTCCGGAATTCTACAAGCTGACTTTGAAGTTCGGGCAGAGTCGCATTGTTGAGTTCGTTGAAATCACTGAATGTTATGCAGTAATATTCATCGGTGGGATAGTCCGAATTAAGTTCTACAAGTTTAAAATCGGGATCAGGAAGCTGGTTTAATTCTGCGTGAGCCAACCAGTAATCGTAGGCCATGAAGCCAAGTTGGGGAGAACCGTTATATGGATCGCCGGGGTATCCAACCTGCTGAAGACCGCGGTAATATCCGATGTAAAGCCCGGTCATATCAACCACCACATCCTGACCCAGTCGATAAGAGTTGTAAAGACTGCTTTGGTTGATAGAGAACGCGAGGGCTGCCGTCTCATCCTGAATCACGAGAGATTTATAGATGTTTCCCGTGGCATCGCTCGAGACCACGCGACCATGAATCACATAATGTTCGCCGGTGGCCTCATCTTTCAGGGGCAAACATTCGGTCTGATTTTCAAAAAGCTGTTTGAGCTCCAGAATCGTTGTGTTCGGAGTCAGGGAGGCTTGCGGTGTGTCGAGTCCCGGATTGTCCATATCCGCCTGACAGGAAGTGAGTCCGGCACATGCGGCCATCATTGCCACAAGTCCAATGTATGCTGAGGATTTCATATTCTTTTATTTTTTCAGAACTTTTACATTTTTGATTTCCCAGGTATCGGCACCTGCAGAAGTCGAAGCATATTTGAATCCGATTTCAATTTCTTTGCCGGCGAACGCTGAAATGTCTATCGAACCGGAAGAAACGAAAGTCCAGCTGCCTGCATTCGGCCAGGTTGGGATTTCATATTCCGTCCATTCCCCGGCTCCCTTTTCGCGAACAATGAATCGACCCAAGGTGGTGATGGTGGTCTGGAATTTTGCTGCATGGTCGAATGTTACGACTGCACCTGTTGTTTCTTTCAGCGATACCACCGGAGAGTAGGCCACGGCTTCACTCTGATTGTTGGCGTTGTTGTAATATGCACTGGCGTTCAGATAATGTTTGCCGTTATATTCTTTCCAATCCCAGATGTAGCTCATGCCTGCGGGAAGAAGAATATTCTCGAATGTCCAGTCTATTGTGGCGTCATTTTCATTGAGTCCCGAATAGATTGCAGAGTCATCACCGCCGGGAGGGGTTACAGGATTGGAAGGTTCGGTGGCGTTGCCTACATTTACATCGTCGATACAGTAGGTTGTCGAGCCGTCCTGGCCTCCGTGGGCGGAGTAATATCTCCAGCCGATGTAGATTGTGCCGCTGAAACCGGAAAGGTCGAGTTTGCCCGATTCTACCCAGCTGCTGTAGCCGCTGCCGGGTGCCGAGGCGATATCTGCATTAAGTTTTGTGCTTTCCGAAGTGCTCGGATTGTCAGTTGTCATTACAAACACTTCGAGAGTGCTGTTTTCAGCCTGATAAGCAGCCTGCGTGCGGAATTCAAGAGTCTTCTCGGTGATTTTGGCAAGGTCGATAGCGGGAGTGATAAGCCAGTTTTCGTAGGGGCCACCTGTAACGGTGCCTTTGTAAGCGCTGACTGTGATATAGTTATTACCGCTGAACTCGCGGATATACCAGCCGTCGAGGCCTCCCAGAACCATCACGTTTTTCCAGCCTTGTTGTTTGTAGGCCGAGAAATCTGTGGTCGCATCGAATGTCTCAAGGAAGGGGCCGTCGATCGGGGTAAGTTCTACAGGCTTTTTGCCTGTGTCGCCCCAATTGTAATCGCTTGCGCTTCGAAGTCCGTAGGCTCCGCAGTATTTTTCGCCCGTGGTGCCTTTGATTGTCACCAATTTTCCCTTATTGTCGGGATTGTCGGAAAGATTGAGTGCGGAGCGAACCGCACCCGAGGGGAGCTGAACGGTGGCGCAATTCTCCCAGTTGGTCTCATCGGGATTCATCGCTATCAGCAGGTTTGTGTTAACGTTGAACGGTGCTTCAAACTGTGCGCAACGTTCGTTAAGAACATTTCCCACCTCGGTGTTGACAACACCAACGATGTAACCTTTCACCCACGGCTCTTCAATTTCGCTGTTCAGCGAGCCCAGAAGGCACTGATAGGCTGTCATAGGATTGTCCCACTCTCCGCTGCCTATGCCGCCTTCGGGAAGTACAACGGGGGGTTGTGAGAAATCGTCGCTGCATGCTGTCGCTCCAAGAAGACAGGCGACACTCACGAATATGTAGTATAAGATATGTTTTTTCATCTTTTGAACCTTTCTTGATTAGAATCTGATACCCACGTTGAAGAATACTCTGATTCCCTGTGCATACCAAACTTTGTTGGGGAATTTATTTACATCATAATTGGTGTAATCGAATTTACCTTCCTGCCAGCCGCTGGTCTGGATGTTGCGGTTGTTAAGAACGTTGTTGACACTCAGGTTGAAATTGAGTGAACCGAATTTAGTGTAGATTATCTTTCCGATCGAAAGATTCATCACCCATTCGCTGTTGAGGCGGTCTTGATGTGTTATCTGGTCGCGGCGTTCCTTATATTCCTCTTCCGAGAAGCAGAATTTCCAGAGGCCCGGCATCTCTTCGTGACGGCTCGGTGAGAGTTCGTAATAGTTATCGCCAAACCATTGAGCGTTCACTTCGAAGAACCAGCGTGCCACGTTGTAATTGACGGCAAACGACACTGCTTGCTGGGGGGTGCCTCCCACATAGTAGTTCTTCAGATATACGCGGCGCACCACGTCGTCTCGAGAACCGTTTTCGTAGCTGCGCACACCCATCGGGTCGTTTTTATACTGGTAACGGCCTATTGTTCCGACTGCCGATACAGAAAGGTTGCTCAATATCTTATATTGCATGCCGAGTTCCAATCCTTTGTATTCGGTCGAGATGCCGCTCATGGCATAGTTCATGAACGAGTTGAGTTCATAGTCGTAGAAACCTGAGCGTTTCATGCTGTCCCACAGACGGGTGTAGAAACCGGTGATCGAACCGCGGAAGTTGCGGTAATTCCAGGTATAAGAAAGATCGCCCGATAAGTATTTTTCATTCTTAAGGTCGCCCATCGGTGTGTCTTTGGTTCGCGGAGACACGTATGCATCGTTGGGCAGCGGCGCGCGTGAACCACCTCCGATATGAGCTGTGAAATAGTTGCGGCCGTCAAGTTTGTAAGTGAAGCCTGCTTTGGCAGCGCCGTTGAAGAAGGAGTGGGTGTCACCTTTTCCTTTTGACATCGGGAGTGCATTGCCCTGTTCGTCATAACCGCCCGGTGCGCGGCCATTGCGCATCATGCCGTGACGCCAGAATGAGGTGGTGCTCAATTCAAGGGCATAGTCAATGTTCCAGTGGCGTGTCACAATCTGATTCTGCGCCCACAGACGTGCGTTTATGTCGCGGATATAGTAGTTGTAACCGAATTTGTCGCCTTCATAAACCTTGCGGTTGGGATTGTCAAGGTCGTTCTGCATTATGTTGACATCACCGGCGAAATCGCGTTCCGAGAAGTTGTCGATATCACGCCAGTATTCTCCGCCAAGCAGGTTGCGGATGGTCTTATAGTAATGAGCATCAGTGAAATTCACACTCAGACCACCCTGCATTGTGAGTATGTCGGAAAGTCGTGTGTCAAGGTAGGAATTGAGCATGTAGGCATTGAAGTTCGAATGGCGGTCTTCAAGGATGTAGGTAGACTGGCCGAGAAGTTCCGGATCGCGGTCATATTGATTGCGATTCAGAAGGTTGGTCTGGTAAAGGGAATTCCAGTCAATCTGGCGGTGCGACTTGTCGCCTCCCCACCAGTCGGCAACAAACTGCTGCTGTTCAAGCTGCTGGGCATAAAGCTCGGGTTCAAGCACCTCGTCGGCAGTGGGTTTGAAGTAATAGGGAAGATTGCGGTAATAGTCGGGGCGGGGGTCTGCGGCCTGATACCAGTTGAGTGCCGATGAACTGTAATTGTTCGAACGGAAAGCAAGGCCTGTGTTGACTTTAGTGCCCATTTTGGGTTTCCAGATCCAGTTCAGCATCACCGAGGGGTCGAACGACTCAACAATGCGTGCCGACTTTTTCTTGCCGTTGAGATAACCCCATGAAGGGTTGTAAAGGTTCGAACCGGCCAGATCGTAAGCCTCCTGCGTTGTGGCGCTGTTGGTGGCGCGTTGAGTGGGTGCGCCCCAGGTCGAGAGGTTCAGAGAGTGGCGGTCGTTGAATATCTTTTCGAGAGAGAGGAAATAGCCGAATGAATTGTAGAAAGTACCTTCGATCACACCTTCGGGCGCATAGCGGCCGATAATTGAGGCTGAGAAGGCCCATCCGTTTTTAGTCACACCTGTGGCATACTGAAGCATGGCGCGCAGCATATAGCTGGAATTGGTATACGACAGATTGCCTTTCCAGCCCGGTGCATATTCCGAGGCAAGGGTGGTGATGTTGTTGGATCCTCCGATTGAACTGAAGCCGTAGGGAGCGGCTGACTGACCGATTTCGGTGGTGCGGTTGCGGAACGCGCTTGAGGTCATACCTCCGAACATCGAGAAATTGAATCGGCCGCGCATCGCGTCGTTCATATTGAAGCCGTTGACATAGCCGGTCTGCCAGTTCTGGTCAAGACCACGCATGCGGAATCGAACTGTCGAAAAATTATAATTGGCTGCCTGATAATATATATCATCGGTGGCGCCCTGAATAGTTCCGACCGATTGGCCTATGCCTTCATCTTCCAGAACGTCTTCTTCGTCAAAAAGGAAATTATCGGAGTTCAGCTCGGGTGCTTCAAATCCCGATGCTGCGAGTTTGATTTCACCGATATTGGTCATACGGCCATCAAGGATCTTTACATCTTGATATGTGTCTTCAAATCCGGAGGCTATGATTTCCAGTACATCCGAGCCCGGAGCCGCATTTGAGATTGTAAAGACACCGTCCGAGCCGGTGACAACAAAAATTGCCTGGTCGCGCAGCAAAATGTTTGCGTCGGCAATGGGTTGCCCGGTGCGGGCATCTGTAACTGTGCCCTTTATGCCTGTCTGTGCAAGAACCGGCATCATAAGACAGAGCAACATGAACAGAGTGGTTGTGAGTCGCTTCATATTTGTCATGATATTGTCAGGGTTATTGTGCAGGGGAATCCCCGGTTAGGTTCACTTCTTTTATAAGGAATATTTCGGTGGGAAGGTGGTCGGAATATCCGTTGGTCCATACGCCGCCCGAGAAGGTGCGCAACGGATAGCCCTTGTACTGCCCGTCGGGTTGAAGAAGAAATTGACGGTTCAATACTTCGGCGGCCACGAAACGGAGTCCGCACTTTCCGTCAACAAGGTTTGAATTGATGATAATCTGGTCGAAAAGGTTCCAGCCTCCGCGGTAGATGTAAGATCCGTATCCACGGTCAAGTTTTTCCCAGAAGGGGTTATAGAATCCACCTTCCTTTATATCTTCCTTATTGCGGACTGCCCCAAGCACTTGCGACACGGATTTGTTGAATGGGTCGTCGTTCATGTCGCCCAATGTGATGATGCCTATGTCGGGGTATTTTTCAAGAAGATCAGCTGCGATTTTTGCATTCAGGGCGGCAGCAGCCTCGCGGAGCCAGCTGCTTTCCTGTTCGCCTCCACGGCGCGATGGCCAGTGATTAACGATTATCGCAACGCGTGAATAGCCTATTTGCGGTGTCCCCATAAGGCCGATAACACACATCTGGTCGCGGGTGCGGAATCTCGGGAGCTCCGGAACTTCAAGCCGGTGATTCTCAACCTTAAGGACGCGGAACATCGAAGGGTTATAAAGCAGTCCGACATCTACACCGCGCGCATCGGGCGAATCGTGATGAACAATCTTGAGGTTGCGGTCGGCGATTGCTTCATTTTTTACCAGGTCTTCAAGAACTGTGATGTTTTCGATTTCACTTACTCCTATCACGGCCGGGCCATTAGGGGTGGTTTTGGTGGTCATCTGAGAGATTGCATATCCCAGATTCTTTATTTTCGACCAGTATTTCTTGCCATCCCATTTGCGGCTGCCGGCCGGTGAAAACTCCAGATCATACTTGCCATTGTTGTTAATGGTGTCAAACAGATTCTCCAGATTATAGAATGCCACTCCGAATGTAGCGACTTTCTTTTCACCGGCACGCAACGGGGTTGACAGACCGAGGGTGAGCGCCAGGGCCGTCGCTAAAATGGTTAGAGTCTTGAATTTCATGATGTTATTGTTGTTGTGGGTCTGTTTAGAAGAATTTAACCGTTTCTCCCTCAAGACTTGAAAGGATATTGTTGGCAAGTGAGCTTGCTCCGATACGGAACAATGATGGATTCAGCCATTCCTCGCCGAGAATTTCTTTTACAAGAGTGTAATAAGCAACGGCTTCTTCTGTGGTGCGCACGCCTCCGGCTGCCTTGAATCCAACTTTGCGTCCCGTTGCCTTGAAATATTCCTTGATGCACATGCACATTACGTAAGCGGCCTCAAGGGTGGCGCCTTCATAAATTTTTCCGGTAGAGGTTTTGATGAAGTCTGCGTCGCTGTACATCGCAAGTATCGATGCTGCACGGATGCGTTCGGGGGTGCGGAGGGCCCCGGTTTCAAGTATAACCTTAAGACGCGCTGTTTTGGCGGTGTGCTTGAGTTCGATTATCTCATCACTCAGGTCTTCGTAATTCCCATCGTTAAACATGCCGATGTTAAGAACGATATCCACTTCCTGCGCGCCGCTTGCAACTGCCATTGCAACATCGGCCACTTTTACGGCCTGAAATGTCTGGCTTGAGGGAAAACCTCCGGCAACCACACAGACATCGACTCCCTCTACATCAAGATTATTGTCAACCACTTCTGCGAAATTGCTGTATACACAGATTGCTGCAACGTTGGGATATTGGGCATATTCATTTTCGAAATCGTTGACACGCTGTGTGAATTTCGCTACGCTAAGTTCGCTGTCCTCGCTGCTGAGGGTGGTGAGATCGATTGAATTGAGTATCTTTTTGTAAACTTCGGGTGTATTGTTCTCCGATGTTTTCTCAAGAATTTTTGAAACTTCCGATTTCACAACGTTCTCATCTGTGGTGACGCTGCTGTTGGCAATTGCCTGCTGATATCTATCCATGATTGTGTTTATTCTTGGTTTTTCTGATCTAAAATTCGCTTATTCTGACTCTTTGCCTTGCCTCATTTATCTGTCAATGAAGAACAGGCCTTAATCAACTTGCAAATATATTTATTTTTCAGCAAATAATAAGTATATGTTCGAAATTATTTAGGCTTCATCCACAAAAATTTCTTAAGGTCAGGGTTGCGGATGCACCTCGTCTATCACATTGCAGATTCAGTCATATTAATCTGTATTGTCGGGGCGGCGCCGGGGTGCGACACGGTTAGGATTTCGGGCAATAAATTCTGCCCACGATTTAGGCCCTTTGGCTATTTCGGGTTTGCCGGTTTCGTACAGATGTGTAAGCGCCACGGCAAGCGCATCGGTGGCGTCCATGAATTTGGGAATCTCGGTGTGCGACAAATCCAACAGGTGACGAAGCATGTTGGCCACTTGTTCTTTTGAAGCCTGTCCGTTTCCGGTCACGGCCATTTTAATTGTGCGGGGGGCGTATTCAGCCACGGGAATGTCGCGGTTCAGCACCGCAGCCATCGCTACCCCTTGGGCGCGCCCTAATTTTAACATTGACTGCACGTTCTTGCCGAAGAAGGGGGCTTCGAGGGCAACTTCATCGGGCAGGTATTGCGAGGCGAGACTTGACACCCGTTCAAAAATGCGGTGAAGTCGTTTGTAATGGCTCTCGAATTTGTTCAGTTCGATTACGCCGAGAACTATTACTTCCGCTTTCTTCCCGTTTACCCCGATTACTGCATAACCCATCACATTGGTGCCCGGGTCAATACCCATTATAATACGTTGATATTGTTTCAAATCCATGTCAGTGATGCTTAAATAATATAAAGTTATCGGATAATCATTAAGCGGTGCATAAACATCCCGAGCCCGTGACAGACGTAAACTAAACAAGCAGGTTATCTTACAAAGAGATTTCCTCGAAGATTGAAGTAAAAACCATGGCATTAGGAGAAAATTGACTCATGAAGTCTGCGGCCACCTCCGAGAATATTTCATTTCTCCATTTCATCGCTTCCTCCACACTCGCAAATTCACATTGAAAGGCCACACTTTGGGCCTCTGCATGAGTATAATCTATCCCTCCGGCCTCGCGCATTGCCGATAAGCGAGGTGAGGTTAATTTGCCGAGTTGTGGCAAACGAGTCCGAAACCATCTGATAAACGCCTCTTCACGTTCACATTCTATCATAAATGTCGCGTTATGAATGATACTCATTATTAATTGATGCTGTGAATAATACAATTATTAAATAAACCTTTCAAATGTCGTGCAAAACACAAGAGTAAAAATAATCCCAATCCTCAAGGCCAAGTTTCATTGGTGTGTCTGTATATTTAAATTCCTTCAACTGAAATTTCATTTCTCCTCAGTCACAACTCAAAGGTTGCTCCATCTGAGAAAGAAATTTTATCGCACCAATAGCCGCCCCTGCATTTAACATATTTTAGTGGAAGGATTCTTAATCTTTGCCAAGATTCTGCACTGCATCGACACTCCCCTTAATCAACATACACACCGGCCCCATCGGATGAAGGGTAACTGTAAACAAAGCCATCTTTTCTGCCGGTATCGACTGTAAAAAAATATAGACAGGATATTTCTGATCATTGACTTCAGAAAGTTCCGCCCCTGTAATTTCATCCTTGACTGCAAGCACTCTATCCGTACTTTCATTCCCTATGAATACTACTTGTCGACCGTAGTCAAGTCCCAATGCCTCCAAATCCAAACCGGATATGTTTTCCGCTGATGCACCCGGGAGAGCCGAGATTTTCTTAAATGCTTCTTCCACAGTGATTCCCTGAGAAACAAGAGAGGTCAATAAAGCAATTGCAACAAAAATTAATTTTCTCATATAAATTGATATTTAATGTATTACTTATGAGTTCTTCGCAAATATAGCAAAAATTTAAGCAATTACCAATAGCTTAATCCTCTGAGCCATTGTCCTGTAGGCCGGAGGCCTTAGCTACATGGGGGAGCCTGCAATAAAAGAGGCTGTTTAACAATCAAAGTTAAACAGCCTCTTTGTAGTCAGTGTATGCAAATAACTAAAGCAATTTAGAGCCTCTTGTCGGATTCGAACCAACGACCCCGAGATTACAAATCACGTGCTCTGGCCAACTGAGCTAAAGAGGCAGGCGGGCGAGCTACCAACATCGCACCGCTCAACCCGCTACCCTTGCTTCGGTCAAGATCTGGGGGATTTACGGGGAGCTGGTCGTGCAGGACTCACCCGATGCAAAATTATAAAATTATTCCGAATTAACCAAATTTTTCGGCGTGTTTTTTTACAGCCCGATACTCACGCGAGCCATATCAAATGAGAACTTGAAACGAGCGCACTATCCCATACTTACGGAATACTACGAGAATTTGCATCCGCGTTAAGAACCGCCGTATGCCGAACGGCACGTACGGTAGTGTGAGAGGTCGGTAAACACGAAAGTAGGAGATAAACACCTATGATTAGTGTTTACCTCCTACCCGATTCATCGATGTCCGGGATGTGTATTATCCAAAAAGTTTGTATATGAAAGGACAATTATTCAACCAATCCAATGAATATATTATCGAGTTAACCTGCTCTCGGGTAATATCTCCCATTATCAACGCATCAAGGATAACGGTTTTGCCTGTGAGTTTTAGGTCGGGACGTTGTCCGAACTGTTGCTCAAAATCCCATAATTGATCTTCGTATGCTTCATAATAGAATGCTGCCCAATTTTCGTCTGGAAGAGTTATGGTTGTAGTATATTTGGTACATATTCCTGAGTTATTGAATTTTGTCTCAACCAAGTAGTCAATATTCATGCCGTGCATATTCTTACACGTATATACTCCGTTAACATATGTGCCGAAGATTACACGGTCAGGGACTGTGTAACTGTTTCCGCTCCACAAATCAACTGCCGTTTTAATATCGTCAGCATGAAGTCCCTTGAAATTGGTGAGAACTACATATATGACCTTGCCTTCCTGTTGGACGGGAATCGGGAGTGTAACTCCTGCGCGTGAGGCATTTGCGCGTGATATGCATTTCAGAAGTGAATTTGTGATGTCGAAAGAACGGCTTTGTGATTTAGATCTATTGCTGTAAGCATAATCGTCGTCATCATCTTCCTCTTCCTCTATCCATGTACCATTGTTAAGCATCTGAGCCAATTGTTTGGCTTGTACGGAGTTTTGGAGTACGATGTTGATAACCGCATTATCACATACCCCGTTCTTCATGTTGAAGGCAAAGTATGTATTAATGTCTTCGTTATCGTATTCGGAAGGTGCGTATTTGAGAATACCATTATCGGTGTTTCCTGACCAACCTTCAGATGGAACGTCTGAACTTACGAGAACTTTGTCCTCCGGGCTTAAAGGCTCGAAGTCATCATCATCACCGCTCTTGCATGATGTGAATGCAAGGGCAAGTATCGTGGTCATAGCCACAACGCCTGTCAGAAATTTTTTCATTGTAATTCTGTTATTAGTTAATATTGTTATTTTTAGTAGGCAAATCCAATAGAAATGTTAAACATATTCACATCAAATTTGTGAGACCTCTCTGCCTTATATCCCTCGTCTATTCCGGAGATGAGATTATCAACGAAGCCTTTGTATTTGGCTGTACTGCCTTTCCACTCAAATCCCACGATCAGGCGCTTCCATTGCAGTTCTAACCCTGCTGCACACCATAATGCAAAAGCATTATGGAGGTCTGTGTCATCATCTTCAGAAATTATATATGCGCCATAGGATGGTACGACATGGAAATATGGACGGAATATCAATGAGGCAAGTCTCTTATCAGACGAAGCATAGAATGGAGCAAATGATGCGGTTGGGCCTATTGCCACACCGGCGGTCAAATAGTGTCGGCCAAATGATATGGTTTCGAGTCCGTTTTCATCATCATTTGGATGCATGATATCGGAAATTTTACCGGACCCTTTGGCAAAGTTCATGTAATTGAGATTCAGGTCTATATTAAGACCGAATTTCAAAAATCCACCAATGGGACTACGATGGAGGTATATGTGTGCTATACTGGAAGTGATGGACGCACCCCAGCGGCTTGATATTTCACCCCCGAATCTCTTCTTTTGGTCAATAGTTCCTGTTGTGTACCCTAACATAAACCTGCGCTTATACTTCCATATATCACTGTTCTGCGCAAGATTGTTTTCGGATGTCTGTGGTTCAACTGACTCAGACTCCTGAGTGGTGGCTTGTGTGAATGTTAATGCGGAATCAGAGTGTGTGCCCGTATTAGATGGCTGACTCTCGGCGTGTGCCGGAATACATGAACAGGCTGAGATAGCAGCAATAGCCAACGATGTTAATAAATGATTCATAAAAATTGCCGATAGGCCGTACGTTTTTTTACCATCCGGCTCTCAATAATGGCAACTCAAATGAAAAAAGCGTGAGAGCCTATCCTTGCTGCTCTAACTACCTGTAGAGGCTCTCGCATTGCCCGTTGGAGTAGAAAGAGCAACGCCGAAACCTCACGCTGTATGAAATATGATAGCTTTGGATCGTTTTGACAATCCAATCATAATCATACCGAAAGGCATCAACCGTTGCTACGTTCTTGACTCCAAAAAAGAATTTGCGAGATTCCTACAGATCAAGAAATAGCTTAAAGTGACGCTTTTATTATGTCTGAGCCCACCCATCTGACCCATATCGGGTTTCGGCGAGCGATATATAATGCAAACTTACAAAAATTATTTGATATGGAGTCAATTTTCCGCAAGAAAAATCAACGTAACACACGGCTCTTTCATTTTTTTTCGCATGGAGAGGCCGGTGCAAAAATAAAGCCGATAAGAAAAAAGGCATAGCAGAACTGATGAGATATATCTCCATAAGCTTTTCTCTGCCTATTCGCTTTTAGCCCAAAAATGAAAAAATGGAAATTTAAGGAAAAATAACTTCCTGAAATACAAATATAAAAAATTACCCGATTCGTAATGAACCGGGTAAGGGAGATTATGTGGTTATTTTAAGTCTAAATGAAAGACCCGTGTTTTTTCACATTGGTCTTACATTTTTTCGACTACGATTTTATCAATAATCGCGTGGTTGGTGTCGATATTCATGTTTTCATCTTCGGGCAGATACATGATGCCTAATGTGTGTGTGCCTTTTTCTATCGGAAGCACTACAGTGTTCGACATCCCCCAGTCGTTCCAGTTGGCAACTCCACGGTGGGGCATTACAATGGTGCCGGCCTTGTTGCCATCGAGTGTGAGTGTGCGGATAGCTGCCTTGTTTTCCGTATTAACCGGACCGTTGCCATTGGCATATCGCACCGATATGGAATACAGTCCCGGCTCGGGAATGTTGATGGTTGCGTCTATGGGTTTGGTGTTGCGGTCGATTTCCACAAATTTGTCATTTCGTGTACTTCCTTTTAATGGCTCTGCGGGTTTGTATGAAAGTTCTGCGGAGGTCATTGCAGTTGTGTAAAGACTTTCGGGGAAGTATACACTTATGGCAGTGCGGTTGCTGAGTGGCTCGGATGCAAACGACTCTGTGCCGTCACCGGCCACGCCTATCACTTGCCATTCGCCGGGTTCGGTTGCTGTATATGAGGTTTGACGAGTTTCGGCAACTACCTTACCGTCTTTAAGTATCAGATATTTTCCGATATATTCTATCGGGTTCCATTGCAGCAGGTTTAAAACCGGAGTCCCCGGCTTGGCAAGAGTTTCATCGTGAGTGAACCGGGTGATAGGGGTGAGGGGAGCCTTCCGGTTTCCGGCATGGTTCACACTCATCGCGGCGATGGGGGTGTTGTCCATGTCCACCACGATTTTACATTCGCCCTTGAGTTTTGAGGCCGGAATAACAGCTTCCGGATTTATCTCCTTGCCGTTAAGAGTCATTTTCTTTACTTTTGCTCCGAAGCCGTTTACGGTAAGGTCGATTTTCGCACCTCGGTAACTGATGTTATCGAGCGAACGGGTTCCGCCCAAAGTCTGAGGCACGAAAGGAGCGATACGCAAACCATCTTCTTCGAAATGGATTCCGAAGAGGATTCGCATCGTGATGCCGAGATTGCCCGATAGCGACCAAAGCATATTGGAGGAGTTAAGTTCGGTGAAATAGTCGCCGTTATCAAGATTCAGGTTTTCCTTATTGGTGGCGAAGAGAGCCGCCGGGCGGAACACCGAGCCTATACCTTCGAGTGTGCCCTGTTCGTTGCCGGCTTTGGCCTGAGCCAGAGTCCAATAAGATGCCACGAAGGGCCACAACGCATTGTTGTGGTAGTTGGGTATGTCAGAAATCTGTGGCCAGAATATTGGCGACCCGTATGGCGTCTGAGGTGCGTTCTGCGAAATTGATTTCTGGTGGTCGGCGGGTGCCACATCGTATAGGATTGACAGGGCGGCGCCCAAAGTTTCATGGCGCGGATTCAAGATAAGATTATCTCGCCCGTATGTATACATGCCATAATATCCCTTATCTTCCATCCAGAAATTCTTGTCGATAGCGGCAGCCAAGGCTTTTGCCTTTGCCGAAAATTTCTCCGCCTCTTTCTTCTTGCCCAATGCAGAAGCCATTTTTGAGGTTGCCTCCACGGCCGCGGCATACATCACGTTTGTACCCATCGCCTCGCTTTGCGATATGTCGGCGGTCTGCATCCAGCGCGGATAACTTTGCTCTCTCCAGTCGATAAAGGAAGTTTCACCCTTCACTAATCCTCGCGGACTCATTACGGTCTTCTCATCTTTTTCGAGCGAGCGGACAGCAATGGGGTAGACTTGTTCGAGCCATTTCTTATCACCGGTCACCTTATAGATTTCGTAGGCTGCCAGCACCCACACCATTCGGTCGGTAGAAATGGGCCACGCTCCTCCCGAGCCTGTATCCTGAATGATCTGCCCGCTCTTGTTCACTTTCTTCATTAGTGAAATCATCGAAGCTTCGGGTTGGAGAGCTGCCATAGAGAGAATTATGGAATAGCTGACATCGCGTGTCCATACTCCGGCCCATTCTTTGCCTGTTCGGAGAGTTGTGTCGGGTTCAACGGCATTTACCATCTCGTCAAGGCCCATATTGAATATGGCCTGATGAAGAAGATTCTCGGTGGTAAGCACCGGATATTTTGTAAGGTCATTCTTGCGTTTCCATGTCTGCTCGACAGGCATGAAATATCCCGGGCGTCCCTTATAGGTGGAGCGAATTTCATCGCCGCTTTCCGCCCACGCCTTGAATTCATTCTGGTAGATAGTGTCGCCCTGCCAGCGATAGGCTTCTGTCTGCACGATAACACCATTATCGGCAGAAGCGCTTACCACACCTGCCAGGCCTGCCAATGTCAATAATATCTGTTTCATGGTTTATTATGGTTGATTAATTTTATTTCGTTTTCTTCGGTTGGGTTTTCTTTTTGCGAGGTTCGTGCCGTTTTCCGGGTTTCTTTACTTCAAGCGGCTTGTTTGGATTTCCCTTGTCGTCAATAAGGGCGAAGTCAAGTTGTTTTCTTTCAAGATCGGCTCTTGCAACCTGAACTTTTACTTCATCTCCCAATGTATATTTCACACCGTGACGGCGCCCGATGAGGCAATAATTCTTATCATCGAAATCGTAATAATCATCGGCGAGATCCCTTATCGGCACAAGCCCTTCGCACATGCTGTCGTTCAATTCAACATAGAATCCCCATTCCGTAACGCCCGAAATAACGCCATCGTATATTTCTCCCAGGCGGTCGCGCATGAATTCCACCTGTTTGTATCTGATTGAGGCGCGTTCTGCGTTTGATGCGATTTGCTCCATTTCGGAGTCATGCTTACATTCCTCTTCGAGCTTGATTTTGTCGGCGCTGCGTGAGCCGGTGGCATATTTTGCCAGCAGGCGGTGAACAAGCATGTCGGGATAACGCCGGATAGGCGAGGTGAAATGTGTGTAATATGGCATGGCAAGACCGTAATGGCCGATATTGTCGGTGGTATAGGTTGCCTTGGCCATTGAGCGGATTGCAAGAATGGAAAGCATGTTGGATTCTCCCTTGCCTTTTACGTCGCGAAGTAGGCGGTTCACACTCTTGTTAACCTCCTTTGAATTGCCGTCGGTGACAAGTTTATAACCAAACCGGGAGGCTATGATGGAAAGATTGTTGATTTTCTCAGGGTCCGGATTGTCGTGAACACGATACACGAACGATTTGGCCTTTTTGTTTTTGCCGACTTTTCCCACAGATTCGGCCACAGTCAGATTGGCCAGCAACATAAACTCTTCGATAAGTTTGTTGGCATCTTTCGATTCTTTGAAGTAGACACTTATCGGCTTGCCGCTTTCATCAATCTCGAATCTTACCTCGGCCCGGTCAAATTCGAGGGCGCCCTGCTGATAACGCCGTTTACGAAGTTCCTTGGCGAGAGAATTGAGCACTTCAAGTTCGTGAGCGTATTCACCTTTGCCCGTCTCGATTATTTCCTGTGCCTCTTCGTAGGTGAAGCGTCGGTCGGATTTTATCACCGTGCGGCCGATGCGGCTGTTTATTACGTTTGCTTTCGAGTCAAGTTCGAATATCGCCGAGAAAGTCAGCTTCTCTTCATTGGGTCTCAGCGAGCAGATTCCGTTTGAAAGTCGCTCGGGAAGCATCGGAATCGTGCGGTCCACCAGATAAACACTCGTGGCACGCTTCTGAGCCTCCTTGTCGATTATCGACCCGGGACGCACATAGTGGGTCACATCGGCAATATGAACCCCCACTTCCCAATTGCCGTTTGCAAGCTGCCTGATTGAGAGGGCATCGTCAAAATCCTTGGCATCGCGCGGGTCAATGGTGAAGGTGGTGACTCCGCGGAAGTCCTCGCGTTTGGCCACTTCCTCGGGTGTGATGCCGGCATCAATCTTTTCTGCGGCTTTTTCAACATTATCAGGATATTTATAGGGCAATCCGAATTCTGCAAGAATAGCATGCATCTCGGCGTTGTTTTCTCCTTTTACTCCAAGGATATCAATCACCTCTCCGCGAGGATTCATCTCATCGTCTTTCCATTGCACAATGCGTGCCACGGCCTTATCACCATCTTTTCCTCCCTTAAGTTTGGCACGGGGAATAATGATGTCGGCTGCCAGGAATTTCGAATCGCTCACCAGCGCGGCATAATTTTTATCAATCTTAAGTGTGCCTACAAATTGCTGTTCTTTGGCTTCGATGATTTCTATAACCCGAGCCTCGGGCTGAGCCCCGCGGCGCGCTGCCGAGACCACAACGCGAACTTTATCGCCATTGAGGGCATGCATCGAGTTGCGCTCGGCAACCATAATCATTTCATCATCTACAAGCACTGCATTCTTGCCGTTGCTGCGACGCACGAAGACACCTTCGTTCTCAACGCCCCGGTTGCTCTTGGCCTTATACTTGCCTAATTCTACTTCAAGAATGTCTTCGGCTGCCACAAGTTCATCGAGTGCATTTATCACATCAAGGCGGCGTGCCGGGTTGTCAACTCCGATGCCGAATGCAATCTGTTTGTAATTGAAACTTTGTTTATTCTGGTTCTGTAGAAACTCCACTATCTTATTCAGAAGTTCCTGTTTGCGCAGGCGCTTCTCGTTGTTTTTTCTATTTTTCATTTCAAAAGGTTATATGCGGTCGTCGCGGACCATGTAATTTCTATTAAAATAATTTTGGGAGAGAGCCGGGACGGCTCGTTGCATACGCTCGTTGCATACGCTCGTTGTAATGTACAACTACTTATATTAACGTATATTAAGGCGGATTTGTCAGAAAGGGTATACAAAAATCTTGCCAAAAAATGACGAGCGGGCCCCGTTGTCACAACGTGGCCCGCTCTCAAACGATTTGATTCTTGTATACTTACTTACTTATGCGGATGTTTATCTGTCAATTATTTTACTAAAACTTTAACTGTCTTCCCGTTCAGGTTAACCACATAGACCCCGTTTGAAACCGGAATCGATTGGCGTTGGCCGGCTGTGCCTCTGAAACGCACTGTGCCGTCGGTTGCGGTAACAGTGACGTTGGTGAGCTCACCGTTTATTATGATATGGCCTTTCTCTGTAGTCACCGAGTTGGAAGCCCCGAGATCATCAATGCCAAGTGTGCCGGTGTAGGTATGAACGGCCTTTGATTCGCCACGACTGTAAAGTGCGCTTACACTGTAACGGGTGGTTTCATCGTTGGCTTTCGGCGTTGCAACCATATACTCACAATCTTTGATAAGATCGTCGTTTGCTTTGACACCGTCAACGTAAACATTGTATCCTTGTAGGATAACGTTCGAGCCGTCTGCTTTATTGTATGTAATATCATCAATAAATAACATAAATTCGAAAATTGATGTGCAGCGGATAGCGAAATGCTTGGCTCCCAATGGAATATTAAATTCATATTTTGTCCATTCTTTCGGCACTGCCGGAACGGTCGAGAGGTGCGTGAAGTCTGCCGGCTCGGTTCCTGTGGTAGAATAAAGGAACTGGAATCGTTCGGCTGTGTCTTCTCCACCGTAGCTGCGGGCATAGAATTCCACCGTTTGTTCTTTCTCGTTGAGAAGTGGCGAGATAATCCAGTCGTCGCATGCAACCGGGCCGGATGCAGTGGCATCCATTGTGTACATCTGTGCAAGATATTTCGAGCCGCTGTGTGCCTGATATGAACGATTGCCTCCAAACACGGGGTGGTCGGCATCCATTACCCAGAACCCTTGCTGCGAGCCGGTTTGGATTCCCGGAAGTTCAACGCCTCTCAGACCTCCGATATAGCCCTTGTCTTCATCGAGCAGGGTCCACGAGCCGAATTCGGTGGGGAAGGTGTCTTCGGTTTCGGCACTTTCGAAATCTTCGGTTACCGGGGCTGCATCAACAGCAAACGCTTCGGGTTCTGTCCATTTCAGCTGCACATTATTATCATCAACTCGCGCAGCACTCAATTCGCGCACTTGCGGGAAATCAGTGTGGCGCACGCGAACTTTGCTTTCGGCAGTGTTGTTAGCCATGTCTTCGTCGGAAGCATAGCTGACAGTTACGGCCAGTGTGTTCATTTCCTCGTCAGAGGCATTAAGGGCATGCTTGAAGGTATAGTTGGCCGTTTGGCCCGAAGCGAGTGTTTCTCCGTCAAGTTCGGCCACGGCAGTATCATTGCTGTATAGCGTCACCTTGTATCCTTCGGCGTTATTGCGTCCTGCATTTTCAACAGTTGCCACAACATTGAATTCTTCTCCAAGATCGCTTACCACCGGGGCACTGATTGCTACACTCAGGTCGTTGTTTTTGCGGTCGGCAATCTGCACAAGGTCGATCAAAGTGTAGAGATATGATTTTGTCTCGGCGTCAAATGCAAGCTGAATTGTCTGACCGGCATAGTCGGAGAGGTCAACAACTGCTTTTGCCCAACCGCGCACGCCCGATGCCACTTCATCGACAACGAGGGTGGTGACCGGAACATATCCGTTTCCGTTGTCGGCCTGAATGGTTATTTCATTGGTGTCAACGGTGCCGTGATCGGAGGCGCGGAGGTTGAAGGTGTAGAATGTCAATGTGGGGTGTTCAAGGCCGGAGAAGTCGATCTTGCCGGTGAACAAGCGTGCCTTGTCTCCGATCGATGCGCCATACATACCCATAAGTCCGTTGTCGGCATCATAACTTTTCACGCCGTTCGAGAAACTCTGGTCGCCGAAGGCCATCCACGCGCCCTGTGTGTCTGCAAGAGCATGGGCTGCGAAGATGTGCTCAACAAATCCGTCGGCAAACGATTCAATCCAAGGCATTCCGTCGGGTGTTCCAATTGCAAGCATCTGGGTTACGTTGCCGCTTGAGAATCCGGCTTCTGCAAGTGCGAACACAGAATACTGGAAGAATTCCTGACTTCCGGCCTCAACCTGTGGGGTATAGGTGAAGTCTGTGCCTGTCAATCCGTTGGCCACCAGTTCCTGCTGCCCGTTATTAAGACGGACTATTGTATAGCTTACCTCGTCGCTTCCGAGTGTCAGGCCGTGGATATCTTTTGTAACTGCTTCCCAGGTGATCACCACCGAGCCGGGTTGATCGCCATAGTTTGCCTGAAGATTGGCGGGAGCCACCGGAACGTTTTTGCCCACATGAAGCTCTATTTCCGATTCACGGCCTTCTGTTGTGCCGTTCCAGGGGGTGACTGTGAATTTATGGTCACCGCTGGTGGGAACGTCAAGTTCAATACTTACTTCCTGTCCCGGAGTGAGATCGTTGATGGTGTGAAAAGGATTGTCATTGAGTTTGATTTCAATTCTATCAAGGAACTCAAGAGCCTCGCCGCTAAGATCTGTGGCAGGCGCTGTGAACGAGATGGTCACTTTCTTTTCGCCTCCTTCTGCGGGTTCAATTACAAGGTTCCCGACAGCTGCCGGAGCAGCCCCTTCGATTGCGGCTGAGATCGACAGGTTGTCTAACAACAGCATGTACGAGTCGTCGGTCAGGTGGTGGATTGCGATATAATAGTTCCCATCTTCGGGCACTGTGAAGTATTCTTCAAAGTGAGTGGGCATCATGTAGCTTGCCGTTGTAACTTCCGAGGGTGCGATGATCTGCGTTGTGAATGAGTCAACATCTATTGCATTGCCCAGTTTCACTTCGAATTTTTCAGTCCACGCTGAACCCATTGTGGCTGCATCAATTCCGAATTTATAGAATTTTCCGCCTTCGAGTTTTACGGCCGGTGTAACAAGCCATTGGTCCACGTGCTTATCTTCAGCTCCGAAAAGTGCACCGAGACTCTGGGCCATTCCGATGAAGGGGGCGAATCCGCGGCCGTCACCGTCAGTGTCGATAACGCTGTATGTCTCAAGGAATCCGGTGTCGCTGAAGTCGTCAGTGTAAGGAGGCACGATATTTCCGAGTCCTACGCCATTGGTCTTTACCGGATATGAGCTGAGGCCATTATAAGATGCGGTGATCGTATAGCTGTATTTTACGAACGATTCAGGCTCCGCAACGTTATCCGTGATGGAAGTTGTCGAAATTCCTGAAGCAACCTGCACTGCGTCGGGGTTGCGGGTAACGTCATATTTTACCTCGTCAGGATTTATATAGCCTCCGTTGGCACTGTTGGCAGGTGCTGTCCAGCTTACGTTGAATTTACCGTCGGCATACTCGGCAACAGCGTTAGTCACCGCTGCCGGAGCATCCTCGCCGATAAATTTCGAAATCTCGGTCTTGGGGCTGTCGCCGGCTGCATTGGAACATATTAATGTGAAAGTGTAATGGCCCGGTGCTTCAACCGAGAATGTGGGCGAAACAACATTCTTCTTTCCATATTCAGTTGTTCCGGTGGCTAAAACTTCCGCTCCGAGCATAACCCGGTAGTCAACGTTGCCGGTTGCTTCCTGGCCGCGGAAAAGAGTCTCGGGGGCATCAAATGAAAGTGTGCCGCTCAGAGAATCATTTACAAAATTAAGTGTAAGGTTGGTGGGTATTGCGGGAGCCTCGTCTTCGGCTGCAGGTGCCTTCACATATAATGCGTAGATCTCGTCTGCGTTGTCGAAATCGGCTATTTTCGTGGCTGCTCCGGTGGTGGTGTCAACTTCGCAGAGGAATCCCGCTGCATCGGTCGATACTGTCCAGTAGAGTTTGCCTGTCTTATGATCAAATGTTGCTGAAGAAACATTCTGAGGAACAAATCCTGTTGCACCGATCGAGGTTGTTTCGCCGGTAGATTTATTCACTTTCAGAAGGTTGCCCTCCATATCGATGGCATAAAGGTTGCCTTCCTTGTCAGAAGCGATCGCGTTCCATGCCCCCGGAAGGCCGCTGCCGATTGTGGTGCGCTCTCCTTCGGTAAAGTTCACCGTTCCGAATTCATATCCGGTGGCTGCATCATTTGAAAAGCATCCATAGATTGTTCCGTCGGTGGGGTCAATGGTAAGGTCGGTCGACATGAATCTCTGCGAAAGTGATGAGGGATTGCCCACCATGTTCCATGTTTCAGTGTCGTAGGTGAAACCGTAATATATCTGCATCCCGTTGGGGTAGGTATATTTTATGGTCACATAATAATTCTCACCGTAACCGCATCCTCCCGACGGAGTGCCCATTCCTGCCGACAGCGAAGCGGTCGGTACCGGTGTCAGTGTGCCGTCGGGCGATATGTTCTGCAGGGTGGTGGACATCGCTGTCCAGTTCATACCCATAAGCTCGGGCACATATTCAATGTATTCCTTAAATATGTCTGAGGAATTTGTCTTGACATTGAATCCGGTTGAACCGAATGTGGGGTGGTAGAGGGAAGTGCCCTGACCTTGTTTGGCTCGTGGTGCCTGATATCCTCTCACGGGTTTTCCGGCAAGCATCTCGGCTGAGCTGCTTCCCGAGTTGTGAAGCCGAACATCAGTTTGAGCCACCAAAGCCCCGGTAAGTATGCCGGCGGCTACGAATGTAAGGATGGTCCTGAATAGCTTTTTCATTTGATGTTAGTGTTGGTTATCGTTTGCGTTTTTTTGAATTTGACTTCGCTTTTATTTATTGGTTGTTGCGTTATGGAGGCCTGTGTGGCCAAGATATGAGACCTGTGAAGGTCTGTTTTTCTTCCAATTTTTTATTTTGACTTTGCAAATATACAATAGAATATCCATTTTTTTACATCGTCCCGGGGGGTAAATCGGGGGGACAAAGTGTCAGATTGCTTGTAATTGCGGTAAAAACCTTTTATTTTTGCAATATTATGGATGCAAGAGACTTTTTACCTCCCGGAGGCTTTACGGAGTTTTTGAAAGCCCTGGTATTTGCCGTGTGGTTGCTCGGCGCAGTGAGTTGCGACTCCGGCCATGGCCACGATAATGCTTTGCCCTGGCAAACGGGTAATGCAAAACTCGACTCTCTGATGGATCTGGCCGATGCTCTTGCTTATTCCTATATGTATGATGAAGACCACCTGAAGAGAGTTCTTGACGAGGCGGATGCTGTGGCTGCCTCGGATTCTTCTCTCCCCATTCGTTCGGCAGCTATATATTTACGGTTATTCCGGGAGTCTTTTTCAAGTGACAGTCTCACCCCGGGCTATCATAAATTTAACGAAGAAGACCTTGTGTCAAGAAGCACGCACCCTTACCTCAGGGCGCGCCTGAATCTGTTGCAATCGCAGGGGGAAACAAATCTTGAGAAAAAAACCGATATTCTTTTTGGTATTCTTCCTGATTTTGTGGATGCAACCGACAGTATGAGGGTTGTCGAAACTCTCTACGAACTCAACATGGCATACGGCAAAGTATGGGATACGGAGACTCAGATTGATTATATGCACGAGATTCTTAAGTATGTGCCCGATTCTCTTCCTGTTCTCAGGGCCATTATGCAGAGTAATGTGGTGCGCTTGCAGCGAACTCGCACCGATTCTGTATCATATCTTAATTCTCTTGATAGTCTTCGCAATGAACATAACCTAATGAGACTTGCCCCTGCTCTAGGCGTTATTGTATTTTCCGATTTATATAGGCTGCGCGGTCGCGAATCGGATCTTGATTCCGCTTCATATTATCTGAACCGATTGGAATTGCGTCATGATTCTGAAAGGGTATATTATGTTCAATTGCTTTACAAGCTGATTTCGGAGGGAGATGCTGTTTCAGCTGCCGATATTGCTGATAAACTTGCATCGCGCATTTCTGATGAGGACACTCCGTTGGATATGGAGTCAATGAAGGCGCTAATTGAATATTATAAGTATGTTGGCAATAAGGTTGAAGCTGATTCTCTGTCGCGGCGGCTTGCCTCGGCCCAACGCAGCGCCGATGCTTTCGAAAGGGCCATCCGTTTATCTCGTCTGAATGCCGACCGCCGCATTGCCGACTTCAGAAAATATAATGACGATACCCGCAGGCGGCAACATGCAACTTCTATCTGGCTCACTGTCGGTGTTATCTTGGTTTTGATTCTGCCGCCCGGTATTATTGCTTTCGTGCGTCTCAGAAAGAGTCATCGGGAATCCGACAACCGTTTGAAGAATGATCTTGATAACACCAGGCGTCGGCTCACTGTGGCCGAAATGCGTTCTGCCGAAAAAGAACGCGCATTCAATGATTTGCTGCAGGAGATGGATTCTCTGCCCGTTGATCCGGATGCCCGGGCTGAAGTTATCCGCAAGCGCCTTAAGGTGCAGCTATGCGGTAATGATGAATGGGAACGTTTCACGGCTGTGTTTACAGAGATGCGCCCCGGATTTGTAGATAATCTGAAAGCTCGATACCCCCAGCTCACCCGTGGTGATGTGCGCCTGTGTTGTCTGCTTGAAATGGGCTTGGAAACCAAGCATATCGCACAATTGCTGATGATTCGTCCGGAGTCTGTGAAAAAACATCGCCAGCGTCTGCGTGCAAAGTTCGGAATTACCCCGGAAGTGAGCTGGACTGAATTCTTCAGCCATATTTGAATCTTGCCAACCGGCGGAAATGAAACAGAGTGTGCCGGAATCGTTCGATAACGCTGTTCTAAAGGTTTTTGTATATCCTAAAGTTCGGAAAAAGTTCGGAAATGGTTCAGATAGTTCGGAAATAGTTCGGAAATAGTTCGGAAGTGGTTCGGTTAGTTCGGAAATAGTTCGGATAGTTCGGAAATAGTTCGGATAGTTCGGAAATAGTTCGGTTAGTTCGGAAATAGTTCGGTTAGTTCGGAAATAATTCGGAAAAAGTTTGGAAAAGATTCTGTAAAAAAAGAAACGAGTTGCTGAGAATACATCTTCTTGCAACTCGTTTCTTTATACTCGGATTGCCTTTTTAGGCATCAATGTTGGCGTATGTGGCGTGAGTTTCGATAAACTCTTTGCGAGGAGCCACCTCTTCTCCCATCAGAACCGAGAATGTGCGGTCGGCTTCGGCTGCATTGGTGAGTGTAACCTGCTTGAGCATACGGTTTTCAGGATCCATTGTGGTTTCCCAAAGTTGCTCGGGGTTCATTTCTCCCAAACCTTTGTATCGTTGCAGCACAAGTTTATTGCGGTCACCTCCACAGCGGTCATCAACGAAACGTTGCACCTGCTGGTCGGTCCATGCATATTCTTCGATTTTGTTTTTACCCTTCGTGGTGCATTTATAAAGCGGGGGAGTGGCAATGTAGAGATAGCCGTTATCAATGATGGGGCGCATGCGGCGGTAGAAGAATGTCATAAGCAGAGTGGCGATATGGGCGCCGTCGACATCGGCATCCGTCATGATCACTATTTTATGATAGCGGAGCTTGGTCATGTTCGGCTCTTTCGAATCTTCTTCTGTTCCGATTGTCACCCCGAGGGCTTTGTAAATATTTACGATTTCATCGCTGGCCAGAACCTTGTTGTCTTGAGCTTTCTCCACATTAAGAATTTTACCTCTTAATGGTAGGATTGCCTGGTAGTGGGGATTGCGACCCTGTTTTGCCGAGCCACCTGCCGAGTCACCCTCCACAAGGAAGAGTTCACATTCCACTGCATCGCGACTTTTGCACGGAGCCAATTTACCCGGCAGTCCGGCCCCTGAGAACGGAGACTTGTTTTGCACTCTCAGACGCGCGCTTTGGGCGGCATGGCGTGCCTGGGCGGCCAACACCACTTTGTCTACGATTACACGGGCCTGCTTCGGGTGTTCTTCGAGATAATTGCGAAGAGCCTCGCTAACGGCTGTCTGCACAACTCCCATCACTTCGTTGTTACCAAGCTTGGTCTTGGTTTGACCTTCAAACTGAGGTTCGGCAACTTTTACCGATACAACGGCAGTAAGACCGTCACGGAAGTCTTCTTTCGACAGTTCGATTTTCAACTTTTCGAGCAGCTTGTTGTCTTCCGCATATTTCTTCAGGGTGGTGGTCAGACCGCGACGGAAACCGGTGAGATGGGTTCCCCCTTCGATGGTGTTGATGTTGTTTACGTAGGAGTAAATGTTTTCGTTGAAGCCCGTGTTGTAGGTCATCGCTACTTCTACGGGAACACCGTTTTTCTCAGTGTTGAGGTGGATGATGTGTTCAATCAGAGGCTCTTTGCCCTCATCAATATATTTCACAAACTCCTTCAGACCCTCGTCACTATGAAAAATTTCGCTGCGGGGATTGCCTTCTTCATCACGCACACGCATGTCGGTGAGCGTAAGTGTGATTCCTGCGTTAAGGAAGGCAAGGTCGCGAAGACGGTTGGCAAGAGTGTCGTAATCGTAGATTGTCTCGCTGAATATTGTTGCGTCGGGGTGGAAAATCACTGTTGTGCCTGTGTGATCGGTTTCTCCTATCACTTTGAGGGCACACGTAGGCTTGCCGAACGCATATTCCTGCATGTGAATTTTTCCATCGCGGTGGATTTCGGCGCGAAGATAATCTGAAAGGGCGTTCACACAGCTTACACCCACGCCGTGCAGACCTCCCGACACCTTGTATGAACCTTTGTCGAACTTACCGCCGGCATGCAGAACCGTAAGCACAACCTCCAAAGCGGGCTTGTGCATCTTTTCATGCATATCCACCGGAATGCCTCGACCATTGTCTTCAACACGAATCGAGTTATCTTCCTGAATCGTAACTTTTATTTTGTTTGCATATCCGGCCAGAGCTTCGTCGATAGAGTTGTCCACAACTTCATAGACAAGATGATGAAGTCCGCGCACACCGGTATCGCCGATATACATTGACGGGCGTTTGCGCACAGCTTCAAGCCCTTCAAGCACCTGGATGTTATCTGCTTGATATTTCTTTTCTTCCGACTGCGGAGTCTGCTGGTCCGCCGTCTCGTAGATAGTCTCTTCTATTGCCATTTATTGTAGGTTTTCAACCCACAAATTTAGCAAAAAAATCCCAATTACGCAACCCCATATTCACACCTACATTCCCGGACGAGGGTATTGACGTGACACACCGCAAACATCGTCTCTTTACCGGACGTTCGTTACGATTCATTACCGGACGTGTGTAGGGACGTGGCACACCGCAAACATCGACGCAATACCGGACGAGTGTAGGGACGTGGCGTGCCACGTCTGGTTTAACAAAACTCATATCTCACTCCATGCCTCACCCCATTATTCACCCCATTACTCAGACGTGGCACGCCACGTCCCTACATTGTCGGCGACATTTTCGGCTCGGTGTTGTGGCGCGCCTTAATGCATTTTGTAACTTTAATGCAAAAAAAAGACGTTTCTGAATTTAAGCAGAAACGTCTCTTTTCTATTTGTTGGATAAATTATAAACTTCTGATACGAAAGCCGTTTTTATCCTTTGTATTTTTTAAGAATCAGGGCAGCATTGTGACCACCGAATCCAAAAGTGTTTGACAACACTGCGTTTACTTCTTTTTCAACAGCATTGTTGAAAGTGAAGTTGAGTTTGTTGTCCACTTCGGGATCGTCATCACCTTCTTCGTGGTTGATTGTCGGCGGGATCACACCGTCGGTGATTGCTTTAACACTGAAGATTGCTTCAAGTGCACCGGCAGCACCGAGAAGGTGACCGGTCATCGACTTGGTGGAGCTGAGATTCATATCGTATGCATGGTCGCCGAAAACTTCTACAATAGCTTTAGCCTCACTGCGGTCGCCAACCGGAGTTGAAGTTCCGTGGAGGTTAATGTAGTCAATTTCTTCGGGCTTCATGCCGGCATCACGCAGTGCATTTTCCATCACCAATTTAGCGCCCAAACCTTCGGGGTGGGTTGCGGTGATGTGATATGCGTCAGCACTCATGCCGCCTCCGGCAACTTCGGCATAGATTTTAGCACCGCGGGCTTTTGCGTGCTCCAGTTCTTCAAGAACGAGAGCGGCTGCACCCTCACCGATCACAAAACCATCGCGTGAACCGCTGAACGGGCGTGATGCTTTGGTCGGCTCGTCGTTGCGTGTGGAAAGAGCCTTCATTGAGTTGAAGCCTCCCACGCCTGCGGGGAAAACTGCGGCTTCGGCACCTCCGGCCACTATTGCATCGGCATAGCCCAGACGAATCATATTGAATGCATCGATAAGTGCATTGTTGGATGATGCGCAGGCTGATACTGTTGCATAATTCGGACCGCGGAACTCGTGTTGAATCGAGATGTGTCCGGCTGCAATGTCGGCAATCATCTTCGGAATGAAGAAGGGATTATATTTCGGTCCCTGTGTTTCGCCGTTCACTGCATAATAGCCGGCTTCTTCCTCGAAGGTGTGGAGTCCGCCGATACCGGCTGCGAAAATTACTCCGACACGATTCTTATCAACATCGCCGCTTTCTATACCTGAATCGGCTATCGCCTCGTCGGCGGCCACCATGGCATACTGTGCGTAGAGGTCGAGTTGGCGGAGTTGGCGTCTGTCGAAATGTGCGGCAGGATCAAAACCCTTCACCTCACACGCAAATTGTGTTTTGAATTTCGTTGCGTCAAAGTGTGTGATAGGGCCTGCTCCGCTTTCGCCTTTCTTCGCTGCTTCCCATGTCTCTGCCACATTGTTGCCGAGTGGGCTGAGAGCGCCTAAGCCGGTTACTACTACTCTTTTTAATTCCATTCAGTGTCGGAATTTATGCTTTGTGTGATTCAATATACTCGATTGCGTCACCTACAGTCTTGATGTTTTCTGCGTCTGCATCGGGAATAGTAAGGTCAAATGCCTTTTCGAATTCCATGATGAGCTCTACGGTGTCGAGTGAATCTGCGCCGAGGTCTTTGTTGAATTCTGCCTGGGGAGTTACTTCGTTCTCATCTACTGTGAGTTTGTCTACGATAATCTCTTTTACTTTCTGTTCGATGTCAGACATGATCTTATAAATTTTTAATTGTTAATGATTTCTTTCATGACTTCTTCAAAGCGAACTCACGCCCTTTATGTGAACGGAGCCGGCTTCAAAAATTTAAATTATGGTTCAAGCTGATATGCGTTTGAGGCCTAATTCCATAATTCAGATTGCAAAGTAAAGTATTTTTTTTGAAATAAAGAAATTTTTAGCTAATATTTGCACAAAAAAATCCATTTTGTGCAAATTTCTCTAATATGAATCGTCTCAACGTGTTGTAGATTCCGTTTTCCGGTCGCAACAAAGATGCAATTAAGGCATCTGTTTAGAAATTTCTATATAAATAAAGTGTCAGAAATTATTATTAGAAATTATTTAACGTATTGAGTTATGAACAAAGGAACCGAAAATATCGTCGGCCCATGTAGGGACTTTTATCTTTGCAGAGAGATTTAAATGTTAAATGTATCTCACAAATTGTTAATACTATTTGTTAAAAATAAGACAGAGCCAGTGAACTTAGTAGGGACATAGGTCCTCG
>JAAVCL010000002.1 GCA_014802335.1 Bacteroides sp. | reverse complement strand
CCGTAGGTGGCCAGACCACTGAAATCACTTCTATCCCTGCTGATACCAAGCAGATAGAAATCACATTCGAACGCAACGGCAACTCAGGTGCGCTCGCTCTCGATGACGTGGTTGTGGGCCATGGCACTCAATTTGATGCTGAGCCGGTTGAATCATTCACCAACTTTAATGTTGGCGATCAGACTTCATACAAATTCGAAAATCTGAAGACAAATAAGGATTATGCATACGAGGTTCGCGCCACAGACGGTGAACTCTTCTCACGTGTGTCCAACAGAATCTATGTCAAAACAAGCATGGGTTCGGGTGTGAGCAGCGTTGCAAATTCCGCTTTCGTACTCAATGTTGCCGGCCTTGAGGTGACAGCAGGCACCGCCGATGAACTTATCGTGGCCGACTGCACCGGTGCCGTTGTGGCTCGCGGTTCTTATAAAGTGACACTGCCCCGCGCAGGTCTCTACATAATCACCGTGCCCTCACAGAACTTCGTTAAAAAACTAATCGCAAGATAAAAATCCGGTCTGCACGTTGTCGATATTTTAGGCTCGTGCCGACCAAAAGTATTTATTCAGTGTCCCCGCAGGTTAAAGGTTTCGCCCGGCGGATTAAGGATCAAACATTGTGAAACCATACGGTTTAATATGAAAAAATTTCTTACACGGGTTTTTTCTGTAGTGCTCGTTGCTGCGACTGTTGCAAGTCCGTCGATGGCACAATTGGCCAAAAAGGCCGTAGCCCCGAAGGCTAACGCCAAAAAGGCTCTCGTAACTGAAAAGGCACAGGCTGCTCCTGCCAAAAGTGCTTTGAAGGGTGATAAAGGTTTCCACCCGCTGCCCGTCCGCACTGTGGGTTCTTCTTCTGCCTTCAAGTCTGCAAAAGGTGGCAAGGCTGTGCTGAAAACTACTAACATCGCTAAGGAAAATGCAGCTGTGCCCACTCTCTACGGTAGTGTGATCTTCAATGATACTTTCGCTCAGGGAAATCAGCCTGTGGGTATGTATCAGCTCCCCACTGCTGCCGGTGCAACCGAACTCCTTTATCTCGGTCCTAACGCTCAGCGTGGTGGTGTTTGTGTTGATAACTATTACTATGCCACAAGCTACACCGAATTCTTTGGTATGATTCTTTCGATCGACGTTGACGTCTATGATACTGAATCAGGTGAACTCGTTGGTTCTTACGAATCTGAGACCATGGAAGTTCTCGGAGCCGGTGGTTATGCATTAGACCCCACAAGCGGTCAGGTTTATGGCGTTACTTACAATGCTGCCGGTAATGCTCTTCAGCTTTCAAAACTTAATTTTACAGAATCTTCTGTAAGTGTTGATGCTGTTGCTCCAATCGAAGGCAATTGGAACTCAATCGCATTCGACGGTAACGGGCAGCTTTACGGTATTACTTACGAGGTGTCGGGTGAAGAGGTTGTTAACACAACTCTTAAGAAAATTGACAAGACCAATGCTTCTTTAACAACTGTTGGTGCAACCGGTGTTGATTCTCAGTACGTATCAAGCTCTGTTATCGATACTAAGACCAACAAAATGTACTGGAACGTTTGTCCTGCTGACGAAACCGGTAATCTCTACGAAGTGAACCTTTCTACAGGTGCAGCTACTTTCCTTTATCAGCTCGCTGACAACGACGAAGTTGTTGGTATGTACATTCCGAAGCCTGCTGCTGAAGACAAAGCTCCCGCAGCTTGCGAAAACGTAGAAGTTGTGTTCAATGCTGATGCTCTTGCAGGAACTGTTGAACTCACCGCTCCCGCCAAGTTGTTTGACGGTTCTAACGGCTCGGGCGCACTTACCATCAAAGTTCTTGTTGATGGCGAAGAAGTAGGAAGCAAAGCTGCAAACTGGGGTGAAGAAGTCAGCATTCCCGTTTCTGTTACTGAAGCAGGTAAGTACACTTTCGTAGTTTACGCTACAAACGCTACAGGTGACGGTCCTAAATCTCGCGTTTCAAATATCTGGGTTGGTGCAGATACTCCCTCAGCCACCAAAGCAACTCTCGTTTACGAAGAAGGCAACATGGTGATCAGCTGGGATGCTGTTGCCGGCTCTGTGAACGGTGGTTATGTTGATTATGACAACCTTACTTACAAAGTGGTTCGTGCCGACGGCACAGTTGCCGCTCAGGGTCTGAAAGCTCTTACATTCTCTGAAGCTGTGGCTGAACCCGAAAGCTTCACTATCTATTATTACACTGTATATGCTGAGGCTGACGGTTTGCAGTCTGCTCCGGCAATGACCAACAAGTTGGCTCTTGGCGACTATATTCCTCCTTTCACAACTGACCTCGCCACTGTAGGTCTTGAAGGCTGGACCATTATCGATGCTAACGAAGATGGTAACACCTGGTCAATCAATAACGGTAACCTCCGTGCTCGCTACAGCTCTTCAGCTGAAATGGATGACTGGGCTATCACTCCCGCCATCAAACTCGAGGCCGGCAAAGCTTACAACGTAACATTCGAAGCTTGGGCTTACAGCGCAACATGGCCCGAACGTCTCGAAGTGAAATATGGTAAGGCTGCAACTGTTGAAGCCATGACTTCCACTCTTCTCGAGCCTACCGTTATCCCGAGTGGTGATCCTCTTCCCCTTGACGGTATGATCATTCCCGACGAAGATGGATATTACTATCTCGGTCTCCACGGTATCTCTGACAAGAACATGTTCTATCTTAACGTTAGCAACATCACTGTGGAAGCAGGTATCTCAGCTCTTGCTCCCGGTCTCGCTTCTGACTTCGTGGTTACTCCCGATGCCACCGGCGCCTTGAAGGCAACTGTAGCTTTCAAGACTCCTGCAACAACCATGAACAACAAGACCCTTACAGAACTTACAAAAGTTGAGATTCTTCGCGACGGTGAAGTTATCAAGACTTACAATAATCCCGGAATCGGCGCTGCTATCTCTTATGAAGATAATCTGACCGAAGGTGGTACTGTTAACTATTCTGTTATCGGTTACAACTCTGTTGGCCAGGGTCTTAAGGCCAATATGTCTACATTCGTAGGTTTCGACGTTCCTCTTGCTCCTGCAAGTGTTTCTATCAGCCGCACCTCTACTGTTGGTGAAGTTGTTACTACTTGGGAAGCTGTTACAGCCGACGTTAACGGCCTGCCTCTTACTGCAAACGACGTGACTTATATCGTGGCTGAGTATACCGGTAGCGGTTGGTCTCCTGTTGCACAGGGCGTAACCGGAACAAGCTATACCGAGCAAGCTGTAGAAGCCGGCGAACAAGACTTTATTGAGCGCGCCGTATTCGCAGTTAATTCTGCAGGTAACGGTAAGGGTACCGTATCTGAAATGATTCCTGTCGGTACTCCTTATGACGGAATCAGCGAATCGTTCGCAAATGGAACTCTCAGCTACATCTGGGGTCTCTCGGCAATCGGCAGTGGTTCTGTATCGATCTTAACAGATGAAGATTTGGATGACATCGCTTCTTCCGACGGCGATAATGGCTTCATTGCTGTGAAAGCAAGTTATCTTGATCAGGGTGCTTACTTCTTCTCAGGTCTTATCTCTCTTGAATCAATGGTTAACCCCGGTCTTACGTTTGACACTTTCAATATTACAGGTGGCGATTCTCCCGACATCAATGAAGTAAGCGTTGATATCGCAGTGGTTAATGGCACTGAAACAGGCGAATGGGTGAATGTTTATGGTCCGAAGACTGTTGTTGACATTGTTGGTGAAGGCGTTGAAGGTTGGGGTAAGGTAACTGTATCTCTCGATGAATATGCAGGCCAGACAATCCAGTTCCGTGTATGTGGTATCACTAAGTTCTATGTTAACACATTCTTCGATAACTTCAAGGTTGGTTCAATCCTTGCTCACGACCTTAAGGCCGGTAAGATTACCGCTCCCGCTTCTGTGAAAGCAGGTGAAGGTTACAATGTAAACGTTACCGTTATCAACGAAGGTGCTCAGGCAGCTGCCGCTTACTCAGTGGAACTCTATTGCGATGATGAGCTCGTGGCTACCGAAAATCTGACTAATCTTGCTGCCGGTACGCAGGAAACTGTTGCATTTGAAAGAATAATGTCGGGCGTTGCTACCGAACCTCTCGTTTACTTCGCTAAGATCGTTTACGCTGAAGATGAAAACGAACTTAACAACCAGACTGCAAATGTAACTGTCGCTCCTGTTGTTGGAACACTTCCCGGTGCCACTGAGCTGGCCGGCACAAGCACTACCGAAGGTGTGAAACTTACTTGGAACGAACCTAACCTTGACGGTGTTGCTCTCCCCATCACCGACGACTTCGAAGATGCTGATGCCTTTGCAGCAGTATACGGTGACTGGACATTTGTTGACGGTGACGAATCTGAAGTTGGTGGATTCCAGGATATGGATGTTCCCGGAATAACCCCGGGCGCAACCAAAGGTTCATTCTGGATCTGGGATGCTGACCAGGTTGGTAATCAGACTTTCGCAGCCCACAGCGGTTCCAAGTATCTCTTCGCTCTCTTCCGCTATGACGATGGAACAACCGATGACTATGCTATCTCTCCCGAACTCAGCGGCAAGGCTCAGACCATCTCTTTCTATGCTAAGAGCTATTCAACAAGCTATCCCGAAAAGGTCAGAGTTCTCTACACTACGTCTGACTCTACCGATCCTACAGGATATGAGGAGGTAATGGCTGCCGTTACTGTTCCCGGGGATTGGACTCTCTACGAAGTTAACCTTCCTGCAGGTGCCAAGCATTTCGCTATCAACAGCTGTGCAACAGGCTCGTTCATGCTCATGGTTGATGACGTGACTTACACCCCCGCAGGCTCAGGCAGCGGTGATGCTAAACTCACTCTGATGGGTTACAACGTTTACCGCGATGGCGTTAAGATCAACACTGCTCTTGTTGAAGAAACAGAATATGTTGATACTAACGTTGTGGAAGGCGAACAGTACACTTACATCGTGACTGCAGTTTACGAAGGATATGGCGAATCTGAACTTTCTAACGAATGTGTTGTAACTTACTCAACAGTAGGTGTTGACGCAATCAACGACGGTGCCGTTAAGGTAACTGTTGAAGGTCAGAACATCGTGGTTCTAAATGCAAACGATCTTAACGTGACTGTTGCAGCCGTGAACGGTGCCGTGGTTTACAACGGTGTTGGCGAAGCCAAGACTGTGGTAACTGTAGGCTCGGGTGTATATGTTGTGAAAGCAGGCAACACTGTTAAGAAAGTAGCCGTTAAATAATTGAAACACGCAGTCGTGAACAGACTGTAACCGTAATACATCCGAGGTTTTAATCCCCGGCTCCAACCCAAGGGGCGCGATGATTCGCGCCCCTTTTGTGTTCAAAAGTTTAAATACGAGTTAATTTTACTGAAAAATTTGGCTAAATCGTTGATATTTTGTATCTTTGCATCGCTTTTCGGAGCTGATAGACACTGCGTCGCAAGCTAAACAATTAAAAATTAATTGTTTGGCATCTGTTGCGTATGTGGAATAACAGTCTTCGAACAACATTGAGACATTACCAAATTAAATATAAACACAAACTAAGAATGCCTACAATTCAGCAATTAGTAAGAAAAGGGCGTACCGTTCTGAAAGACAAGAGTAAATCTCCTGCTCTCGATTCGTGTCCGCAGCGTCGCGGCGTGTGTGTGCGTGTTTACACCACCACCCCCAAGAAGCCTAACTCCGCAATGCGTAAGGTGGCCCGTGTGCGCCTCACCAACGGAAAGGAAGTAAACAGCTACATCCCCGGAGAAGGCCACAACCTGCAGGAGCACTCAATCGTGATGGTGCGTGGCGGTCGTGTGAAAGACCTCCCCGGTGTGCGTTATCACATCGTGCGTGGCACACTCGATACTGCCGGCGTGCAGGGTCGCACTCAGCGTCGTTCAAAATATGGTGCTAAACGTCCTAAAGCAGCTAAAAAATAATTAACTGCCTCTTACAAATCAATCAAATTCTAATCCGTTTTTGATTATTGGATGGCTAATGGTTGAGTAAATCCGGCAAGAGAGTCGGATTGAAGATTGCAAAAGCAGCCGAAATCAAAACATAAACACATTTTGCTCTAAAATGAGAAAAGCTAAGCCTAAGAAAAGGGTGATCCTTCCCGATCCCGTTTTCCATGATGTTAAGGTTACTAAGTTCGTTAACCATCTGATGTATGATGGTAAAAAGAACACCGCTTACACCATTTTCTACACCGCATTGGAGACTGTTAAGTCTAAAATGCCCAATGAGGAGAAGTCTGCTCTCGAGATCTGGAAAAAAGCTCTCGAAAATGTAACTCCTACGGTGGAAGTTAAGTCTCGCCGTGTCGGCGGTGCTACTTTCCAGGTGCCTACTGAGATTCGTCCTGACCGCAAGGAGTCTATCTCTATGAAAAACCTTATCAATTACGCACGCAAACGCGGCGGTAAAACTATGGCCGATAAGCTCGCTGCCGAAATCGTTGACGCTTTCAACGACCAGGGTGGTGCCTTCAAGAGAAAAGAAGATATGCACCGCATGGCTGAGGCTAACCGCGCGTTCGCTCATTTCAGATTCTAAATTTGACCAACAAAAATGGCAAAACACGACGAACTTAAGCTTACTCGTAACATCGGTATCATGGCTCACATCGATGCCGGTAAAACCACTACTTCAGAACGTATCCTTTTCTACACCGGTAAAACTCACCGCATAGGTGAGGTGCACGACGGTGCAGCCACAATGGACTGGATGGAACAGGAGCAGGAGCGCGGTATTACAATTACCTCCGCTGCTACAACCGCGTTCTGGACGTATGCCGGTAATAAATACAAAATCAACCTTATTGACACTCCGGGACACGTTGACTTCACTGTCGAAGTGGAACGCTCGCTGCGTGTTCTCGACGGTGCCGTCGCTACTTTCTGTGCTGTCGGCGGCGTTGAGCCCCAGTCAGAAACCGTGTGGCGTCAGGCTGATAAATACAACGTGCCCCGCATCGGTTACGTAAACAAAATGGACCGCTCGGGTGCAAACTTCTTCGAAGTTGTGCGTCAGCTCCGCGAAGTGCTCGGCGCTAACCCCCTTCCCATTCAGATTCCTATCGGCGCAGAAGAAACTTTCAAAGGCGTGGTAGACCTCGTTAAGATGAAAGCTATCTTCTGGCACGATGAAACTATGGGTGCCGAATACTCAGTTGAGGAAATCCCCGCTTCTCTCCGCGACGAAGCTGAAGAGTATCACGACAAGATGCTCGAAACTCTCGCTGAGTTTGACGAAGTTTTCATGGAAAAATATTTCGATGATCCTTCAACCATCACCGAAGATGAGATTCGTGCGGCTATCCGCAAGGCAACCCTTTCTATGGATGTGAACCCCATGCTCTGTGGTTCTTCATTCAAGAACAAGGGTGTGCAGACTCTTCTCGATGCTGTGTGCGCATATCTTCCTTCTCCCGAAGATGCAGGTGCTGTTGAAGGTCATGCAGTTGACGATCCCGATGTGATTGAAACTCGCGAGCCTTCTCCCGAAGCTCCGATGTCGGCTCTTGCATTTAAGATTGCTACTGACCCCTACGTTGGCCGTCTCTGCTTCTTCCGTGTTTATTCGGGCGATATCGAGGCTGGTAGCTACGTGCTCAACACACGTTCGGGCAAGAAAGAACGTGTTTCACGTCTTTTCCAGATGCACTCGAACAAGCAGAACCCGATGGAAAAAATCGGCTGCGGTGATATCGGTGCAGGTGTAGGTTTCAAGGATATCCGCACCGGCGATACACTCTGTGATGAAAATCATCCCATTGTGCTCGAAGCAATGGAATTCCCCGATCCTGTGATTGGTATCGCAGTTGAGCCTAAGACTCAGAAAGACCTCGACAAACTCGGTGTCGGCCTTCAGAAACTCGCTGAAGAAGACCCCACATTCCGCGTTGAAACCAACGAGGAAACAGGCCAGACCGTTATCAGCGGTATGGGTGAGCTTCACCTCGACATCATCATCGACCGTCTGCGTCGTGAGTTCAAGGTTGAATGTAATCAGGGTCGTCCTCAGGTAACTTACAAAGAAGCTATCACCAAACCCGTTGAACTTCGCGAGACATTCAAGAAGCAGACCGGTGGTCGCGGTAAGTATGCCGACATCATTGTTCGTATCGAACCGGTTGACGAAGGCTTCGAAGGCAACCTCCAGTTTGTCGATGAAGTTAAGGGTGGTAACGTGCCTAAAGAATACATCCCCTCAGTGCAGAAAGGTTTCCAGACTGCAATGAAGAACGGTGTGCTCGCAGGTTATCCCGTAGAACAGCTCAAGGTTACTCTCCTTGACGGTTCATTCCACCCCGTTGACTCCGATCAGCTTTCGTTCGAACTTTGCGCCATCCAGGCATTCAAGCATGGTTCGGAAAAGGCAGGTCCGGTGCTGATGGAACCTATCATGAAAATCGAGGTTGTTACCCCCGAAGAATCAATGGGTGATGTGATCGGCGACCTTAACAAACGTCGCGGTCAGGTGGAAGGTATGGAAACAAGCCGTTCGGGCGCCCGTATCGTAAAAGCCAAGGCTCCCCTTGCTGAGATGTTCGGTTATGTAACAGCACTCCGTACAATCACCTCAGGTCGTGCCACAAGCACAATGTCGTTCAGCCACTATGCAGAGGTAAGCAACTCGATTGCCAAGAACGTCCTTACGGAAGTTAACGGTCGCGTTGACCTTCTGAAGTAAATATTATAATCCGGTGTCCGGAGCTCTCAAGGCTTCGGACAGCGGAATTTAACAACGCTTCTAAGTCAAACAAAATATATGAACCAAAAAATCAGAATCAAACTTAAATCTTACGATCACAACCTCGTCGACAAATCGGCTGAGAAGATTGTAAAGACCGTTAAATCGACCGGTGCTGTGGTTAAGGGCCCGATTCCTCTGCCCACTCACAAACGCATCTTCACAGTGAACCGTTCGACTTTCGTAAACAAAAAGAGCCGCGAGCAGTTCCAGCTCTCTTCTTTCCAGCGTCTCATCGACATCTACAGCAGCACTGCTAAAACTGTCGATGCGCTGATGAAGCTCGAACTTCCCTCGGGTGTAGATGTGTCTATCAAGGTATAATGCCTGATGCTCAGTAAAGAAAAATACAACCACAAATAATTTTAAGAAATGCCAGGATTATTAGGAAAGAAAATCGGAATGACATCCGTTTTCAGTGCCGACGGAAAAAACATTCCGTGCACTGTTATCGAAGTGGGTCCTTGTGTGGTTACGCAAATCAAGACTGTCGAAACTGACGGTTATGAGGCTGTGCAGGTTGGTTTCCAGGAAGCCAAGGAAAAGCACGTTAACAAGCCTCTGGCCGGTCACTTCACAAAGGCAGGCGTAGCTCCCCAGAGACACTTGGCCGAGTTCAAGACTTTTGAGAAATTGCCCGCACTGGGCGAAACGCTTACTGTCGACCTCTTCCAGGAGGGTGGTTTTGTCGATGTTGTCGGCACATCCAAAGGTAAAGGTTTCCAAGGCGTTGTGAAGCGTCACGGTTTTGGTGGTGTAGGCCAGAAAACTCACGGTCAGCACAACCGTCTCCGCGCTCCCGGTTCAATCGGTGCCTGCTCTTATCCCGCTAAAGTGTTCAAAGGCCTCCGCATGGCCGGCCAAATGGGCAACGAACGCGTGACTGTGCAGAATCTCCAGGTGATTAAAGTGCTTCCCGAGCACAATTTGTTAATGATTAAGGGTTCCGTTCCGGGTCCCAAAGGTTCAATTGTTATAGTTGAGAAGTAAATGGAAGTAGCAGTATATAACATCAAAGGCGAAGATACAGGACGTAAAGTCAATCTTAACGACGAGGTGTTCGCTCGCGATCTGAGCGAGGGCAATGCAGAGCACACCCTTTACCTCGACATCAAACAATATCTCGGTAACCAGCGTCAGGGTACTCACAAGAGCAAGGAACGCAGCGAAGTTTCTTACTCTACCCGCAAAATCGGCCGTCAGAAGGGCGGTGGTGGCGCTCGCCGTGGTGACCTTAACTCTCCGGTGCTCTATCATGGTGGTCGTGTGTTCGGTCCCCGTCCCCGCGATTATCGCTCGAAACTCAATAAGAAGATGAAGAGCCTTGCTCGCAAGATCGCTCTTACTTCGCGTCTTAACGACAAGAAAATCTTCGTTATCGAGAATTTCACGTTCGAAAAACCACGCACCAAGTCTTACATGGAACTCGCCAACAGCTTCAAGCTCGGCGATAAGAAAACTCTTCTGGTTTTCGCCGCTCCCGACAACAACGTGCTCCTTTCGGTTCGCAACGTGCCCAACGCGATGATGGCTCAGGCTATTGACCTCAACGCTTTCACCGTGCTCAACACTGACGCTATCCTTCTGACTGAAGACAGTGTCGCAGTCATTAACGATTTCAAATAAGGAGATATAAAAGATGGATATTCAAATCAAACCGATCGTCACTGAAAAGGCTACGGCCTACGCCGAGAAGCAGAATTGCTACACCTTCGCCGTATCTCCCGATGCCAACAAGTTCCAGATCAAGGATATCGTGGAAAAACTCTACAACGTTCGCGTTGACAGAGTGAATATTGCCAACTATGCCGGAAAACGCAAACAGCGTTACACCAAGGGTGGTATCATCCGCGGCCGTCGCAATGCGTTCAAGAAAGCATACATCACCGTGGCAAAAGGACAGAAGATTGACTATTACAGCAACATCTAAAAAGAAATGGCAGTAAGAAAATTCAAGCCCACTACGCCTGGGCAAAGACACAAGGTTATTGGTGTGTTCAAAGGACAAATCACTGCTACCACACCAGAAAAGTCTCTTACAGTCGGCAAACGTTCGACAGGCGGCCGCAACTCTTCGGGTCATCTTTCAACCCGTTACCGCGGCGGTGGCCACAAGAGAAAATTGCGTCTCATCGACTTTAAGAGAATCAACGACAACGTGCCCGCTATTGTAAAAAGCATCGAGTATGATCCCAACCGCTCTGCTCGCATCGCACTGTTGTACTACACTGACGGTTCAAAGGCTTATATCGTGGCCCCCAATGGTCTCGAAGTTGGCCAGACAGTAATGAGCGGCGCTGACGTTGCTCCCGAAGTGGGCAACTGTCTTCCCCTCTCCAAGATTCCCGTCGGTACGCTTATCCATTGTATCGAGCTCCGTCCCGGTCAGGGTGCCAGCATGGCACGTTCTGCCGGTACTTTCGCTCAGCTCACCTCGCGTGAAGGTGATTACGCGATCATCAAATTACCTTCAGGAGAAACTCGCAAGGTGCTTCTAACTTGCCGTGCCACTATCGGCGTTGTCGGTAACTCCGACCATGCGCTCGAACGCAGCGGGAAGGCCGGTCGCAGCCGTTGGCTCGGTCGTCGCCCCCACAACCGTGGTGTGGTTATGAACCCTGTCGATCACCCGATGGGTGGTGGTGAAGGTCGTCAGTCCGGTGGTCATCCCCGTTCTCGTACAGGTCTCTACGCCAAGGGCCTCAAGACTCGCTCACCCAAGAAGCACTCTTCGAAGTATATCATTGAAAGAAGGAAAAAATAATTTGATTAATCAGACACAATTATGAGTCGTTCGCTTAAAAAAGGTCCTTTTATTTCTGTTAAACTCGAAAAGAAGGTCGCAGCTATGGAAGAAAGCGGTAAGAAAAATGTCATCAAGACTTGGAGCCGCGCTTCCATGATCTCGCCCGATTTCGTGGGACACACTTTTGCCGTGCACAACGGTAATAAGTTCATCCCCGTTTATGTGACTGAAAACATGGTAGGTCACAAACTCGGTGAGTTCGCTCCGACACGTACTTTCCGTGGCCATGCAGGCAACAAAAAGAAATAATCGCCCTTATCATTCATTCACGATTTAAACACTAACACATACAATGGGTTTAAGAAAAAGAAAAGCAGCCGATGCCATTAAGGAGGCTAAGAAAAGCGTTTACGGCGCTCGTCTCCGCAACGTGCCCTCTTCGCCCAGAAAGATGCGTCTCGTCGTTGATATGATTCGCGGCGTAGAGGTTTTCAAGGCTCTCGGCATCCTCAAATTCTCAAATAAGGAGGCTTCACGCAAAGTGGAAAAACTCCTCCGCTCGGCTATTGCCAACTGGGAACAGAAAAACGAACGCAAGGCAGAAGCCGGCGAACTCTTCGTTAAAACTGTTTTCGTTGACGCCGCTCCGATGTTGAAACGCATGCGTCCCGCTCCCCAGGGTCGCGGCTATCGCATCCGTAAACGCTCTAACCATGTCACAATCTTTGTAGACACAATTAATAATAATAACGATTAAGCAAGATGGGACAGAAAGTTAATCCAATCAGCAACCGCCTCGGTGTGATCCGCGGCTGGGACTCAAACTGGTATGGTGGTAAAAAATACGGCGAAACTCTTCTCGAAGATTCTAAAATCCGTAAATACCTCCAGACTCGTCTTGCCAAGGCAAGCATCTCGCGTATTATTATCGAGCGTACCCTAAAGATGGCTACCGTAACTATCGCTACTTCGCGTCCCGGTATGATCATCGGCAAGGGTGGTAAGGATGTTGACGCTCTCAAAGAGCAGCTCAAGAAAGTTACCGACAAGGATGTGCAGATCAATATCCACGAAATCAAGCGCCCCGAACTTGACGCTGAAATCGTGGCTACTAACATCGCACGCCAGATCGAAAATAAAGTTGCTTACCGTCGCGCAGTAAAAATGGCAATCGCATCTACAATGCGCATGGGTGCAGAAGGTATCAAGGTGCAGGTCAGCGGCCGTCTTAACGGTGCTGAAATGGCTCGCTCGGAAATGTTCAAGGAAGGCCGTACGCCTCTCCACACACTCCGTGCAGATATCGACTATGCACTCGTGGAAGCTCACACTAAAGTCGGCGTTGTCGGCGTGAAAGTGTGGATCTGCCGCGGTGAAATTTATGGTAAAAAAGAACTCACCCCCACTTACGTGGCCGGTCAGAAAGAACCGGGTGCTCGTCCTCAGGGCGGCCGCAAGGGTGGTTTCCGTAATAAGAAGAATAACAACCGTTAAAAACAGCTCTGATTATGTTACAACCTAAAAAGACAAAATTCCGCCGTTCGCAAAAAGGCCGCATGAAAGGTGAGGCACAGCGTGGAAATCAGCTGGCTTTCGGTTCGTTCGGTATCAAGACTCTCGATTCTAAATGGATCACCGGTCGCCAGATTGAAGCTGCCCGTATCGCTCTTACACGTTACATGCAGCGTCAAGGACAGGTTTGGATCCGTATATTCCCCGACAAGCCTATTACCAAAAAGCCCGCCGAAGTGCGAATGGGTAAAGGTAAAGGTAACCCCGAAGGATTCGTTGCTCCCGTCACTCCGGGCCGTATCCTGATTGAAATCGACGGTGTTCCTTACGATGTGGCTAAAGAAGGTCTGCGCCTCGCTGCACAGAAACTTCCGGTGCTCACAAAATTCGTTGTTCGCCGCGATTATGACCCCTCACAGAACGTCTGATAAAGTAATTCTGCGAAAAAAACAAGTGAGATTAAAATTTTTCTTTTAAAATATACAATAAAAAGGGAAAATTTCGGTTCATGTAAACGGGAGACCTGCGTTGCAGGCCTCCCGTATCGGGCCGGAATGGGCCCTAAATCTGTATATCGGAATAAGAGAAATTTATAATTTCGAATAAATAATAACAAATGAAAAAGGAAGAAATCAAGGAATTAAGCATTCAGGAGCTGCAAGCCCAGATAGAGGCTGCCGAGAAAGCTTATCGTGAATTGAAAGTAGCGCACGCGATATCTCCCTCGGACAATCCGGCCAAGATTACAAAAGATCGCCGTGATATCGCCCGTCTGAAGACAGTGTTGCGCCAAAAGGAAATCGCCGCCGAAAAGGAGGCTGCTTCCAAGTAATTAACCCCACAATCAGATTTTGAAAAATGGAAGAACAGAAAAGACATTTGAGAAAAGAGAGAATCGGGGTCGTTTCAAGCAACAAGTGCGACAAAACCATTACGGTGGAAATCAAATGGAAGGAGAAACACCCGATTTACGGTAAATTTGTCAACAAGACTAAAAAGTATCACGCTCACGACGAAAACAACGAGTGCTCGGTTGGTGATACTGTGCGACTGATGGAAACACGCCCTCTGAGCAAAACAAAGAGATGGAGACTCGTTGAAATCATCGAAAAAGTTAAGTAATCATGATACAGACAGAATCACGTTTAACAGTGGCAGACAACTCCGGTGCTAAGGAAGTTCTCTGCATCCACGTGCTCGGTGGCACCGGCCGCCGCTATGCAAGTGTCGGTGATATCATCGTTGTGACAGTTAAAAGCACAATCCCTTCTTCTGATGTAAAGAAAGGTACTGTTTCTAAAGCTGTGGTCGTGCGCACCAAAAAAGAAATCCGCCGTCCCGACGGTAGCTACATCCGCTTCGACGACAACGCTTGTGTGCTGCTTAACAACGCAGGTGAAATCCGCGGTACTCGTATCTTCGGCCCTGTGGCTCGCGAACTCCGCAACACAAACATGAAGATCGTTTCGCTCGCACCCGAGGTGCTCTAATCTTATTCACTAACAAGTCTTAGACAAATTTTAACAAAATGGCAAAATTGCATATAAAGAAAGGAGACACAGTCTTTGTCAATGCCGGTGACGACAAAGGAAAGACTGGCCGTGTCCTCGAAGTGCTGGTGAAAAAGAACCGCGCTATCGTGGAAGGCATCAACATCGTCTCTAAAAGCACAAAGCCGAATGCCAAATATCCACAGGGTGGTATTGTAAAGATCGAGGCACCGGTGCATATTTCTAATCTTAATGTGGTAGACCCCAAGACCGGGAAACCTACCCGCATTGGCCGCCGCCGCAACGAGGCCGGCAAGCTCGTGCGTTACGCTAAAAAATCAGGAGAGGAGATTAAATAATGGCAGAGACTACACTTTCTAAGGAATATAAGGAAAAAATTGTTCCGGAACTCACCGAAGAGTTCAAGTATACTACTCCCATGCAGGTCCCCCGCCTGACTAAGATCGTTATCAACCAGGGTCTTGGTGGAGCTACTCAGGATAAAAAAATTATCGAGACCGCGCTCAATGAGCTTACTGCTATCACAGGTCAGAAGGCTGTCCCCACTCTTTCCAAGAAGGACATCTCTAACTTCAAGCTTCGTAAGAAAATGCCCATCGGCGCTATGGTTACTCTCCGTCGCGAAAAAATGTACGAATTCCTCGAAAGACTCGTGCGCGTGGCTCTGCCCCGTATCCGCGACTTCAAGGGTATCAATTCAAAACTCGATGGCCGTGGCAACTATACCCTCGGTATCACCGAGCAGATAATTTTCCCTGAGATTAACATCGACAACGTTCCCAAGCTTCAGGGTATGAACATCACTTTTGTGACTTCTGCCAACACTGACGAGGAAGGTTTCGCTCTTCTAAAGAAATTCGGTTTACCCTTCAAACACGAAAAATAAGAAATATGGCTAAAGAATCAATGAAGGCCCGCGAGGTTAAGCGCCAGCGTATGGTGGCTAAATATGCCGAAAAAAAGGCCGCTCTCAAAAAAGCTGCTCTCGCTGACGCTGACGGCAACATCGACTACGAAGCGCTTACAAAGCTCCAGAAGCTTCCCAAAAACGCTTCACGCGTGCGTCTCCACAACCGTTGCGAGATCACAGGCCGTCCTAAAGGCTACATGCGCCAATTCGGAATCTCTCGTATTCAATTCCGTGAAATGGCTTCTGCCGGCCTTATCCCCGGTGTTAAGAAAGCAAGCTGGTAATTTCAACCCCTGCTGACACCCCTATAAGCCGGCGGGTGGATATCGCGCCGGCTCACTCAAATTTTACACATATTGAGTTTTAAATATTGTTCAGCACTGTCTGAATCAATTTAATCAACCAAACAAAATGACTGATCCAATTGCAGATTATCTGACAAGACTCAGGAACGCCATAATGGCCGGCCATCGCGTGGTCGAAGTTCCGACGTCGAAAATGAAAAGGGAGATAACCAAGATCCTTTTCGACCAGGGTTACATCCTGAACTACAAGTTCGTGGAAAACGAAGGTCCCAAGGGCACTATCAAAATCGCCCTTAAGTATGATCCGGTTGACAAAGTTTGCGCAATCAAGAACCTGCACCGCATTTCGCGTCCGGGTCTGCGCCAATACACCGGTTATAAAGATATGCCCCGCGTGCTCAACGGCCTCGGCATCGCAATCCTTTCTACTTCACAGGGTGTGATGACCAACAAGGAAGCCAAAGAACGCAAAATCGGTGGCGAAGTATTGTGTTACGTTTATTAATAAAGGGAGGAAAAGACTATGTCAAGAATAGGTAAATCACCGATCGCTATTCCTGCCGGCGTAACCGTACAGGTAAAAGACAATGTTGTGACCGTTAAAGGTCCCAAAGGAGAGCTCACACAAGAAGTTAACCCCAACATCGAAGTGAAAGTTGAAGACGGTCACGTTATCGTTACCCGTCCCGACGATCAGCGCGAAAACCGTGCAATGCATGGCCTTTATCGTGCGCTTATCCACAACATGGTGGTTGGTGTTTCTGAGGGTTACAAGAAAGAAATGGAACTTGTCGGAGTCGGCTATCGTGCCACTTCTTCGGGTCAGGTGCTCGAACTCGCTTTAGGATATTCACACGCTATCTTCATCAAGCTTCCTAAAGAAGTGAAGGTTGAAGCCAAGACAGAACGTAACAAAAACCCGCTCATCATTCTCGAAAGCTCTGACAAGCAGCTTCTCGGACAGGTTTGCGCAAAGATCCGTTCACTCCGCAAGCCCGAACCTTACAAGGGTAAAGGTATTAAGTTTGTTGGCGAAATTATCCGCCGCAAGTCAGGAAAGTCGGCTAACGCCAAATAAAATTTAAGGAATTATGATATCCAAGATAGCAAGAAGAAATAAAATCAAAACCCGCATCCGCGGTAAAATCTCCGGCACTGCACAACGCCCCCGCATGAGCGTGTTCCGCTCGAACAAGGGTATTTACGTGCAGGTCATCGATGACCTTGCAGGCACCACTCTCGTTGCTGCTTCTTCCAAAGGCATCGCAGGAGGAACTAAATCTGAAATCGCTGCCAAAGTAGGCGAGCAGATCGCAAAAAAAGCCGTTGAAAAAGGCATCACCGAAGTCGTATTCGACCGTAACGGTTACCTCTATCACGGACGTGTTAAATCATTGGCCGATGCAGCCCGCCAGGGTGGTCTTAAATTTTAATAGAAATCATGGCAAAGAACAATAAGGTAAAATCTACTAATGATCTCGAATTGCAGGACCGCCTCGTAGCCATCAACCGTGTAACCAAAGTAACAAAAGGTGGTCGCGCATTCAGCTTCGCCGCTATTGTCGTTGTCGGCAACGGCGACGGTATTATCGGCTGGGGTCTCGGCAAAGCCAATGAAGTGACTGCAGCTATCGCCAAGGGCGTGGAAACTGCTAAGAAGAACCTCATCAAGGTGCCTGTGCACAAGGGTACAATTCCCCACGAAGTCGCTGCAAAATTCGGTGGCTCACGCATCTTCCTCAAGCCCGCTTCCGAAGGTACCGGAGTTAAGGCCGGTGGTGCAATGCGTGCGGTTCTTGAAAGTGTCGGTATCACCGACGTCCTCGCTAAGTCTAAAGGTTCTTCAAACCCTCACAACCTTGTGAAGGCAACTATCGCTGCCCTCAACGAACTCCGTTCGCCCGCTCAGGTGGCTCAGAACCGTGGTGTCAGCGTCGAAAAAGTTTTTAACGGCAAATAATCTACCCAAATGGCTAAGATTCAAATCACTCAGATAAAGAGCCGTATCAACGCGCCGAAAGTCCAGAAAGCGACTCTCGACGCTCTCGGCATTCACAAAATGAACCATAGCGTGATCAAAGAGGACACTCCCGACATCATCGGTATGGTCAAGAGGGTTCATCATTTAGTTAAAGTGACTAAACTCTAAAGCAGATTCAACAAAATGGAATTACATAACTTACAGCCTGCCGTTGGCAGCAATAAAAAATCCAAGAGAATCGGTCGTGGCACCGGTTCCGGCTACGGTGGCACTTCTACCCGCGGTCACAAGGGTGCTAAATCTCGTTCGGGTTACAAGCACAAAGTTGGCTTCGAAGGTGGTCAGATGCCTCTGCAGCGTCGCGTGCCTAAATTTGGTTTCAAGAACATCAACCGCGTGGAATACAAAGCAATTAACCTTGACAGCCTCGAAGCTCTCGCAGCTGCCGGCGCTACAAAGGTTACTGTTGAAGATTTGCGTAACGCAGGTTTCGTTTCCAAGAAAGCTCTCGTTAAGATTCTTGGCAACGGCACCCTCAGCCATGCTCTTGAAGTTGAAGCCAATGCCTTCTCAAAGGCTGCCGAAGCTGCTATTACAGCTGCCGGAGGCTCTGTTGTAAAAAAATAAGTTAAATAACAATGGGATTTACTAAAACGATAAAAAACATCTGGAGTGTGGAAGATCTCCGCAAGCGCATCGGGATAACCCTGCTGCTGGTGATCATCTATCGCTTCGGTTGCTACGTGGTCTTGCCGGGTATTAATCCCGACGAGCTGCTGGCATTGAAGAATTTCACTGCCGACGGGTTGATGCAGCTGCTCGATATGTTCTCGGGTGGTGCGTTCTCGCAGGCCTCTATCTTCGCCCTGGGTATTATGCCCTACATCACGGCTTCGATCGTGATTCAGCTTCTCGGAATGGTGCTTCCTGCCTTCCAGAAACTTCAGCGTGAAGGTGAAAGCGGCCGCATGAAAATCAACCAATATACCCGATATTTGACAGTGTTTATTCTCGTGCTGCAAGGTCCGGCTTATCTGATGAATCTCAAATATCAGGTTCAGGCAGCCGGAGGCCACGTTGAATTAGGTATCTGGACCATTATTTTTATGACTATCGTCCTCGCGGCAGGCTCCATGTTTATCATGTGGCTCGGTGAGCGTATAGACCAGAAGGGTGTCGGAAACGGTATTTCTTTCATCATCCTCATCGGTATCATCGCTCGTCTCCCCGAGGCGTTCATCCAGGAATTTACCGGTCGCCTTCTTAACTCTGCTGGTGGTGGCCTTGTGCTCTTCCTTGTTGAGATCATCATCCTCCTTGCTGTTATCGCAGGTGCGGTGCTCCTCGTTCAGGGAACTCGCAATGTCCCCGTGCAGTATGCAAAGAAAGTTGTTGGTAACAAGCAGTACGGCGGTGCACGCCAGTTCATCCCCTTGAAGGTGAATGCTGCAGGTGTGATGCCAATCATCTTTGCTCAGGCCATCATGTTCATTCCTATCACACTCGTTGGCTTCAGCAAGCAGCAGACAGGCTTCTTCGGAGCTATGACCGACATGTACGGATTCTGGTACAATCTGATATACTTCCTCATGATTGTGGCCTTCACATACTTCTACACTGCAATCACCGTGCGCCCCGCACAGATGGCCGAGGATATGAAACGTAACAACGGTTTCATCCCCGGTATCAAGCCCGGTAAGCCCACTGTGGAATATCTCGACTCTATCATGTCGAGAATCACTCTGCCCGGTTCTATTTTCCTCGGCATTGTGGCTATTCTTCCCGCGATTGCTCATGTATGTGGCCTCAACAGAAATTTCGCCTCTTTCTTTGGTGGAACTTCGCTGCTCATCCTTGTTGGTGTGATTCTTGACACTCTTCGTATCATCGAAGGTCATCTTATCATGCACAAGTATGACGGTCTGATGAAGCATGGTCGTATCAAAGGCCGCACATCGGGTAACAGTGCCTTTTAACAGATGAAGAGTCTTTCGAAGCAGAAATGATTTATATTAAGACGCCAGAAGAAATCGAACTTACACGTGCAGCATGCGACTTGTGCAGCCGCACGCTGGGCGAAGTGGCACGCTGGGTTGCACCCGGTGTCACCACACGTCGCCTTGATACCATAGCAAGAGAGTTTATCCTCGATAACGGGGGTAAACCCGCTTGCCTCGGTTATCACGGCTTCCCCGGCACTCTCTGTATCGAAGTCAACGAAACGGTGGTTCATGGTTTCCCTTCGGGTTACGAACTCCGCGAGGGTGACATCGTAGGCACCGACTGCGTGGTTGAACTCAACGGTTTCCATGGAGACAGCTGCTACACATTTCCGGTTGGAGAAATTGATGCGAAAACCGAGCGTCTGCTCGATGTGACTTTCGAATCGCTCTACGTCGGAATTGAAATGGCGGTTGCCGGAAATCGGGTGGGTGACATTTCGAACGCCGTGCAGAGATACTGCGAAAGCAACGGATACAGCGTGGTCCGCGAAATGTGTGGCCACGGCATCGGCAAAAGTATGCACGAAGATCCCGAGATACCCAATTATGGTCGGCGAGGTGTTGGTCCGGTCCTTAAAGACGGCATGTTGATCTGCATCGAACCAATGATCAATCTCGGCAGTAAGAATATCATGATAGCCTCCAACGGATGGGAGTGTCGTACACGCGACCGCAAACCCTCGGCACATTACGAGCATACCATCCTTATAAAAGGAGACACCCCCGAAATTCTTACGACATTCGATTACATTGACCGTGCGCTTGAGGAAAGCGAACAAGATAAATCACAAAGCAAAGAATAAAGAATCAACAAAAGTTAATATGGCTAAGCAAGCTGCAATAGAACAAGATGGTGTAATTCTCGAAGCATTGTCGAACGCAATGTTCAAAGTTGAACTCGAAAACGGGCACGAAATCACAGCCCACATTTCAGGCAAGATGAGAATGCACTATATTAAAATTCTTCCCGGAGACAAGGTAAAGGTAGAAATGTCTCCTTACGACCTTAGCAAGGGTAGGATTTCATTCAGATACAAATAAAACAAAACCCGATATGAAAGTAAGAGCATCAGTAAAAAAGCGCACTCCCGACAGCAAAATCGTACGCCGGAAGGGTAGATTATACGTAATCAACAAGAAAAATCCAAAATTTAAACAGCGTCAAGGATAATTTTATTACCTTTGCAAAAAATATCCAAAAAGCAATATGGCAGTAAGAATTGTCGGCGTAGATTTGCCGCAAAATAAAAGAGGAGAGATAGCGTTGACCTATATCTTCGGAATTGGTCGCAGCGCCGCCAAGTCGATTCTCGACAAGGCAGGTGTGGATCGTGACATCAAAGTAAAAGACTGGACAGATGATCAGGCAGCAGCCGTTCGTGAAGTAATCCAGCGCGACCACAAAGTAGAGGGAGACCTCCGCACAGAAATCCAGCTCAACATCAAGCGACTGATGGATATCGGCTGCTACCGTGGCATCCGTCACCGTCTCGGCTTGCCCGTTCGCGGTCAGAGCACTAAAAACAATGCCCGCACACGTAAGGGCCGTAAGAAAACAGTCGCTAACAAGAAGAAAGCTACTAAATAATCACAATAAAGTATGGCAAAAAAGACAGTCGCAGCAAAAAAGAGGAATGTCAAAGTTGGCGCAAGCGGCCAGCTCCATGTGCATAGCTCTTTCAACAACATCATTGTGTGTCTCGCCAATGAGGAAGGTCAGGTTATCTCCTGGTCTTCAGCCGGCAAGATGGGCTTTAGAGGCTCAAAAAAGAACACTCCCTACGCAGCACAGATGGCAGCACAAGATTGCGCCAAGGTTGCTTACGACCTCGGTTTGCGTAAGGTGAAGGCATACGTTAAGGGCCCGGGCAACGGTCGCGAGGCCGCTATCCGTTTCGTTCATCAGAGTGGCATTGAAGTAACTGAAATCGTTGACGTTACTCCGCTTCCGCACAACGGTTGCCGTCCACCCAAAAGAAGAAGAGTCTAATTAGAGTCCGATAGGAATTATCACTCAAACCGACAGAATATTCCAATATCAGTCCGGCCTGCCTGCCCTGAATGCGAAATGACCGTCAACAAAACTTTCTCTCGACGGTCGCGGCTGTCGCTAAGGGGCAACGTAGCCGACGACCAAAAAAGATTAAAATAATGGCAAGATACACAGGACCAAAAACAAAAATCGCGCGTAAGTTCGGTGAACCCATCTTCGGAGAGGATAAGGTTTTTGCTCGCAGAAACTTCCCTCCCGGCCAGCATGGTCAAAACCGCAGAAAGAAAACATCTGAGTATGGCACTCAGCTGCGCGAAAAACAAAAAGCCAAATACACTTATGGAGTGCTCGAGCGCCAATTCCGCAATCTCTTTGAGAAAGCTGCTCGCACCAAAGGCATCACCGGTGAGGTGCTTCTTCAGCTCCTCGAAAGTCGTCTCGACAACGTGGTTTACCGCCTTGGTCTGGCTCCCAGCCGTCCGGCTGCCCGCCAGCTCGTGCTCCACAAGCATATTAACGTGAATGGGAAGAACGTGAACATCCCTTCATACCGTGTTATGCCCGGTGACGTAGTTACCGTGCGCGAGAAGTCTAAGTCGCTTGAGGTTATCGCCGACTGCGTTGCCGGCTTCAACCACAGCAAATATCCATGGATCGAATGGGATGAATCTATCAAGGGTGGTAAATTCCTTCACCTCCCTCAGCGTGAGGACATCCCGGAGACTATCAAGGAACAGCTGATCGTCGAGCTCTATTCTAAATAATAAACACTAAGACAGCCATGCCAATTTTAGCATTTCAAAAACCCGATAAGGTCATCATGCTTGAGGATGTCAACTCATTCGGAAAGTTTGAGTTCCGCCCTCTTGAACCCGGATACGGTCTGACCCTCGGCAATGCCCTGCGCCGTGTGCTCCTTTCTTCACTCGGTGGCTTTGCCATTAACTCTATCCGTATCTCCGGAGTCGCTCATGAGCTTGACACCATCCCCGGTGTCAAGGAGGACGTAACAAACATTATCCTCAATCTCAAGCAGATTCGTTTCAAGCAGACGACCGAAGACCACAATGCCGAGACTGCAAAGGTGAAAGTGGAGGGTAAGGATGTCTTTACGGCTGGTGACTTAGGAAAGGTTCTCTCCGGTTTCGAGGTCCTCAATCCCGAACTTGTGATTTGCCATATCGACCCCGACTACGGGTTTGAAATGGAATACTCGATCAACAAGGGACGCGGTTGGGTGCCCGCTGACGAGAATCGCGAAATGCTCGCCGGTTCCCCTGCCGACACTATTGCGATCGACTCTATTTACACTCCAATCAAGAATGTGAAATACTTTGTCGAAAACTTCCGTGTCGAACAGAAAACCGACTACGAAAAGCTTATCATCGAAGTCACCACCGACGGCTCGATTCTCCCCAAGGAAGCTCTTAAGGAGGCCGCCACTATACTCATGCAACACTTCGCTATGTTCAGCGATGAGAAAATCACTCTCGAAACTCCCCAGGCTGATGCCCCCGAGGAATTCGACGAAGAAGTGCTGCACATGCGTCAGCTGCTCAAAAGCAAGCTTGTCGACATGGACCTCTCTGTCCGTGCCCTCAACTGCTTGAAGAGCGCTGAAGTTGAGACCCTTGGCGAACTTGTTGTTTTCAACAAGAACGATCTCCTAAAGTTCAGAAACTTCGGAAAGAAATCGCTTTCAGAGCTTGATGAGCTCCTCGAAAAGCTTAATCTTTCCTTTGGAATGGATATTTCAAAATATAAATTAGACAAAGACTAAATCGCACAATGAGACATAATAAGAAATTTAATCACCTCAGCCGTAAAAAAGGTCATCGTGAGGCCCTTTTGGCAAACCTGGCGATTTCTCTTATCAATCACAAGAGAATCTTCACCACTGTTGCCAAGGCAAAAGCACTGCGCGTTTATGCCGAGCCCCTGATCACCCGTGCTAAGAAAGACGACACTCAGAATCGTCGCATCGTGTTCAGCTATCTGCAGAACAAGGAAGCGGTGAAGGAACTTTTCGGTGCTATCTCTGAAAAGGTCGCTAACCGTCCCGGAGGTTATCTCCGCATTCTCAAAACCGGACACCGTCTCGGTGACAACGCAGAGATGGCTATGATCGAATTCGTTGACTTCAACGAAGCCGCTCTTGCCGACAACGCTCCCAAGAAAGCTGCACGCACTCGTCGTTCACGCTCGAAGAAAGCTGCTGCTCCCGCTGCTGAAGCTCCTGCAACTGAAGCTCCAAAAGCTGAGGCTCCTGAAGCTCCCGCAGCTGAGTAATCTGATTCATATCACCTCAATATAATAAAGTGCCCTGCCGATCGGCAGGGCACTTTATTTTTATCCGAAACAATGATGTAATTTCCGAACTAATGAAGTTAGTCTCCGAACTAATGAAGATATTATCCGAACTCGATGATCCGTCAGAGGATAGGGGAAACGAGGCGCACAACTGATTCGACAGAGCGCTGCAACAACGGACGCTCGCGCCATGAAGAATTCGTTACCTTAGTGCACTTCTGCATGTCTTCAAAAAATATTTCACGCATGCGTGTGTTGACTTCCCGGTCGTAAATCATAAGATTAGACTCAAAGTTATTTTCAAAACTCCTGAAATCGAAATTTGTGGAGCCGGCGGTAACGAAATTGTCGTCGATAATCATTGACTTCGCATGCAGCATCCCGGGATTGTAGAGATAGATCTTAATGCCGGCTTTGAGACATTGGGTGATGTAGGAAAATGAGGCGTATTGCAGCATCTTTGAATCACTGCGGCGTGGAATCATAATTCTCACATCTATTTTGGAAAGTGCCGCTGCCTCCAGAGCGTTGCGCAGGGCGTCGGTGGGAAGGAAATAAGGGGTTTGTATATAAATGCACTTTGTGGCGGCTGTAATGGCCTTTAAAAAGCACAGGGAGAGGTTATTCCATTGGGCCAGCGGACCCGACGTGACAAGCTGCATGCCGAGTTGGTTGCGGATTTGAGTTTCAACGGCCTTTCGTGGATAATACATGGGGTGTTCCTGGTTTCGGAAATTCCAGTCAACAACAAAAGAATAAAGCAGCGATTCGGTGATGTCGCCTTCCAGCCGGAAATGAGTGTCGCGCCATCCCCATCCGTGAGATTGGCGGTTCACATAGCGGTCGGCTATATTCATTCCACCGATATATCCGATTTTCTCGTCGATGATCACTAACTTGCGGTGGTTGCGCCAGTTCACGCGGTTGGCAAACTGAGGGAACGTAACCCTGAAGAAGGGATGGGTCTCGACCCCGGCAGAGTTCATCATTTTAAAAAACTTGTTGCGTGCCGAGAAACTTCCAACGTGGTCGTAAATCACCTTGACGTCGAGTCCCTGACGCGCTTTTTTCATCAGGATTTCAGCAATTTCATGTCCCAGGGTGTCGTCAAGAAATATGTAATATTGCAGGAATATTGAATGTCGGGCTTCTTCAAGATCTTTTTTCAGAGCGGTGAACTTGTCTTCTCCATTCGTAAAGATTTCTATTTTATTATTGATTGTATAGAAAGAAGAAGAAATGTTTCGGGCAAGCTTCACGAGATTTCTTTCCGCACGCGACAGATTCAGCGAATTCAGATTCACATGCCGTGGGGCCATTGTTGTGATGATGCGGCGTTTGTTCATGCGCGAAATCATGTGCTGACCGCGCAGGCTTCTTCCGAAAAATATATAGAACACAAGACCCACCACCGGGAGGAAAATCAGAGCTATAACCCATGCCAGTGAGCGGATGGGATTGCGATTCTCTTTAAGAACCACCACGATGCAACTTATGATAGTAATTATATAAAATATAAGAACTATAATATTTGACCAGACAAAAAGACTATGCATGGATCTTAATAAATCTTAACCTTGAAAAAAGTTTAAACAACTTCATTTTGTGGGGAATTGTTTCAGATACTCATCGGCAGCGAGCGCAAGCTCATCATACCACTCCTGTCCGAACCTCGCAATCAACGGGCCCTTAAGAAACTGATAAGCTCTGATGCCTAATTTCCGGCCAAGTGTCTCGGCCGGGTGGCAAATCTTCCAGCGGTGAAGATTGACAGCTGTAAATCCGGAATATTCTTTTACTCTCACAGGATAGAGTCGGCAGGAAATGGGCTTTACATCCGGTATGCGCCCTTCGCGGAAAGCCCTTTCGAGAGCGCACAGGCATTTGCCGCCTGGGGCATAACATGTATAAACACAGTCGCGACCGTCAACAATCTGAGTCACCTCATCGCCATCGGGGTCGATATATGAAGCACCCTCCCGGCAGATTTCTTCCAGAGCGCGCGGCGCAAGTTCATTCTCAACCAGAGGCAGAACCTCCTTTATCTTTTCAGCCTCGCCCGGCGCCAAGGGTGCGCCCGCATCGCCGTCAACACAGCATTGCCCCAGGCATGCGTCAAGATCGCAAACAAAATATCGTTCGATAAGGTCGAGCGAAACAAGTGTATCTTTAATCTGTATCATTATAAGCAGTGTAAATTAATCTGTATATGCCTTTACTTTTGCACGTTCATACATCAGGCCATTTAAGTACGGCAAATCCGATGAAATATTTATATACCCGAAAGGGTGCGAAATCCCACAAGTCTATCTGCACGTGCACCCGGTGGGGTATAATATACTTCAATGGAATATTCATTATCAGTTTCATAAATATCACCTTCCAGGATAGAGGCCGACGGCGCTTGCGAGCTTCCTCGTGGGCGAGCCACATACTGATAGTTGTATGCACCCTGTTTCAAAGGCAATTCAAGTATGTAGCCCCCTTTTTCAGATGAGTAAGTCATCATATTGTGGCGGTCAAACTGATCGTGAGTGAACTCGCCGTCAATGTAAACCTCCTTATCCTTAAGTTCGGGACTCTCCAGGAAGAAATGCACCGTGATATAATCGGCTCCGATGTCTGAATCGGTGGCATTATACTCCCTTATAATAAACCGGCCGTGCTGAGTGCGGTCATAATCATATTGTCTCCCGGCCCTCGGCAGGTCAGGTTTTAGCCACACATGATAATTCGTGTCGATATATCTTAACGAATCAACATGCATTCCCGCAAATGTGTTGCTGATAGATTCGAAGCGTCTGTATTCATTTGAGGCCGGAAAAATCAAGTCGGGCTGATGCTCGTAAAAACTTTTGGAGTCGCTGACTCTGGTTGGAGATTTTATGCTGCGCCTCGTGGCCCCCTCGACGTTGCGGGTAACATACATGCTCAGATCCTGAAAAGGATTGATATTTCCCAAGCCTTCCCAATCGGTCGATATTGAAAGTTGCTGCCAGATGTCGTTATGTCCGCGGTCAGTGCGCGAAGTTATTAACCCCGAAGTGTTGACAAGATTTTCTGAAACCTGAAAACGACACTGAAGCAAAACCCTCTCCGGATCATCCGGGTCATACACCTGAAGAAGATAATTGCCCGAATGTAAAAAGTGCGTGTCATCATTGGGGAGGGTGATAAGATAATTCACATAGTGCACGAAAGTTGACGAAGAGAAAGCGAAATCTTCGATTTTCACCGAATTGAAACCCTCGATAAATTCCGAGTCCAAGAGGCGCGACGGCTGCCAATCGGCGTTACAATGCACAAGGCGGTATTCAAGATAACTGTTATCTTCGCCTATTTCATCGAATTTAATTGTAAGACGGTCGTTAGTGCCCATTCTGATCACCGGCAGTGACATAAAATTGTCTTCAACCTCCGCTTTCAGTGTTCTGAACCGCGGGTCGAAAACCCGTGTAGATGTATCGGCACCGACAGCGCTGAAAACTGCAGTAACAAAGGCAAATATGTAAAAAATAGGTTTCAACATAGCATTTCACCATTCAATAGGTTTATATCCGTGGGCGGTCAGATACTCGTTGGCTTTCGAGAAATGTCGGCAACCGAAGAATCCGCGGTAAGCCGAGAGAGGGGAGGGGTGAACGGAAGTTAGGACAAGATGCTTCGAACGGTCAATCATAGCCCCCTTGCGTATGGCATAGCTGCCCCAGAGCATGAAAACGATGTTGCTGCGGGAATTGGCCAGGGCAGCCACGGCTGCATCGGTAAGTTTTTCCCAGCCTATGCCTGAGTGCGACTGCGGGGCATGCTCTCTCACCGTCAGCGAAGCGTTCAGAAGCAGGACGCCCTGATGCGCCCATCGGGTCAGATCGCCGTCAGAAGGAATAGGCGCACCCGTATCGTCGTGCACTTCCTGAAAAATATTACGCAGCGAAGGGGGAAAAGCCACCCCTTTATCCACAGAGAAAGAAAGCCCGTTGGCCTGACCCGGTCCGTGATAAGGATCCTGACCTATTATCACCACCTTGGTCTCAAAAAAAGGACACGAGTCGAAAGCTGCAAAAATCTTGCCTGCCGGGGGATAAATCTTTAACGAACGATCCGCATACTCCATGCGCACTTTGTTGGCAAGCTCCAAGAAATAAGGCTTCTCAAATTCCGGGGCCAAAGCTTGTTTCCAGCCCTCCTCCATTCTCACATTCATAGAAGAACCAATTTAGCAGACAGATTGCACACGCCTTCGCACATATAAAAGATTATGTAAAAGATTATGTAAAAGATTATGCACGCCACGGCGATAAAATTTTTTCTCAAAGATAGTGATAAAAAACGAAAAAAGCATTATCTTTGCAAATCAAAATAAGCACGATGCCCCGGTGGTGTCAAAAAAGTTCCCATAGTTCAATGGATAGAATATCGGATTCCGGTTCCGACGATTGGGGTTCGACTCCCCATGGGAATACAAATGTTGCAAAATAGAACAGACCCTCGGAGGCATTTCGCCTCCGAGGGTCTGTCTTATTTTACGGGTATTCTTATGGGCGGGCAAGTATAAGCGCGGAGTAGGGAGCCACGGTCTGTTTGCCACCTTCGAGGCGGCCGAGGCCTCCGTTGGGAGATATGAGACCGTCAGTGGCTACGATCAGCCAATTTCCCTTTTTTATGTCGACGGTTTGAGGTTTGTCTGAACCGTTGAACACCACTTTTATTTCTTCCCATTCGTCGCCATTCGCGTGGTTGAGAAGTGAGTATGAAATTAGATTGGGTGTCTTGGATGAGTCGATTTTGTCAAACTTAAGGTTCTTTGCGATATCAGCAGCTGTTGTCATGCGGAAAGCGGGATGGCTCTTGCGAAGTTCAATAAGCCCCTTATAATAGTTGAATAAATCTTTATATTTGGCTTTATTGCTCCAGTCGATTGCGTTTATCGAGTCGGGACTATTATATGAATTATGAACCCCCTGTTTGTCGCGGAACACTTCCTCGCCGGCAAACATGAACGGTGTGCCCTGTGAAGTGAACACGATGGTCTGTGCAAGTTTTGCAGCCTCTATCATATTCTTTTCGGGCTCTCCGGCCATAGATTTGCGAAGTTTGTCGGTAAGGCAAAGGTCGTCGTGGCATGAAACGTAGTTTACAATCATTTCGGGCGACTTCGCGTAGGGGAATTTGGAGTTGTTGCCTTTCTTGTAATTCACCTGCGGGTGGTCGGTAGCAGCGACGATACCGATTTTAACAGTTTCCTCCAGACCCGGCTTGCCGGTGGCGAACCCGCGGTCGGAAGCATCGGTGTAGTGTCCTTTCACAGCATCGCGGATGTCGTCGGAGAATACTGCTATATCAGTCATCTTGCTTACATTCTCTTTAAGCGCGCGACGCTCGGGCTGAAGGGGAGAGTCACCTGCGGTCCAACCCTCTCCGTATACGAAAATTGAAGGATTGATTTTCTTCAATTCGGCTGCCACCTCGTTCATAGTCTCGGTGTCGTGAATGGCCATAAGGTCGAAGCGGAAACCATCTACATGATACTCGTCGGCCCAATATTTTGTGGAATTAACGATATAGTCTCGCATCTGCTTAAGGTCGGAAGCTGTCTCGTTTCCGCAACCCGAGGCATCGGAATAACGGCCGTCATCCCAGTGGCGGTGGTAATAGCCCGGAGCTGTCAACTCGAAATTGGAGTTATCGTTTTCAGCAGTATGATTATAAACCACATCCATGATTACACCGATTCCGGCGTCGTGCAGAGCCTTGATCATTTCCTTCATTTCACGCACGCGGGCCTTCGGGTCGGAAGGGTTGGTGGAATAGCTCCCTTCAGGTGCATTGTAATTCAGCGGATCGTAACCCCAGTTGTAAGTGTTGTTCTGGAGATTCATCTCGTCAACAGAATTATAGTCGTAAGAAGGAAGAATATGCACGTGAGTCACGCCGAGTTCCTTCAGGTGGTCAATACCGGTTGTTAAACCCTGAGGCGAAGTGGTGCCCTGTTCGGTAAGAGCCAGGAACTTACCCTTATTCGCGATGCCCGACGACGGGTGCATTGACATGTCGCGGTGATGCATTTCATAGACAATCACATCACTGAAGTTTTTCACCTCCGGACCCTTGTCGGTTGCCCAGCCCTCGGGATTGGTCTGCGCAAAGTCAATTATTGCGGCGCGGTTGCCGTTCACACCTACGGCCTTGGCCCACACTCCGGGTGTCTCTTTGAGCCACTTGCCGTCTTGATTTATACGGAAAGTATAGAACTTGCCATATAACTTTTCGGGCACGGATGCACTCCAGATCCCGGTGCTCGCATCGAAAGTCATCGGGAGAACTTTAAACGCTTCCCCGGTGTGACCGTTGTCATAAAGTTTCACTTCAGCCTCTTTTGCTTTGGGGCTCCAAAGTTTGAAATGAGTGCCCGAATTGTCGACTGTCAATTCCAGGTCGTTGCCATTATAAGTTGGCCATTCGATGAATTGCGAATCATAAGCACTGTTGGTTTGAGCCATTAATAAAGGCGCAAACGTGCCGCTAAGCAACATGGTTGCCATGATAAGAGATTTTCGTGGTGTCATTAATGAAATATTGGTTTTATGTCTAAATTTTTTTGTTATCAGGTGCATCAGGACTATCCTGAATTGAGGAATTCCGTTTTTAGAGAACGTCAACCAATGTATGAACGCAAATAGTTATACTTTTGTTAAAACCCTCGGCACAAGATTCCTTTCTGCCGAGCCAAAACGCACCCTGTAGGATTGGGCAGCCGGGTCGAACGATTGAATTACACCGCGTCCGAATACTTTATGTTCCACTTCCGTGCCGGGCGGCATCGGGGCGTTGTCGCCCTCTCCGAGTTCGGCATTAAGAAGATTAACGAGGTTGCGTGTACCCTCAAACAGGCTCGGGTCGGGATTCCCCTCAATGGTGAGCAAAACTTCAGGAATTTCCGAAATAAACCTCGACGGATATTTCAGGGCACCGTTATCATTCTGATAACCTTCTGATTCGCATAGATACAACATGCTACGTGCCCTGGTAACCGCCACATACATGAGTCGGCGTTCTTCCTCTTCGCCATCTTTCCGCCTTTCGCGGATGGAGCGATGATTAGGAAAAATGCCCTCGGTAAGTCCGGTAATAAAAACGGTTGGAAATTCCAGACCCTTAGATTGGTGAATTGTCATCATCCTCACCTTGTCCTTATCCGCCTCAGTGTCGGCATTGGTGTATAGGGCAATCTCCTGAAGATAGGCATCCAGAGCCCGGTCGGCGTCATCATCCTGCTGCAATTCAAACTCTTTCATAGAGTTGATTAATTCTGCGATATTTTCCAACCTGTCTTCCCGTTCATCCATCCGGTAGCAGTCGGCAAGGCCGCTATTAATCAGGATGTTGTCGGTCAGTTCCGAAACCGGAACCCTGAGGGCAAGTTCGCGGGCAGTATCAATAAGAAGAATGAAATCACGCAGGCTTTTGCGATTGAATGTCGGCGAGTCGATCACTTCGCGCAGGGTTGTCATAAGCGGCAGGCCGCGGCTTTCAGCCTCCTCTCTCAATCGCCCTAATGAGGTTTTCCCGAATTTGCGGGCCGGCAGGTTTATGATGCGCGTAAATGCAATGTCGTCGGCATCCGAGGCTATCAGTCTCAGATAACTCAACACATCTTTGATTTCTTTTCGCTCAAAGAAGCGAACGCCGCCCCACACACTGTAAGGAATCTTGTTGCGCAGTAATTGCTGTTCAATTTGACGCGAAAGGAAAGAACTGCGATATAAGATTGCAAAATCGCGGGCATTATCACCCTCTTTGAGTCCTTGCAGGATGGTTTCGGCAATAAATTCAGCTTCCTCTTTTTCCGAACGGGAATGTCGGTAAACCGCGCGCCGTTCATTAAGTCGGAGCGTATAGAGTTCTTTAGGAACCCGATTCTGATTGTTGGCGATTATGCTGTTGGCAATTTCAAGAATATCGGGTGTGGAACGATAGTTTTCGTTCAGAATCACATCAGTGTGAGCCCTGAAGTTCACAAAAATCTTGGGATTTCCGCCCCTCCATTCGTAAATGGCCTGATCCGGGTCGCCCACAACAAAAAGATTGCCGTGATGAGAACTCAGCAAGTTGAGCAGTTTCCAATCGTCACCGCTGCAGTCTTGCACCTCGTCGACCATTATGTAGTTCAGTTTATCGGTCCAATATTTACGGGCATCCTCAAAATGATTCAGAATATAGATTGTGAAATAAATTAGGTCATCATAATCCAGGGCATAGTGCTTTAGCTGGAGACGCATATATCTCACCAGTTCGTCGGGACATTCGGGAGAGGCGGCGGGCAACAGATGCTTTTGAATATAGGCATCTATGTTGTATCCTTTCAGCGCGGCCACCTTGGTCAGAAAGCGTTCGGTGGTCAGTTTGCGGCGGTCGATGCCAAATTCTTCCATTGCCTGTTTGGCCAGAATTTTGGCATCCTCCTCATCGATGACGGTAAAATTTTTCGGATAGCCGATTCTATAAATCTCGTTCCGAAGGAATTTGACACAAAAACTGTGGATTGTGCAAATGAAGTCATTCACCGAACCGCGGTCAACCATTCGGGCGATTCGATGTTTCATTTCCTGAGCCGCCTTGTTTGTGAAAGTGAGGCAAAGGATATTTCCCGGTGAAATGCCCAATTCGTTTATCAGAAAAGCATACCTGTGGGCCAGCACGCGGGTCTTGCCCGAGCCGGCTCCGGCCACAACGCGCACCCGGCCTTCCGAAGCCTCCATGGCCTCTCTCTGACGGACATTCAGCTTTACTTCCGGATTCACATTTGGTTTCGAATCCATATTTCCGCTATTCAATCATGTTTTCGGGGAAAGTTATGACATAACGGGCCCCATGAGTGTAAGTGGTGTCGGGATAGTGATTGGATTTCAAAAGAAGCGAAATCATGCGGCATATAAACAATCCGGCTTCCTTACGTTCCAATATGTTGCGATCACTGATAAAATCTTCGAGCATGTGCGGGTCGCCCGGATTTGCAACAGGCAGCCCTGCAATCGAGAATATGAAATCCACTTGACCGCGGCTCCCCTTGCGGGCGGTAAGGTCTACTGTTCTTACCGGCGAAGCCTTCACTGCATTGATAAGAATGTGCGAGAGGATATCTATCAGACATTCACCGTCGGTCACCATTTTGAAATCATCTTCGGGAGCCTCTATTTTCAGCACTCCGTGAGACTCGCATGCCTCGTTTGTCTGGTGCTGTATCTTACGCAGAAGTGTATCGACCGAATATTCATGTATGAATTTTCGGCGTGTGTCGCGTCCGAATGAAGCTATATAGATCAGGTCGTTGACAATACTCTCTGTCATAAACATTGACAACCCTTCATCTTTGATTCCTTTTTCTTTCAGGACTCTTTTCCAGTGTTGCCGCACGGTTTCATCGTCATCTTCTTCATCTAAAGGAGCATGAGTGGCATAGTCATAATATATGGTGTTGCGTAGGCGGCGACGCTCATTTGTAAACCGGTCGACAACATGACCCATTCTGGTGGAATTGTTTCTGAATCTGCCCCAATTCATGAGCGAAAGGAAAAGAGCGATGGCCACAACAATAAAGGCGACTAAGACAAACGTCATTATCCGGCGCGACGAGCGTATGTCATCCTCCTTGTTCTCCAGTTCGAGATTTGCGTTTTGAGCCTTCAGACTCTCCACGTCATATTTTATTTGCAATTCTTTGTATTTATCGGCCGCATTGGTGCGGTTCAGTTCATCAAGAATTGTGTTATATTCTGTAAGAGCCTCAACTTTGGTTTGTACGTCGCCCGTTTTTTCGGCTGCCCGGATAAGGTATTCAAGAGTATGTTTCCGCTCGGGCAGTGTGATTTTATCATTGACAAGAATACTCTTTAGTCTTGGGATGGCGCTTTTATAATCGCCGACAGCCAAATCATGATAAGCATAGAATTTGGCGGAAGTGTTAAGATCTTCTTCAATTTCTGAATTGCGGGCTGCCAATTCAAGAGTCTTCTCATAAATATCCTCTATGTCATCATTGCTCAAGTCTTCGAAATTACGCATCATCCGAAGATAGATCACATATCGCGACCAGTCGTAATTTCGGTAATTACGTCCCATTTTGGCATACTTATCTTCCAGATCCTCAATTACCTTAAGCATTTTCCGGTTCGCATCATTGGCTTTTTGGTAATCACCCGCGTCGGAATAAATCTTTGCAGCCTCAGTGTTCACTAAATTATGAATCGTATAGAGGTCTACGTTCGATTTAATCATCAGATCGTTCAGCTGATCGAAATATTCTTTCAGCATGTCGCCGGTTGCTTCATTGCGAAGATATTGCACAAGGGTGAAGAGTTGCAGTAATTTCTGATGCACGGAATTACTGTCGGTCTGTGCTTTGTTGCGGTCGGCCGGGTCTCCCTGATAGGTATCGTGCGAGGCGAGAATCTCTACAATTGCTTTCTGTCGGGCTTCCTCTTTCATGAAGGAAATGTCATAAATGAGACGTTTCATTTTCAGAAATACTATTGTCTCGTCGCGTTCTTTCGACTGCGGCATTTTTTCCGTTTCGGCAATCAAGGCATCAAAAGTGGGTTTATCTTCATACGTGTTGGAAACGAGTCGGATAATATCCATACACGTGGAATAATCATTGGCCCGGCGCGCTGTCTCGAAAAGTTTCCGGCCCACAGTTTTCTGCTGCTGGCGAGTTGAAATATCGAAAATGTTGTATAGAATCCTTATAGAATCCTTTGGGGTGCGGCTTTCTGCCAGCTCATCGTAAAGATGTGAAAGAGCTTTCTGCTGTGAGACGGGAGAGGCATAAACAACACCACTCAGCATCATTAACAGAAACGTTAGAATGGGAAGAAGATTTTTCATTTTGTTATAGGGTGTATGTCTGTTCATCATAGGTTAGTTTAGCAAGCTTGCGTGTGCCGCATGACACTGAAGTGGAGGTTATCCATGAAAATTTATGCTCCACCGGGATGCGATAATAAAGTGCGATAATAAAATATTATCTCTTTAACGGGTTTAACTTCAAAGTTATTAATTTTTTATTACAATTGCAAAATTTGTCTAAAAAAAGAATCTGAAAATTATACAAATGTAATTGTTCGGTTTTTTTGTTCGTTCTATAAAGGTCTATTAAACTCTTTTTATGTTGAGATTGCTTGTGTTGTCTATCGGATTGACAATGCTGTTTCCGATATTCCCTATATTTGCTGAAGCCGATACGGTTTCAGAACGTACGTCGTTTACATATTCCCCCGAGATTCTGCTTGTTGCAACCGATGATGAGGCCTCGCGCCTTGAAGATCAAGGTGTAATCTTCTGGCGTCGACGCGGGGACATGGCTTTGGCACTCGTGCCGGTGGATATGAAAGAGAAAATATCGTGTTCACCAAGCGAAAAGAAAAGCCGCATCCCTCGTAAGGCCGTTCCGGTGATGGATGTGGCCAAACAATATTTCAATGCCGAGAATATCCACACCGGTTATGATTTGCCGCAACCATACAAAGGCAAAGGGGTGGTTGTGGGTTTTTGCGACACGGCTTTCGATCCGAATCATATCAATTTTAAGGATAGCGAGGGAAATTCGAGAGTTAAGAAACTGGTTCATTTAGACGAGGTGATGGGAGAGCGCATCATCCTTACCGAGTCTTATCAAATAGACTCCTGGACCACCGATAATCATGACGCCTATCATGCCACTCATGTTGCCGGAATCATGGCCGGAAGTTATAATGCCGACGGATATGGAGGCATGGCTCCCGAAGCCGATATAGTTGCGGTTACTTGCAGTCTTTACGATATGGGCATTTTATATGCCTGCGAGGAAATTTTGGATTATGCCAAGTCTGTGGGCAAGCCCGCGGTTATTAATCTTTCACTTGGCAGTTATAATGGTCCTCACGACGGCTCCACGCTCTTCAATCGTTATCTTTCCATGATTGGAGAGGAGGCAATTGTGTGTATAGCAGCTGGAAATGCGGGTGACGATCACAGTTCTTATCGGGTGACATTCAGTGAAAGCAACCCTTCTTGGCGCGTGGCCGTAAACGGAAATGACTGGGTGTATTTCCATGTCATGGGTCTTACAGATGCCTGGAGCAACGATGATCGGCCGGTAAATGCCCGGTTTCTAGTCTACGATACCGACACTCGTTCATGTGTATATGAGTCGCCGCTATATGAGTTCTCTGAAGCATCAGCCTATACCTTGCATGCAGAAGAAGATGAGCAACTGTCTCGGTTCATGACAGGCACCGTGTGGATTTCGGGGCAGATAAACGAATTGAACGGCAGGTGGGTCACGGAAGTTGAATACGACACCAATACAACGGCAACCGCCGCGGCATCGGAGGGTAAGTGGTCGCGTTACCGTCCTGCCATTGAATTTAGCGGTGCCCCCGGTGTGCATGCTGACATCAACGCCGACGGTCAGTATTCTTTCCTTACCGGCTTTCCCGGATATCCGGCTCCGGGCGCGGATTTGTCGGTGAGTGATATAGCAACAGGCCAAAATGTAATTGTGGTCGGAATGTATAACAACCGTTCAAGAATACCGACGTTGTCGGGCACAGACAGAGTGTTCGATTTCGATCCCCTCACTGTAAATACGGGATCGGGCTACGGAACCCTTATAGATGGCCGCGTGCTGCCGCACACGCTCGCCCCGGGCGGAGGAGTCGTGTCATCGTGCAACCGTTATTATAATCTGGCGCATCCCGATCTGATTCCGCGCATGAATTTTGTTAAAGAAGTGAAGGGTGTGAAATATTATTGGGCTTCCGATGCCGGAACTTCAATGGCCACTCCATATCTGGCCGGAGTGATAGCAACCTGGCTTCAGGTTGCCCCTGAACTGACTGTAGGGGAGGCGTTGAATATACTTGAGAATACCAATTGGCAAGATTATCCTGACCCGATGAATCCCCGCCACGGGCATGGCTGGCTCCGTCCGTATGATGCTTTGAAATATCTGATAGCTGAAAGCGGGATTTCGGTCGGGACTGTAAATTCAGATAATGTAAAGATTGTTGTAGGACCTGACGGCCCCGAAATATTTAATCCCGAGGCGCAGAATATATCCATTTCGATTGCCAATGCCGATGGACGGTTGGCCACAGCTCCGTTATGTTCAGACGAAAAAATTGTAAAGCTTCCGTTTACCGGGGTTGCGAAAGGAATTTATATTGTCTCCGTGCGCACCGAGGCAGGGAAAATAATAACAGAAAAGATAATGATCTGATTTTTTTTCAACTGCTTATTGATGGATTTTCAGTGAGTGTGGATAGCGGGTCTGAAATGTGCGGAGCATCGTTTCCGTCTTTTCTTTGAATTGCAGTGCTTCCGGACTGTCAGCAATAATGGGGCGGTGGGCTAAACGCCTGCTGATTTCCTCTCCTTTTCTCAGCATTTCTTTTCCTGCATCGTCAAGGTAAGTGGAAATAAATTTATCCCTGATATATTCGATAGCCACTTGCGAGGGATGCACCATATCGTCAGCATAAAAGCGGTAATCGCGAAGATCATCCACCAGAAGTTCATAAGCCGGAAAATATTCACAATTGTCAAACTTTCGGCACAGTGAGTCAACCGACAGATGTAATATTGATTTAGAAATAGTGTTCTCGTGCAGCCCGTCGCGCACGTGTCGCACCGGACTCACTGTAAATATTATCCTGAGTCCGTTGAACCGTGCGGTCAGCATGTCTATGAGTTTTGACCATGTCCCGATTATTTCGGTTGGCTCAATCAGGCGTCTTGTGAACTCACTTGCCGGCTGCTTATGGCAATTGGCCACTATATAACTCTGATTCCCCGAGAGAAAATATCCGAAAGATGTGCCGAACGTAACGCATAAAGTGCGCCCCCTGTCAAGGCGTGAAATCAACTGTTCCCGCCGTTCGGCAAGCTTATCGAGGATTTCCGCTTCTGTGAGGGATGCAGTGGAACTGTCTGACAGCCACGATCGAAACACACCGCCACTTTTAAAAACAGATTCGCCGAACAAGTCGTGAGAGTCTCTTTCCGAGAGACACGCGTTGATAGCAGCGGCGATGGAGAGTGGATTGAAAAGTACGCCCAGCGGATTTTGCGCATCCCACATACAGTTTCTCAACATTCGGCCCATATTGTCGGCAAAGCATGAACCCAAAAGCACAATGGGCAATTCCGGCCTGAGGGTAAAAAGAGATTTGCGGGGTTCAATTTCAGTGCGTAGTTTCATGACGGTGAGTTGTGAATAACATTCTTTTTCGTGCAAATTTACAAAATTCCTGTATAAACGATATTGTAATTGTGGATATAAAACACTAATTTTGTTGTGAAAACAGCGTAATGAGAAGTTGGTTAAAAGACTTCTTTGGGGAGTTTTGTAATCATCCTGCGGATAACCGCACGGCAGGTGGAAAGATTAACCTTTAAATTTCAAATAATGAAAAAACTTTTTACAATAGCTTTGGGTCTTCTTACGGCGGCCTCCTCAGTAATGGGAGCTAAAACCGAAGAAAAAAATAAAATAAATGTTGAGCCTCCCTTCTGGTGGGTGGGAATGGCTAACGATACTTTGCAGCTCACGGTTAATGCTCCCGGAATTGCGGGTGCCGATTTCTCTGTAAATTATCCCGGAGTGCGCATTGAAAGTCAGGTGAAACTTGATTCTCCCAATTATAAATTTCTTTACCTGATTATCAATCCTGAAACGAAACCCGGCACGCTGAAAATAGACTATACCCTTGACGGAAAGAAAAAGAATTTCGGCTATGAACTGAAATCGCGCGACCGGGCTGCCACCGACTATAGAGGTTTTGATGCGGGAGATGTGCTTTATCTTCTCATGCCCGACCGGTTTGCTAAAGGACTCGAGGATAAAGATATTAATATGAGCGCACTTGAATTCCCTGTCGGGGCCAACAGAGAAAATCCCAACGGCCGTCATGGAGGTGACATGCGCGGAATCCGCAATCATCTTGATTACATTGACTCTCTTGGTGTTACAGCTATATGGGTTTGCCCGGTGCTCGAAAATGATATGCCCGGCGGCAGTTATCACGGATACGCCACAACCGACTATTATAACATAGATCCCCGTTTCGGCTCGAACAGCGAGTGGAACACTCTTATCAGCGAGGCCCATGACAGAGGACTGAAAGTGGTGATGGATATGATTTTCAATCACAGTGGCTCAAATCATCCATGGATGAAGGATGCTCCTTCAAAAGATTGGTTCAATCACCCCGAAGCGGATGTAATGACAAATTATCGTCTCTCGACAGTGCATGATCCTTATGTGTCTGATTATGATCTGGATCATACGGTGAACGGTTGGTTCGTGCCTTCAATGCCCGATCTTAATCAGCGCAATCCGCATCTGATGAAATACCTCACTCAGAACTCTATCTGGTGGATTGAATCATCGAAAATTGATGGCATCCGAATGGACACATATCCATACGCCGACATGAATGCAATGTCTAAATGGGCCGAAGATGTTCTGAAGGAATATCCCAATTTTAACATAGTGGGCGAGTGCTGGTATGCAAATGAAGCGGGCTCTGCCTTCTGGCAAAGCGGCAATAAACTTAATCCTGTCGATACTCATTTGCCCACTGTTATGGATTTCTGGCATATATTGAATGGACGTCAGGCTTTTGCAGATGAAACTACACCCTGGGGTGGTCTGAATAAGGTTTACGACCATTTGTCGAATGATTTTCTCTTCCCCAATCCTCAGAAAATTCTGACTTTCCTCGATAATCATGACACCGATCGTTTTCTTGCCGAAATGCCCGATTCGCTTGGCAACTGGAAGCAGGCTGTGACCTTCTTGCTGACTTCGCGTGGCATCCCTCAGCTATATTACGGCACAGAGCTGCTGATGAACGGTTCAAAAGAGGGTAGCGACGGCTATGTTCGTCTCGATATGCCCGGAGGCTTCCCCGGAGATAAGGTGAACGCCTTTACAGCCGAGGGTCGCACACCTATCCAGAATGAGGCATGGGATTATCTCTCTAAAATTCTCAACTGGCGCCGTGGCGAGGCTCGCGAAATAATGGCCAAAGGCTCGCTGAAACATTTCATGCCTCAGAACGGTCTTTACGTCTATGAGCGTAAGTTGGGCGATAAGAAAGTGGTGGTGATGATGAATGGCCGTGATGAACCCCTTGATGTGACAATGGAGCGCACTCTTGAGATTCTGCCCTACGGCACCCGTCTGCACGACATCATTTCAGACAACGATGTGACCATAGAGGAAAATATGACTTTCGCACCGCGTCAGATCATGGTTCTTCAGAACTGGTGATCGTAAAAAGTTTAAACGACTTCCATATAACCGATGACAGAAGAAACAGCAAATACAAGTAGGCTCTATACCCGTCTGAATGTCTGGCGGCTCGCGTTTCTGCGCGGGCTCAGCAGGCATGTGCCGGGTTCTGTGATTCTGATTCTCATTGCTTTTGTGATAGGCATCCTTACCGGGGTTGCCGCAGCCGTCCTTAAGCGCCTCATCAGTTTCATAGGGATGGTGCTGATACTTGGGGTGAACCTTGATGAGCCGGATCTCAGACTTCTTATTTTTCCACTTGTAGGCATATTGATTACGAGCATATTCCAGAGATATGTGGTGCGCGGCAACGTGGCCCAAGGCACAAAAATCATACGCCGGACACTTGATTCCGGAAACTACAGGATGAGTCTTCTCACGGCCTTCAATTCAGTTATCGGCTGTTCGCTCACAATCGGATTCGGTGCTTCCGGCGGCTCGGAGGGTCCAACTGCGCTTGCAGGTTCAGCCCTTGCAAGCAATATCGGCAGATTTTTCAGACTCCCCCAAAACTGGATGCGACTTATGGTGGCGATAGGAGGTGGTGCAGGTATTTCCGCCATTTTCAAATCTCCGATGGGTGGGGCGCTTTTTGCACTTGAGGTGCTTCAGATGGAGTTCTCAACCCTTTCGGTCCTTGCGCTTATCATAGCATGCCTGTTTGCCTCGTCTACGGCCTACGTGCTGAGTGACTTTACTTTCGACATAGAATTTATCAGACAGTTGCCGATGGATCCCTCCACACTTGGCTGGGTGGCGTTGCTCGGTGTTTTTTGTGGCTTATATTCAATCTATTATAACTTCACCAAAAGCAAAAGCCAGAAGCTCTTCATGGCAATCCGCAATCCTTGGCTCGGAGCACTCGCCACGGGCGTTATAATGTCGATAGGGATATTCATGGTGCCATGTCTATTCGGCGAGGGTTTCGGGGTTATCGAGAGTCTGGTAAACGGTGCCCCCTATTCATTTACCGAAGCCGGGATTCTTGCCGATGTCAACGGCTCGTGGGTGCTGTTTGTCGGTGTGGCGGCGGCCCTCCTGCTGAAAGGGATATTGGTGGCGGCGGCATATAGCAATGGTGGTGTGGCCGGCGATTTCGTGCCTACGTTCTTTGCCGGTGCCTTGGCGGGCTATTTGTTCGGTATAAGCATGAATTCCCTTTTAGGCATGCAGCTCCCCGTATGGTATTTTGCGCTGATAGGAATGGGATGTGTCATGGCAGGCACAATCCATGCGCCCCTTATGTCGATCTTCATTCTTTGCGAGACCACCAACACCTACGGCTATATTTTCCCTTATCTCCTTGCAATTGCCATATCTTACGCCACAGTCAAGATCCTAACCCCGAAATCCTGGAATTCCGGCACTGACCACGATGATATAGCGGCGCTGATGGCTGCAAACAAGGACTTTTCTATAAAACCGAAACTTTAGTTGGTAAAGCCTTAAACAACACAGAACATAAAATACAGAACATAGAATAGAGAATCCCGCTTCGGAAATGAGCTTCCGAGGCGGGATATTTTAAAAAGCATTTAGTCACTCTTTAATTTTAGTCCTTCTATGTTTTGAATCACTTTATAATTTTTTTACCATTTTCAATACAGATTCCTTTATCTCCTTCTCTGAATGGAGTGCCGTCAAGATGATAGGCTTTTGTTTGTCTTGAAACCTCCGCATTGGGAATTTCTGAAACACCAAGTTCTTCATTTGTTGGCTTGTAGATCAATATGTCATCGTGATAGATTCCATCTAATTTCCATAATTTACCTATATTAGAAAGAATTCCGTTGATACTGCCCAGACCCTTAATCCACTTCATTTTGCCTTTATAATCAAATTTAGGATCAGATACGAAACCATCTCCGCCATTTTCGGGAGAAATATAGAGTTCGCCGGTAAAGTTCATTTCCATAACCTCAAAGACACCACCCTCATTGGTTATCTCTGAAATGGCCGAACATTCGGCAGTTAGCTCCGGAAAAGTCTCATCGTAATAAAGAACGCAACTATCATTTACATCAAGATTGAAATCATATAGCAAGATCTCCTCTGCCTCCGGTTTCTTGGAGAATCTTTCGTAAACCTTGCCGTTGTCATAACGGATATAGGCAATGGGATAGCTGTTTTCATAATTGTCTGTTTCGTAGGCACGCATCAAGGTCATATAGCTATCGCCATTAATAATGATCGATTCTTCCAGCCATAGGCGCATCCGCTTGTCGGTGAAAGTGTTTGTATGTGTTTCATTATCATACTTTGCTTCGGTATAAAACATCTCCCATCTTGTTCCTTCGCAGATATAGTTGGTGAATTCCGTTTCTTCCGATGCTGCCTTAAAAGGGCTGTCGGGCATTTCGATGCTATCGGCTGCCAGAGCCGGCGACGTTGCTAAAATAATTCCGCAAAACACGCTGAAAATTGTTCTCATATCTTTAGTTTTTATAATATGGGTTTTTATATAATTTAGAAAATCAATGAAATTTAATTTTTATTTTACACCGAAATATCCAATTCCATACAGTTTATTTGGAGCTTCTCCGACAATTACAGGTGCAGAAAAGAATCCATCTCCTTCTCCAAAGATTCCCCATACGCAATGAATCATACCGTCTTTTATCTCTCCGTTGGCATCAATAATAATGTCACAACCATCAACAGCCCAAGTGTAAAATCCTTTTGTAAATATATTGGATATTTCATCACCGTTACTGTCATACATATAACCTTTTCCAAACATGGCTAAAATGTATCCTCTATTCAGGTAATCAATTATTGGTGCGAGTCTTTGATTGGTAATATAATCGGTTGTGTCAAATTCTAAACTTTGTAAAAGAGTTTTTAAAGTAAATGGGGGGGTATATTCTATATGTATCTTACCGTCACCCTCAGTTCCATAGTCAACATTTGCATCTTCTCCTAAATTGTATAACAGTTGATTATATGCTCCAATAGATCCTTGGTAAGAATATAAAAACTCATAGTGTAAGTCTATGTTACTGTTAATTTCTCCTGGATCGTGCGGTATAAATTCAAGATTATTATTATATGCGAAATTGATAGATTTAAAATTGTAGTGGTAGTTGTGATAATAAAAATCCTCTCTCAATGCTGAAATTATTCCAGCTCCTGCTACACATCCTAGGCTTGCAACGGCATTAGGATGGTATTTCGATATTAGCTGATTAAATGGATACCAAGGGCCTAATCCTATTTCTATTTGCGGATCTATTATATAATGACGGACGGTTACATTGGCTGATGAGGAGGACATTGGAGCCTTATAGTCTGCCAAATATTTTTCAATCTTATTAAAGAAAAGATATTTTAAGGGACTGTTTTTATCATTTGTAATATTTCCCTTATCACTATATGCCAAAGGCTCAGATATACGATTGTCATTTGCGATTACAACAAATCCATCATTATCGCCATAGTTGACAATATATGCAATGGTATCTGAAATTAATGAAGGTAACAAATTCTTTTGATTCAACATCACAGGTTGAATTTTTCTAATATTTAATTTGTTGGAAACCCTTCCTAATGCTTTATCTGCAAGGGATATAGCTTGTGAAGGACTATACGATTTCCACATTAATTCATTTTCTCCGCGTGTAAGTCTCTGTTCTGATATTAATTCCTCCGATTCATAAGAAGTACACGAGAATAGAGACATGGATGTTAGTACGAAAATCCATAATCTTACAAAAAAGTATTTGCAATTCATTTTTTAAATTTTTTATTGATTAATAAGTGCAAATATAAATAAAAAAATTAATATAAATAATGTATACATAAGTATAATTTTAAAAAAGTGTAAATTACACCACAAATATTCCTTTTTGACCAATAGAATATAATGTATTAAGTAGCCACTATGTATAAAAAATATGATTTTAGAGAAATATTAAGTGTAGTTTGTTCAATTAACTAGAAAAAATGAGAAAATAGAAAGTATGAGTCATTAAGTTGTCAAAAGAAAAAAACGAAGTTGTTTTATGCGATACTATGTTATTCTCGCAAAAAATAACTCCGTTTTATAGTTAAAGATATATGAGTTTTATCGTTAAAGATATATAACTCGAATAGAGGTTTTATTTATCGTGGTCGTTATCCTGATTTGACTCGCTCTCAAGAATTTCCTCAATCTTGACCTACTCTCCGAGAAGCACAGTAATTATTAATTGGAAACTGCATGTCAGGGAGAAATTTCGATGACAATGTAGGGTGTGCCACGTCTGAAGCTTGCGACGATGTATTATGTATGGTGATTCCCCAGACGTGGCACGCCACGTCCCAACACTCGTCCGGTAATGGGGACCGCCACTCGTCCGGTAACGAATCGCAACGACCCTCCGGAAATGAATCGGAGCGACGCCAATGTAGGGACTTGGCGTGCCACGTCTGAACCTTGCGACGATGTATTATGTATGGTGATTCCCCAGACGTGGCACGCCACGTCCCTACATTGGTCCGGTAATGGAGACCGCCACTGGTCCGGTAACGAATCGCACCGACCCTCCGGGAATGAATAGTAGCGATGCCAATGTAGGGCGTGCCACGTCTGGGAATCAAGTCGGCAATGTGCCGATTAAAGTGTTCAGACGGCTTGATTGCTAATATAAGATTATTTAATCAAGTTTCTAAATTTTGAATTCATTTAGTGGAGGTGAGATGTATGAGAGGGCATGGGTGTAATTTCAGAAACGGAGGTAGAAGGCTACTGGGTCGAAAATAACTTTGAAAGGTGTGGCATTGGATTTTGAAGAGGTTGCACTTTTTTCAAAGACGAAAGAGTGTTGAGTGTCCCAACTGTTGAGTTGAACATTTCGCGTTTCTCCGGGTGGAATATTACAGCGCAAGGGATAGAAACGCTTGTGCAGCATCTGCCCGTCGGTTGTCTGATATTCTATATAGAGATTTACGCCGGTCAGAATACGGTCGGTATTATTTGTTATAAAAAAAGTTTCATACTTACTGTTCCGCGGCTTGTCAAAGCCCGAAAACTTAACTTCATCAAGACGGTAGCCATGATTGCAATCCTCGCATTGCGAAGCGACCATAAAGCTCCCTTTCACCATATCGTCATTTGATGAAACGTCTGTTTTCTTATCTGTTTTCAAGGTATATCCTTTGCGTCGTCCGTTTGTGGATGAATACATGTCGGCGACCGGGAGAAGGGCCAGAAGGAAAATTATTAATGAAATCTTTCTCACAGCAGCTTTATTTGTGATCTTGATTAATATTCTTGTTTGATAATCTTGAATGTGGAGACATGGGGTGCCATGTCTGAATTGACTCAACTTCCGGTTTGCCCCTTTAAAGGTAGTCTGGATTTCGGGAGGAGGAAGGATAAACTCTGATCAGACCTTTAGGTAAATTCTCGAGAGGGTCCTTTACAGTCAGATGTATCATTCTCCAAAAAAGAGGAAGCAGGCGGTTGCTTTTTAACGAGAATTTAATTTTTCTCCCTTTTGCAACAATTGCATTATCGTTTTCGGTGAGTTGGGCAAGACACTTGGCCGGTTCGGCGAGGACATCGTTCATCCTGTCGCGATAAAGAGCCATTTCAAACTTATTGCTTTCCGCCGACTCTTTTAAATATCCTGCCACATCGCCCGGTTTGAGACGCGTGTCGGGTGAGGAAACGGTTACTATTTCGTAGTAATGCGGGCGGACATTGCTGCGTTTTATCAGCACTGTCGTTTCATCATCCGGAAATTCCCAAATGCCTTCTATACGGTGCAACATGTTCCGGTCGCACCAATCCCGGGCGGCTATTATATCTCGGATCGTTATTTCCTCGGCTTTGATCTCCGGCTTGAATGTCAGGATAAGGCAGAGGATCGCCGGGATAAGAAGAGAGGATAATTTCATCTTCATTTGGTTGAAAAGCTGTAACTTATTCCCACACTCAAAATCTCTTTCATCATAAGTTTTCTCCATTTTCTTGATATGGAAGAATCTGCTGATGTGTCATACCTCAAATGGGCATAGATTTGAGTTGAAAAGAGCCGCGAAAATTGAAAGTTTAACGTATTCTCCCAGTCTGTCTGCATATTCTTATAATCGGAGAATATAAACAGACGGGTTGTATACGTGGTGTTTCCCCATAGCAATGCAGTGAAGTTTACTTCTGCGTTGCTACCTATTTCATTAAGCAATTTGCGGTCGGCGCGGATACCGAATTGTGAGTGATCCACCCATTTATCGATGCACGTTTTCAGGTTGTAAGATATCGGAGAAATGGAGGCTGTGAAAGTCAAGGTCTTTTTCTCGTTTTGTTTTGAATAAGTCATACCGAGACCCACGTTGAATTCACCGGGTGATAGAAAAGAGGCGCTGCGGTCGGGTGAATTGGTCGGATAACTGTTGAAGAACTGAGTCTTGAATTGCATCGTAAACGAGTAGTACCAGTTCTCAAGTGCCTTATAACCGGCCTTCAGATTATATTGAAATAAATCTTGCGACACGTTGTAGCGGTGATATTGGTCGTCGGGAGTCGAGTTAATGGCCAATTTATACGACACTGTGCTTTGAAACATCGCCTTGGGATAATACACTTGATTGAGTTGTACGTCCCAAGAGGTGTTAGCGAAGAAAGCGAGATGACTTGTTCCGCCCTGATACCAGTTGCTTGATACGTAGGCCTGCGAGAGTTGAATGGCAACATTGAATGAGTGCAGCCAGTTTATACGGCCACCGTTGGCGTGGACAGGCAGATTTGCCGCGGGTTTGATTTCCGGAAGATTAAGTCGTTTCAGATAACCTCGGAATGAATAATCTTCTTCGGGCAGACGCGGCGGTTCCGGAAGATCCCAATACGCATACTCTATCAGAGAAGGATTATCAATCATCATGGTGTATGCAAAATCTTCCTGAAAGCGATACGTATCTATCGACTTTCTCAACCAGGAGGGAATCACCGAGCCGAAAGCAACCGACAGTTCTTCGCGGGTTGGCATCTCAGCTTCGTAAGAAGATTCGGTTGTAGCCGGTTGCGGCGTTACGGGAGACAGTGCATCAGGGTCGGGTTGCAGATCTTCGTCAGATAATACGACAGAATCAGGTGTTACCACCGGGTCTCTCCAAACTTCGGCCATAACTTCGCTCACCACCCCCGCATCGGGGAATTGAGAATAAGGGCGGCGTCGTGAAATGTGTCGATAGCCCGTGAATACACGTGGAAACAATGATTTGTTAACCGGAGTTTCATAGATTTCTCCGCTCAAATCAAGAACCGGGAGTGAGTCGTGCGGCAACGGGTCGCTATCAAGATATGGCTGGTCGGCATGTATGGAAAATATTCCGAAGATAAATAATAATAATAAGCTGAATGTCAGTCTGATGCCTCGATCTGTCATGTCTTCTTTTCTACCTGCGTTGGATTTCTTAATTTTTTTTACTTAAAATCGAGTCATAGTCGGGGCTGTTTACAATCCTGAGAGCCTCTTTGAATATCGGATCATATAGATTATAGACCTTGAAATATGTGGCCTGATCATATATATCACGGCCGATGAGTGCTTTTATTTGCATTTCAAAGAGTTGACGGCTGCGGGCGGCTTCTTCTTCATTTGGTTCAACACCTTCGGCTTTGGCCGTTTCATAAAGATCGGCCAGCATTTCATCGGTCACCTTGAAGCCGTCAATAAATTTCCGGTCATTTCCATAGAGCTTTTTTATCTCTTTGCGATGAGTATCAACATACTTTATCACAAATTGGTTAAGAGCCCCTTTGGCAATCACGTCGCGATAGTAGTTGGTAAAAGCTGTTGTATCGAGCGGCACAAACAAGTCGGGCGATATGCCGCCGCCCCCATAGATTTCACGTCCAAGTTTGAGGGTGCTGACTTTTAGTGAATCAATATATTTTATAGAGTCGGCGTGCATGAGTTCTCCGCTGTTGAGGCGATCAAGAATATCATGTCGGTAACCGCTGGCATCCCCCTTCGTGTAAGGCTTTTGAATGTCGCGTCCCGAGGGAGTGTAATAATGTGCCACCGTGAGGCGAATCATTGACCCGTCAGGGAACGGAATGGGGCGTTGCACAAGTCCTTTTCCGAAAGTGCGTCGTCCCACAATAACACCGCGGTCCCAGTCTTGAATGGCCCCCGAAGTGATCTCGGCAGCCGAGGCACTGTTCTGATTCACCATCACCACCAGACGCCCCTTGTTGAATAAAGGTGTTCTCGATTTTGGATGTGCTTCGAAATAGTGGATGGGCGACTGGCGTCCTTCGGTGTAGACAGCTGTATTGCCCGGTTCGAGAAGTTCACCCAAAATATCAACAGCGGCATTGAGATAGCCCCCTCCGTTATCCACCAGATCAAGTATAAGCCCGGTCATGCCCTGCTTCTTAAGCTTCTCTACGGCTTCAATAAACTCATTGTTGGTTTCGGCGGCAAAACGATTTACGCGGATATAGCCTGTAGTCGGGTCGGCCATATAAGCGGCGTCAATACTATATATTGGAATGTCGGCACGGGTCAGGCGGAAATCTATCGAATCATTCTTGCCCGAACTGTGTCGGAGCACTCTCACATCTACGCGGGTGCCTTTCGGGCCGCGAAGACGCTTCATTATGTCAGAATTCTTCATCTTTACACCGGCGATTGATGTGTCGTTTACAGTTATGATTCGGTCGCCGGCCAAAATACCCGCTCTTTCCGAAGGGCCTCCGGCCACTGTGGAGATAACATAGAGCGTGTCTTTGTTCATGTTGAAAGTGATGCCTATACCGCTGAAATTGCCATTCAAAGGCTCATTCATTTCGCGTGTTTCCTCGGCCGTGGTGTAAGAGGAATGAGGATCAAGTTCCTCAAGCATACTCTTGATTGCTGTTTCTACCAGTTGGTCTTCATTCACCGTGTCTACATAGAGGTCGGCAATCGCCGTTTCCGCCCAACGTAATTTTTGCGCCGGAGGCATGATATTGTTATCAGCAAAAATAGTGGCGGCCAAACCGCAGCAAATCACGAAATAAAGTATTTTTTTCATAAGATTGATGTCAGGATAATTTTTTAAGTAGCTACGAATAATTAATGAACAGATAAAACGAAGTTATTTTTGAGCATATTTTGCTGCGGAATGAAGGAGCATACATTCGTATGCGACTGAATGACAAAGCAAAATATGCCAAAAAGAACGAGTTTTAGCGTTCAAGATATTCCTAACTACTTTGTTTAACATATATCGATTAATTATTCGTAGCTACTTATGAATCTTGGCAGATAGGGGGAGATGTCAACCCCATTAGCCTCAAGTTCGCGCACCATGCTCGACGAGACATAGCTAAGTTCGGGCAGTGCCGGTAATAACACTGTCTCAATGCCCGATATTTTAAGATTTATATCAGCCAGATTGCGTTCATACTCGAAATCGGCCACGCTGCGAACACCCCTTACCATAAAATCAGCGCCACATTCGCGGGCGAATTCAGTGGTGAGACCGGCATATTGCACAACCGTTACACGCGGATTGTCTGCATAAAGCCTTTTTACTGCAGCCACGCGGGCCACAGAGTCGGGATCCGGTTTGGCGGGATTTACTCCGAAGCCGATAACCAAAGCGTCAGCTATCTTTAAGGCCCTGTCGGCTATGGATTTATGCCCTATGGTAAAAGGATTGAACGTGCCCGCAAACAAGGCTGTCTTATATTTCCGAGTCATCTTCAATTATCAGATTGTCGATAATAAAATTCTGTCTCTCCATAGTGTTTTTACCACAGTAAAATTCCAGAAGAGAGTCGGGCGAATCCTCCTTGCGGAGTTTCACTCGTTCCAGGCGCATGTCGGGGCCGATAAAGTCGGCGAATTCCGCATCGTTGATTTCTCCAAGACCTTTGAAGCGCGTAATTTCCGCATTGCTGCCGAAACGTGCAATCGCCGCTTCTCGCTCCTGGTCGGTATAACAATACACGGTATCCTTGTTTTCCCCCTCTTCGCTCTCTTTTTTCCGCTTCTTTGTTTTGGAACGTCTCACGGAATTTTTATCCCTTACGCGGAACAAAGGAGTTTGGAGAATATAGACGTGCCCTTTTTTAACAAGGTCGGGAAAGAACATCAGGAAGAAAGTCAGCATCAGCAGGCGGATATGCATTCCGTCAACATCGGCATCGGTTGCAATGATAACCTTGTTATATCGAAGCCCTTCGATACCGTCCTCTATGTTCAAGGCTGCTTGAAGAAGGTTAAACTCATCATTCTTGTACACAACTTCCTGAGTCATACCGTATGAGTTGAGGGGCTTACCCCTCAGCGAGAACACGGCTTGCGTCTCGGCATTGCGAACTTTGGTGATTGTGCCTGATGCCGAATCACCCTCGGTGATGAAGATTGCAGTCTCTTCGCGCGGATCATCGGCAATATCTCCATCCTTATTCTTCTTTTGTTTAAGGGTGTCGTTATAATGGATGCGGCAGTCTCGCAGTTTGCGATTGTGAAGGCTCACTTTCTTTGCCTTTTCACGGGCCAGTTTCGCGACTCCGGCCATAGACTTCCGCTCCTTTTCCGATTGGGCGATTTTCTGCAGCATTGCCTCCGCCACATCCGTGTGTTTATGAAGGTAGTCGTCAAGCTCCTTTTTAAGGAAATCCCCCACAAATTTATTAACGGTCAGCGGGCTGTCGGGTGCAACCTCTTTACTGCCAAGTTTTGTCTTTGTCTGCGACTCGAACACCGGCTCCTGGATACGTACACTCACCGCAGCCACCATACCGTTGCGTATGTCGGAAAATTCATAACCCTTCCCCGAAAATTCCTTTATGGTGCGGCTCACGTGTTCTCTGAAAGCCGATAGGTGTGTACCACCCTGAGTGGTGTGCTGGCCGTTTACAAACGAATAATACTCCTCGCCGTTCTGGTCGGTGTGGGTAAGCACAACTTCTATATCCTCCCCCTTAAGATGAATAATCGGGTAGAGCGGGGTGGAAGTCAGATTATCCTTAAGAAGATCAAGAAGACCGTGACGCGACAGATACTTTTTGCCATTGTAATATATCTGCAACCCGCAGTTAAGATAGGTGTAATGATCCACCATTGTCTCCACCGTTTCCGGGTTGAACTTGAAATGTTGGAAAAGTGCATCATCAGGCTTGAACTTGACCAGGGTTCCGTTAGGCTCGTTCGTGTCGGTCGGCTCACTTTGAGAAATCAACTCTCCTTTTTCGAACATTACGGTCACCTTCTTGCCGTCGCGCACGGATGCCACCGTGCAGGTTTCGGAAAGAGCGTTCACTGCTTTGAGACCAACTCCGTTCAGACCGACAGACTTCTTAAAATTCTTATCGTCAAACTTACCACCGGTGTTAATCTCCGAGGCAACGTTCTTGACTTTACCCAAAGGTATGCCTCGTCCATAGTCGCGCACACTCACTTCGCCGTCGTCGGTAAGGGTAATATCAATGCGTGTGCCCATACCCATGTTGAATTCGTCGATAGAGTTATCGACAACCTCCTTTACAAGGATGTAAATACCGTCATCGCTGTGCGAGCCGTCTCCGAGCTTACCGATATACATACCGGGACGCCTGCGGATATGCTCGTTCCAACTAAGGGTCTGGATGGCATCATCAGTGTATGAGCCTGCTTCCGTGGCCGGATGCCCTATCACCAGAGCTTCGGCTTCTGTCTCGTTTTCCGTGGTGTTGTCTTCGCTGTTGTTGAAGAGAGTATCGTTCATGTGAAAGGGAATAATCTTTTTTAGAGGTCAATATGCAAAATTAACAAAAAAAAGATTATTCCGCAACGGTAATAAGTTTTTATCCCTTACTCTGGGTCAGCGTCGTGAAGATTTATGGGTGAAGGTATAGTCCACTTTCGGCTCGTTGTTTTTGTATATCGGCATTAACATGCCAGTGTGCGAACCGATATATGTCGGGTCTGATATATAAAAAGTCTTTCCTGAAAAATCATAGGACGTGCCTTCCACCGGATTGTCAAGTCGGACAGTGGCAGCCTCATGCCCCGGGAATGTTATCAACTGTGCTTCCTTGCCAAGTGCGTTCCAAAGGAAGTAAGTATAGAATATCGCCCGATCTTCACAGTCATTTTTAGGATAGTAGAGTGTCTCTTCAATAAAATATGGCTTTTCAAAGCCGTGGAATTCCTCGTCGGTGGCATATTCAAACACATGGTGCATGAAACTCAGCAACTGTTCCACAGCTTCGTCTCCTTCCATATTACCGATCTGGGCTTTCATCTGCTCCACGAGTTTGCGCCGTAGTTCAGGATCAGGCTGCGAAATGGCATAATCAGCTATCGGCATCTGTGGATAGTGGTAAAGAATGGGCATAAGGTTTTCGTTTACTTCCCCGGTTAGTTTCAACGGCCCGTATTCGAGTTCAAAGCTCTTCGGTTTCACAGGTATATTCAGTTGGCCGAGTACAAGGTCGAACTTTTCTCCTTTGTCGGCATCCTTTGGAAGAGTACAGGTTCTTAACCGTTCCCGGCCAAGAAGTGAATAGTCATAGTCGTCGGGTGCGAACACATAGTATTTCCCATCGGCCATCATCATATAGTTCCGTGCATAAATTGTCTGCTTGAAGGGTAGCAACAGCAGGGGAGTTCCGGTGCCGCTCACTGCTATGCGTGCATCGTATCCTAAGTTGGCGAGCAGGTAGTGCATGGCCGAAAAACGTGAACTCACATCTGCCTGTGGAAACTTTGAAGTTACATAGGCCTTTATAAATTCATATACAAGATAGTCATTCAGCCCCATTTCATTCGCTTTCTCTTTTATGGCCGGCAGAAGGGCCTTTGCAACTCCCGAACGGTCAAGGTCCTTCCATTGTGATGCATAGTCGGTTGTGGAGGAAAGGCGGTAGGCAATGTTATATTCAATTCCGGGGAGTGAGACCGGCAACCCGAAGAAATCAAAATCTTCTTGGGCGGATTGGGGAGTGCGGTGTTTGGGTTGAGAATGAACAATAGGTTCTGATTTCGCAGGCTCGGGCTTGACCGGAACGGCAGTTGCCGGTTTTGACTTTGCCGGCAGAGGGGGTGCAGGATTGGGCTTTGCGGGTGTCTCGGGTTTGAATGTAGGCACCTGCGAAGGTTTGGGCGTGCGGTCGCGACGTTCTCCGTTGAGGCTTTCATATTCGTGCCATTCTCCGTTAAGAAAATCCGCATAGTTGTCAAGGATAGTCTTCCTGAAATCAGAATAGCTGTTCAGAATCCCATTCCGAAATTCCTCAAACGACTTCCTGTCCCGGCTTTGGGCTGAGGGAGCAGTAATTGTTAGAATAGCCATAAGCATAGCCAAAACCTTACCTCTGTTTTTCATACCCTGCGTTACTCTGTGTTACTGATGATAGTGTTGGATTTTTTTTATTCGAATATATACTTAAGTAGCTAATTTCTAAGAGCCACTTATAGTCAAGCCGCAAGGATCGCGGCTTGACTGTTTAAAAATAAGCCTCAACTTTATAATCATGTAAAGTCCGGGCCATACCCCAAGATTATTCAAATCCTTGTTTTACAAACTCGGTGATCTTCGCGCCATATTTCTGAGCGGCTTCAGAGTTCTTGAGGGCTTCCTCAAGGGCACGCATTCTCGCTTTGCTGGCAGCGCTTTCGGTAATGATGAAATATGTGCGGATTTCATAGGTTCCATCGGGGTTGGTGCGGATAATTGAGTATGATGGCTCCATCTCGCCTCTGATTTCCTTTTCAACCAAACGCTCGTAAGCGGCATAGAAATTATCGAACTCTCCCGAGGGATCAGCTCCGTTGGCATTCATGTCGCTCACTACACGTCCCTGAAGAGTGCTTCCCGCTTCCTGAGCGTAAGTCACCACTGCGTTGTTTATGGCCGCCTGCTTTCCTGTATTCTTCGATTTTGTCTTGGTTGATATTCCTTCAACTTCATGCGCGTCATCGCCAAGAGTGTTGAGCCTGTCGAAATGTTTTGCAAGGGCAAAGTCAAGGGTGTGGCTGCCCATGATTTCCCATTTGCCTTTCTTATACTCCTTGAGCTTCTGGTTCAACTCTTTCTTGCGGGCTTTTTCAAGCTGTTTGTTGGCTGCTTCCGAATAGCCGGGAAGCAGGAGCATGGCTGCAATAAGGCATAAAATGATTCTTTTCATTTTCCTGATGTTTTTAGTTATTATTACGGTTAATTGTATTTCGAGATGAAAAAACGTCTATACTTTTTTCAACGTCAGTTTTTTAGATTTTGAGCGGAGTCCAATTCGTAAAGAAGGATCACAGCGGGCTATCCTCCAATCATTTGACTCAACGAGGCGATATCATGATATTCATGGCTTTCACACCCATTTTGCTATCATTGCGTCGGGCCTTTAAAAGCCATTTGTTGAATTCCCCGCTTTTCATCATCGGCAGTCCGCTTCCGGTGTCCATTACGGGGCGTGAAAAACTCTCGGGAGAAAACACAACATACACGCGGTTGTATTCCGCATTATCGGGAGCTGTCAGTATCAATTCCTCAACAACGGAACCGTTACCTCCTGCCTTAATTTCGTGATCCGGACTGAAGAACACATAATCATGGTCGCGCTTCACCGCAACACGAGTCTTTGAATCACGAGGGTAGGGGAGCAGTAGATATACATTCCCGGTCTCATCCTCGAGAAACACGGAGAGAAATCCGTCGGCAGAACCCCTGAAGTGCAAATACATATCATCACCGTCGCGGAACAGATTGTCGGCATTGCGCGTGTCGGTGCCATTCCTGAGTACACTCGCCTCAAAAGCCGGTGACTCATTTGAAATTTCCTTAGCCTTGCCTTTTACTTTGCAATGAACTATAAGGTTGGACTTCGAGTCGTGAGAGAATTCATATTCAGGTTCGCCGTCATCGGCCACCCATTCCCCTCTCACCTCGGTTGAGGATAGGGCCAGGAAATCATTTTGTTCGCGGTTGCCTTTTATGCGGTCTGCCTGAAGAATATCCTGCGCCACAATAGTTCCGAATTTTTTTGCAAGGGCATCTATCCTTGCCTGTTCGGAGGCGAGCCTCATGCATTCTACTTTCGATTTTGTGCCGTCATCATAATATGTAGACTCACCCGACACTGTGACAATGTCGGAGGCCACACCGAGCATGGCGGGCAGAAAAGCCATAAATAGCAGCAGTCGTTTCATGTCTCTCTTTTCTTGGATTGTTACTGTCGAAGTCGCTTGTTTTCCCATATATCGCGCATCTTGCCCGAAACACTTGTGCGTGGGGTCTGCAGTTTGCGGTTTACAGTAAGAGAATTTTTCTTTACATTTTCCTCCACATACTTGCTCAGATCCTTTAGAGTCACGTTGCCTTTCGAATCCTGAATCTTCTTAAGGATATAATAGGTGAAAAGACCGTGATTCTTCTCTTTATAGGGGAGCGCTGTCTCCTGATCGCTCGCGGCACTGAGTACAAACATATTGCCCTCCGGCTCAGCCACACGGGGTTTTAAGGCAACGCCTCGAGCTTCCGCAAGCATACCCCCGTCGCGGGTTGCTCCGCTGAAGCAAGCATCAAGGAATACCATCACATTGTCTGCTCCGGTTGATGAAAGGTCTGAATACAGTTTCTTGAGCGGATAGGAAGTCACGGTGGTGAAACCGTCGCCGTCCACCGGCAACAGATAGGCATCCTTGTTCCCTTCGTCAGGGAAGCCGTGACCGGCATAATAAACTATAATGTCCACACCGTCGCCAAGCGCACCGACAAATTGACGCAGCTTCTGGACGGCGCCCAGCATCTCTGCATACGTCACGTTTTCATAGTTCATGATCTGACTCTCAGGAACACCCAAGGTCATCCGGCAGTATTTTGCAAAGGTTTCGCCGTCGTTCAGGGCCGATTCAACATCTGTCACTTGTTTGTAATTCTCGTTCGCGATGATCAGTGCCACGGTTTTTTCAGCTTTGCGACTTGTCACCGGGATATTCTCATCTACATCACTCTTGGCTCGTATCACTTTAGGAGTACCCGATCCCGTGGATGTGTTTTCAGCTCGATCGCGCCTTGAATTCCCTTGTGCAAGGAATGACTGCATGTCAATTGTTACGTCAGTGAAATCATAATCGGCAGCCCTGTCGGAATCATACCGATAGCTCTTTCCGGCCGAGGTGACAAGCTCTACCGAGGCTATTGCTACGTGGTTGTCTTTTATGAAATACTTCGGGTTGCGAAGCTGGATGGTGTTCCATGATGACTTGAAAGTTTCAGCTTCTTTGTTCTTAAGAGGCACTTTGACCACAATCGGACCCATCGCGGAAGTTATCATGTAACTTTCATTGTCAACATCATACGGTTGCAGCGACAAATCGGAAATTCTCAAACGGCCTGCATATTTCTGCAAATAATCAGCTTCTGCCTTTTTGCAGAGTTCCTGATATTTCCGGTAAACATTGTTTTGGTTCACACGCTTTTCGAAGTCCTCGATTTTCTCGAATTCACCGCGTTTGGTCCATGCTGCCAGTTCATTTTCCACATATCCGCGGGCAAATTCTTGAAAATCGGGTACATAGCTTCCGGAATTACTGCTTTTAGCCGTCTGATCGTTAAATGCGATTGACTCCGGCATGCCGTTCATTGGCATGGGGTTCATTCCCAATGCCTGAAGCCTTACATTTATTTCGTCAAGCTTGGTCTTGTTGCCGAGACACCCGTAGGTTACGGCAAGTGCACGAAGATATTTGGTGTTCGTCGGGTCATTCTCGACCACTGTCGCAAGATTGCCTAAAGCACTCATGAAATAAGCCTGCGACTGGCGTGAATAGCGCTTGGAGACCTTATCTTCTTTCTCCATCAAGGCTCTATTATAGTAGTCGGCTCCAAGATTATAGTAGCACAGTGCAATATGCTGGTTAATCTGCAGGCTGTTGGGCTTCATTTCGTAGAGTTTCTGATAGAGGTCGATTGCAGAGGAATAATTACCGTTATTCTCGAACAGACGTGCCTGCGCGGTGAGAAGCTGCTCGTCGTTGGGCCTCATCATCAACGCCTTGTCGAGAAGGGGCTGCATCCTGTCGGTCTGGCCGGCTTCAAGGCAATTCTGAAGCGCAATCATCAGAATATTGAAATTTGCCGGATACTTGTCAACTGCTGCAATGAGCTTATCCACAGCTCGTTCAGGACATTTGGCGTTGAGGCATGCCTGGCCGAAGAAGAGACTCACCTGCTCCCTCCGGTCGTTCGCACCGGTGTTGAGGTAAGCTTCCAGATAATCGGCCGCCTTTTCGAAATCACCATTATTGTATGCTCCCGAGGCCGCGCAATAAATCAGTGCCGGATACAAGTCGGTGTCGGTCCCGAAGTTCATATCGCTCATCTCCGGGTCGAGACGTGTGTCGACATAGGCTGTAGAGAAGAGCGTCATATCCTGCGACGCACCCTGATTAGAGTAATACATGGATCCACGTTTCAAGAGATCGCTGACATCCAGCAATATTCCCTTGAATCTTTTCTTATCCTCTGCGCTTATGCGTGGTGCCTGCATTGCTGCACGCACTTTCCCATAGACATTCATTACAGCCGGATAAAGTTCCGCCTCCGTAACTCCGTCGTATTGAATAAATTTAAGGTTCTTATATACCGAGGTGGCTTCCTCGACCAATCGGGCGGTCTCTGCGATTTCTATGGAATCAGTGTTAAGCGCGCCGTCTGAATTCTCGGTGGCTTCCATAGCCGGCTCCTGTGCTCCCGAGGAGGCAACCACCCTCGGCATCACTATCGCCGACAGAAGGATTACCCCGATAAAGGATAAATTTCTTATCTTTCTTTTCATTATTGAAGTGCTCGGTTAATAGGCATCAATGAAGGTTAATTCAAGAGTAATGCGACGGTGTTCGCTTCCTTTGTCTTTGCTCACATTAACTTCGTAGCGATAGTCGGTATCCATTGATTCGAATTTCGCCACGTTGCGGTTAAGATAGTCTTTCACACCAAGGGCGCGCAGGAATGCAAGCTGTTCATTCTGCTTTATGCCATCTTTACTGTTCACCGAGATAGCCTGCAGACGCCCGTCGATGTATACGGGTTCCTCTTCAAATTCTCCGTATGAACCGTCGTATGCGATTCCATGCACAATGGGAGTTGCATCGGCTGTTCCCAGAAGACGGACTTTTATCTTTTTGCCCGGCGCAAGATACTGGTTGAATTCCCCCTCGAAAGCTTGTTTGAGTATGTTAAGCATCGAAGAGGCAGCTCCGGATTCATTGATATGGTACTTGCCGGGTCCGAAATCTTCAGTGACAGAGAATTCAGGATCGACGGTATAAGTCACGCTCACTACATAATTCAAGATCTTGTTGCCGTTTGCGTCATACTCTGGCACCACCTTTGAGTCCACGGCGATCTGTGTGTGGTCTGAAATCACATTCATTTTCTTTGCTTCATCCACCACTTTCTGCCGCAGTTCCTGAAGTTTCAATTCCTCCATTTGCTGCTGTTGGAGCATCTCGAGCGTTATGGCATCATCGGCCGCCATATATTGCAGGTCGGCGCGCATCAGATTGTCATAGATATAGCTCTTGCCGTCTGTTTTGTTGGTCACTTTGGCATAGACGATTTCAAAGCTGTCATCGGGAAGAATGCCATACATCACATCGCTCAGAGTCAGGTCGCCTGCATTATGGAAGGATGTGACATCAGATTCCGGAACAGGAAGATAAATTGTTGGCATGGAGTCGAAATTGAGAGCAAGAACACCGTTTGCACGGTCGTATGTGCCGAGACTCATGGTGGCTCCGGAAAGCAGGTCGCCTGCAAAATTAGTCGAGATCTCGTCTTCAAAGAGTCTGCGCTGGCGTGCGCGACTTTCTTCGGTGACACGTTTCCGGTAGTCTTCCATAGTTTCGCCCGGCATCATCTTGAGCCATTCATCCATCTTTCTTTCCACCTCGTCCGCTATCAGCTTGTTGTAAAAAGGTTTGAGATGGGGCAGCCTTTGGGCTATCATGGCGTCGGCCGCCGGAATCACAAGCAGGGTGTTATTGCCGGCGTCGGTCACAAAATCAACATCGCGCACGGCACCACCTTCTGCATTGAATGTTTCTCTGTCAGACTCACGCAGCAGGTTCACCAATGTCACCATGTCGTCTCCGGTTACTATGGCCATGTATTTGCCGTCAAGGTTATAAGACATGGCCCGTGCCTCGCCCAATTCGTCTATCATCTTGCGCACTTCGAACGTGCGTGTGTTGTAGAGAGACAATAGGCCGTCGTCGGTGAGAACTGCAAAGTCGCTGTTGTCGGGATTGAAAGCCATATCATTCACTTTCTCACCGGCATCAAGCTGCTTGCGTATATTTTTCTCTTCAAGATTGTAAATTATTATTTTATTGCCGTTTGAAGCTGCCAGATAATAGCCGTTGGGACTGAACACCATCTTTCCCACTTCAAAAGGAACGCTCTGAATTTTCGATACGGGCTGAAAATTCTTTGGTTCCAGGAAAAAAATGTTTTTGCCCAAGACAGGACTTTCCGCTGCCACAACTATCAGGCGTGCGTCAGGCGTGTAACCTATGGCAGTAGGTGTGCCGTAGCGCTTTGAATCAAATTTGTTCAGATGTTGCGACTTGAATTTGACATTATTTCTATACGAATTATTTGCCTTTACGGTTTCCCCTTTTAGCGAGTGATATATGTCGGCTTCAATCTTGCCTTTCTTGCTCTTTGTGATAATACCGTAGTTCACGCCTGCCGGATTAACTTTGAGTGACTTCACAGTGTCGTTACCTTCGTGCACCGGATCACCACTCATTGTCATTACAGCAAAATTATCTGCTGAATAGACGGTGGTTATATATGGATCCATACACACCGTTGGGAAATAACGCTTGAACTTGTAAGTCAGCTTCTGCTCTTGTTCTTGCTGTTGCTCCGGTTGTGTCTTTTCTTTTTTCTTGGCATATCCGGTCGTTGGGACACCTATTATCGTGCCTCCGATCAGTATTGCAGTGAGTAGATGTTTGCCATTCATGATGCGTTATGATTAGTTAAATATTTCTTGGGTTTGCGTAAAAAGTTTAAACGACTTCTAAAGATAGTCGATATATACAGGCAGGTCACGGGCGCTACCGTCAAGGTCATTCTTGTTTTCAAGAGCTTTTGTGATCTCTTCTATCACCTTGTCCACATCATATTGACAGTTGGTGATTACAACCAGATGAGTCTCGGCGGGGTCAAGGGTGGGAAAATGTTCCCGGGAGATGGTCTGACGCGGAAGCACTACATAGCTTCCGGCCGGCTGGCCCAACTGCGAGATCTCAACCGTCGGCTTTTCTCCTTTCTTTACTCTCAGCACATTGAAATAGACAGGGAACCCGAGAGTATTCTCCAGCTTGAAGGCGAGTCCTCCGTCTTGAAGGTGGGTGCTTGTAAGATTCACAGGACACGTGTCCGTTGCTATCCCGGCTGTATCGTTCAACCTTGCCGCCACATACTTGCCGAGTGTCTCGGCATCCATCTCCATCATTTCGCCTTCCGGATCGTACACGGCAAGCGAACGGCGCACCATTCCTTTCTCCACGTATACATTCTTACTGTCATTTGGCGATTTTCTCCCGAGGTTCATTCTTGAGGCAACGTTCTTCGCATTGTCGGAGGCTGCCCCGCGTGCATCGATCATTAGACGTGTCACCGATATTCTTCCCGGGGTTATGGAGGTATAGATGCGTTTGTCGAGTCCGTTCAGAATCTCTACCTTCCCCCCTTTGGGAATAATTATGTAGTCGATGGCCTTGACGGTCATACCTTTCGCGGCGGAAACAGTCTTCCCTCCGCTTTCCACTTTTACATCGCCACTCACGCTGTGAAGAGTGTAGTGGGCACCGGCTGTAAAGCTCACGATTGCTAAACAAAGTGTAAATAATATTCTCTGTATCATGGTTTTTGGTTTACTTTGACATTATTGGTTGGAGGGCTGTGATGTCCCGGCACGCCTTTTCTTGAATTTCTGTTTAATCCATTTTATAAGTGCTTCGGTTCCGTTCCAAAGATCGGCAGAGAAGAGTCCGAACGCCACCATTAGAATTGCCTGCGAAAAGTCGCCCACGATCTCATGGTCAACGAGCATCGAGTAGCCGCCCCATACAAGAAAATAGAGCGATATGATCTGTGCGAGCCTTAATACCAGCCCTTTTATGCCCGTCTTGATTCCGATTGCTCCGAGCACCATCAGGAAGCAGAGGACAATCGCGATGATGTTCCCGATGAATACGGGCATTTTCTTCAATTTAGAGCCGTCAAGTATAGTGCTTAAAGCGTAGGCGTGGATTTCAAGTCCCGACACGCCCCGGCTCAGTGGGGTGGAGTAGATATCGCCGGCTTCGGTGGTTGTGCCTACAAGCACAATCTTGTCATGGAGTTCTTCAAGGCGGTCTGCCAAGTCGTCGTGAGGGATGACCGTTATTTCTTTCGAATGATATGAGATGATACCGGTCGGTACATCCTCTGCCGATGCCGGGGATATTGCCGGGTCAAGACCGCCGGCTTTAGCGGCGGCTTCGGGGAAAGAGAGGAGTGTCTTGCCGTCAGACATCGGAAATGAATGGGCAAACTCCCTCACTGTTCCGCCCCGATGCGATGTGGGAAAATTCACAACTCCATATTCTATTCCGGGTATTTTGCCATAGAAGAAGGGCTTGTCGACAAGTCGGAACCTGTCGCCTTCCTGCTCCACTCCAACCGGGAGAACAAGGGCAGGAAGGTGCGACAGGGTATTTAGTAATAGTGAATCGTTTTCTGTAGCGGTTTCAAAATTAACATCGATAGCCACGGCTTTAGGTTCACACAAAGCCAGCATATCAAGCAACTCTGCTATTTCAAGGCGGTTGAGATTTCCAATGTCAAGTATGGCGAAACGGTTTTCAAAGGTGCGTACAGGGCGATTGTCTGCAATTTGAAAGAACAGATCGGTCATATTGAAGTCGCTCTTTTCTGACGGTGAGAAAAGAGCCGATATTGATGCCGCAAAAGGTGAACTTAATAAAAAAGATAAGAGAAATGCAAGTGCTGTAACGCCGGCTGCCTTGCAACAAAGCTTGAGAAAACTCTTGTGTTTTGACTTTAAATCGTGGTTATCGGGGGGGGGTAATACGTTGATTATCAGTGATATAAATTACATTCGGGCGAGTTGGGTTTGAATCTTGGGATGCGTTTTGGTTTGGCGATTCTGTAGCGGAAATGGCTGTGGGGTAAAGAGCGTCAAATGTTTGCCCGGCCTCATTTGAGCCCGGTTTCAGTGTGAAATTTGTATTTGCCTTGTGGCGTGAACGACGTTTCATTTGACTCTTATAAGCCTTATGTTTGTAGTCAAAAAATCCTCAAAAATTTCATCGGCAAATCTTTTCGCCAATATTTCGCAAAGATAATCAAATAATTTGAACTAAAGGTATTAAGAAATAATTTTTATAATTAAGTCATTTAAACTTTTTACGAGAACCCACGAAGTGTTTAAAATTGTTTTCTTTAAGCCTATTATTTATTGGCGTCTTTCGATTCTTTAATCAGTCGCATAGCCGGCTGTGTTTCTTCTTCAATAATCAAAATTCTCTCAAAATCTTGATAAATCTTAACCTTGAAAAAAGTTTAAACGACGAAATCGTTTAAACTTTTTTCTATAAGTTAATAAAATAATTAAAATACAACGCATTACGCAAAGAACGCACTATATTATAGTTACCACACATTAATATATCGTACCAATGCCAGAATACGCTGTACTTGACAAAGATGCAATAAAATCTGAAATTATGTCCTGTCTTTCGATAGCAGAAAGAGGATTCACCTCCAAATTTGATCTTGTGGAGATTGTAAATGCAATACTCTACAAGCTCAAGAGCGGATGCCGGTGGCGATTTTTCCTTTCGGATAATCAGGGGATACCCATTGCCATGGCAGAGCCACAGGCAGAAAATCATGCCGATCTTTTCGAGATAGAAGACAGGATAGACTAAATTATCAGCCGGCTTCCGCAGCAAATATTGCTGTTGATGGTCTTTTCTGTGACCTCGACGCAGGATTTTCAAGATCTACTCTCCGCAGCATTCTGACACTTGAGATATTCCGAGGGGGTCATTCCATTGATTTTCTTGAATGCTGCGATAAATGCGCTGCGCGATGAATAGCCTACTGCACGTGCGATGGACTCGATTGTATGATTGGCGTAGGGGGAATGCTTGCTCAAGTGGCGCGTAGCTATAGGCACTCTGTATTCATTGAGCAACGCCGAGAACGACATGCCGAAACGCTCGTTGATCGTGCGGCTAAGATAAGTGGTGTTGACACCCAACTCACCGGCTGTGCGGCCAAGTGAAACGTCAGGATCACATAACCATTCTTCATTATTCAACAATTCAGTGAGACGACTTTGGAGTTGGTCCATTTTTTCTTGAGACAAACTTGAACCTGCATATTTAGGGTTTTCGGACAAAGCTGTCTTGTCGATATTTTTTAACTTGCTTACCGGTGGTTTGCCGGAAGCAAGTTGGACCTGAATCTTTTCATAAAGCGAGGCATTACGTTCTCTCAAACGGTGCGTATTACGGACAAGCAATCCTATCAGGACAGTAAAAATTACAACAAGAACTCCACCAATGCTCAGACTCCAGTATAGTCGTGTGCGTTGCTCGGCAAGTTTCTTATTCTCCTCGCGTTCTTTGGCTAATGACCGGATAAATTCAATCTCACTAACCATCTGGAGTTGACCATTACTTATTGCCGAATCCTTAACCTGCATCAATTGGGTAGAGTAGAGATCCTTCCGGCTTGTCGGTAGATCTGAAAGGAATGCCAGTGTGTGTAATCTGTCGTCACGGGAATTGATATTGTCGGCAATTTTCAGAGCCTCCAGTCCCAACTTTTCAGCCATCTCGTAATTTTTTTCTGCAGCATAGGTCTGTGCTACCGCCCGCTTATATCCTATAATATATTGGAAAGGTTTACTATATGCGGGGAGTCTTTGAAAAGCCGAGTAAAGAGCATTTCGTGATTCTTCGGAATTCCCTTTCTGATACAGGCGAGCGGCTCTGAGCAGTTCTTGCGCATATTTCACACCCTCAATTGTATCAGGAATTTCACTACTTTCAATCGCCTTGATATTATTAACCGGAGTTGACAGATCAGACTGCAGGGCATTAATAACCATTGAAGCCAGACAGGGAAATTCTTTTCCTATGATAGCTTTCTCAATGCCCAGATTCAGATAATCTGCTATACGCTCATTGGCATTATCGGATCGCAGACATACTCTATATAATCTTAAGACCTCAACAATATTATGAGCCAGAACAGCCTGGGTATCCTCAAAGCCGGGTGCGTCTGCCATTTCGAAGGCTTCGGAGAGCGTTGCGTAGCCCCGCGAATAATCCATATACTCGAAACTATATATGATACCTACATTGTTTTTTGCCAACAAAGCCAGACGCTTTTCCTGATCAGACAGTTTCTCATCGAAACTGTCGCCTATGTAGGTGAAAATTATTAAGGCACTGTCCATGTGGTTTTGCCTGTAATAATCGCGACCTCGCTCCATAAGTTCTTTGTTGCTTCCGTTGTGTAGGGTGGCACGGAATTTAAGGGAATCATCACCTACTGTGAAGAAACTGCTTGCAAGTATAAGAAGCCCCATAATAAGGAGACATAACCACCAATTTCTTTTAAAGAAGCTTTTTGACATAAAGGTTAGCAGGTAACAGGTTAACACAGCAAATATAGTTAATTAAATCCGTATTTAATAATATGATTGTAAATTCTAAGTTATTTTTAACATCATTTATGTTGATCTGATTTCACAAGATGGCGTATGCACCCCTTATTTTTAGTGAGTCAACTTATTGATAATCTGTTTAAATTTATAAATCCGAACATCGTGTAATAAAAATTTGTCGTAAATTTGACATTGGCAACATGAAGATAAAAAATCAGTTAGAGAAATATATTGACAACATTAATTTTGTCGCTGAAAAAATATTAACCACTTAAGATATGAAACATTCGAAACTATTATGGTCGTTCGCGACGGCAGGAGTGGTGGCTTCAGCTATTACGTTGCCTGCCTTTGCCTACTTGAAGCAGCGGGAGGCCAACTCCACATTCAGCGTGGATAATTCACAAGTAAAGCGTTTTGCCGAACGGAGTCATCAAGTGCCCGCGCGCACGACATCATCGTTTGTCAACCGCGTGTCGGAGGCCGAAGCGCCCACGCTGCGCGGACTCGTGGTGAGCGGCAATGTGCCCTACATATGTGAGTTCAAGGCCGAGAAAGGACTGCAGGTAACTAATATTTTCTCCGATCCCTACATGGAAGAGGCTTCAGGCGGCGCTTTCTACGCCGAAGGCAAATTCTATGTAATGACTGTAGACCAGCCTTACGTTGGCGGTATCGAAACGCTGATGACAATCTATGATGCCGAGACTTGGGATATAATTGACGAGCGCGAGGGGCTGATGCCATCGTCAAGCGGTTACTGCATGACCTATGACCCGGCCACCAATGCCGTCTATGGATATTTCATGAATGATGACAGCGACGAGACATGGCAGATGTTTGGCCGTATGAATTTAGCCACAGGCGAAGTGCTTGGCCTTAACAATGTGGATACTAAAGAGGGATTCCGTGCAATAGCTACCGGTACCGATGGTTATCTCTACGGCGTGAACGCCACCGGCATGTACTGCCGTATCACTAAGAAGGGGGAAGTCACCAAACTGGGGCATACCGATGTGAAGCCCCAGTATGTGCAGAGCGCTGCAATCGACCCTGCTACCGGTAAATTTTACTGGGCCGGCTTCACCGATGAGGGTCAGGGTGGCCTTTATGTAGTAGATCCTGAGACTTACATGGCCTCGTTGATCGCGACCTTCCCTGACAATCAGGAGATAGTGGGCCTCTATGTGGTTGACAATCGCACTTCGGCCGACATGCCTGCCGAGGTGCTTGATCTTACAGCCTCCTTTGTGCGAGATACCACTGAAGGTACGGTATCCTTTACAGCTCCCGATGTATATGGCGATGGCAAGGCTATCAATGGCTCACTTACGGCTCATGTGGCAGTCGATGGCAATCACTATGAGAAGAGCGTGCATCCGGGTGAGCCTGTTACATTCGAAGTAAGCACGAAATACGGAGGTCTCTATAATGTGGCTGCATGGGTGTCAACCTCCACGACTGCCGGCAACAAAAAATATGTGCAGAAATGGGTAGGCCCTGATAATCCCTTGGGTGTGAGTAATCTCGAAGCCAAAGTCGATGGCACCAAGGTGACCGTTACTTGGGATGCTCCTCTTGAAGGTCAGCATGGTGGTTATGTCAACCCCGATGATGTTACCTATATCATCACTCGCGACGGCTTTGGCAACAAATTCGTACGTGATTACACAAGTACTACATTCGAAGACGAACTCGGTGAGGGTGTTTCAGCTGATGTAAGGTATTCAGTACGCACTGAATATCAGGATATGGCAGGTCGCACTACGTATTCTGACTGGGTTCATGTCGGTCCGGAAATAATGGAAATTCCTGTGAGTCTTTCGCCCAATAGCGATTTCACTAAATTCATCGTGATTGATGCCAACGATGATGACAACACGTGGGAACCAAATTACGGAGGATTTGCAAGTTATACATCGGGTTCAGAACCAGCTGATGACTGGATGCTGACACCGCAAATCAAACTTGAAGCCGGCACTCTTTACCAACTTGAGTATTCAGTTTCAGCCAAGATGGGTGTGCTCTCGCCTGAAATCATAGAAGTCATGATGGGTGACGGTGATACTGCCGATTCCATGACCACCCTCATCGATTCTCAGACCGTGAAAACTTACGGTATAACTAAATTCAACACCTACACAGCCTCATTCTCCGTTCCCACTACAGGCACTTACCGACTTGGATTCCATGCCATATCTGAAAAAGGACAACAAATGGGTCTTAGAGGTATAGAAATTAATAAATTAGCGTCATCATCAGGCCCGGCGGCCGTTACTGCCATGAGCGTTACTGCCGCACCTCTTGGTGAACTGAAAGCCTTCGTGACATTCACGTTGCCTGAAAAGGATTCCGATGGAACTGAACTCAAGGGTCTCTCAAAAGTCGAGCTATATAACGGAGATAGCCTTGTGGATACGGCTAACGACATTACTCCCGGCGCTGAATGTACTCTCACCGACAGCAACGCCAATCAGGGCACTAACCGATACACTGTAGTGGCCTATAGTGACGACGGCACGCAGGGCGTGAGCGCTAACGTGTCAGGATGGGTGGGCCTTGATATTCCTTCCACTCCCACCGATTTCAATATCTACGAGATCACAAACGGTGTACACATGAGTTGGAATTTGCCTGCTACCGGCATCAACGGTGGATATGTAGATCCGGCCGAAGTGACGTATCTTATTATTCATCCTACCTATCAATATCAGATTGCCACTGCGAAGGGTGTGACCGAAGCTGATTTAACTTTCCAGGATCTGACAACTCAGAATTCTCTCACTCTCGGTCTCCTCGTAATGAACGAGGCGGGCACCAACACCGAAGGGGTAGTAAGTCCTACAATTAAGATAGGGCCCGCTTATCAGTTGCCTTTCCATGAACATTTCGGGCATAACACTGACTATAGCTGGACCCGAATCGGAAATCTCGAAGATGATTTGACCGGCTGGCAACCTGAGGAAGAGACCATTGGTATTGACGGACTTCAGGGCGTTTCGACTTACTATGGTGAATACCCCGGTGACAGTCAGAAGCTGGCAAGCGGTAAAATCCATATACCTGAGACCGGCGATATAACCCTGCGCCTCTGGATCATGGGCCGAGGTTATTCTGAAAACGGCGGCACATTCAGTCTTCTCGCCTCAGAGTCTTACGGCAAGGACTATGCCCCGATTTTCACCCGCACGTTCACCAAGGACACCGACAGCTCATGGCAGATGATTGAAGTGTCGATGAAGCAATTCGCCGGTAAGGATATATATCTTGCTTTTGAAGGCTGCCCTGCCGATGAAGGCGGTGTGCTTATTGGCATCGACAATCTCATGATAAGAACTGATCTGGAACATGATGGTGCAATGACCAATATAAATGTTGATACCGATGAGGTAGAGGTGTTGCGTAAGGGCGCCTCTGTCAAGGTATGGGTAAGTAACCAGGGTACCAAGCCTATGATAGCCGATTCCTATAGCATTGATTTCTACGCTGGCGACCGCATGTTTGCTTCAATACCCGGCAAGGAGATGATGGCTGCTTCCGGCTACTCCGACTACACTGCCGAATATATGCCCAACATCGACGATGCCGACCCCGCCATTATTACAGCCCGCCTCAATTATGCTGATGATCAGGATATAAACAACAACATATCGAATGGCGTGAGCGTCTATGTGGTTAAACCCGAACTACCCTCCGCTACCGAACTTGCTGCCAATTGTGAAGAGTCGGGCATTGCTCTCTCATGGAAAGCTGCTGACTTAGCAGGGAAACCGGTTCGCACCGTAACTGATGATTTTGAGTCATACCGTACATTCGATATTAATCGCGCAGGTAAGTGGACCATCATTGACGAAGACAAGTCGGCAGGGATTGCAGTGTCTTATTTCTTTCCCGGTTCGACTGATGCCATCGGTTGGGCCGTGATGCAGCCGAGTTCTATCCCTACAGGTGATAGTGAAACACTCGCAGACCGACTGCCTGCTTACTCAGGCGAGAAGTATATGGTGGCTTATCGACCCTCATCCGGCGACAATAGAGACTGGCTGATTACTCCTCTGCTGTCAGGCAACGCTCAGGAAATCTCTTTCATGGCCCGCGCTGAATCGTTCGACCAGGGACGTGAGATGTTTGAGGTGTATTACTCAACCACCGGCACCGAACTCACAGACTTCAAGCGTCTTGACGATACGAGCTACCGCACTCAGCCGGAGGGTTGGAGTGAGTTCAAGTTCAAAGTTCCCGAGGGTACGAAGTATTTCGCCGTGCGTTGCGTAAGCCACAACCGTTTGGCTATGCACATTGATGACTTCATATATGAGAGTGCGGCAACTCCGGTAGATGCTGAGTTCGTGGGCTATAATATATATCGCAATGGCCGGCGTCTCAATGACACCCCGACAACTGCGACTACATATCTTGATACGATGGTGACTGAAGAAGAGAACCAGTATGTAGTGCGCGCTGCTTACGATTGCGGGGAGGCTCCTGCAAGCAATATGGTCACCGTAAGAACTTCCGGTATTGAGACTGTGATTTTCGATATCGACCCGGCAACAATCCCGGTATATGATCTTAACGGACTACGTGTGTACACACTTACGGAAGGAAATATCTACGTGACCCGCGGCGAGCGTTTCGTCTATCGGAAACGGTGATAAAATGAATAATATTCAATCAAGTTTCTCTATAAAATAGGGGTGAGCCGATTTTCGGCTCACCCCTGTTAGCTAAGGTTCTATCCACTAAAATTTCTTAACAATTGCGAGAGATTTGGCTCGTCATATTCTATATTTGAAAACTTATCGATTTTAATTTTTAGCTGATTTTGACTTTTGAAGAGGCTGCAACCTCATGGTTGGCGTCGATGAGAGAGTAAAAAGCAGCTGAAAAGATCCGCAAGGTTAATAAAAGAAGGTAAAAAATTTCATATTAACATTCGAAAATAAGTTTAAACAACTTCGACTTCAATAATTGTGAAGAAGACAGACTTTTATTATATTTGCAGGTAAAACGGCCGATATGAAATTTACTCCCCCTTATAGTGTTGGTAACGTCAGGACGCAATTGATCAATGCCCTGGCCGATGAATATGGTCGCCGCGAGGCGCAGGCGATGACCGAACTCATTTTCGAGGACCTTAAGGGTTGGCGCCCGGTGGATCTCGTCTTGAATTCCGAATGGATGCTCTCTGATTATATGATTGAAAAGCTTGAATCATATTCCACGCGGATTCTTAATGGCGAGCCGGTGCAGTATGTGACGGGAAAAGCACGGTTTCATGGTTTTGAACTTGATGTCACTCCCGACGTGTTGATTCCACGGCCGGAAACCGATGAGCTTGTCGATCTGATTATATCCGAAAATCAGGAGTCGGATTTGAGAGTTCTCGATGTCGGCACCGGTTCGGGTGCTATCGCGATTGCTCTGGCGCGTAACCTGAAATTTCCGGAAGTCACGGCTCTTGATGTCTCCCCGGCTGCTTTGGAGGTGGCCCGCAAGAATGGGCGCGACAAGCATGCGGCAATCAACTTTATCTGTGCCGATATTTTTAAATGGACTCCCCTCGGGGATTCTTTTGATATAATCGTAAGCAATCCTCCATATATTGCGGAAAGCGAGAAAAAGGATATGGAGAGAAATGTGCTTGAGTATGAGCCTGATATAGCTCTGTTTGTGCCCGATTCCGACCCCTTGCTCTTTTATAGGCGGATTGCCGGCATGGGTGCCGAGGCCCTTGCTCCCGGCGGAAAATTATACTTTGAAATAAATCCTCTTTTTGTCTCCGGCTTGACAGCCCTTCTTAAAGAATTGAAATATACCGATATAAGAATTGTAAAAGATATTTCAGGCCGCGACAGATTTGCCGTGGCTAAAAAATAATCAGGATGGTTGAAAATAAATCAGATAGCGGATCCGAACGTCACACTCCGGGTGCCTCCCAACAAGTTTTAAAGGAGACTTTGCTTAAACTTGCCGGGCTATGTGCCCGTTCCGAGCAGGCGCCTTCAGATATTGTCAGGAAGTTGCGCCTCAAAGGAATGGCAGATAGTGATATTGCCTTGATAATTTCTGAACTCGAGAAAAGAAAATTTTTAGATTCTTCGCGGTTTGCGCGAAGTTTTGCCAACGACAAGGTGAAGTTCTCGGGCTGGGGCAGAGTCAAGATTAAAGCCGCATTGATGCAGAAGAAAATTCCTGCTTGCGATATCGCCGCCGCTCTCGATGAATTGGATTCTGAAACCTACGGGTCGGTGCTGCTGAACGCCGCCCGTGCCCGAGCCCGGAAATTCGACGTCAATGTTTATTCGGAAAGGATAAAAATTATTCGTTATTTGTTGAGTCGGGGTTTTACGTCCGAAGAATCGATGAGGGCCGTGGAAATAATTAAAAGAGAGGACGGCGAATGAGACCCCGGGGAGTGATTCGCGGCTTTTTAGATGCGCTGTTTCCGCGTGAATGTCATCTGTGTGGAAATATTCTGAGTGGAGAAACCCTGTTTATTTGCGACACCTGCAGGGCCGCTTTGCCGCGCACAAATTATCATCGGCTGCCCGGAAATGCCATGGAGCAACGTTTCATGGGACGTTTCCCATATCAAAGAGCTGCCGGACATTTCTTTTATTCACGAGATTCGGATATTGCCCGTCTGATTCATGATTTTAAATATCACAACTTTCCGGGGCTTGCTCGCGAATTCGGTCGTTTTGTGGGTCAGGAAATTGCGATAACCCCCTTTTTCGACGGGGTGGATATAATTGTTCCGGTTCCGCTGCATTGGAAACGAATCCTCAAGAGAGGATACAACCAGAGTCTTGAAATTGCAAAGGGGCTTTCTGAAGCCACGGGGCTGCCGGTGGTTCAGAGCCTTAAGGCCGTGCACAACCACCGCACCCAGACCTCCATGAGCCGAAGCAGTCGTATAGACAATATCGAAGGCGTGTTCAGCGTGGGCGGGAGTGACCTGTCGGGAAAAGGTGTGTTGATAGTCGACGATGTTTGCACAACCGGTGCCACCTTGGCCGAAGCCGCCATCACAATAACCCGAAAATATCCCTCCTGTAAAGTTTCGCTTCTCACAATCGGGGTGACATTCTAAGGCTCTTTTAATTGTCTTTTTAACTATTTTAAGTTATTTATCTGTATTTTTACGCTTTTTTCGCTTATGGCACTTGTTTTTTTATACAGGTAAATGTAAATTTGCAGTTTAAAGTGAGTATTATGAAAAATCCAGATCGCCTGCTTGCAGACAAATTTCTTGAAATTTCTGCTGTGAAACTTCAGCCGGAAATGCCTTTCGTGTGGGGTTCGGGTTGGAATTCACCCATCTATAACGACAATCGTCGTATTCTTTCCTATCCTGATGTGCGGAATTTCGTAAAGGTAGAATTGGCAAAGACAGTTCTTGAATCCTATCCCGAAGTGGAGACTATTGCGGCCGTGTCTGTGGCTGCAATACCATTCGGCACGATGGTGGCCGATGTGTTGGGAGTTCCGTTTGTGTATGTGCGTTCTTCTCCGAAAGATCATGGTCTTGAGAATCAGATTGAAGGAGACCTGCACGTTGGCAAGAAAGTGGTGATGGTCGAAGATATTGTGGCAACCGGGGGCGGCTCATTGCGCGCAGCCGAAGCCATACGTTTCAGCGCTTGCGAAGTGTTGGGCGGTGTGTGCGTGTTCGATTACGAATTCCCGGCCACCGTGAAACGATTGCGCGACGCCAACATTGAAATGAAAGCTTTATGCCGTTATGACGTGCTTGTCGAAGCAGCAATTTCCGTTAAATATATTCATCCCTCGCAGGAATCACTGCTGAAAGGATGGCGCAAGGACCCGGCGAACTGGGTGCCTGAAAATTAACAGTATATTATGGCAAATTATAAAAGTGAAAATGTAACGCTTTTGGCTTCTGCCAATAAAGTGTACGCCAAATTGTCAAATCTCGAAGGCCTCGGCGATTTGCTCAAGAACGTGCCTCTCGATCAGGTTCCGGCCGATCAACGCGGCATGCTCGAACAGGTCGTTGTAACCCCCGACACCATCAGTTTCCCGGCCGGTCCGGTGGGTGAGCTGACATTGGCTGTGGCCGAAAAAATTGATCCGACGCTCATCCGTCTCGAAGGACGCGGAACCCCCGTGCCCATGAGTATGGCCATGCACATAATGCCCCTTAATGATGATTCTTGCGAAGCATACGTTGAGATCGATGTCAAGATTCCCATGATGCTTGCGCCGATGATTGGAGGCACTATCCAGAAGATGGCCGACCAGTTTGCCCACATGCTCCGTCAGATTCCCTTCAATTGATGAAGATCGGCCCTTACATCCTGAATTCCGTTCGATGTGGAGTCATCTGCTCGGTGCTCCTGGCTGCAGCCTCATGCAACACGGTTGATGACACTCGGATTCCGGCCATGCAGGTGAGTTTGAATCTGGCCTCCACCCCCTTGTGGAACACCTACGGAGTGAGTGCTTACGGAGACTGGAGAATATTCATCAAATCTTTGGGCGAACCGCGTAATTTCCCATATTCCGACGGCTCACGCACCGGATTCGGAGGTGTGCTGTTGGTGTGCGGACTGAATCCCTACACAATGGAGGCCGCAGTGCCAATGGTCTATGACCTCAGCTGCCCCGTCGAAGCAAAAATGGATATACGTGTCCAAATGAAAGATACCGAGTCGCTCCCTGTGGCTGTCTGCCCGGTCTGCGATTCGCATTATGACGTGGTGGAGAGTGGCGGAGCACCGATTTCCGGTCCCGCGCGCGATCTTAAATACGGCCTCACCCGTTACGAAACCAGGCCCGGCGCTTATGGAGGATACTATATATCCGATATCTGATCTATTATCTGATGTCTGATTAATTATCCGATGTCTGATTTAACCCAAAATTTTTTCAATCCCGGTTAAGCCGATGAAACCGGGCATGAAATTTCCATGGATTTTTTAGAAAGTCTGATTTATGTAATTTGGCGTGGAATCGCCATTGGTGTCATTATCTCGGCGCCGATGGGACCCGTTGGAATCCTATGCGTGCAGCGAACCCTTGAAAAGGGGAGGCGGGCGGGCTTCTTCACCGGGTTGGGCGCTGCTGTTTCCGATCTGTTCTATTGTCTGCTCACCGGATTCGGACTTTCCTTTATCGAAGAATTCCTGAATGAAAATCAGAATGTCATCCAGATTGTGGGCAGTCTGGTGCTGGTGCTCTTCGGTGTCTATCTGTTTCGCTCAAACCCGGCACGTTCACTCAAAAAGCCCGGCGATGGCCACGACTCAAAAGGAAAATTCGTGCTCAGCGGATTCCTCTTCACCTTTTCCAATCCGCTGATTATTTTCCTGATTATCGGGCTCTTCGCGCGCTTCAACTTCATGCTGCCCGATATTTCCTTCCTGCATTATATCGTGGGCTTCATCTGCATATTCGGGGGCGCGTTGATGTGGTGGTGGATTGTGACTTTCTTTATCGATAAAGTAAGAAGTCACTTCAACCTGCGCTCCATGTGGCTTATCAATCGAATCACCGGTGTGATAATAATGATATTTGCCGTGGTGGGTGTGGTCACTGCTGTGCGAGGCATTGCTTCTGCTGCCGGGCCCCAAACCATCTGTTTCAATTCCGGCAGAGGATTCGGCTCGCTCAGAGGGCCCGATGACGATTCGAAGGGGCAGGTGCTTACATTATCAGCCGTTACATCCGACACCGTATTCCGATTCCTCCCCCTTGATTCGAAGGCGGAGGAATTCTCTTTTTCGTTTCGATGTGCCAACCTTAATAATATGCCCGGAAAGAAATATGCTTTTACCGACTCAACCGGAAAAGTGAAGAAATCGGCGCACGTGCCGTGGGGGCTCGTGTTTAAGGGTGAAAACGGAAAATCTCTTATTTCTTTCAGCACTCTTTATGATCGTTTCGACGACATTTCCCCCTCCGGAATTGAAGTTCAAACCAATTCGCAGGGAGAAGTGCATAAATATATCATCCCGGCGGGGATGGATCTCTTCACCGGATTCAATTCATTCAGACTCAGCGTGGCCTACGGCCGCCTTACCCTTCTTGCCGGAAACCGCAGGTATAATCCGGTTCCGTTAGAAATGACGCTTGGGCGCACTGATTCGATTGGATTCTGGACGCCCCCCGGAGGGAAAATTGAGATAGATGATATAGTATTGGACATCAATGGTATGAGAAGTTCGGAAGATGCTTCCGGCTTGTCTCACTTTGCCAACCCCGATGTGAGGAATTCTTATTTCTCGCGCTCGGCCGACAGCATGGAGGGTGTATGGGAAATGTTTGATGTGATGTTGGATGAAAGCTCATTGCGGTCAGGCGGTTCATACAGGGTGGCGATTGTGAAAAACAAAAGTGGTTATGACATCATATTCCTTGACGGGGCTAAAAAACTGGAATCCCGGTGGAAACCGGGTATGACCAAGGGAACTCTTTCAAAAACACCTTTTCCGGGTGTGTTCAACGTGGAATGGCTTGACCCCGCGGGCCGCCCCCTGAGGGGGGAGATTAAAGCTCAGCTGGAATCCCCCGGAATTCTCGCCTTTAAATTTCCGGAATACGGGGGTTCAAATATGCGACTTAGAAAAATTCGGGAATAGAGAGGGGAATATAAGATTATTCGAATAGAGGTGGGGAATATAAGATTATTAGAAACAGGGAAAAGATATGGATTCTGTTAAAGATTTGAATTCAAATAAAATAATGGATTGGGATAAACTGATATGCGACAAGCGGCTCGGCATGGAGGAATATCACGACGGGCGTCATCACACCCGTTCGGATTTTCAGCGCGACTATGACCGGCTCATATTCTCATCGCCCTTCCGCCGGCTGCAGAATAAGACCCAGGTTTTCCCCTTGCCCGGTAGTATTTTTGTTCACAACCGTCTCACGCACTCTCTCGAAGTGTCATCAGTGGGACGCTCGTTGGCACACGAAGTTGCAATAAGACTCAAAAACAAATACAACTCCGAAGAACTTAATCGTAAATTCGACAATTTGCGTGATATTGTGGCCGCCGCCTGTCTGTGCCACGATTTAGGCAATCCTCCCTTCGGACATTCAGGCGAAAAATCCATATCGACTTTCTTCAGCGAAGGGGCCGGTCTGAGCCTCAAAGACCAATTCTCGCCGCGGCAATGGGCCGATCTGGTGAATTTTGAGGGTAATGCAAATTCATTCCGACTTCTCACCCATCAATTCAAGGGGCGTCGGCGCGGCGGAATGGCAATGACCTATTCAACCCTCGCTGCAATTGTGAAATATCCGTTTACGTCACTCCACTCGGGACCAAAAGGAAAATTCGGGTTCTTTGAAAGCGAGGAGCCAATTTATAGAAAGGTAGCAGCCGAACTTGGTATCCCCGAGCTTGAACCGGGAAAGTTCGCCCGTCACCCTTTGGTATATATTCTTGAGGCTGCCGATGATATCTGTTATCAGATAATGGATATTGAAGATGCCCACAAACTCAATATTCTCTCCACCGGCCACGTGCACGATCTTTTCATGGGTTTCTTCCCCGAATCGCAACACGAACGTCTGCGCAAAGTAATGGCTCATCTGTCGGACCCCAACGAGCAGATAGCATATTTGCGCTCGGGAGTTGTCGGTGCTTTAGTGGAAGAGTGTGCCGAGACCTTTGTTAAAAATGAAGATGAAATACTTTCGGGTCGGTTTGCCGGGACACTGGTGGGCTCCTTGCCCCCGTTGCTGAGCAATGCATATAGGAAATGCTCGGAAACTGCATGGAAAAAAATTTATACCGCTCCGATGGTGGTGGATATCGAACTTGCCGGACACCGCATCATCTCTTTCCTGATGCAGACGCTGGTGGAGGCTGTGATGCATCCCGAACGCAACTATTCCGGCTTGCTGTTCAATATAATTCCCCAGCAATATGATGTTGCTTCCCCAACTCCCTACGGGCGTATTCAGGCTGTGCTCGACCATGTGTCGGGCATGACCGACGTCTACGCCCTCGATTTATTCAGAAAACTTAACGGCCACTCACTTCCTGCTGTATGATGAAAAATAATATAAAATCCGGTTGCAGATTACTTTCGATATTAATAGTCTCTCTTCTTGTATCCCTTGCAGGGCGCGCCATGCGGCCCGATGATGTGCCCTATCGCGCTGCCGACGGCAGGGTTATGACTGTTATTGACCCGGCATCCCTTCTTTCACCCTCTGTGCGCTCACAGCTCACCGACAGTCTTGAGCAACTCCGGCTTCGCTCAACGGCCGAAGTGGAACTCGTGGTGGTCCCCGACCTTGACGGTATGGACCCCAACCAATGGTGCGAAAAGCTCTTCACTCGCCTCAAGATAGGTAAGGAAAAGGAAGATAACGGCCTTTTGATCATGATTTCGCCCGGTGCGCGACAAACGTATATAATGACCGGGTATGGCATGGAAGGCATTTTCCCTGATATTGTCTGCAAGCGCCTTGCCGATAATGTTATCGTGCCTGCAATGCGTCAGAATGATCTCGACGCGGCGGCCCGCGGTATTGTAAGCAGCGTGTCGCAAATTATTTCCGATCCCACGGCGGCTGCCGAAATCGCTTCAGGGCAAAAAGAAAAATATAACGGAGAATTGGAAGCCCTTGACGGCGAGGTCTTCTTAAAGTTGATTAAGTGGCTCGCGGCAATTTTCTTCACCGTTGCGGCAATATGGTTTTTTGTGATGTTGTGTCGCCGCAAGCGTGGAATGACTAATTATGAAAAATCGCTGATGTGGCGCAAATCTTTGATGATTCAAGCGGTATTCACCATTCTTTCCCTGGGCGCAGGGATAATTTTCCTGTTTCTTTCCTTCATCCTCTATCGTTGGTGGCGGACGCGCAAAATAAAATGCCCCACCTGCGGCTCGAAGATGCACAGGCTCTCAGAATCAATGGATAACGAGTTTCTTACTCCGGCCCAGGATTTTGAAGAAAAACTCAACACTATCGATTGGGATGTGTGGAAATGTGACAGCTGCGGCACAATCGAACGACTTCCCTTCAAGGTTCCGCAAAAGAAATATACCGAATGTCCCAACTGTCACACGGTTGCGATGTGTCTTGAATCAGATGCAGTGACACGTCCTGCCTCAAAATATGCAGAAGGCGAGGGTGTCAGGACTTATGTTTGCAAATACTGCAACCACCACGACAGGAAAAAATATCGGATTCCGCGCAAACAGGATGATGCTTCCCTGGCGGCCGCCGCTGCCATTGGGGCAGCCGCCGCAAGTGCCGGGCGCCGCGGTGGCGGTGGCTTCGGAGGTGGGGGAGGAGGCTTCGGCGGTTTCGGCGGCTTCGGAGGGGGTGCGACCGGGGGCGGCGGTGCAGGCTCAAGCTGGTGACCCAAAATTTATGTTAATTTTAAAGGCTCATATCTAATAATGAACAATAGTGTTGCGTTAAGTTATTAATGAATTTCAGAACGCAACACATATTTTTTTATCGAATCATTGTAATTGCAGTGATCGGGCTCGCCTCGCTCTCCGGAATTTTTATTCCGCGTCTCGAGGCCCGTCCCGGTGACAAGGTATTGAATCGCCCTTACGCCGACTTGAAGCGCTGGCACCTCGGTTTTTCAATCGGAATGACAATGCAGGACTTAAAATTCACCCATAATGGCCTCATCACCGACGACGGCCAGCAATGGTATGCCGAGGTCCCTGCATGGAATCCCGGAATCAATGTGCAGGTGCTTGCCGACTTAAGACTGCATCAGTATCTTAATCTGCGTTTCACTCCGGGCATGTCGTTTAGCTTCAAGAATGTGGAAATGCGCGATTTCAACAGTGGCCTCACGCAGCGCCAGGATGTGAAAAGCGTATATGTCATCACTCCGATCGATTTAAAAATATCGGGCGACCGGCTGCACAACTCCCGCCCATACGTCACGGTCGGTGCAATGGGGGCGTTCGATGTCAGCAAAAAACGTTCTGATTTCCTTCAGTTCAACACGGCCGACGCCTATCTCACCCTCGGACTTGGTTGCGATTTCTATCTTCCTTTCTTCAAATTCAACCCTGAGATTAAATTCTGTTTCGGACTCACCGATATTCTCCGTCACGATCGTCCCGATCTGGTGGATGACCCCGAGAAAATAAAAATGACACAGTCTTTGTCGAAGGTCAAGTCAAACATGTTTATGATAACTTTCTATTTCGAATGATGAAACGCTTTCTCTTTAAACTTAAACGGGGCGCGTTGCGAATGTTTGGCTTGGTGGCTCTTCTCACGGGAGTTTCATTTTATTCAAACGCTCAGGGCGACGCTCAGCTCACTCAATATTGGGCTGTTCCCACATACTATAACCCGGCTGCCGTCGGCTCTTCCGACTTTATCCGCATCCGTGGCGCCGCAAGGCTGCAATGGATAGGCATCGACAACGCGCCGCGCGACTTCATCGGCGCCGCCGACATGCCCATAAAACTTGGCAAAAAGCATCGGCTCGGTGTCGGCGCGCTCTTTAATCAGGAGTCTATCGGCCTCTTTAACAATCTCGGAGTCAGCGCGCAGGTGAGTTATAAGTTCAATTTCCTGAAAGGCTCTCTTTCAGTGGGAATACAACCCGGTTATTACAATACGAAGTTCAAAGGATCGGAAGTTTACATTCCCGAAGGCGATGATTATCATCAACCCGACGACCCCGATCTTCCCAACACCGACGTCTCAGGAAATGCGTTTGATTTGTCGGCCGGACTCAGGTATGCGCACAAATACTTTTCGGTGGGAATGTCGGTGCTTCATATCTTCGAACCCCAGCTCACAATGGACTCCGAAGGTGGCTCAGACAGCGAGACAATAGAATTTTCGACAACACTGCCCCGGCAGGCCTATTTTACCGCCGATGGCAATATCCCGTTGAAAAACTCGTTATTTACATTGCAACCTTCCCTGTTGGTCCGCACCGATTTCAGCAATTTTTCGGCCGAAGTAACCATGAGGGCCACCTACAACAGGTTCATCTCTTTCGGTATCGGCTATAGATATAAAGACGCTGTCAGTGCAATGATTGCAGCCGAATTCAAGAACTTCTTCCTCGGCTATGCATACGACTACCCGACATCGGCTATTTCCAAGGCATCTTCAGGCAGCCACGAAATTGTGGCCGGATATATGATTAAACTTAACTACGGCGAAAAAAACAAGAATAAACACCGTTCCATTCGTATAATGTAGCGACAATGATAAAAATGAAAAACAAACCAACGTCATATTTTAAAACTGTGACATTCCGCTATGCGATTTTATCTATTGCGGCTTTTGCACTCAGTTCTCTGCTTCTTGTCTCCTGCGCCGGCGCGCGTCGCAGCAGTGCGGGGGGAGAGGTGACCGGGGTCGGTGGCTCCTCTTTTGCCGAACCTACCCCTTACGGCATGGTTCTCGTTGACCGTGGCACTATTGCCATGGGGCCGGGTGCCGACGACTCCATTTCCGGAATTAGAAAGAATGCACGCGGTGTCTCGATTGACTCTTTCTGGATGGACGAGACTGAAATCACAAACTCGAAATATAAACAGTTTGTATTTTGGGTGCGCGATTCTATTATCCGCGAGCGTCTTGCCGACCCGGCTTTCGGGGGCAACGAGGCTTTTAAGATTGAAGAAGACCGCGATGGCAATCCGATAAAACCTTATCTTAACTGGAACAAGGCAATTCCTTGGCGCAATCCCAACGAAGACGAACTCCGTGCCATCGAAAGCGTGTATCGCACAAATCCCATCACCGGGCAGCGCGAACTCGACCCCACGCAGATGAATTATCGGTATGAGATATACAATCACACCGAGGCCGCCCGGCGTCGCAACCGCCTGGATGCCGAGAGACGTGAATACAACACAGACCTTCCCACACCCACCGACCTGCCTGTAATCTCAAAAGATACGGCTTATCTCACCGAGGAGGGACGCATTGTGCGCGAAACCGTATCTCGCCCGCTAACCGGAGATTACGACTTCCTTAACACTTATATCGTAAATATTTATCCCGACACAACGGCATGGATAAACGATTTCGACAATGCGTATAACGAGCCCTACACCCGAATGTATTTCTCTCATGCCGGTTACAACGAATACCCGGTGGTGGGAGTAAGCTGGGAGCAGGCCAATGCCTTCGCTAACTGGCGAACCGACTTTCTGAAACGTTCGCTCGGCAAGGAGGGTATCTATATCGAGCCTTACCGACTCCCCACCGAAGCGGAATGGGAATATGCCGCGCGTGCCGGTAACTCGGAAAGTGCTTTCCCCTGGGAAGAAACTTTGCCTATGGACGAACGCGGTTGTTTCTATGCCAACTTCAAGCCTCGTGAGGGCGATTTCGTGCGCGACGGCCATGTAATTACATCGCAGGTGGGCACCTTCAAACCGAACGACTTCGGCCTTTACGACATGGCCGGTAACGTTTCCGAATGGACTTCAACTGCTTACACAGAGAGTATCGACAAGCTGACTTCAGATCTGAACCCCGAATACAGGTATGATGCTGCAAAGGAAGACCCCTATAAAATGAAGCGTAAAATCGTGCGTGGCGGGTCGTGGAAAGATGCAGCTCAGAACATACGTTCCGACCTTCGCACCTGGGAGTATCAGAACGAACAACGTTCCTATATTGGTTTCCGCTGTGTGAGATCGCAAATCGGATTTGCACGCGGCACAAAGAAAAAAGGTAAGAAATAACAAGCATCATGGTAAAAATTCGTAAATACGCTAATGGCATCGAACGCTTTCTCCACGGAGAGAAAGGGCAGAGATTCTTCAATTTCGCATACTCTATCGGTGCGGCTATTGTGATCTGGGGTGCACTTTTCAAAATTCTTCATCTCCCCGGCGGTAGCACTCTGCTTTGTATCGGTATGGGCACCGAAATTGCCATGTTCGTCCTTACCGCCTTCGATCGTCCTCCCAAAGAATATTCCTGGGAAGATGTGTTCCCCGTGCTCGATTCGAAGAACCCGGAAGACCGTCCGGATTTCTCGTCGGGTGGTGGTGTTGTAATCAACGGTGGTTCCGGCTCCGTCCATGGTGATGTTGACGCCGCCGGAGCAATCGGTGCGGTCAGCGGAGGTGTGTCCATCCTATCCGGCAATCAGGGAGTGGCATTTGCCGACCCCGAGACCGCGGCCTCCGATGCCGAGGCTATGGCCGATGCTTCTAAAAAATACCTCGAGCAGATTCAGGGTATTGCTGAGAGCATGAGCTCGCTCAACGAGACCACAGAGGCCCTCAATAATGTGACGCAGACACTTTTAGGCTCATACACGGCGATAACTCAGAATTCCGAGACAATCTCGGCAAATTCGCAGGGATATGTTGACCAGATGGAAAATCTGAACCGTAACATCGCCGGGCTCAACACTATCTATGAAATCCAGTTGCGCTCCATAAGCTCGCAACTCGAAAGCATCGACCGTGTGAACCGTGGCCTCAAGGACATCCGCGATATGTATGACAAGGCCGCTGCCGAATCTTCACGCTATTGCGAGGAAACAGAAAAAATGGCCCGTTACATGAAACAGTTAAACTCTGTTTATGAAAAGATGATAACGGCAATGACCATCAATATGGTAAACCCGATGATGGGAGGGGGCGCTCGCGATGCTTCATCACAAGCCCCGGTGAATCCCTTCGATCAGTCCATCAACAATCAGAAAGCTTAATATAAAATGGCAGGTGGTAATAATGTGGCGCGCATGTCGCCGCGCCAGAGGATGATTAACCTCATGTATATTGTGCTGACCGCGATGCTCGCTCTCAACGTTTCGAGCGATGTGCTCAACGGCTTCAGCCAGGTGCAGGAGGGAATCCAACGCACCAACCTGAATATGTCGGCCCGAAATGAAGTGCAGTTCCGCTTCCTTGAAGATATTTACAGCCGTAATCCCGAAAAGGCAGGCGTGTGGTATTCCAAAGGTGTGGAACTTCGCGACAAGTCGGCCGCTCTTTATGGTGAAATTGAAAATCTTAAGGTTGAGATTGCGCGCGCGGCCGACGGCGAAAAAGGCGATTACAGCAACATCGTCAACAACGATGATCTTGAGGCCGCATCGGTAACTATGCTTAATCCCGCCTCTAAAAAAGGCGAGAAACTCAGAAATGCCGTAAACGCATACCGCGATTATCTGGTAAACCTTATAAACGACCCGGCCAAAAAGAAATCTGTGGCCGAAATGTTGAGCACCGAGGTTACTGTTCCGAAAGGAGCCGTCGGCCCGATGCAGTGGGAGCAGAAAATGTTCGAGAATATGCCGGCCATTGCTGCGGTCACGATGCTCACCAAGCTTCAGAACGATATCCGCCAGGCCGAATCGGAGGCTTTGGGTAATCTTATTACCAACGTCGATATCGGCGACGTGCGTGTCAACAAACTCGAAGCATACGTTATCCCCAACTCCAATATGGTGATGAAGGGTGGAAAATACTCCGCGAATATCGTGTTGGCGGCTGTCGACACTACAAGTCGCCCCGTGATATACGTGAACGGAGCGAAACTCAACAATCCCGGTGGACTCTATGAATTTGTGCCCGGTGGCGTGGGTTCGCACGATTATTCAGGTTATATCGAGGTGCCGCGCGGTGATGGCTCCATTGCCAAATATCCCTTCAAGTCGTCATACACGGTGCTCGAGCCGATGGCCACGATTTCTCCCACCATGATGAACGTGCTGTATGCCGGAATCGACAACCCGATAAGCATCTCGGTGCCCGGCGTCCCGATGAATCAGGTGCAGGCCACGATGACCAACGGTTCGCTGACACGCAACGGAGACCTTTGGGTGGCCCGGGCTTCCAATATAGGCTCGGAGGCCGTGATTTCCGTTACGGCTCAGTTTGACGGCCGGTCAATGAATGTAGGCTCAATGACATTCAGGGTGCGCAAGCTGCCCGACCCAACTGCCTACCTTCCGATAAAAGATGGCTCCGGCAACACGACGCACTATAAAGGTGCGCCAAAACGAATCTCGAAAGCCGCACTGATGAGTGCCGACGGGCTCGGGGCCGCAATCGATGATGACATTCTGAATGTCACATACTCGGTGGTGTCGTTCTCGACCGTCTTTTACGACCAGATGGGAAACGCAATCCCCGAAGTCTCGGAAGGAAGCCGGTTCTCCGCGCGTCAGAAAGAACAGTTCAAGCGCCTGAAACCCGGAAAATTCTTCTTCATATCAAATATAAAGGCAAAAGGGCCGGATGGTGTCACCCGCGACATCCCGCCCATGGAAGTTGCCCTGAATTAAACAAGAAATCCATGCATCGCGTTGCTGCTGTCATGAAGACGTGTATGCTCCATAAATAATGAACCTCATGAAAATATATCGTAAACTTCTTTTCTGTTTCACCGTGGCGGCAGTGGCGTTCGTCGGGCTGGCGCAAGTCGAGAACGCCGGTGGCGTTCGTCGTCGTTCGGACCGCGACAAGAAGAATACTCAACAGCAGGGTGCCGTAACCGAACGTATGCAAGGTTTCTTTACTCAGAAAGCTCCCCATGACGCCGACCTTGCTTATATGCGCGAAATTTACCGCCAGTTAGACCTTTCCAAACCCGAAAACACCCCTCTATATTACCCGGAAGATGTGGTCGACGGCCAGAAAAACCTTTTCCGACTCATTCTCGACCTCGTTGTCAGCGGTCAGCTGCCGGCTTACGAATATCTTGACGGACGCGAAGTCTTCACCGACGACTATAAAATCAACGTGCCCGAAATGCTGGACCGTTTCGGAATCTACTATACCGAAGGGCGCGGAAACGGCGCGAAAGGTAAATATGTGATAGAAGAAGCCGACGTGCCGACCACGCAGGTTCTTAATTACTATATCGTGGAGAAATGGGAATTCGACCGCCGTTCAAATCAGATGAAGACCCGTGTGGAAGCCATTTGCCCCGTGTTGAACCGAATCAGCGACTTCGGCGGCGACACCCGCTACCCGATGTTCTGGGTTAAATACGACCAGTTGCGTCCGCATCTTGCTTCGCAATACGTGTTCCTTAACGACGACAACAATCTGGCGCAATACTCGATAGACGACTACTTCAACCTCGGGATGTATAAAGGAGACATCTACAAGACCCGCAACCTGCGGAATCTTTCAATGAACCAGATGTATCCCGATCCCGATGATCTGGCCCGAGCACAAGACAGTATCGACAACCGTCTGCGCAGTTATGGAAAGAATCTGTGGGTTCCGACCCGCGAAGAATATCTGGCTCAGCGCGAACGCGAAGAAGAAATAGCCAAGGCGATAGCCGCCGGCGACACCATTCCCGACCGCACGGTCGTATCAGACGATTCCGGCGTGACGCAAGCCAAAAAGGCCAAGCCGCGCAAAACAACGCGCAAACGTGCTACGGCCAAGAAACCGAAAGTGTCATCGGGAGGATCCTCATCATCCGGCCCGAACAGCAGCGCCGCCAAATCAGTGCGCCGCCGCAAACGCTAAAAGCAAGCAAAATGCTCTTCAAGTCATCTTGAAGAGCATTTTTTTTGGATTATTCCCAAATACCCGGTATGTGTCGACAAGTGTAGGGACATGGCGTGCCACGTCTGAGTAAAAATTACCGGACGAGTGTAGGGACAAGGTGTGCCACGTCTGAGGATTACTCCCTAAAAATCATGACCCCGAGGGTGGGTGCGGTAACAAATTTTTAGAAAAATCGGGTAATGTTTTTATGCACGCCAATAATACTGAAATGCCAAAATGTCAAAAAGACACGATAAAAACGTGACTAAAGTTAACATAAAACTGATTTTATTTTGAATTATAAGAGAAAATCGAAAAAACTTGTCTTATTTATTCTGTTAAAATTTGCTCAAATATTTGGTTTTTTTGTTATAAAAGTTTAAATTTGCAATTACTTAAGAATTAAAAAGGCTTTTTAACGTGTGTTTTAAATTTCTCGCCGGATGCGGTATTTTTTTATTTTTACAAGTTAAAATGTTGATTCTTAGGTTGAATCATAGAGGAATATTATTAATAACTTAACTAACTAATTAAGGTATGAGAAAACTCTTTTTAATCATGATGACGCTTTGTGCGGTTAGCTGGAGTCTTATGGCCCAGAATCGTACCATAAGCGGCACAGTCGTTGATGCGGGCAACAACGAGCCCCTCATCGGCGCCACAGTCATGCCGATAGGTGGTGGGCAAGGTGCAGCCACTGATATCGACGGTAACTTTACTCTCAATGTTCCGGCCAACGTAAAACAGGCCAGAATATCCTACGTAGGTTACAAAGAGCAGACTGTAGCTCTCACAAACGGAATGACAGTCCGCCTCGCATCCTCTTCCACCAACCTCGACGACGTGGTGGTTATCGCCTATGGTACCGGTACAAAAGAATCGTTGACCGGTTCGGTTGCCGTTGTAGGTTCCAAAGAAATTGAAGACCGTCCTGTAACTACTGTTACTGCGGCTCTTGAAGGTAATGCCCCCGGTGTGCAGGTAAATAACTCTACCGGTACTCCCGGTTCTGCTCCTGCAATTCGTATCCGTGGTTTCAACTCGTTCACATCTACTGCTCAGCAACCTCTTTATGTTGTTGACGGTGTTGTTTACGACGGTAGCATTGCCGATATAAATCCCGCTGACATCGAATCAATGTCTGTGCTTAAGGATGCTGCTTCTTGTGCACTCTACGGTAACCGTGGTGCCAACGGTGTGATCCTTATCAATACCAAGCGTGCAAAAGGTCAGGGTAAAGTTGATGTTACCCTTCAGGTACGTCAGGGTATGTATGAACGTGGTCTCTCGTTCTACGATAAAATGGGTGCCGACGATTGGATGGAGTCTTCTTTAGCTGCATGGAGCCGCGGCGCGATGAGTGCTAATCCCGGTGCTTATGCAAATCTTCAGGATGCAATGAGCAATCGCGCTCCTCAGTTTGTCAGCACATTTATGCTCGGTCAGAACATCTATGATGTTGACGCTGACGAATTGTTTGATGCCAATGGTAAATTGACCGGTTCTATTTTGCCCGGCTATAACGACCTTGATTGGTGGAAAGCCATCTCAAGAACCGGTTATCGTGAAGAATATAACGTGAATGCTACCGGCGCAACTGAAAAATTTGACGTTTTCGGTTCTATCGGTTATCTTAAGGAAAACGGTTATATCTTAGGAACAGACTTCAAACGTTTCAATGGCCGTTTGGTTGCAAACTACACTCCGGTGAAATATTTCCGCACCGGTATGAACCTTTCTTCTTCTTATTCAAAGTCAGAGACAGGTCAGGTAGAATCAGATGAGCTTAACTCTGTTGCTAATCCGTTCCTCGCAGACTTCTATGCTCCCGTTCAGCCCTACTACGCTCACAACGAAGATGGTAGTATCGCATACAATTCTGAAGGCGAAGCATCTTGGAACCTTTCAGGTCTTACCAAGGGTGATAACGTGGCATGGAGCATGCGCCTCAATAAGCACAACTATACCACCAACACTATCAATGGTAATGTTTACGGAACTGCAATTATTCCTTACGGTTTCGAACTTACAGTTCGCGGTGCAATGATGCGCCTCAAACAAACCGGTATCGAGTATTCTAACAACCTCGTGGGTTCTCAGAAGAACAAAGGTGGTCTGGATGTTTATAATACAACCTATTTCTCTAATACATTCAACCAGTCTCTTACCTGGAATCATGATTACGGTTTGAACAATATCGACGTTCTTCTTTCTCATGAAAACTATGCATACGGTTATGATGAAATCTCTTTGCGTAAGTCAGGTCAGATGCTTGATGGTAATATCGGCGTTTCTAACTTTGAAAGCGATGACTCTTCTCAGCAGTACAAGGGTGAAGTAAGAACCGAATCTTACTTAGGCCGTGCTCGTTATAACTTCGATCAGAAATACTTTGGTGAAGTGTCTCTCCGTCGTGACGGTACTTCTCGCTTCAAAAAAGACAGACGTTGGGGTACATTCTGGTCAGTTGGTGGTAGCTGGATTATTTCTAAGGAAAAATTCATGCAGGATCTTAACTGGATGAACTATCTTAAACTTCGTGCAGCATACGGTTCTGTTGGTAATGATGCCGCAGCTTCATACTATTCTTATTGGTCAACCTATTATCTGTTCAGCTATGGTGGCCTCGGAAATATGCAGCCCAATGCTGTAGCAGCCGACAATCTGAAATGGGAGTCAACCAAAACTCTTGACGTCGCTCTCGAAGGTACATTGTTTGATAACCGCTTCGATTTCTCAATCGGTTATTACAACAAGCGTAATGCAGACCTCCTTTATAATGTAACTCTTCCCGCTTCTGCAGGTACTACAATCCTTGGCGGTGCTAACCTCCGCGTTATGCAGAACATCGGTACTATGAGCAACTATGGTTGGGAACTTGCTTTCGGTGTTGACATTATCCGCAATCAGGATTGGAAGTGGCGCTTCAACATCGATGCAACTTTCAACAAGAATAAGATCAACAAACTTCCTAACGGTCGTGACATCCCCGGTCAGGCACTTTTCCAAGGTCGTTCAATTTACGAACATTATACCTACGAGTATGCAGGTGTTGACAGAACCAATGGTCTCTCTCTCTACTATATGAATCCTCAGTCGCCCGACCTTTATACATACGACGAGAACGGTAACCTCACATATAATCAGGATGAATGGGATGCTAACGTAGCAGCCGCAAAACAGTCAGGTCACTACTTCGTTGATGAAAATGGTCGCGAATATACCGACCGTACTCAGTATGCATATCGTCGTTGCATGGGTACTGCTCTACCCACAGTTTACGGTTCTTTCGGAACTAATGTTTCATGGAAAGGTATCAACCTCAGCCTCCTCTTTACTTACAGCCTCGGCGGTAAGTCATCTAACGGAAACTACCAGAGCCTTATGGCGTTCGGTGAAAACAGCGCCGGTGCCCTCCATAAGGATATCTTGAAATCTTGGACAGCTGCTCCCGAAGGTGTTCTTCCTCATGTTCAGGAAGCCGACGGTACTTATAACATTTCTACAGCCGATGTTGTTGGTGGTGTTCCTGTGGCTGATACTTATCTTTCACAGTACGTTAACGCAACTTCAAGCCGTTTCCTTATCAATAATGATTATCTGACACTCAAGAACCTTAACCTTACTTACGATCTTCCGATGAAGTGGGTGAAAGCTCTGATGCTGCAGAATATCAACGTTGGCTTCTCTGTTGATAACCTCTTCATCCTTTCTAAGATGAAAGGTTTCAATCCTCAGTACAGCTTCTCAGGAGGTCAGGGTGCATACTACGTTCCTTCACGCGTGTACTCATTCCAGCTTTCTGTTAAATTTTAACAACCTAATGGTAATTATTTATGAATGCTAAAAAATTAATATATTCAGCAGCTATTGTTGCTACAGCAGCGATGACCTCCTGCTCAAGTGATTATCTTCAATTGGCTCCTGAAACTCAAATAACCAACTCAACTGCGATCAGCACTGTTGATGGTGCTCGACTTGCAATGATTGGTGTGTGCCAGGCAATGTGGCAGCAGTATCAGGATATTCAGTCAGGTTCAACTTCCGGTTACAACTTCATGAACGGTGAGGCTTTTGTGAACCACCGTATGAACGATGCCTTCGGTCCTGACATGCATGTCGGTATTGGTTACGCAATGTGGGGTAATGAAATCATTACCGGTCAGTCTCCCTGGCAGAAGGATAACTATGTGATGTGTGTAATTCCTTGGAAATACTGTTATAACCTTATCCAGCAGGCTAACACTGTGCTCGACGGTATTGATGAAGCAGAAGGCGATGCAAATCAGCGCGATTTCATCAAGGCTCAGCTTCTCACTCTGCGTGCTCATGCATACACAAAGTTGATGGTTTACTACGCTCCCCGTTGGGAAAATAGCCGCAATGGTGAGGCCGTTTGTGCAGTGATGCGTGATAAGGGTGGTGTGACCGATGCTCCGCTTTGCACAATGAACGATGTGTTCGAGCTTATTTACAGCGACCTTAACACAGCTATCGACCTTTATAAGAGCTCAGGCCTTAAACGTGAAGCTAAATGGATGCCCGACTTAAATGTTGCCTATGGTGTGTTTGCACGTGCAGCAATGATCATTCACGATTATTCTACTGCTCAGACAATGGCTCACAATGCTTCTGAAGGTTACACAGTGATGGATAACGATACTTATCTGAGCGGTTTCTACACTGATAACGATGATTTCATGTGGACAACTTCAGATGAAGAATCAGATATCTATTATTGGTCTGAATACTGTATGTTTGCTCCAAATGGTAACTATACCAATAAATGGCAGGTGCCTGATGGTATAGACATGGATCTCTATCGCCAGATGGATGTTAATGATATTCGTCGTCAGTGCTATCTGACTCCGGATAAGATTGCCGTTGTGGAAGCTGAGAATTCTTCTTGGAATCCCGGTAAGATCACTGAAGCTGATTTCTGGAATAATGACCTTGTTAATTCAGCTTCTAATCTTGACCTTAGCTTCGGTCCTTCTGAAAGAGACCGTAAGAATCCAAATAAGAAATGGGGCCTCTACAATGTGGCGCTTTACTATTCATACTATTACACAAATAATATCTTCAAGGGCGAAATCAGTGATATTGTAAACCCTGACGCAGAATCGGGCGACCAGTATGCATATTACTTCCTGAACAATAAGGGCGTTGTGCGTATCGACAAATCAAATTACGGCACACTGAATACAATTCCTTTCGGTGCTCAGTATAAGTTCTGGTCTCGTGCTCCTTATTCATCAGGCACATTCTCTTTCATGCGTGCTGCTGAAATGAAGCTCCTTGAAGCTGAGGCTGCTTACGAAAATCAAGACTACACCACAGCAAAGAATATCCTCACTGCCATCAACAGCGTTCGTATCCCGGGATATAACTTCTCTGGATCAGGCACTGCACTGCGTGATGAAATCAGACTTTCAAGACGTATCGAGCTTTGGGGTGAGGGTCACAGCTGGTCAGACTTCAAGCGTTGGAATTTGCCAATCGAGCGTAGAGCTTGGGTTGCAGGCGATCCCAATTCAGGAAACTGGCTGCCCGAGTATGGTGTGACAACTCCGGTTTCTGCCAATGGCGGTTGGAGAATGTTGATACCTCAGAGTGAGACATATTACAATCACGCGATTGACAAGAACCTCATCGAGTTCAATAATTAATTGATTAATCCTCAGGATTGATTATTTCACAGATAGAAAACTCCGGCATTTTTGCCGGAGTTTTTTGTTTTTCTCATATATTTTAATTTACTTTGTGAATAGGTAGTAATCTGTCTGTTAAACTCAATATCGTAGGATAACTAAAAACAACATTATGATAAAACAACTTCTTTCTTTGTTTGTCGGCTTCTCGATTACAGCGGGAGCCGGAGCTGCTTTGATAAGCCCTGAACAGGCGCTTTCTCGTCTTGATGATTCCGGAATAGCCAAAAAAAGTGCTATAAACATGGCCGGGTTAAAGCATGCATATACAACAGTGGATGCTGCGGGGATGGCAACGTCTTATATATTCAGTAATGCCAATTCGGCAGGATACGTAATTTTAAGTTCTGACGATCGCGCTGTGCCGGTACTTGGATATTCTGATACCAACAACATTGATGTCAATAATCTTCCCCCTTCTCTTGTGTGGTGGCTCGGTGAGCAGTCTGCGAGATTAAAAAATGTGTCTGAAAAGGCCAAAGACGGCAATGTGAAACCTTACGCACCTGCCGATATGACTCCGATCGATGCATTGATGACAACAACATGGAATCAGGATGCTCCTTATAACAAGGAGACACCTGTGATAAACAATGTTCAGACTCCAACCGGATGTGTCGCAACTTCGTTTGCGCAAGTCATGAATTATTTCAAATATCCCGAGCGTGGCCAGGGAAGTATCAGATATGCAACCAATGGCCGTTATCTCAGCATGAATTTTAATAAGAAATTCGACTGGGATAATATGTTGGATTCATATTCTGACGGATATACCACCGAGCAGGCCGACGCTGTTGCATTTTTGATGAAGGCATGCGGTTATTCTGTTGAAATGAACTATGGGATATATGCATCAGGTGCTGTTAGTTTTAAATTAGCTAAGGCCGCCGTTGATTATTTTAAATATGACAAAGGTTTATATTACACTGAAAGAGAGTTCTTCTCGTACGATGAATGGGCTCATCTGATCTATAACAACATCAAGAATGTAGGTCCGGTTATCTATGACGGAAGCTCAATCGACGGTGGTCACTCTTTCGTTTGTGACGGATATGATGGCAATGGCTACTTCCATTTCAACTGGGGTTGGGGAGGTATGTCTGACGGATTCTATGTTCTCGATTCCCTGAACCCCGAATCGCAGGGTATCGGTGGTGCTGAAGGTGGTTTCAACTACAGTCAGGGCGCCTTGCTTGGTATGTGTCCCTCTAAAGGCGATAGTTCTCAGTATCCTTTGGCAAATCTGAATATATATGGCAATGCCCGCCCCCAAATGTCGGGAAATGACTTGATATTTACAGCCTATGGAAGTTCTTACCAAGGTTGGGGTAATGCCTCTTTCCGAGACATTACGGTTGGTGTCGGTGCAATTATTACAAAAGTATCCGACGGTTCGGTTGTTGCGGAAGTAGACGGAGGTATGAAAAGTTCATCGGGAAATTTAAGTAATCAGTTAACTCTTTCTCCAGGAAGTTACATGCCTACTGCTAATTCCAATCCATGCATCACTTTGCCTGCATTGCCCGACGGTGAGTATAAAGTAACAATAGCCGCTAAAGATATGAGTGTTGAGGATGCACCTTTGCAGCCTATCATGAAGAATTGGGGATGTGTGAACTATTGTTTTCTCACTGTTGCCGGAGGTAAGGCTTCTGTTTCTACCGCTTCCCCGCTTTCACTCAATATCGAAAAATGTGAATTTGATTCACCCCTTTACTTAGGCCGGAATGCAAAATTGAATTTAACGTTTAAAAATACAACTGATGAGCAATTGACTCTATGCTACTCGCCGGTGCTTTACAAAAATGGCAGAATACAATACAGAGGTGACTATACCTTGGTGACTGTCGATGCCGGTCAGCTTTTGGAGAAAGATACTTTCGTTAAATTCGTTGCAGCTGACGATGCTACTTTTACCGGTCCGGGTGAATACACTCTCAAAGTCCTGAACTGCAGCACGGGTGAATTTATAGGTTCATTCTCTGATTACAATATGACTTCCGTATCAAATAATCTTGTTGTTGATGTAATTGATTTCTCAATTAAAGATGCTGAACTCAAGTCTGTTGTTTCCGGTTCAAGAGAATTCTCGGATGTATATGAAGTCTCTTCTTCTTCAGACATTACAGCTCATTTGAATTTTGATGTAACTCAGGGATATTTTGACATGACCTACCGTTTGATGGGTGCAATGTATAACCCCGAGACAAACAAATTCGAGAATCTGTCGGAAGATCTCTACTCTGATCAGCCCCTTATCGGCCAGGGAGACAGTCTGGATACAGATATAGATATCAATCTTTCAAACTATCCCGGCAACCGTGTTTATCGAGTGGCAGGTACATACAAAGTAAGTGGCTCAAACAAGTCTTTGGGAATTATTTATCTTACATTCAAAGATACGGGAATCGATGCGGTAATCTCGGATACAGAATCTGCAGAATATTACAACCTTCAGGGATTGCGCGTGGAAAATCCTCAAAAGGGTCAACTTCTGATTAAGAAATCAGGTTCCAAGATTGAAAAAGTTATTTTCTAATCATAGAGCATTTCAGGTATAAACCGGTAACCAGGTAATAAAACTGTTCCAATAAATAATGGCAGAGGGCGGCTTGTTCCTCTGCTATTATTTGTTGGAACAGTTTTGATTATTATTGATTAATTATCGAGAAATGTGATAAATGCATATAATATGAATATATATTAAATGTATATTGTTTAAAAAATAAAAAATAGATTTCAATAAGACTTGCTAAATAACATTTTTAAATAAAATTTAATTTAATGTATATAAATATTTTGTTTTATTATTAAAATTTTATAATTTTGGAAGCAATGAGACTATACTGCATTTATTAATTTTCAAACTTAATTTTATGAAAAAACATTTTCTGTTTTACATTTTGGGAGCAATATCAATTTTTCAGATTGCTTTCCAATCTAAGGCTGAGTCAATTCAATATAAGGATTATGACACAGGGTTTGTTTACATAATCAACACTGACGACAATACTGCCGGTGTTTATGGTGGAACTTCGCTAACCGGAGACGTTACAGTGCCCGATGAAGTTTCTTATGAAGGTAAGCAATATCAGGTGACTGAGATTTTGGAAACTGCCTTTATCTCAAATTCAAAAATCACTTCCATTACTACCGGCCCGAATTTGAAGGTGATTGGAACCGAGGCTTTCAAGAGTGCAAAAATTCAAAATATAACTCTGTCGGCCGTTGAAGTGATCGGTGATAAGGCTTTTGTAAAGTGCACGGAATTACAATCTGTAGATTTAGGAAATTCATTAAAAACAATAGGCACGGAAGCCTTTGGTGAAGACGCGGCTCTTATTGATGAATTTGTTATCCCGGCGTCGGTTACTGAAATCGGAGCAAATCCCTGGTATAGCTGCACAGGTTTAACTTCTATTGCATCGGATTCCAATTTATTTTCCACAATAGATGGTGTTCTTTATTCAGCAGACGGAAAAAATCTGTTGGCTTATCCCGCAGGAAAGAAAGATGCATCATTTTCAGTGCCTCAGACAGTTACCACTCTTGCCGAATCTTGTTTCAGAGGATCTGTATTTACTTCGGTTCTTTTACCCGAAGGGTTAACCACAATGGGAGAGAAATGTCTGTATAAGAGTAACCTTACTTCTCTTTCTATTCCCGCTTCCGTTGATTCAATTGGAATGATGGCAATAACTAACTCTCGCGACCTCGAATCTATTGAAATCAATGCATCAAACAAGTCATTTAAATATAATGACGGTTATCTGACCTCTTATGACGGAAAACGACTGATCTTTTCTCAATGGCGTGAAGGGGAATTGGAAATACCAGAAGGAATTGAAACAGTCGACGACTATACATTCTTTGAAATGTCCGGTCTTACTGATGTTACTTTCCCTTCATCAATGCGCGAACTTGGTGAATTGGCTTTTTATAACTGCGCTGCTCTCTCTTCAATTGATTTTGGAGACGGTATTCAAAAAGTGGGACGGATGTGTTTCCAAAACTGTAAAAAACTTACATCTGTCAAAATTCCCGCCTCTATGCGCGAATTAGGTCTGCAGGCGTTCTGCTATGATGAGAAAATTTCTACGCTCACCATTGCAGAAGGACTTGAAAAGATCGGTGATTCTGCATTCTTGGGATGTACATCAATTCGCAGAGTCACTCTTCCTTCAACTATAAAAGAATGGGGTGCCGCTATTTTTTATCAGTGCACTCGTTTAATGGTTGCTAAATTTGGAGAAGGCACAACTGTCGTACCCGACCAAATGTTCAACTACGATACCAATCTATATGATGTTACTCTTCCGAATACAGTGAAGACAATAGAGCGTGCATCATTCTATAATACAAAAGTCACGGATGCTTCCTTCACTTGGCCCGAGCAACTTGATTCCATCGGTTTCTCCGCTTTCTACGGAACTTCGTTCGTGAATATAGAATTTCCTGAGAATCTGCGTGTGATAGGTGAGTGGGCTTTTGCTTATTCTCCCTCTATCGAAACTGTTAAACTTGGTGAGAATGTGAAATCAATTTTGGATCTTGCATTTGCTAAAGATACTAAACTTCGTGAAATAGAACTTAACGAAGGTCTTGAGACTATCGGTATGCAGGCTTTCTCTTATTGCGAAGCTATGCCAAACATCGTTCTTCCCTCTACTATCGAAAATATCGGCAAAGAAGCCTTTTCCCACATGACAGAACTTGAATCTATACAGATAAAAAATCCCGTGCCTCCTGTTCTGTCTGAAAATATAGTTATGGATGAGGAATACGATGAGATTAAACTTATTGTCCCCGGCGGGTCGGTAGATGCATATAAAGCTGCTCCAATATGGAAAAGATTCCAGATTGTGGCCGATACATCAGAAGTTCAAGAAATATCAACTGACGTCGTTGAGCCGGTGGAAGCCTATATGATTGATGGAACTAAAGCTTCCATTGACACCAAGGGTATTCTTATTGTTAGATATTCTGACGGCTCAACCCGTAAGATTCATAACAAATAAATTAAGATTCATAACAAATAACTAAAGATGTTTCAGTAATTCAGAATCTCAAAGATAGAAACATCAATTAGTTTTTAGAATCTGCTTAATCATTAGGTGTGTCTCTAAAGAAAGTAATAACTTCAGAGATACACCTAATCTCTTTATTTCATATCAAATACGAAGACTAAAATATTATTAAAATTATGGTTAATCAGTTCGAATGTTTATAAATTCGAGTCGGGAGTGGCCTAAATGTAACTTAAATATGAAATAATTTACATATAGTCATTCTAAAAATAAATTTAAAAAAATTTGCAGAATAAAAATTAAATTGTAATTTTGTAAATAAGTTATTGATAAATGCTAAAATCATTCTCGTTTTATTGTCAGGATGATACTTTATTAGGATAAATAAAAACCAATAATAATTATAAAAAAGTAAGTTGTATGAAAAAAATTTACGCATTACTTGGACTGGCAACTGCATTAACTGCTACTGCTGCCGTTCCGTCACAACAAAAGCAACTTGTTCCTGCTACTTCTCAGTTGGAGAACGTTGAAGTTAATTTTACTGCAGTTGAGAATTCAGATATGATGAAAGCTCCCGCTGTAGGTTACTTTAACAACTACTATGGCTTGGACTATTATGGAATGACTACTCAAGATAACAGTGAGCAACTTGGTGCTGTTGAACTTCGTAAAATCAGCGACACTGAAGTTAATATCTATGGCTTGGGTGTTTTTGGTGATTATCCTGTTAAAGCTACATACGATGCAAGCGCTCAGACTCTTACTGTAAAAAAACAAGTGTATATGAGTGCAGCTGAGTTTGCTTCAATTGGCGGTTCAAATGAGCCCGTATATCTGTATGTAACTACCAGCAATCAGGCCACCGGCAATATGGACGAGATTTCAGAAATCGTATTTAAATATTGTCCTTATGGTGTGACATTCAGCGATGGCAGCACAGGATATGAAGGTGGTTGGGTTGTAATGGAAGGCAACCGTATCTTCTGTTTCAACACTGCTTCTAATTTTAATGCTCAGTCTGGTGGCTCAATGAGTGGTTGGGTAGGTAGCTGGAAATATGCTGTGGCTCTTCCTCAGCTTTCTGATTTTTATCCCGAAGCAGGTGCGTTCATCTTTGATGAAAGCGAATGGACTTCTACAGGCACATCTAAACTCGAAGATGGCTGGTTCCTTTCAGAGGGTGCTTTTAATGTAGCAACATATCAGAGCAAGTCTAATCCTAATGAATATCTCCTTCTTAAACCTTTTGCTTCAGTAGCAGATAACGATACTCCCAATGCTGACGGTTACCTCATTCTTAACATCGAAAATCCCGGTTGTGTCGTTGTTAAACCTCACGTTATGTCCGGTTATACATCTGCAGAACAAGGTATGATGGCAAGTGTTGCCACCACAACAAGAGAAGGTGTTTCTTACTATCTGAATGAATATACATTCGACGAAATTATTGAGGAAGCAGAACTCTATGATGATCCTCTGCCCGTAATGGAAGGTAATGTAATCACTCTTCCCAACTGTATCTTCCAAAATGTTCCTAACTTCGAACCCGAAGATATCAACTATTGGGTAAATTCAAATCGTGAACCTATCCCCATGATTAGCAAAATCACTCTTGCTACAGGTGCCGGTGTTAACGGTATCATCAACGATGCTGACAACGCAGCTACTCGCTACTTCAACCTCCAGGGTGTTGAAATCGCTCAGCCCGCTGCAGGCGAAGTGGTTATCGTGAAAGAAGGTAACAAAACTTCTAAAACTATCGTTCGCTAATCTGCGACCTTAGATACCTTTTAAAAGGCGTTCGCCCATTGGCGTCCGCCTTTTATTTTTAGGTAGACTCTTCTAATCAACGTCTTTATACCTCACTCTTTATTTTTATACGTTACTCTTTTCATCAGAATTGTTCACCTAAGGCCTTCCATTAAGTTCTTTACTCAGGGCCTTTTTCGTCAAAAATTTATATATGTAAAGTTTTTATAATTCTGATTTCACAGAAGAATCTGATTTACAGAAGAGTCTGATTTTTCAGAAGTATCTGAATTTTATGAAAATTCTGATTTCTTAGAGTAAGTATATTCCAAGTTTCTATTTTTTAGTGAATTTCAATGAATAGTAAAATTCTTATCTTTGCGGCTGCTGCCTCTGTTTTAGCAGCATGTTCGCACCGTTCCAACCCCGGAGTTTCGGATGTGGCTTCTTCCGCTTCTCAACCTCAAGTTCAGCCTCCAATGACTGTGCCTCCTCATGCCGTTCAATTGCCCGGTCAGGAAACGGGGGGAGAGGCTATTGTGCTTAAAGCTTCAGCATTTAAAATGAGTGGAGATTATGCCAACAACGTGGCTGTTACGCTCGATGACTCCGGGAATCTGGTCTATTTCCCGGCAGTTAGTGATATCCGTGCCGGCTCGAAGCCGACCTCAATAGGCGATGGGTGGTGGCTGAACCGTCAGGGACTGGGTCCGAATTCTGTTTTTACGAAATGGACGTTTGAGGAATATATGGCACTTCCGGCCACTCCGTCGCCCGCGGAGATAAAGAGCGCAATCATTAAGGGGGCTGAGGTTACGGAATTCCGTCAGCTTCCCGTCCCGGCAGCGCAGGCCAACGTGATGGAACCAGCCAATCTCCTTCACCTTCTCGAAGAGTAAAGTTATAGGCTTTGGGCTTTAGGTTTTAGGCTTTAGGCTTTAGGATCTGGGCTCCGGCAGCGCGGGGCAGGCGAGGCCGCGAGGAAGTAGAGGCCCCGGGGAAGTAGAGGCCGCGCAGGGGAGCAGAGGCCGCGGGCCTCTGCCACTCAACGAGGGCTTTAGGAGGGTCCGGGTTTGGGTGGTTGCGTGGCATGGGGCTGCGCCCCGTGCTTAGTGCCCTCCTTCTCTTCTCTTCTCTTTTCTTTTCTTTTCCCTTTTCCCTTTTTCCTTTTCCTCCCTTCCCTCTTCCCTCTTCCCTCCTTTTCTCCCTTCTTCCTTTCATTCCTTATTTTTCTTTGCTTATGGCTCAAAATGCGAAGTGTTATTCCGGGCCGCTTTCTCCTGTGAAGCATGTGCATACACGGCGTGCTTTCTTTCATGATTATAGGAAGCCTTGTATTTATATGTTCACCATCACCAAGCATCAGATGGCTCCAATTTTTTCAAAGTTGGAGGGGAATCCATATATTATGAGTGGTGCAGATGCACCTCATACGGTGTTGAACCGTGCCGGGGTGATTGTTAAGGAGGAGTTGGATAAGTTGGAAAGTTTCCGTCGCGACAAAATCAGGATAATCAAATCGGTTATTATGCCCGATCATTTGCATTTTGTGGTGAGAGTTCTCAATGAGCTGCCAAAACCTGTCACTGTATATGTAGGATTGACTATGTCGGCATGTACCCGGAGGCTTCGGGATGAGGGAATTCTGAGCGAGGATAGCAGTTGTTTTAATCCAGGAATTTCAGACAGCATTGTCTATAAATCGGGTCAATTGGATGTTTTATACAAGTATGTGACGGATAATCCGCGCAGGTTAATGATAAAACGCATGTTGCCGCAATTAGGCTTTAAGTTTTAGGCGTTAGGCGTTAGGTAGTAGGGACGTGATTCTTCACGTCCGGGCAAACATCGCCGAATTACCCGTCGTAACGTTCAGACATGGCACGCCATGTCCCTACATTTGCCGACACCATTCATTACCGGACGGTCGCTACGATTCATTACCGGACAAGTGTAGGGACGTGGCGCGCCACGTCTGGGTAAATATCGTCGAATTACCGGTGGCATTACCGGACGGTCGTTACGATTCATTACCGGACGAGTGTAGGGACGTGATTCTTCACGTCCGGACCGACGCAAGGTAATGAACTCTGCCGGGACGCAGGGTATTGGGGTCTGCCCGGACGTGAAGAATCACGTCCCTACTACCTAACGCCTAAAACCCAACGCCTAAAACCTAACGCCTAACACCTAAAACCTAAATAACTATGGAATCTGTTTATTCTCAGTCTTTTTTTCTTTCAGCAGGGGAGTCGAATGCAGAGCGCGAGATGTCGCTGCCCCTCTTGACTTCAAAAATCATTGATATTGCTACCGCCCATGCCAACAGTCTCGGTATCGGGAATCCGGTGATGGATCATTTGGGTTGTGGATGGGTGTTGTCGCGCATAGCAATTGAGATGGAACGTTATCCGCGCGTGAATGAGACCTACACTCTCAGCACGTGGGTTGAATCTTGGAACCGTCATTTTTCCGTGCGTAATTTCAGGGTTGACGGTGAAGATGGCAAGCCGATAGGGTATGCCACATCGGTGTGGATGGTGCTCGACATGGCCACGCGCTCAAATGCCGGCTTGTCGCATCTGAGCCTCAGCGATGAAATGATTGACGGTACACGCTGCCCAATCGACCGGATAAGTAAGCACACGGCAATCGTGCCAATGAACTTTAGCGGTGAATTGCCACGCGGGGCCATACGAGCCACTGCGCCGGGGGTGAACCACGTGTTTGGTTATTGCGACCTTGATTTCTATCGCCATGTCAACACGGTGCGTTATGTTTCTCTGCTGATGAATATGTTTACGTTAGAAGAAATGGACCGCAGCTTCGTGCGCAGGCTCGAATTGTCGTTCCTGCGCGAAGCCCGTTATGGAGAGACCGTGAGATTGCTGCGGGTTGACGATGATCTTCACACTTCGTTTGCACTGTCGGATGCGGCCGGTGCCCCCGAAGATGAGGAAAGACCGGGCGAAGAAGTGCTGTTTGCCGTTGTGGTGCGCGAACCGCGGAATTTCTCCTGAAGGCGCTGCATCACCACCCAGAAAGCCGGCACACAGGTGGTGCCGATCAACGCATTGATTATCATGCCGAAAACAACGACGGTGCCTAAATCGATGCGCGAATTCGCGCCTGCACCTGTTGAAAACAACATCGGCATCACTCCGAATATGAAGGCTAAGGCGGTCATGAGGATCGGGCGGAATCTGATTACTCCGGCATCGTGGGCGGCTTTGATTATGGGTTGTCCGGCCTTTCGGAAGTCCATGGCATATTCCACGATCAGAATGGCATTTTTTGCCGACATACCCAGCACGAGTATAAGACCGATCTGGGTGTAGATGCTGATGCTTTCGTTCATGAACATTGTGCCGAGAAGAGCTCCGAGCACGGCTATCGGCATGGCAAGAACGACGGCAATCGGGTCGGTCCAGCTTTCATATTGGGCAGCCAAAACCAGCAGCGTCATTATAATGGCAAAGATGAACACGATGGATACGGTTGTGCCCGATTGTGTTTCCTGATATGCCATTCCGGTCCATGCGTAAGAGTAGTTCTTTCCCAGAGTGTCCGACACAAGTTGCTCCATTGCCTCGATGCCTTCGCTCGAGCTTACGCCATGAGCTGGAGTTGCAGTTACCGAGGCCGTGGTGTACATATTGTAACGGCTGACATTCGGCTCGCCCATGGTTTCCTTTATTTTCGCGAAAGAAGAGAAGGGCACCATTTCTCCCTGAGAATTGCGCACACTGAGCTTCAGAACATCGTCGGGGTTTGCGCGGGCTACCCCGTCGGCCTGCATCGTTACCTGGAACGTGCGGTCGAAGTCAACGAAATCATTAACATAGCTTGCACCCATATATTGGCCCAGCACCTGATAGATGTCGGATATGCCAACTCCCTGCATCTCGGCACGATTACGGTCTATATCGATCGAAAATTGAGGCACGGTGCCTTGATAGAGCGTGGAGATGGAGGCAATGCGCGGGTCTTTCTCGGCGGCGGCCGAAAGGTCGGAAATTGCCTGCTTCATCTGCTGCGCCCCGAGATTGTTGATGTCAAGAAGTTGCATCTGCAGTCCGGAAGAAACGCCGAGTCCCTGAATGGCGGGGGGATTGAGGAAGAAGCACAGGGCTTCCTGATGACGGGATGCTATTTCTTCGGCGCGTGCTATGATGTCGTTGATTGTGCCGTCTTTGCCGCGGTCTTTCCAAGGCACAAGCATGATGTTGAACGAGGCCATATTTGATGCGGCGCCTCCACCCATCATGGAAAAGCCGGTGACGCTCATCACATCTTTTACCTGTGGAATCTCGCGTTTTATGTCGGCAGCAATGGCATTCACCACTTTCTCAGTGCGTTCCATTGAGGCACCGGTGGGAAGTTCCACCGACCCCATGAAGTATCCCATATCCTCGGAAGGAATATATGTGGAGGGTCGATTTACAAACCATATCAGCGATACGACGGCCAACGCACCGTAAATGGCCAGCGTCGTGCCCGGGTATCTTAAAAGACGCCCGATGGTGCGCTCGTAAAGCTGCAGAGTCTTGTCAAACCCTTTTGTAAACCAGCGGTAGATAAAGAATTTGGCAGGTTTTCTCGGTTTCAGCATCAAGGCGCAGAGAGCCGGGGTGAGCGTAAGGGCGTTGAAGCCCGAGAATGCTGTTGAAACCGCAATGGTGAGTGCGAATTGCTTGTAGAGCTGCCCGGTGATGCCAGAGATAAAGGCAGTGGGGATAAAGACGGCCATAAGCACGAGAACTTCGCCGATAACTGGGCCTGTGAGTTCGTTCATAGCCTTTACGGCAGCCTGGCGGGAAGTGAGCGTGCCCTTATCGACAAGTCGCGAACAATCCTCCACCACCACGATCGCGTCGTCTACCACAATGGCGATGGCCAGCACAAGTCCGAACAATGTGAGTGTATTGAGCGAAAAGCCCATGATTTTCATTACGGCGAAGGTTGCGATCAACGACACCGGAATGGTTATCATCGGAATCACCACGGCGCGCCAGTTCTGAAGGAAGAGCAGAATAACGATCATCACAATCAGGCTGGTGAGAAAGAAGGTGGTGACAACATCGCTCAGCGACTCGCGAACAAAGTCGGTGGTGTTGAGAATAACCCGGTAATGCACTCCGTCGGGAAAATATTGGGCAAGTTGGTCGAGTTCCTTGAGCGAGCCGTCGGCCACTTCAATTGCATTGGCGCCGGGCAACTGCTGGATTCCGAGCAAAGCCACTTCCTTGCCATTGACGCGCGACACCATATCATAGCTCTGACTGCCGAGTTCAACACGCGCAATATCCTTGAGTCGCAAAATTCCGCTTTTATCGGTGCGGATAATTATATTCCCGAATTCTTCAGGGGTCTTCAGCTGGCCCTGACTGGTGAGGGTGAATTGAAATTCGGTAGAAGTGTTGCCGGGGGGATTACCCACCTGCCCGGCCGATACTTCAATATTCTGGGAATTGATGGCTGCATCCACATCGGCCGGCGTGACAGAACGAGCCCGCATGGCCTCGGGGTCAAGCCACACGCGCATACTGTATTTCCCTGCGCCGAAAGCCTGCACGCCGCCCACGCCCTCCACCCGCGACAGAGGGTCGACAAGATTCAACTGTGCATAGTTGGCCAGATAGAGAGCGTCATAACGCTCCGGGTCATCGCTCTCGAGCGTGCAGAACAGAACCTGATTGGTCGACTCCTTCCGCACGCTCACGCCTTGTTGCGTAACGGCCTCGGGCAGAGTGGACGTTACTTGCGACATGCGGTTCTGAACGTTAATGGCAGCCTGGTCAAGATCTGTGCCGTTTTCAAAGGTAATGGTGAGTGAATAGGAACCGTCGGAACTTGAAGAACTCATATACAACATTCCTTCCACACCGTTCACCTGCGCTTCGATAGGCACGCCCACGGCCTGTGCCACCGTGCGTGCGTTCGCTCCGGGATAGGTGGCGGAAACGGTGACTGTCGGCGGGGTGATGTCGGGATATTGTGCAATTGGAAGTGTAAATACGCATATAGCTCCGGCTATAACCATAAGAATGGCCAGCACCGTGGCGAATATCGGGCGATTAATAAAGAATTTCGAGAACATGGAGCGGGGGTGTTGAAGAGACTATTTCTTGAGAATTGGCTTGACGGTCATACCGTTGCGCACGGTGAGAAGGGCTTCGGTCACATATTTCTGCCCCGGCTTGAGTCCTTTTTCTATAACGCGCAACGAATCGTGATAAAGCGGACCCACCGTAACCGGGGTGTAAACCACCTTGTTCGAATCGTTCACCACATAGAGATACTTGCCGAGCTGGTCGGTGGAGAGAGCTGCATCCTTCACCACCATGGCACGCGGATTTGTGCCGTAGGGGAGTGAGATGGTGACATACATTCCGTCTTTAAGTTCGTTGTCGATATTGTTGACTTTTCCCACCAGTTGCAGCGAGCCTGTGGAAGAATTCACCGACGGCGCCACGTAATAAAGGTCGGCAGTGTAGGAATGGGGGAGGGAAGTCTGGAATTTCAGCGGCATGTTGCTATACAGCACCGAGCCTTCCCCTTTATCGGCTCCTAAAAGCTTAGGGTATTGGTCGTCTTCAATCGAAAAGACAGCATCAAAAAGGGTGTTGTCGTAGATAGTGGCCAGCACCTGCGGGTTGCCCTCGCCGTTGATATAATTGCCAACGGAAACTTCATTCAGTGTGATATATCCAGAAATGGGGGCGCGCACCGTGCATTTCGATAGTTTTGTGCGTGCGTTTTCAAGTTGCGCCGAGGCACTTGCTATTGAAGCTTCAGCCTGTCGCAACGAACTCTGCGACTGGAGCAGCTCCATTTTGGAAACAGCTTCCTTTTCGTAGGCCTTCTGCATTGCCGTGCTTTGAGATGAATAGTAATCGCGTTGGCTGGCGGCCGAGGCCAATGAGGCTTCTGCTTCCCGAACGGCATCGCTGTAGGTGGTGGACTCGATGGTAAACAACACCTGGCCCTTGGTGACATAGCTTCCGGATGTGAAATTCTGGGTAAGAAGGCGGCCGCTGACTTCCCCTACAACCTCGGCCTTGGTGTGAGCTTCAAGATAGCCGGGATAATCGTTATGAAGCACGATGGAATCTGTGGTGACTTCGGCAACGTTTATTTCGGGAGCTTCACGGGAAGCATCCGGGTCTTTACGTTTGCAGCCGACGGCCATTATGGCAATAAGGGTGAAAAGGAGTGTGGCTTTCACAGCGGTAATATTTTTCATAGTGGAAATGTTTACAATGGAATTTATAAAACTTAGCGGGGATAAAGTGGTAAAATCAGAACCTTTATCAAGCCTTTCAGAAACCACCGCCCAAAGCAGTGTAAAGAGTTACGATTGCCGCCAGCTGCGAGGCTTTGAGCTGTATAAGAGAATTTTCATACTGCAACACTTGTGCCTGGGCGCCGGCAATATCCGAAAACCCGTTGAGACCCTGAAGATAGCGGTCTGTCTGCAATTCGAGTTGCTTGCGCGCATCCTTCAATATCATTTCCTGGTATATAATCTGCTCGCCGATGCTTTGCCAGGAAAGCATGGCGTTGTTTACCTCGGAAACGGCCGTCATGACCGTAAGATTATAAGAATCAATCTGCGACTCCATTTGCAATCGGGCCTGCGCTAATTTGGCATTGCGGGCCATACCGTCGAAGACGGTCCACGTCAGTGTGGGTAACACGGTGTAATAATAGGCGTTATTACTGAAAATCTGACTCAGCGTGTGGGCCTGAGTGCCCACGTGGGCCGTAACCGAAAGGGTGGGGAGGAAGTCTTTTTTCGCAATGCCGATTTGGGCAGCGGTGGCGGCCAGCTGTTGCTCGGCGCTAACTATGTCGGGCCGACGGCGCAACAGGGCTTGAGGATCGGCCACGTTGCCCGGCTCGGGGGCAGACGGGAGTGCGGAATCTTCAAGAAGATATTCAAGTTTGTCGGGATATTCACCCACCAGGAGCGCCACCTGGTTCAAATAAGTGCGGACATTGGCGCGAAGCTGGGGCAGAGTGGCGCGTGTCTGTACCACCGACATCCGTGCCTGAACCTCATCGAGCAGGGGGCGTAATCCCGCTTCATAACGGGCATCGGCCAATACCTTTTGCTTTTCGACAATTGCCACATTCGCCTCGGCAATCTTCACCTGTTCCTGGGCAAGCCGAAGCTGAAAATATGCTTTGGCCAGATTGGAACACAACGATACCTGAGCCGCGTTGTAATCTTCAACCGACACATAATAATTCGCGCGGTCGGCCTTGAGCTGCTGCTTGATCCGGCCGAATAAATCAATTTCCCAGTTGACGGCAAGACCCAATTGGAAATAACTCATGGATTGCTCGTGGGGGTGCTCGCCATGAACGGTAGAGGCTGTCATTTCACGGGTCCAGTTCCCCGCCAGGTTAACAGTGGGATAATAGCCAGCTTTCGTGGCCCGCTCGGTCTGATGAGCCATCTCGATGCGGCGCGCAGCCACCTGCACATCATAATTGTTGGTAACCCCTTTCTGTATCAATGCCACCAAAACCGGATCGTTGAACTCATGCCACCAACGGTCTTCGTCGGGAGTGGTCATGAAATATTGCTGCTCAAGAACCCAATGTTGAGGCACCGTGTCGAGCAACCATTCAGATCGGTTCTCCACATGGTCGCCGGCAACGGCAATTAGCGTAGCCATCATCAAGCTGACAGTGAAGAAGAAACGTGGGTGTAAGTGAGTTCGCTGGTAGGCGTTTTTCATTGTAAAAGCGGCTGGGGTTATTGTCTAACTTATTAAATGAAGTCTACTTAAGCCAAGGCGAGCAAATCATTATTAAAGAATAGACGGCGACATTGTTAACTTAATGAAGCCGTTAAAAGTTTAAACGACTTCAATTGAATAACCGTAACAAAGCGCCCGTGGTTCGCGCATATAGTAGCTATTGATAATAAAAATTAAATTTTATTAACAATTCGGCTTATCTTAAACCATAATACTTTAATTATTGTTTCCACATTAAGAAAATGTTAACACGCACTTTTACCACAGTGAAATAATGAATAATACGACTCCTTATTGGAATATAGACCGCATAATGCGCCTGATAATCGGCATTGCCATTGCCGCGGTGCTGATAATGCTGATACGATATCTGAGCAATGTGCTGCTTCCCTTTGTGGTGGCATGCTTCTTTGCCTATCTTCTCCAGCCACTGGTGGAATTTAACCGTCGCTGGATGCACGTAAAGGGAAGAACATTACCATCCGTGGTAACACTTATTGATATACTTGCCGTTCTGGGGATATTTGTCTATATCTTTGTTCCGACCATAATCTCGGAAGCCGATCATTTAGGAGAGATCATAAAAAACGTGACAGACGGGCGGCAGCCCGTTCCGGCTTACTACCGATCGGTTATTATATTTGTGGAACGATACGTAAGTCCGGAGCAAATAAAGGCGACTCTCAGCTCAATGCACATAGAGGAACTCGTGGCCAAAGGCTCATCGCTACTTGAAGAATCAATAGACGTAATTCTCCAGACCCTCGGTTGGGCGCTGACCCTTGTATATCTACTGTTCATACTGATAGACTATCCCCACATAGTGCGCGGATTTAAACTCATATTCCCCGGAAAATACCGCGACCGTGCCCTCGTAGTGGTGAATGATGTGAAACAAAGCATGCAAAGCTACTTCCGCGGGCAAGGACTGGTGGCACTCTGCGCGGCCGTGTTCTACTGCATTGGATTCTCTATAATCAGGCTCCCCCTTGCAATCCCGATGGGCATACTGGTCGGCATCCTCTATATGATACCATACTTCCAATATGTCACCCTGATTCCCGTGGCAATCATCTGCTTCATCACCTCATTGGGAGGCGAGGAACACTTCGTGACACTCTTCGGGAAGAGCCTGCTTGTCTACCTCGTGAGCCAGAGTATATGCGACTACATACTCACACCGCGAATAATGGGAAAAGAAATGGGACTCAACCCGGCGATGATACTGCTCTCGCTCTCGATATGGGGAAGTTTGCTCGGCATCATCGGAATGATAATAGCCTTGCCCGTAACCTCGCTCATCCTGACCTACTACGAAAAATACATCTCTAACCCTCGCCCCAAGCAGTCCGCCAATGCTACCGCGGTGACCTCCGATACCACGGTGACCACGGCCACACCCGGTGCCACCGCGACATCCGATGACACGGCGACGCCCGATGACACGGCGACGGCAACAGAGCACAAAGACTCGGAGACAGGCGCAAAAGAGAAACAAAACGACTAACGCATTGCGCAAAAGAGGAATAATCAAAAAGAGCCGGACTGAAAAAGAAAAAACAACCAAAAATACAAGAGATACACTTGAAAAAACAAGCGATACACTTGAAAAAATTAGAGATGCACTTGAAAAATAAGAGATATATTGGAAAAAATTAGGTATACACTTGCAAGAAATAAAAAAAAGCATTAAATTTGCAAACGCAAACGATCAGACGCAAATCTGAAACGTGAGCCGGTCCTATAGCTCAGTTGGTCAGAGCACCTGACTCATAATCAGGGAGTCCTTGGTTCAAGCCCAAGTGGGACCACAAATTTTAAGAATCTGATTTTAAGCAAGTTAGTGTTTAAAATCA
>JAAVCL010000001.1 GCA_014802335.1 Bacteroides sp. | reverse complement strand
TATTAAGATTTTGAGCGAATTTTGATTCTTGAAGAAGGAGCATAGCGGGCTATGCGACTGATGAAAGAATCGAAAGGCGCCAAAATATTAATAAATATTAGCCTTGAAGAAAACAATTTTAAACACTTCTTGGGTTTGCGTAAAAAGTTTAAACGACTTCACTGTTTTCCCCGATTAATTCGAGAATTTTTGGAACTATAAGTGTGATGGTTGTGTTGGGATCAAGTCGGTGTTCTCCGTCGAAATCTTCAGCCTGTGTGTAATGCTCAAGGTATTCTTCTTTGCAGTTCACAACTGTATCTTTTGTGCCGAAATAGGCAGTTACAAGATCTGTGCTGTCGGGATTCTTGCCAATGATTCCGAATTTGGGATTAAACTGCTGACTCTCCATTTTCTCAAATTTTTTCACCAGCTTGTCAGACACTTCAAAATCTTTCGCCCCGTCAAGACGCGGATTATGAAATGGCAGACGTTTACCACTGTTTTCTTTCAGATGCACCGAGGGATGAAACGAGGGATTGATCAGTATGCGGTTGAATCCGCGGAACATCTGTGCGTACATCCCTCCGAGCGACGTGCCCACGATGATAGCATCGGGTTTCAACAACGTGGCGAGCTTTTTAAGTTCGGTCATCGCCACTTCGGGTTGAACCGGAATATCGGGCGAAATCACCTCTTGTTTGGCAAGAGTGCGCCGAAGTCGCTGGGCGGTTGTGGATTGGCCCGACGAGCCCAAACCGTGGAGATAGACTACTTGTTTTTTATTTCCCATAAATATAACTTATCTGAAGGTCTCACTTTTTCCGGAACAGGCATTGAGAACAATTGCCCTTTTGTCACTTTTTCAACCGGCTGAAGGTCGTAACGCAATTCTTCGACTTTCATGATCAGTGCCCCGGTGGTGGGTCCGGAAATTACGATTTCATCGCCGATTTTCAACTCGCCGGCTTCCATAAGAAATTCGCCGACTCCGATTTTGGAAAAATACCTTATGGCTTTTGCTGCATATTTTTTTACTCTCGTTGCCGACGACCCATATTTCGAACTCCATTCCCCGAGGCGTTGGCCAAGATAATAACCGTTCCAGAATCCGCGGTTGAAGACTTTTGTGAGCCTTTCGTCCCACACTTTCACCTTTTCATCATTAAAGGTGTCGTTGCAGATGGCTTCAAGTGCCTCAGAATAGCAAGCCACTGTTTCGGCCACATATTCGGCTCCGCGGGCCCTCCCTTCTATTTTGAACACGCGCACCCCGGCATCTACCATCTTATTCAGGAAATGGATGGTCTTAAGGTCGCGGGGCGACATGATGTATTGATTCTCCACATCGAGCTGTTCGCCGGTTTCTTTGTCGGTAACCGTATATGCGCGTCGGCATATCTGATTGCAAGCGCCGCGATTGGCCGATGAATTCATCTCGTGCAGGCTCAGATAGCATTTTCCGCTCACTGCCATGCAGAGCGCTCCGTGGCAGAACATCTCGAGGCGTATGGGTTTCCCGGCGGGTCCGGTCAGGCCAGAGTCAAGAATTTGGCGGTGGATTTCACCAACCTGGTCCATATTTAACTCGCGTGCCAGAACCATCACGTCGGCCCATTGCGAGTAAAATTTTACGGCTTCAAAGTTGGTGATATTTACTTGTGTGGAGATATGCACTTCCTGGCCGATGCTGCGGGCATAAAGAATAGCGGCCATGTCTGAGGCTATAATGGCAGATATTCCGGCACTGTGGGCGCGGTCGATGATGTGACGCATCAATTCCATATCTGAATCATATATCACGGTGTTGACAGTCAGATATGTCTTGACTCCGCGTTCATTGCAGAATGAAGCGATTTGAGCCATGTCGTCGGCCGTGAAATTTGCACTCGACCGCGAACGCATATTCAGACCTTCGATGCCGAAGTAGACTGCATCGGCACCCGCTTTTACCGCTGCTGCCAACGATTCGAGGCTTCCGACCGGAGCCATTATTTCAAAGTCTTTCCTGTTCATTTTTTTGTTGCTAAGTAGTAGGTGATCACACCAAGTGTCAGAGACTTCCGGGTGCATTTGCTGAATCCGGCTTCGCTCATCAACTTAATCAGCGCTTCCCTCTGCGGGGCGGCCGCAATGCTTTCCGGCAGATAACGGTAGGCCCGGGAATCGCCCGAAATCATTCGCCCCACGGTGGGAATAAGATGATAACTATATAGATTATACAACTTCAGAATAACCGGATTTGTAGGACACGACAATTCGATTATGCAGAGTGTTCCGCCCGGACGGAGCACCCGTTCCATTTCTCTTAATCCCTTTTCAAGATGTTCGAAATTACGAACCCCGTAGGCAACCGTGATAAGATCGAATGTGTTGTCGGCAAATCGCAGATCCAACGAATCACCCTGTTCGAAACTTATCTTCTTTTTCGCGGATTCATCGAGATTTTCGAGCTTTTTTTCTGCTATTTTCAACATCCCTTCCGAAAGATCCACTCCTGTGATTCGGGCTTCCGGGTAACGCTTGTGAAGTTCAAATGCAAGGTCGCCCGTGCCGGTGGCGATGTCGAGTATGTTGTTGGTGGCACGGTGTTGGCGAAGCCGGGCGGCCGCGTTCAGCGCTTTTGTCCGCCAGCTGCGATGAAGCCCCATGGTCATCGCGGTGTTCATGAAGTCGTAGGCCGGAGCTATGCTGTCGAACATCTCTTCCACCTGTTCCCCTTTGTGCCGTCTGTTATCGTAAGGATTTACCTGACTTTGCATCGTTTTTACAGTTTCTTTGAATAACTGCGACGCCGTCTGTGCTGACGTGTCTTGAAATATTCCCACTGGCTCTGAACCTTCGCGTTTGTCTCCATTTCCGGGTTCGATTCGGCATATTTATAGCCGTTGGCTATATAATAGGGAACCAGATCCTGAAAAAGAAGTGCATTGGCCCCCTTGTTTTGATATTCGGGATGCACGGCAACGAGCAGAAGGTCAACTCGGTCGTTCTTGCCCTTAAGTCCTTTCAGAAGATGATACCAGCCGAACGGGAATAACTGCCCCTTCGATTTCTGAAGAGCCCGGCTCATCGAAGGCATTGAAATGCCAACTCCCACAAGCTTGTTGTTCTTATCGACGATAAGCGTAAGCAGATCCAGATTCAACAGGTCAAGATACTGGTTTATGTAATATTCAATCTGGCGTTCTGTAAGCTGGGAATACTGATAAAGATCTTTGTAGGCCTCGTTGATTAGGTGAAACAGTGCATGGCCATATTCGCGCTTCACGCGTTTGCGGCTTTTATATTTCAGCACGCGCAGACCATATTTCTTCTTTACAATATCGGCAATTCTGTTGTAACGTTCCGGTATCTTGTCGGGCACTTCCATTAAAAACTCAACCCAATCCGACTCCTTTTTGAAGCCGAGCCGATTCATGTGTTCCGGATAGTAGGGGTAATTATAGATTGTGGCCATAGTGGAAAGTTCCTCATATCCTTCCACAAGCATACCCTCGTGGTCCAGATCGGTGAAGCCGAGAGGTCCGATCAGTCGGGACATCCCTTTTTTCTTTGCCCACTTCGACACGGCCTCCAACAGTGCTTCCGAAACTTCGTGGTCATCTTCGAAATCTATGTAGCCGAAACGTGCATCTTTAGAGTTGCTTTTCTTATTTACCTGCTTGTTGATAATGCCGGCGATTCTGCCAACGGGGCGCCCATCGCGGTAGGCCATATACAACACCTGGTCGCAAAACTCTGATGCCGGGTTTTCCGAAGGTGACAAAGTTTGAAGTTCATCAAGTATCAATGGCGGCACATAATAAGGATTGCCGTCATAAAGGTCTATTTGAAACTTGGTGAATTTACGCAGCGCTTTTTTTGTAGGCTGAATTTCTCTTATTTCTATCATAAGGTTGGTAGAAAAGGGTGGTCAGGGTGGTAGCTCCCTGATGGCATCGGGTTTATTGTCTCTCGGTGAATTCGTTTAAACGACTTCCGTTTTTATTCTTACCTCATTGTGAGCCAGAACAGTAAAATCAGCATGATGACTATAAATGCAATCAACAGATAATAAATCTGTGCCGAGTTGCGACGTTCCATGGCGAGTTGAATGTCGGCAATGGTTTTGAAGCCGCGATCCGGGTCTTCACATTTCGCTGCTATTTTCTTCAGGCGTGGCAATGACGTGGGAAGGTGTTCAAGAACCTCATTCAGAATTTGCCCGTAGCTGCGTATATCTTCACTCGTGCGTCGGGGCGAAAGACTTTCCCGTTGGTCATAGCCCACGTTGATGAGTTTCAGATTCTCGTTATATTCAGTGAAGATTATCGTGTCGGGGGTAATGGGGTCGTGAACGATATGATTTTCCTGAATATATTCCATGGCATCCAGAAGTTGAGTCTGCAAGCGATGCACTATCTTGGGGGTGAGACGTTTTTCATCTATCAGACGCCGCAGTGAATAGCCGTAGACGTCGTCTGTTATTATTGCTTTCCCTATGCCCGGTATTTCCTCGAAGTCGTTTACCATTACGATGTTGGGGTGGGCAAGGTTATAGCGCGTGTCAAACTCCTGGCTTATCATGTCGATGTATTCAGGCTTGTCGGCATATTCGGCTTTAAGAGCCTTGAGCATCACCCACTTCCCATGTTTACGCACCGTGTAAACATCATAAAATTTCTCTCCCCATTCGGGCATAAGGGTCAGATCCGACCATTTCCCGGTTGGATCATTGATTGGAATTTTCTTCTCTTCCTTGCTTGTGTAGGCTTTGTTTTGGTTCACTTCTGGATGGTTATTAAGTAAGTCTCTTTATTTTATGAAGTCGTTTAAACACCTTCATTTGCAGGATTCCCCTGTGCCGAAGAAAGCACAGGGGTTAACTGACTGTATAGGGTAAGTTCAAAGATTGAAATATCAATCTGATGTTTGATATAAAATGCTGAAACCTACTTGTTTATATTAATCAATAATGTCGAAACCCGTATATTTTCTAAGACATTCAGGCACGATGATGCCTTCGGGTGTCTGGAAATTTTCGAGCAGGGCTGCCATGATGCGCGGTAAGGCCAGGGCAGAGCCGTTCAGTGTGTGGCAGAGATGTGTCTTTTTGTCTGCGCCTTTGTATCGGCATTTGAGACGATTGGCCTGATAAGTTTCGAAATTCGACACTGAAGATACCTCAAGCCAGCGCTTCTGGGCTGCCGACCATACTTCGAAATCGAATGTTATTGCCGAAGTAAAGCTCATGTCGCCACCGCAAAGGCGAAGAATATGCCAAGGCAATCCTAACTTCTCGAGAAGTCCCTGAACGTGATCCTTCATTTCTTCAAGAGCCGCGTATGAGTTTTCCGGTTTCTCAATCCGGACTATCTCCACCTTGTCAAACTGATGCAGACGGTTCAGCCCGCGCACATCCTTGCCATAGCTTCCGGCCTCGCGGCGCCAGCAGGGTGAATAGGCGCAATTCTTTTTCGGAAGATCGTTCTCGGCAATTATTACGTCACGATACATGTTCGTTACCGGAACTTCGGCAGTAGGAATCAGATAGAGATTATCAACGGTCACGTGATACATCTGGCCCTCTTTGTCGGGAAGCTGACCGGTGCCATAACCTGAAGCCTCGTTAACAACGAAGGGTGGTTCCACCTCGGTATAACCCGCTTTCCAAGCCTCGTCAAGAAAGAACTGTATGAGGGCACGTTGCATCCGCGCTCCTTTGCCGATATAGAAGGGGAACCCGGCGCCCGTAACTTTAACTCCAAGTTCGAAATCTATCAGATTATATTTTTTTGCAAGTTCCCAGTGGGGCAGGGCATCTTCTCCAAGCTCGGGCATTGCGCCCCCGGTCTTTTCAACCACATTGTCGTCGGCAGTAAGACCCTCGGGCACTGCCTCGCATGGCATGTTGGGAACGGTAAGCAGAAGATTGTGCATTTCTGTCTCACATTCCCCGAGACGGGCCTGCATCTTTTTTGTTTCCTCTTTTATTGCGTTGACTTCGGATTTGGCTGCTTCCGCTTCGGCAGCGCGTCCCTCTTTCATCAGAGAGCCGATGGAACTTGAGATCTTTTTGAGACGTGAAGCGTCTGATTCAGTTTTCTGTTGCAGACTGCGACGCTCGGCATCCAAATCGAGTATCTGACGTATTACTGTGCTGCCGTCGAAACCTTTAACGGCAAGGCGCTTGATCACGTATTCCGGATCGGCCTTAATGGTCTGAAGCGTTAACATTGTGCTGGGTGGTTATCGGTTATGTGCGAATTGCTGTTTTATTATTCCGTAAGGTGGATTATGCCTGATTTAGAAGTTTCTTTACTGTCTCTGAAATCATCCGGCCTTCTGCGCGACCGGCAAGACGCTTGCTTGCAACGCCCATTACTTTGCCCATTTCCTTCGGGCCGGTTGCTCCGGTTTCGGCGATGATTCCTTTCAGTTCTGCTTCAAGTTCTTCGGCACTAAGCTGCTTGGGCAGATATTCTTCAAGCACGGCGGCTTCTGCCAGCTCATTGGCGGCAAGCTCTCCACGACCGTTCTCTTCATAAATCTTTGCACTTTCCTTACGCTGCTTCACCATTTTAACTATTATCTTCGTGGCGGTATCATCCGTAAGTTCGCCATTTGCACCTTTGGCTGTCTTGGCCTCCAGGAATTCCTTCTTGGCTCCTCTCAATGCCTCGAGACGCACTTTCTCGCGTGCCAACATAGCCTTTTTGATATCTTCGCTTACTTTGTCGAAAAGATTCATATCTCGTGTTTTTTTGATTATTTTCTTCCTTATAAGTACGTGTTCGTAATAAGTTTAAACGACTTCAACACATACTTATCTCTTAAAAAACCTTCTCATAGGTTTTAAAAAGCTACTTAACTTGCAAATTTACAAAAAAAAAATTAAAACCCATAGTAACAATGTATTTAAATTTATAACTGTGTGTCTTTTTGCCCAGACGTGGCACGCCCTACACTCACCGTACCATGTGACGGACAATGGGGCGGACAAATGTAGGGACGTGGCGTGCCACGTCTGATCGTTGNGATNGGTAATGCGGCGGGTAATTCGGAGGTGTTTACTCAGACGTGGCACGCCACGTCCCTACACNTGTCCGGTAATGGGACCGTATTTNCCCGATGTGGCACNNACAACACTCGTCCGGTAAAATGACGGTNTTTTCCCAGACGTGGCACGCCACGGCATTTTTTGGTCTATATAATATGGGNTCTAACCTTATNCCNNTAATAAAATGACTGAATATATATTGTTATTNCATAGATTNAAAATNTATCATTAAGATTGTTTTTTTTGTATTTTATTTGGAAAAATNAAATTATTTTTATAGCTTTGTAGCAAATATTAATTTTTAGTTATCTAAGTTTTGCGCATCACGATAGATTCTAATTGTAAAACTATAAATATGTATAAATACTTATTTACATCCATATTGCTGTTGGGTTCTATGACAGCNGTGCAAGCACAGAGTAAGCTTTCCTGGGGTGTGGAAGCAGGTTTGAATTTATCGCNTCCNATNNNTGCNACNTCNGTNGCGTCCGGGTTTTAANGNNNGTNTGTTCGGNAGGNTGGATNTNTCAAAGGTGTTTTTCCTTGATGCTGCCGTGCGTTATAATTATAAGCCCTGGAACTACTCTTATTCGTATGANAATGGTTCTACCTGGGATCCGAACATGCTGTATATGACTGTTAAGGAAACGGCCTCTCCTTCNACTCTTGNATTGNCGATACATNCCGGTTTCTCATTCGGNCTTTCCGATAAATTGNCTCTGAATGTTGGCCTCGGTCCATATTTCGGCGTCGGGCTTGGNGGAAAAGTAAAAATAAAAGATGTATATGTAGACTTGGANAATGTNGAGTCTGTTGNAAAGCGATCNTANNANGTATATGGTAAAAATGATTTCAANCGATTTGAGGTGGGTGCGGATGCCCGGATCGGATTGGAATTCATGCGCCACTANAATGTATCGGTAGGCTATCAATTCCAATTCAACGANAGGGATGCAATACACTTCGGGGTTGGAAAAGCACAGACATTTTCTATTAACTTGGGTTANAGATTCTAAACTCNCCACATAAACTGTTGCAAAAATAAAAAGNCGACACGCGCATGTGTCGNCTTTTTATTTTTGCAACAGTTTATGTGATTATCTTATTTTTCATTTTCATAATTGGCGGCCACATCGCTTATAGCCTTGGTGTTGGCAATGGTTGTGCCGGCCGGGGTGTTAATCAGTAAACTTTTTACAGCATAGAAATCNGGATTCTGCGAAGCCTGATAATCGGCTGCATCTTCTGTTTCCATNCCGTCGGCNGCCGCTNCATCTTCAATGGCCTCGTCATTGTCTTCGATTTCAAGNTGCATGTCGCGACCGTTCACCAACGTAGCGGTCTTCTTTAGNGGNTTTACGCGTATTTGAGGATTATGGTCGAAACGGTCGAAGTTTTCGATATATTCATTCACCAGTCGTGCGATTGATTCTTCAAGTGTCATGGTACTTATATTTTTANTGTTTGGCCATTGAAGTGGCCGCATGTTAATTCAACANTAGTTGGTAANCTCAATNTGATTATCAGTAAGAAGCTTNCAGAAATTAGNTATGACTTGCCATATCTGTTGGAGCCGAAAATGTAGGGACGTGGCGTGCCACATCTGAGTAAACACCGTCTCATTGCCGGACTTGTGTAGGGACGTGGCGTGCCNCGTCTGAATGTTGCNGGGTANTGCGGNGATGTTTACCCNGACGTGGCACGCCACGTCCCNACATTTTGCCNACGAANTTTTCGTATTTTTTTACGAAAAACCGAAGGAAGTATAGCCAATTTTTTAAAANCTACTNATATAACAATNAAANTATCGCGTTGGTTGAAAACTTGGTGGCATNCNGTCAGAATGGGCGAGGACCGTCGGGGCCTCCGGGCGACATCCTTGGATGCGGNCGATCNCCTCCTCGGGTTGAACCTCCGCGCCGATCATCGGGCGGCATGCCGGGGCCGTGCATTGAATCCTCGATAGANGCTTTGGCTTTCTTGCTCAGGGTATTGAATTTCCAGGTNAGNCCAACCATTACGTAACGGGTCAGATCGTTATATTCGCGGTCGGTGATTATATCTGCNCTCACACTTCGNGAGATGTTCTTCTTNCGGCCTAAAAGATCGTANGCNNTTACACTGAGTGTCAGCGATTTGTCTGGCAGGAANGAGTAGGAAAGCCGCGCATTCCAAAGCAACTGTGANCTGTCGAATCCGTATGAATANCCGCTCGAACGNGAGAACGCAAGGTCGGTGTTAACTTCNAGNCCGAAGGGTAGGAACAGAGATGCATCGGTGTTGAATCCATAGCTGTGAATATCTCTGTTCATTTGCCGTTGGAGAGTNCTGGTGGTCATCTGGAAAGAGTAGGTCGGAGTCAGAGTCATCTGGAAAATGTCTGATGAAAAAGTTATTCCGGCCGTGGGNGAAAGAGTGAGATTGCCGCTGCGGTTATAGTCNCCGTTNATGTATCCGGCCGTTGAGGCATANCGNCCGTTGAAACGTGCATTNACCCGCCATTTCCGGTTACGCAGAGGCTGGTTGAGCATNANCATNCCGAACACATTCCAANTGCCGTTGGAGTTGGCGTANGTGGTGGTNCGCACTCCGGTTTGNGGGTCNGTAANGGTGCGCGACACAATNTTGTTAAGTGCGAAACTTGCATTTGCGGCCGCCACAAGNGATTGTTGTGATGTGGCGTTAAACCGGTTGAAGTGGAATCCGAGATTTTGAGTGAANGTGGGTTTGAGGTCNGGATTTCCGACAGTGATGTTCAGCGGGTCNGAGGTGTCNGCCACNGGTTGAAGCTGAGTAANACTCGGNTGGGTGGTGCGTGCCCGGTAGTTGGCCATNAGGCTTGTGGAGGCATCGAATTTGTATCTTACACGCAGATAGGGNGCTACGTTCCATACCCAGCGTGTGTCGATGTTNCGGGCNGAATTTATCAAATCCTCGCTTTCCGAGCTTGAGGGCGANAATGTGAGNCCGGCATTGAGGTTTAANGATTTNGTAATCTTCTTATATCCGATCTGGAGTTCCTGATTGCTGAATTTATTGCGGAATCGNTTGGAAAGATCATTNGANANGACNGCATCCTCCGGAGCNTGGTTATAGTCGGGAAGTCCGTTGGATAGAATATCTGAGATGTCNGAGGGGAGATCGTAGGTGAGTTTATCGGCATTGTTGAATCTTATCGAACCGCGNTAGGCAAATTCAAGATAATTACCCCGCGAGGAGTCGCCGAGTGGTTCGGTCCAGGTGAGGCGTCCTTCCAGATTGTTGCTCCATTGGCGTGAGTCTATGAACTGAAACAGCCTCTCGCTGTCTTCCTGTCGCAAGAAATATTCAATGTCGTTCCATGAAGTGGAATGTTGGCGCGTGTCGCTGAATGAATAATTCAGTTGGGCGGAAAACGAACGTCCCGGGCGGTTAAGAAATTTATGGGTATAAATCATGCGTCCCGATGCGGTCCAATCGCGGCCNCGGTTGCGCTGCATTGAGTTATTGCTGTTCACAAGGTCGTAGGTTTTGTTTCCGGCCCTTAGAAAAGAGGAATCAAGTTTCTCCGAATGGCGATAATTATACGAGAATTCCGGACGGAAATCAAGNACNTCGGCTTCCGTGANGTTCCATCTCATTCTGAATTGNGCGTTCAGCGCCTGNCCGCGNTCGCGGTTGCGCGAGCCTCCGTTGAGATAGCTCACTGAATCNGGAAACAGATATTGGGTTTCAAAGCGGCTGCGCGAGTCGCGGTCNGTNTTGGTGTAAAATATACTCCCTCCCACACGAAATTTTTCTTCATTCCCCACNTTGAAGTTGATTCCTGCCTGGCGTGTCGAGTTTATACCNTTGNTCCCTCCGAAATCGCGGAATCGCCCGCGNCCCCGGTCGGTGAAACCCATTTCATTTATATTGTTGGCTCCNCCTATCAACGANACTTGATTNCCGTCTTTAAAATAATTCACGTTGAAGTTTCCCTGGTATCNGCTGTCGGTGCCATATCCGGCGCCGACTGTACCAAACCAGCCGTTGTTCATATCCTTCTTGACCGTAAGGTTGATAACCGTTTCGTCTTCACCGTCGTCNACCCCGGTGAGGCGCGCNGTNTCACTTTTNCGATCCACCACCTGAACTTTATCGACCATATTCGAGGGNAGATTTTTGGTNGCCGCCTTCGGGTCATCTCCAAAAAATTCCTTCCCGTCAACAAGGATTTTGCTGATTGTTTTCCCTTGTGATGTGATGGNNCCGTCACTCCCNACTTCCACTCCGGGNAGTTTCTTNAGAAGATCTTCCACGCTGGCGTTGGGCGATGTGTGGAAAGAACCGGCATTATATTCAAGTGTATCCTCTTTGGCAACTACTGCTGCACGAATGGCCGTGACNACTGCTTCATCAAGCAAAACAGGATTCTCGGAAATGCGAAGNCTNCCCACGAAAATTGTGTCTTGGTCTGAATTGACAGTTATGTCTTTTACNATTGGCTCCATTCCGGTCATGGAAACCTGAAGGTTGATAAGGCCCGGTCGCACATTTTTGAATTCAAATTTGCCGTCGATGTCGGTGAGNTGTCCTTCGGTTTGCACGGAGTCGGGTAATGATGTGAGNCGNACAAGNGCTCCCGGAAGTTCCGAATTTTCATCATCTGTAACAATTCCATTTATCACCGCNCCCCACAAAGTGGANACACCTGCAAATGNTAAAATNCANAACAGCAGTAGGTTAGAAGAAAATTTCATTTTGTCGGTTTTATAATATATATAGTTAGCTGTTCTTTGAAACTGCGTGAGAACAATTCTGAAATAACTTAACTTTAATTTCTTCTTTGACTCTTACTGTGGCAAATTCGTTTAATCNGNTATGCNAAAAATNATATAAATAAATGAAAATCTATGTAGGTAGTATAACAAATGTTTAGGAGAGAGGAAAGATAATATGTGGGGGTAAAAAATAAGAGAGGGTATAAAAGAGGTGTCCGCCTATTTCCGAAGAAACAGACGGACTTGGGGATTGTGGGGAAGTGGGCGATTACGGATTCGAACCGCAGACCCTCTGCTTGTAAGGCAGATGCTCTAAACCAGCTGAGCTAATCGCCCGAATTTGTCGGTGGAAATTCTCTCTTGAATTTCAATCGGTGGGCGATTACGGATTCGAACCGCAGACCCTCTGCTTGTAAGGCAGATGCTCTAAACCAGCTGAGCTAATCGCCCGATTGCGAGTGCAAAGTTATAGCTTTTTTCTGAATCTACCAAATTTTTTTACTATTTTTGTGTGAAAAATTTTTATAAATTTTCTTTCTTTTGTTGATTATCTTTGTTAACTAACATGGTATCAACTATATATGAATTTTATTTCTATGCTCGATAAAATTAAAAATATTCGAATTTCTAAGTTCGATTATCCTTTGCCCGATGATAAGATTGCTCGGCATCCGTTGTCACAACGCGATGCATGCCGACTCCTTAAACTTGACAACGATGATAGGATTTCACATCATCTTTTTTCTGAAATAGTCGATATTATCCCTCCCGATTCCATTTTGGTCTGCAATGATACGAGGGTTATCAATGCTCGTATCAAATTCAGAAAGGATACGGGTTCGGTTATTGAAGTCTTCCTCCTTGAACCAATCTCGCCGCGCGATTATGTGCTGATGTTTCAGGCCAAGGGTTCTTGTTCGTGGAGTTGCATGGTGGGTAATCTTAAACGTTGGAAAGATAAACCGCTTACCAAAACTTTGTTGGTGGATGGAAAAGAGATTTTGCTTACTGCAAGTAGAGGGGAGCGGTTGCCCGGCAATGCACATCAGGTTCATTTTGAATGGGATGACAAGTCGGTTACGTTTGCTTCTGTGGTTGAAGCGGCCGGTTTTATTCCGATTCCTCCTTATCTGAAGCGCGAATCGGAAACTACCGACAAGGATGACTATCAGACAATTTATGCAAAAATGCAAGGTTCCGTGGCCGCACCCACAGCCGGATTGCATTTTACCCCGGCTCTGTTTGAGGAGTTGCGCAGCGGAGGTGTTGATATCGTGCCGGTGACTCTACATGTGGGGGCCGGAACTTTTCAACCTGTGAAGTCGGAAGAAATTGGCCAACATCCGATGCATACCGAAGTCTTTTCTGTAACGTTGGATGCTATTCGTTCAATCAGAGATGCGCTGGCGCATAACAGGCCCATAACTGCTGTTGGCACAACATCCGTCCGCACTCTTGAATCGTTGCCTGTTCTCGGATTGCAGCTGAGTGAAGGTGATAAAAATTTGAATGTAGGGCAATGGGAAGCCTATAACGTGGCGGGAATAGATAAAATGTCAGAGTCCGAGTGGAAGAGTTCGACCATAGATGCTCTGGATGCTCTGATTTCCTTTTTGAGTGAAAATTCTTTAAAGGTTTTGACTGCGTCTACTTCTATAATGATTGCACCCGGTTTCCGTTGGCGTATAGTTGACAATATGATTACCAATTTTCATCAGCCCCAAAGCACTTTGCTGTTACTGGTTTCTTCTTTTTTGGGTGCCGATTCGCAGACAGATGCGGATACGGCCCGCTGGCGCAAGGTCTATGATGAGGCTCTTGAAAAAAACTATCGATTCTTATCTTATGGAGACGCTTGCTTCTTCTCAAGGCCCCGATAGGGTGACTCTCCAATGTCAGGGTTGGGGAAAATCGGAAGGATGCGTTTGCCTTCCCGGGTCGAAAAGTGTAGCTGCAAGGGCGTTGATAATGTCTTTTATTTATGATTATTTATATAATATAAATGTAGACCTGCGGGGGTTGCCGCTTTGCGATGACACTGTAGAACTAAATGAGGCTGTTAAACTTTTACAACAATGGAAAGTTACAGGTAATGAATTCACCTATGATTTAGGTTCAGGGGGCACTTCGTTGCGATTCTTTCTGGCTTTGGTTGCTTCGATTCCTGATTTCCGCGGGGCCATAACTTGTTCGGAGGCGATGCGAAGGCGCCCGATGCGGCCTCTTTTGGACGCCCTTCGAATGGCCGGGGCTAACATAAAAGGAGAAAATGCTCCTTATATTGTATCGGGACGGCAGCTTGACAACCGCGAAATCAGAGTTGAATCCAATCTGTCGAGTCAATTTGAATCTGCATTGGCGATGGCCTCCTTGTTGTGGAAGCACCCTTTCCGTAATAACGTCTCGACAGGTGTGTCGCGCCCTTATGTAGAAATGACAAACGCCGTTATCACGGCTTTCAGTCATGCCGCAGCAAACAACCGGTTATCCGGCGGATTTGTCTATAATATAGAAAAAGACTGGTCGGCGGCAAGCTATTTTTATGAATTTGCCCTTATTTGCCCTGAACGTGAAATAATTTTACCTGGATTGAAAGGTTCCCCTTGCAGTCTGCAAGGCGATGTGGCTTGTAGGGATATTTTCGCCCGGCTGGGCGTAAAGTCTGTGGAAACTGTTGGGGCTGACAATTCCGTAATAACCCTGAAAGGAATAAAATCGGAAATAGACAGCATAAAGAGAAATTCGGAAATTATTAAAATTAATCTCGAAAATACTCCCGATCTGGTTCCGGCACTCGCCGTGGGGCTTTGCCTTGCGGATATAAAATTTGAATTCGACGGGGTGGGGCATCTGCGCTTCAAAGAAAGTGATCGTATTGAATCTATAACCGGCGAATTGGCAAAAATCGGTTTCGTGATAGAGTCGTCAGATAAGAAGATGGCTTGGCGTGGAAAAACAACTGAGGCCCGAAACTGTAAGAACCCTGTCTTTGACTCTCATAATGATCATCGCATAGCAATGGCTCTTGCAGTGGCTGCTCCATGCTTCCATTCGGTAACAATAAATGGTGCCGGTGCGATAAATAAATCATTTCCCGATTTTATTTCCTCAATTTCTAATCTTGGCATTGAAGCCGTTTAAACGACTTCTTAACACTCAAACGTGTTTTTAACCTCACACGTATAAATAATAAACATAAACAATGATACCTGCTCTTATAATTCTCGCTGTTCTTATAGTGATTGGCCTGATTCTCTATTTATTTGAATTGAATTGGAGAAGAAAGCACCCCGTAAACACAACTGAAACTTCTCCCGAGTCATTGGATGAAGCAAACCCGGATCCGGATAATTCCGAAACAGAAGAAGATGATGAACAGTGTTGCGGACTCCACCTTGTGTGCGAAAAAGATTCCCTTTCGCCAATGTCGGCAGAGATTATATATTACGACGACGAAGATCTGGACAGATTCGTGGGCCGGACACCTGAAAGTTATTCGCCCGAGGAAGTGGAGGAATTTCGTGAAGTTTTAATGACATTGCGTGCCGATGACGTGGCCGGATGGGCAAGAAGCATCACTCAAAGGCGCCTTGAACTCCCTTTTGAAGTGCGTGATGAGCTCTTGATGTTGGTAAATGAACAAAGAAATCTCGCCAAAAATTGAACGATTTTTCTGAAATTCTCCGAAAATTATCCCGAAGATCACCCTTATTTATCAATCTAATTTTTGTAGTTAACAAAACGAAAGATATTTTAACATTTATTGATTGCACTATGCTATAATAATTTACAACAAAAAATATCCTTATCCATCAATTTTTTTTGAACAAAACTTGCACAGCGGAAGATTTTGCACTAATTTTGCAATCGCAAATCGGAAATGACAACGCCGAAAGCGAAGCCACGAGGGCGACGCGGGAAAGCGGAAATCCGAAGCAAAGAGAACATTGACATAATGCTACCAAGACAAGCAGCGAAAGTTGTTTAAGAGTACAGGGACATAAAAAAGATGTCCCGTCAATCCGAAACAAACTTTGAATTCGAGCCAAACAGACAATTTGAAAAAAAGA